>NZ_DALZXX010000135.1:0-385 GCF_031988965.1 Microbacterium sp.
CTCGAGCGCGCGAGCCATCGCGAGGCGGTCGGCAGCGGTCATGTGTCGAGCCTACGACAGGCGTGTGCGGGAGGTTCGGCACTCCCGGGGCCGGGTGATCGGCTGCGCGCTCACGCGCAACGCGGGGTGGAAGGCGCCACCGCGCACGCATCCGATGTCGTGCCAGGGCGTCCGGCGCATTAGCCTGTATCCATGCGTGTCCACGTCGCCGACCACCCTCTCGTCACCCACAAGCTCTCGGTCCTGCGCGACCACCGCACACCGTCGCCCGTCTTCCGTCAGCTGACCGAGGAGCTCGTGACGCTCCTCGCGTACGAGGCGACCCGCAACGTCAAGGTCAGCCCCATCGAGATCACCACGCCCGTGACGACGACGATGGGCGTGA
>NZ_DALZXX010000135.1:395-7889 GCF_031988965.1 Microbacterium sp.
GAAGATCTCCGAACCGCGCCCGATCGTCGTTCCGATCCTGCGCGCGGGCCTCGGCATGCTCGAAGGCCTCGTGAAGCTTCTGCCGACCGCAGAGGTCGGCTTCCTCGGCATGGTCCGCGACGAGGAGACCTTCGAGCCGACGACCTACGCCGAGCGTCTTCCCGACGACCTGAGCGACCGCCAGTGCTTCGCGATCGACCCGATGCTCGCGACCGGCGGTTCGCTCGCCGCCGCGATCCAGTTCCTGTTCGACCGAGGAGCCAAAGACGTCACGGCGATCTGCCTGCTGGGCACACCGGAGGGTGTCGCCGCGATCGAGGCGCTGGTCGGTGACCGCGACGTGACGCTCGTACTCGGCGCTCTCGACGAGCGCCTGAACGAGAAGGGCTACATCGTCCCGGGTCTCGGCGACGCCGGAGACCGCCTGTACGGCACGGTCTGAGTTCAGCGGCGCCTCGGAGTCCGGACGAGCTCTGCTCTCGGAGGCGCTCTGTTCTCGGTGGCGCTCTGTTCTCGGTGGCGACTGCGCACCGCGGACTCTGAACTCTGCGGCACGCTCTCCGTGCTCGCAGGCCTGCGGCACGCTCTCGGTGCTCACGCGATCAGATGCGAAGCAGATATCCCCGCTCATCGCCGTGATGGATGAAGCCCGTCCGAGCGAGGATGGGCGCGGACGTCGAGACGCGACCCTTCACGAGTGCGGTGGTCGCCCCCATCTCGGCGCTCACGCGCAATCGCTCTGCGAGAACCGCGCGATAGGCTCCGCGCCCCCGAGACCGCTCGAGAGTCGCCGCGCCCCAGAGCCGGGCGAAGCCGTCGACGACCGTACAGCCGCCGGTGCTGACCGCGTCGCCGTCCAGGCGGCCGAGCACACGGAAGCCGGTGCGCGCGTCCAATGCCTCGGTGACCTCGGCGAGCTCCGTCACCAGCCCGGCCTCGTCGAGGGGCGCCTGCTCCCAGACCGGGACGTTGACGGAATCGACCTCGCGCACCTGGTCGATCGAGCGAACGACCTCCGCTGTCGCCCCGGGGGGAACGTCTACCGAGAGTCCGTCGATCTCCCGCGCGAAGACCGCGACAGTGTCGAAGTGCTCGGCGCCGCGGCGACGCAGCTCGTGCTCGATGTCGGGGGTGTCCGACGCGTTCGTCCAGAACCGCAGCTCGGATTCGCCCCAGCGACGAGTGCGCTCGAGGGCATGATCCACGACGGTGGCGGCGTCGGCCGCCGAGTCGACCTGAGAGCCCCTGACCCCGCCTCCGAACCGAGCCGGATACCGGACGAGCTGCAGGTGCTCCTTCTGCTCCTCACTGTCGCGAGGGAACCAGACCCAGGCGGCGGATGCCCGGAGGATCTCATCGATCGTGTGCATGGAAGACCTCTCAGCCTGCCGCGCCGACGAGTCGGGCGAAGGCGCTGAGACGCGCGACCCCTTCGGGCGTTCTCGGAAGATCGTCGAGGAGCGCCGGTGAATGGATCAGATAAGCCGCGACCTGGGCTCGCGAGATCGCCACGTTCAGCCGATTCTGCAACAGCAGGAACTCGGGCCCTCGCGGGGCATCGCGTCCGCTGGACGCGGCGAGTGACGTGATCGAGACCACGGCCTCCTTGCCCTGGAAGTTGTCGACGGTGCCGACCGGCACATCGGCGTACCCCGCCGCAGCGAGCGCGTCGAGGACCATCTGACGCTGCGCGTTGTACGGCGCGACGACGATGATGTCGCTCTGCGCGAGCGGCCTCGCCGTGGCATCCGGGTCGTTGTCCGTGAAGGTGCGTCCGACGAGGTCCCGCACGAGCGCGACGACCTGCGCCGCTTCTTCCGGCGACTGCGTGGCGTTGCCACGGTGCCGCAGAGCGACGACGTGCAGCCCCGGGGCGACGCCGTCGAGCGATCTCAGCTCGGTGCCGGGCGCCGAGGCGAGCTGGCCTGCGTACGCGAGCTTCGAGACCGGCGCCGCGACAGACGGATGCATGCGCCACGACCTCGCCAGGAAGTAGCCGTACTCGGGCCTGACGACTGCGTCACCGTCCATGACCCATCCCAGTGCCGAGGTGTCGACGGGTTCGGGGTGCGCACCCTGACTGACCTGCGGAAGCTGCTGCGGATCGCCGAGCAGCAGCAGTCGCTGGGCACCGGCGGCGACGGCGATCGTCGACGCGAGCGAGAACTGGCCGGCCTCGTCGACCACGAGCAGGTCGAGGCCGCCTCGGTCGACGCGTGAGGTGTTGCTGAAGTCCCACGCGGTTCCCCCGACGACCGCGCCGTGCTGGGCGTGCTCGCCCAGGAACGACGCCATGCCGTTCTTCGGGATGACGGTGTACGCCGTGTCTGCGGAGGGGTCTTTCGGAGCCTTGCCCACCTGCGCCGCAGGCACTCCGTCGGCCACCACTCGCTCGAGCAGATTCTCGATGATCGCGTGCGACTGCGCCACGACGCCGATGCGGAAGCCGTGATCGTTGACGAGGCGCGCGATCACCTGAGAGCCGGTGTAGGTCTTGCCCGTTCCCGGAGGCCCCTGCACGGCGAGGTAGCTGCGGTCGAGGTCGAGGATGCCCTGCACGATCGCATCGATCGTGTCATCGCCCGCCACCGGCAGAGGGTCCCCGGAGACCGTCCGCGGGGGGATGCGGCGCAGGATGTCGGTCGCGGCATCGCGCGGGAAACGCGGGGCCGCATCGTGCACCGTGTCTGCCCAGTCGTCGATCGCTCCCTGCAGGGAGACGACGCGCGGGGGTGCCGCCGGCGTCAGCGCGAGCGGCAGCTCATCCCAGGTCTGACCCTGGATCGCGGTCTCGGTGATCAGGTACCCGTCGTCGAGCACCTCGGAGACCGTGACCGTGTGCGGAACGTGCACGGCACGCGACGGCACCTCGGTGTCGAACGGCGCCGGCACCGGGTACAGCGCGAAGGGTTGCGACCCGACACCGAGCGTGGTCCCGGGAGACACCTCGCCGCGGACCTCGAGGTCGCGAGACATCACGCGACGCCCCTCCGCGACGCTCCAGTCGCGCTGCACGATCGACGACGTGCCGTCGATCCGCACCACGTCACGCGTGCTGTCCCACATGGTCACGGGCTCACGGAGGCGCTGGAAATGCGACACCCAGAAGCTCTTCGCCTCGCGCGGGAAGTAGTCGATGGCGGCGGCCGCGATGCGATGCACCTGACCGTCCTCGCCGGCGTCGACCGCCCGTTCGGCATCGGCGAGCAGGGCGACCGACCGCGGCGACGGCTCGTAGATCACCTCGTCGGCCTCGTCGGGAGGCGCGGGGTTGACGCCCTCCTTCTTCGCGATCTCGATCAGCCAGTTGCGCAGCCGCCTGGTCGACACGCAGTCGTAGCGGTTGTAGTCGGCCAGGTCCGCGAACACCGCATCAGCCTCTGCCTGCTCCCCCGCGGCAGCCAGCTCCTTCGCGGCGACATACTGCACGATCGAGTCGTCGCCCTTCTGCACGTCGCTCGTGCGCACATCCTCGCCCATGTACAGCGGCTCGAGCTTCTTGATCGAGTACGACCTCGACCCCACCCGCACCGTTCGCAGCACCATCGGATAGAGATCGACGAAGACGCCCTCGCGCAGCAGCCGATCGATCTCTCCCTCGCGCACGCCATGACGCGCCGCCATGGCCACCAGGTGAGATGTCTCGTAAGGCGCGTAGTGATAGATGTGCATGCCAGGATGCGCCGCTCGACGCAGCTTCACGAAGTCGAGGAACCGCTCGAAAGCCTCGCGCTCCGCAGCGAAGTCATGAGCCCACAGGGCGGTGTACTGATCGGCGTTGTCGACCCAGCCGAAGAGGTAGTCGATCCCCCAGTGCGCCTCACCGTCCGGCGCGGGCTCGGTGTAGAGGGGGTCGCCCTCGAAGTCGAAGAAGATGTCACCGTGGCTCGGCACCGGCAGCGTGTGGATCGCCGCGGCATAGTGCACGTCGTAGGTCGGCGTCCCCTCGGCATCCGCCCTGAGCTGCAGCTGCGCCTGCGCGCGCAGCGTCTCGAAGGTGTCGACGTTCATCCCCTCCGGTGACGCGGTCGCGGTCGCGGTCGCCAGAGCGTCGATCGTCTCGATGCCCGCAGCCCGCAGCCGCGCCCGCTGCACGGGGCGCATCCGGGCCACCATCAGCAGATCGCGATGAGCGATCACCTGCTCTTCACACGTCGCGCAGCGACCGCACGCCACGATCTCGAGGTCACCTCGGTCGTCGCCCCAGGCGAGGGCCGCGTCGGACGACGGGTCATCGATCCTGCGGTCGGCGATGAGCGCACGCAGGCGCGCTCGCCTCACCTGGAACAGCGGAAGCAGGTCGTCGACGGCGTGGGTGCTGATCGAGCCGTCGCCGAGGATGAGGTCGACCTCGTCGGAACGCGGGATGCCCAGACGGTCGAGCTGGTCGACGTATGCCGCGAGCTGCATGAGAGCGGTCACCCGGGCCTTGCGCGCGAGCTTCGAGTCCTGCACCCGCCAGCGGCCGTCGTCGTCTCGCTTCAGGAAGTCGGCGAACCCGACGAACTCGGGCGTCGCGAACGCGGCCTGGAACACGACCACCGCGTCGGACTGCAACGCTCGCACCGTCTCGTCGACGGCGTCCGCGAGTGCCTGGGCGTCGACTGACGACACCTTCTCGATGCGGTGGACGCGAGCAGACCCGAGCTCGTCGATGTACCGGGCGAGGACGTTCTGCTCGTGGACATCACCGAGGCGCGCTGCGCGGGCGAGCGTCGCATCTTCCGGCTCCTCGACCGCAGGGACACGGCCCAGCTTCGCATCGATCGCGCGGCACCAGGCGAACTCGCATTCGGCGGCCGCCTTGAGGTCGCTTGCGCTCCAGATGACGCGCTGCGCCTGAGTGTCGATCCGCACGATGCTCCCGTTCTCTCGGATGCTTCGACACTAGCCGCGGCATCCGACACGGGCCTTCAGCCGTGGGTCAGCGCCACCAGGTGTCGTCGGGCGTGACCGGGAGATTGCGCTTGTGCTGCGTCGCCAGATACCGCGACTCGATCCTTCCCGCGACCTCGGGGTCGACCTCACGGCCCTCGAGGAAATCGTCGATCTGCTCGTACGTGAGCCCCAGCTCGTCTTCGTCGGCCCGTCCGGGCTGACCGTCGAGCAGATCTGCGGTCGGAGTCTTGAAGGCGAGTCGGTCCGGAGCGCCGAGCAGCAGAAGCAGCGAGCGGCCCTGGCGCTTGCTGAGTCCCGACAGCGGCAGGATGTCGGCCGCTCCGTCACCGAACTTCGTGTAGAAGCCCGTCACGGCCTCGGCCGCGTGGTCGGTGCCGATGACGATGAGACCGTCGTGCCCGGCGAGCGCATACTGGGTCACCATGCGCACGCGCGCCTTGATGTTCCCGCGGTTGAAGTCGCTGATGTCGCTCGTGACGGCGAACTCGATGTCCTCTTCGACACCGTCGACGCCGTTCTGGATGTTCACCTCGACCGAGGAGTCCGGGGCGATGAACTCGAGCGCAGCCTCGGCGTCGGCCGCATCCTTCTGCACCCGATACGGCAGGCGCACGGCGAGGAACTTCGCCTCTCCGCCTTCGGCGCGCACGCGCTCGACGGCGAGCTGCGCCAGACGCCCGGCGAGCGTCGAGTCCTGACCGCCCGAGATGCCGAGCACGAAGCCCTTCGCGCCGGTCGCGCGCAGATAGTCGACGAGGAAGGCCACGCGGCGCTCCACCTCGACCTCGGGGTCGATCTCGGACTTCACACCGAGTGCTTCAGAGATCTGCTGCTGCAGGGACATGTCTTCCTCCGGTCTACCCGACATCAGTATCCTCCCCCAGTGTTACACCGAGATGACGCCGGTGGCGCGCGGGCGACTTCGCGGCGCTCGATCGAACTGGCAGGATGGCGGGGTGAAACTTCTCGTCGCAGCCATGGCCTCCGAACTCGCAGCCTTCCCCGAGGAGCTCGAGGGGTTCGACCGGCTCGTGACCGGCGAGGGCAAGATGCAGGCCGTCTTCGCGCTCACCCGCGCGCTCGACGCCAAGGAGTACTCCGAGGTGGTGGTCGTCGGGACCGCAGGCGGCATCGACCCTGAACTCGAGGCGACCGCGCACGAGATCGGCAGCGCCCTGCAGCACGACGTGTTCGACCTCGACGGCGTCGCCGGGCAGCATGTGTCTCTGCCTGCGCGCGTGTCGACCGGCCGCGAGGGGGTGCTGATCGCAACCGGCGACAGCTTCGTCGGAGATGCCGGGATCACGGCTGTCATCCGACCGTCCGGTGCGGGACTGGTCGACATGGAGACCTACGCGTACATCTGGGTCGCGCAGCAGTTCGGGGTGCCGATCCGCGCGTTCCGCGCCATCTCCGATCGTGCCGAGGACGGCGCGCTCGTCGACTTCCGCGAGGCGATCGCGCGGTGCAGCGTGCAGCTGCGCGAGGTGATCCGTCGCGAGTACGGCGTCTGAGGTCGGGCATCATCCGATCGTTCTTCGCGGCGGCGTGTTCGACGTTCTGCCGCGTGGACGTCAGCGCGACTCGATGACGCTCGGTCCCTCCGACGTCGCACGCACGCGGAGCTGAGCCGGGATCTGCTCCTGCATCGCCTCGACGTGGCTGATCACGCCGACGGTGCGTCCGCCCTGTCGCAGCTCGTCGAGTGTGCGCATCGCGACGTCGAGCGTGTCGCCGTCGAGAGACCCGAACCCCTCGTCGATGAAGAGCGTGTCGAGACGGATTCCGCCCGCCCTCGCCGTGACGACCTCGGCCAGGCCGAGCGCCAGGGCGAGAGAGCTGAGGAAGGTCTCTCCTCCTGAGAGCGACTGCGCAGGCCGGGTCTGGCCGGTGAACGCATCGAACACGACGATGCCGAGCCCTGACGCCGCGCCACGGGCCGCGAGCGCATCCGAGTGCCGGAGCTGGTATCGCCCGGTCGACATGTCACCGAGTCGGCGATTGGCCGCACCGACGATCTCCTCGAGTTCAGCGGCGAGCACGAAAGTCTCGAGCGTCATCTTTCGGGTGTTCGCCCCGCGCCCTGCGATGGTGTCGGCGAGGCCGCGGAGGATCTCGTAGTCGGCGGCCTCGTCGGCGGTCTTCGCGTGCTCGGACGCCGCGGCATCGATGGTCGCCGTGAGCCGCTCGGCCACGCCCGCGGCCTTTCCGGCGTCGTCGACCGCCGTCGTCCACCTCAGTCGGGCGGATCGGGACTCCTGCTCAGCGGGTTCGAGGTCGATCGGATCCTCAGGGAGCGTGCGCAGCTCGAGGTCGAGCAGGATCGCCCGCTCCTTCTCGCGCTGCACCGCGTGCTGAGTGACACGATTCTCGAGGGCGGTCATCGCGGACGGCGACCGGAGCGCCAGCTCTGCGGCGGCCACATCGTCGAACGCCGAGGCCTCGAGCGCAGCATCCCGCTCGGCTGCCGCCGCAGCGGCGACCTCCGCCCGGCGGCTCAGTTCCGACGTGGCATCGATCAGCACGAGCGCGGAGTGGATCTGCGCGGTCGTCGCCGCCAGTCGGTCAGCCACCGTGTCGAACTCACCCCGAGCC
>NZ_DALZXX010000136.1:0-7851 GCF_031988965.1 Microbacterium sp.
CCCCGGTCATGATTGCACCCGGAACGCGACCACCCGCGCCTCGCGGGTGCCGTTCGTGCGCGCGACGACGAGTCGTGCCGCACTGAACGGGCCGAGGTCAGCGGGCAGCTCGTGCACGCGCAGCCGGTGACGGTTGTCGCTCGCGACGGCGACGACCCGCCACTCCGAGGATCCGTCGGGGAGCACCTCGACGCGGTAGTCGCGCACCAGCTGGGGCAGGACCTCGTCGGGGCTGCGGTGGTGGTGCAGAGTGTTCAGCTCGAGGTCGAGGTCGTCGTCGAACACCAGTCGGATCTCGGATGCCGTCACGGGGACATCCCAGTCGAGGCGCAGCCACGGCTCACCTGTCGCCCGCGGGTCGGATGCCCACATGTGCGGCCCCCCGTGCGGGCGGTTGTAGCCCGAGGTCGCGCGCTCGGGAGCGAGGGCCTCGGAGTCGGGGCTCGTGCGGAACACGACACTGCGTCCGCGCAGCGGCTTGGTCGGCCATCGCACGAGGAGACCGTCTCGATCGACCTCGACGTTCTGGTCGTCGTTGTCGACGCGGTGGGTCAGGGTCAGGACGCCGGGCGGCAGCGGCGAGGTCAGGTGCAGGCTCACCCCGGGATTCGCGCGTACGACGATGATCGCGTTCTGCGGTGCATCCGGCGCGAACGGGGTGGCGACGCGCACCCACTCGCGGTCGACGGCGGGAACGTCGACGACGATCGCGTGCTCGAGGTGGGCGGGCACGACGTTCTGGGGCTTGCCGGTCGACCAGACCTCGACGGTGAGCGTCGTGTCGGCGTCGGCCGAGACGAGCAGCTCGGTCGCGTCGAGCGCCGGATGCACGGGCACGACGATGCCGAGGTCCTCGACGAGCCGGTGGCTCTCGGCATCCGCATCCGCTGTCGACGTGCCGAGAGTGCGCAGCGTGCTCGACGCACTGACGGTGGCCGCCCGCGCGAGATCGTGCTCGTCGTCGTTCGCGACGCCCACGAGCGAGGCGTCGGCGCGCAGCAGCGTCTGGCGCAGGTCTTCGCGGTGGTGCCGGTAGAGCTCGCGCGGGGTCGCATCATGCGTGAGGCAGAGTGCCGCCGCCGTGCCCGCGGCCTCGCCCATCGCCGCGCACGTGGCCATGACGCGTGCCGCACCGAAGGCGATGTGGGTGGCCGAGACGTTGCGCCCCGCCATCAGCAGGTTCTCGACGTTCGCGGAGTACAGCGACCGGAAGGGGATCTCGAAGAGTCCGTCGGAGAACCGCTGCACGGCCCCGGCCCCGGTCGAGTACATGCCCTCGGCCGGATGCAGGTCGATCGACCACCCGCCGAAGGCCACGCCGTCGTCGAAGGAGGTCTGCTCGATGACGTCCTGCTGGCGCAGCGTGTGATCGCCGATGAAGCGCCGGTACTCGCGCTTGCCCGGGATGTTGCCGATCCATTCGAGTGTGAGGTTGTCGGCATCGAACTCGCCGGAGTTCTTGATGTGGTCCCAGATGCCGAGGATCACCGAACGCAGCTCGTCGCGGATCTGCTCGTTGTCGTCGACGATGTCGAGCTGACCGCCCCACTCGATCCACCAGTAGTGTGCGCCGCTGTCGCCGCTGCGGATGATGCGCGATGCCGGGATCGGCGTGGTCGTGATGTCCTTGGCGCTCTCCGGCGCGACGTACTTGACCGGATGGCCGAGGTCCTTCGTGTAGAACAGCAGCGTGGATCCGAGGAACTCCCGCGTCGGCTGCTCGGGCGCCCAGTCCTCGCCGAACTCGTCGCGTCCCTCCTTGCCCAGGCGATGGCGTGCGCCGACGAACTCGCCGACCAGCCCGTCGCCCGTGCAGTCGAGGAAGAGCGGTGCGCGGAAGACCGTGCGGATCTCCGATCCCATGGTCCACCCGGTGACCGAGACGACGCGGCGCGCATCGTCGGGGCCCTCTGCCTCGGCCTCGATCACCTCGGTGTTGAGGAACAGCGTCAGGTTCGGTTCACGCCGCACCGTGTCGAGCACCACGTCGTCCCAGTAGATCGGGTTGCCCTCGGGGTTGCGGAACTGGTTCTCGCGATAGAGCTCGCCGATGATGCCGGTCTCGCGCGCCCACCGCTGGTTGCCGTGCGCGGTCGCTCCGCACACCCACACCCGCACCTCCGATGAGGAGTTGCCACCCAGCACCGGCCGGTTGTTGATCAGCACGGTACGACGACCGAGGCGAGCGGCCGCGACGGCGGCGCTCACCCCGGCGAGGCCGCCGCCGACGACGATGATGTCGGCTTCGACGGTCTGGGTGCGCATGGGGGTCCTTTCAGGAGGGGGGGAGTGGTGCGGTGTCGTTCCTCAGGCGAGCAGCTTCTGGGCGGCTTCGCCGGCCTGGGCCATCGCGTCCTTCGCGCTCTGCTGGCCCACCAGCACGGCCTGCACACGATCGGCGATCGTCGTCTCGATCTGCGCGTACTCCGGGAACTGCCAGAACGGGTTCGTCGTCGCCGTGGCGGTGATCTTCTCGGCGAAGCGCGAGCCGAAGGCATCCGCCTTCACCGCGGCCGACGCCTGCGCCTTCTCGGTCACCGGCGGCAGACCGCGCAGCTCGTAGTCGGCCGTCACGGCATCGAGGTCGCTCGTCGACCACTGGCCGAAGTCCGCAGCCGTGCGCGTGCCGTCTCCTCCGCCGACGACCACGATCGCGCCGCCCCACACGAGGGCGCGCGGGGTGTCGCCCTTCTTCAGCACCGGACGCGACTGCGGCAGGAGCTTGGAGTCGAGATCGGGATCCGGAGAGTCCTTGGTCACCGAGCTGCGGCCCACGGGAGCGTCGTCGTACATGGCCGTGCGCCCCTGGGAGAACAGCGACCGTGCATCGAACCGGTCGACATCCGCGGCGATGAGTCCCTGGTCGTAGAGCGACTTGTACCAGGTGACGGCCTCGATGCTCGCGTCATCGCCGATCGTGACCTTGCCGTTCTCGACGAGCTCGCAGCCGAAGGTCTGCATCCAGATCAGGACGTCCTTGAGCTGTGCGGCCTTCGTCGACGCGGCGTAGGGGATGAGTCCGTTGCCGAGCCCCTTGAGCTTCTTCAGCGCCTTCTCGAAGTCGTCGACGGTGGTCGGGAACTCCGAGACGCCGGCCCTGTCCATGATCTCCGAGTTGGTGACCAGCCCGATCGCGCCGATCGTCCACGGGAATCCGTACTGCACGCCGTCGAGCTGCGCGGCTTCGAGCGCGGATGCCGTGTAGCCGCGTCCCTTCGTGAGGGCCGAGACGTCCTCGAGCTTGCCGAGGGCCGCGAGCGAGGCGAGCCACGCGACGTCGACGTGTGCGGCGCCGGTGAACTGTCCGCCCCGCACCTGCAGCATCAGCTGCTTGAAGTACTCGTTGTAGGGGAACGAGACCTCGGTGATGCCGACGTCGCTCTTCTTCTTGTAGCCGTCGAGCAGCGAGCGGATCGCGGGTGCGGCTGCCTCTTCGGTCAGCGACCAGCTCGCGAACGAGAAGTCGGTCGCGGTGAAGTCGCCGGCGGAGAGGCCGCCGCCCGGTGTGCCGGCAGGGCTTCCGGCGCCGCCGCCGCTGGGCATGCACGCCGTGAGCAGGAGGCCTGCGGCGCCGAGACCGGCGAACTGGAGCAGCTGGCGGCGGGAGACGGAGATGGAGTTCTCGGACATGGTTGTGCTCTCTCTCTTCTTCGAGGGACTGTCGGCGGATTCAGCCCTTGACCGCACCGGCGGTCAGGCCGCCGACGAGGAAGCGCTGCAGGGCGATGAAGGCGATGGCCACGGGCAGCGACACCGCGAGGGATGCCGCCATCAGCTCGGGCCAGGCCGTGGAGGCCTCGCCGATGAACGTGTTGACGAGGCCGGGAGGCAGCGTCTGCTTGTCGGGACCGGCGAGGGTGAGGGCGAAGATGAAGTCGTTCCATCCGCGCACGAACGCGAAGAGTCCGGCGGCGATGAGCCCGGGACCGGCGAGCGGCATCACGATGGAGTGGATGATGCGCATGCGTGAGGCGCCGTCGACTCGGGCCGCCTCGATGAGCTCGTCGGGGATGGTGTCGAAGAAGCCCTTCAGCATCCACACGCACAGCGGCAGCGTGAACGTCGTGAACGACAGCACCAGCGCCGTGTAGGTGTTGAGCAGGCCGTACGCCGAGAACACCGCGTAGAGCGTGATGAGCAGCAGTGCCTGCGGGAACATCTGCGAGGCGAGCACGAAGTACATGAGGCTGCGGCGACCGCGGTAGCGGAACTTCGAGAACGCGTAGCCCATGTAGGCCGACACGATCACGGAGAGCACCGCGGTGATCACCGACACCAGGATGCTGTTGCGCAGGTACCCGAACAGTGCCGGGTTGTTCAGCAGTGCGGCGTAGGCGTCGAAGGTGATCTCCGACGGGAACAGCTTCGGCGGGTAGGAGAAGACCTCGGTGCGCGGGGTGAGCGAGGTCACCAGCAGCCAGTAGACCGGGAGCAGCGCGAACCCGCCGAACACGACGACGGCGACCCAGGCGCTGATCGTGACGGCTCGTCGATCCGCGCGCCGCGGACGGCGGCGCGGAGCGGGCGCGATGGGGGCGGCCACGGCGGCCGGGGTCTCGGTGAGGACAGCGGTCATCGCTTCTCTCCCTTCTCGGACAGGCGGACGTAGACGACCACGAGCCCCATCAGCAGCACCATCCACAGCAACCCGAGGGCGCCGGCATGGCCTAGGTCGAATCCGTCGAACGCGGTCTCGTAGACGGCGGTCGCGAAGGTCTGGGTGGATCCGGCGGGGCCTCCGCCGGTGAGCACGTAGATGATGTCGAAGTGCTGGAAGTTCCAGATGAACTCGAGCAGCAGGACGAGCCCGATGATGCCCTGCATCTGCGGCACGGTGATCGAGAAGAAGCGGCGCACGGTGCCGGCGCCGTCGATCTCGGCGGCCTCATGCAGCTCGATCGGCACGGTCTGCAGGCCGGCGAGCAGCATCACCATCATCCAGGGGAACGACTGCCAGGTCTTCGCGACGATCACGGCGGCCATCGCGCTGGTCGGGTTCGCGAGCCACGCCTGCGGCTCGCCGATCAGGCCGAGGCTCTCGAAGAGGGAGTTGAGTACGCCGTAGTTGGCGTTGAAGATCCACATCCACAGGAACGAGACGACGACTCCGGGGATCAGCCAGGGGATGAGCATGAGACCGCGCATGACCTTGGCTCCGCGGATGCGGGTGTTCAGGGCGAGCGCGAGCCCGAAGCCGATCACGAACGGGGCGATCGTCGTGCCGAGCGTGAACACCAGAGTCTGACCGAGCAGGCGGAAGAAGTCGCCGGTCAGCACGTCGATGATGTTCTGGAATCCGACGAACTCGCGGCCGGGCTCGACGAGGCTCTGCTTGTAGAACGCGGTGATGAGCGCGGTGATCAGCGGGTAGACGACGACCGCGGCGAGCAGAGCGAGCCCGGGTGCCGTGAGCAGCAGGGCGAACATGCCATCGGAGAGCCGACGTGGCTTTCGATCTGTGTCTAACTGTGTAGAACTGATCGTTTCTGTCATCTAGGTCATCCTTGGCCTTGGGGTGAACAGGGGCACAAGCGCTGTGCTTTCGGGCGGTTAACAGTATTTCCAGGCTCGGGTGCCCTCGTCAACCGGACAAGCGAATCGGTAGAAACTGTTAAGTTCTGGTTGTTTTAGGAAACATGGCTGTGCGCACGCAGGATCGGCTCGCCATCCGGGGTGCGCGCGCGAGGGCGGATGGTCCGCGTCTCTCGCGGTCACCCGGGTCTCGTGTGGGCCGGTGAATCAGGCCCGGGTGCGGCGGGCGCGGTAGGCGGCGACCGCGTTGCGGTTGGTGCACGTCGTCGAGCAGTAGCGCTTCGAACGGTTGCGCGAGAGGTCGAGCGCGAGGGCCTCGCAGGTGTCGTCGGCGCAGATCGAGATCCGCGACCCCTCGTCGGCGCGGATGACGTCGATCAGTGCCATGGCGGTCTCGATCTGCACGCGCTCCGCCAGTGGGCGCTCGTCGGCGACAGCGTGCAGATGCCAGTCGACGCCGTCATGGCGGACGAGGCGCGGGGAGAGGGTGCTCTCGGCGAGCGCCGCGTTGACGTGCCCCGCCATCTCGTCGCGGGGCGCGAGCAGCATGGAGCGCAGACGGGAGCGGATGCCGCGCAGGGCCGCCAGCTCGGCATCGTCGCGATCGATACGACCGGAGTATGGGAACTCGGCGAGGAATGCCGCGTGATCGGCGAGGGTCTCGAGGGTCTCGGGTTCTTCGGCGGAGTTCACCAGCCAGACGGCGGCGCGCAGCGCCTCTTCGGTGTCATCGGCGAAGATCATATTGACACCTTACAACTCGCGCGAGTAGCGTCACCTGTCATGAGCACTTTTGCCAATGACGCGTCGGCACGGGGGGTGCGCCTCGGGCTGCCGCTGGCGATCGGCGCGGCCTTCGCCTTCGGGATGTCGGGCGCCTGGGCGCGAGGGCTCATCGATGCGGGGTGGACGCCGGGTGCCGCCGTCACCGTGCGCGTCTGGGTCGCGGCACTCGTGCTGCTCGTGCCGACGATCCTGTCGCTGCGTGGCCGATGGGGAACGCTCAGAAAGAACGCCGGCATGGTCGCCGCCTACGGACTGCTCGCCGTGACAGCGACGCAGCTCTGCTACTTCCAGGCCGTCGCCGTGATGGACGTCGGCCTCGCGCTGCTCATCGAGTACACCGCGCCGATCGCCGTCATCCTGTGGCTCTGGCTCCGCCGGGGTGAACGGCCGACTCGACGCAGCGTGATCGGTGCGGCCATCGCCTTCGTGGGCCTCGTGCTGATGCTCGACATCATCACCGGCGCCGAGGTCGACGTCGCCGGCATCCTCTGGGCGCTCGCCGCGATGGTGGGCGCGGCGACGTACTTCCTGCTCTCGGCCAAAGCCGACACCGGGCTGCCGCCGATCGCGCTCGCCGGGGGAGGGCTGCTGCTCGGCGCGGTGGCGTTGACGGTCGCCGGCCTCGTCGGCATCCTGCCGATCGCCTGGACGACCGACGACATCGCCTACCGCTTCGGAACGGTTCCGTGGTTCGTGCCGGTGCTCGCGATCGGCCTGATCGCCACGGCTCTCGCGTATGTGCTCGGCATCGCGTCGACGCGGATGCTGGGCTCGCGCCTGGCATCGTTCATCGCGCTGTCCGAAGTGGTCGCCGCGCTGCTCTTCGGCTGGTTGCTGCTCGGGCAGCTCCCCGATCTGCTGCAGGCCGTCGGGGCGGCGCTCGTGCTGGTCGGTGTCGTCGTCGTGAAGCTCGGCGAGCCGCGCCCGGCCGAGTTCGTGGAGCCTGTTCCGGATGCTGTGGAGGTGCCGCGGCCGTAGTTCGGCATCCCGCGCCGCGTGGCCGTGCCCCCGCGCCGTACGGGGTCAGATTCGCACCTTCCAGGGGCGATCTGGGTGCTCTATTGGCCCCGCCTGGTGGGGAGGTGCCGTTCTGGCCCCGCGCCGCGGAGAGCGGGATGAGGTGCGGGCGGAGGGCGGATGGGGTCGCGAACGTATGTATACGCGCAACGACGGTTTCTGGCATTACAAGGCCATTCCCCCGGTCTTATGTATACACTGAGGGTATGAGCTCCGTCGTCGATCGCATCAGCGCGAGCGATCGAGCCCACGCGGCGCTGCTCGACGAGATCCAATCGGGCGTGCTCCCCGCCGGATTCGTGCTGGGTGAGGTCGAGCAGGCCGCCCGCCTCGGCATCAGTCGCACGCCGATGCGCGAGGCCCTCCGCCGCCTCGCGGCCGACGGCCTGGTCGTGCAGCAGTCCCCTCGGGTCACCGTGGTCGCCGATCTGGACGCCGACGACATCCGCGCGCTGTTCGAGATCCGCCGCGCGCTCGAGGAGACCTCCGCGCGCCTCGCCGCCCAGCGGGGCGACG
>NZ_DALZXX010000137.1:0-7797 GCF_031988965.1 Microbacterium sp.
CGCGCCGCCAGCGGTCGGGTCGGCCGTCGGTGCATCGGTCTCGGTGAGCGAGACCTCGGGACCTGCCTGTGCTCCGACGCCACGGAACGCCTGCACGGAGATCCCGATCGTGGGCGCCGCGGCTTCGGGTGCGGTATCGGTCTCAGCGTCCTGCGTGGATTCGTCGGACGCCTCGACGTTCTCGGTCTCAGTCGGGTCGGTGACGGAGTCGTCAGCGGACTTCTTGCGGCGGGAGAACAGGGCCATATCGATCAGCCTAACCCGCAGATGCTCTAGATCTTCTCGATCGGTGCGACCTTGATCAGCAGCTTCTTCTGCCCGGCCGAATCGAACCGCACGTGAGCGATGCGCTTCGCCCCCTCGCCTGTCACCGCATCGACGCGCCCTTCACCGAAGTCGGAGTGACGGATGCGGTCGCCGGCGGTCAGCTCGAGGTCGCCGTTGTCTCGCATCTTCGCCGTCACGCGATTGGGGAACTTGTCCATCGCGGTCGACAGAGGCTTGAGCGAGTCGCGTCCCGGCAGCTGCTTCACCGCGAACCGATCACCGGATCCGGATCCACCGAACCCGCCGCCAGGACGACGAGCGTTCAGCGCGCGCGACTGCATGCCGCCGCGCGAGTTCACGTCGCCCGGCGATTGCCGCCAGTCGATGAGCCCTGCGGGGATCTCCTGCAGGAAGCGGCTCGGCATGGCGACCGAGACCTCGCCGAACTGCGCGCGGGTCATGGCGAGCGAGAGATGCAGTCGCTTGCGAGCACGCGTGATGCCCACGTAGAAGAGACGGCGCTCTTCCTGCGGTCCCCCCGGCTCGCCCGCCGAGATGCGGTGCGGGATCAGGTCTTCTTCGACACCCGTGACGAAGACGGCGTCGTATTCGAGCCCCTTGGCGGTGTGCATCGTCATCATCGACACCGATCCCGATTCGTCGTCGAGGTCGTCGGCGTCCGAGACGAGAGCGACCTCGGTGAGGAAGTCGACGATCGTGCCCTCGGGATTGTTGCGGGCGAAGTCACGAGCCACCGCGACGAACTCGTCGAGGTTCTCGACACGAGCCTCGTCCTGCGGGTCGCGGCTCGCGCGGAGTGCGTCGAGGTAGCCGCTCTTCGAGAGCAGCACGCTGAGCCCGTCGGCGACCGTGGTGGGCGCCGGCAGCTCTCCCGAGGCCGGGAGCATGATCTCGGTCGCCTCGGCGAGCACCGCATCGAGCTGCGCGATCGCACCCTGGATCTTGGGGCCGAAACCGAGCTGGTCGGGCACCGAGAGCGCCTGACGGAAGGTGATGTCGTGTTCGTCGGCGAACCGCGCGATCGCCGTCTCACTGACGTCGCCGATGCCTCGCCTCGGCTTGTTCAGGATGCGGCGCACAGCCATCTCGTCGGCCGGGTTGGCGACCGCAACGAGGTATGCCAGGGCGTCTTTGATCTCGGCGCGCTCGTAGAACTTCGTGCCGCCCATGATCTTGTAGGGCACCGCCGAGCGGATGAAGATCTCCTCGAGCGCTCGCGACTGCGAGTTCGTCCGGTAGAACACGGCCATCTCGGAGTACGGGAAGCCGGCACGGCGCAGCGACTCGACCTCGTCGGCGACGAACTGCGCCTCATCGTGCTGCGAGTAGCCCGTGAAGCCGATGATCTTGTCGCCGTCGCCCTTGTCGCTCCAGAGCTTCTTGTCCTTGCGGTCGAAGTTGTTGCCGATCACCGCGTTCGCGGCGGACAGGATGTTCTGCGTCGAGCGGTAGTTCTGCTCCAGGAGCACGACCCGCGCCCCGGGGAAGTCACGCTCGAACTCGCTGATGTTGCGGATGTCCGCTCCGCGGAAGGCGTAGATCGACTGGTCGGAATCACCGACGACCGTGAGTGACGCGCCCGCGAGCTCGGGGGTGGTCTCGGGCTCGAAGATCATCATGCCGTTCGAGGCATAGGGATCGGGGGCGTCTCCCGACACCGGCCGGGTGAGCTCGTGGATGAGCGCGTACTGGGCGTGGTTGGTGTCCTGGTACTCGTCGACGAGGATGTGGCGGAAGCGCCGACGATAGGTGTCGGCGACCTGCGGGAACGCGCGGAACAGATAGACGGTCTGACCGATGAGGTCGTCGAAGTCGAACGCGTTGGCCTTCTGCAGCTGCCGCTGGTAGTCGGCGAAGAGCTCGACGAAGATGCGCTCGGCGGGGTCGGACATGTTGGCCTGGCGCGCGTAGGACTCGGCATCGGACAGCTCGTTCTTGAGCTTCGAGATTCGCGACTGCACCGCCCCGGGCGTCAGACCGTAGGCGTCCGCTTCGTGCTCCTTCACCAGACGCTTGATGAGCGCTCGCGAATCGCCGGAGTCGTAGATCGTGAACGACTTGGTGAAACCGAACTGATCGGCCTCTCGCCGCAGGATGCGGACGCACGCCGAGTGGAAGGTCGAGATCCACATGCCACGGGCCGCATCGCCGATGATCGCCTCGACGCGCTCGCGCATCTCGCCCGCAGCCTTGTTCGTGAAGGTGATGGCGAGGATCTGACTGGGCCACGCCTCGCGCCCCCGGAGCAGCGAGGCGATGCGCCGCGTGAGCACGCTCGTCTTGCCCGAGCCGGCGCCCGCGACGATGAGCAGCGCGGGGCCACGGTAGGTGACGGCTTCGAGCTGCTGCGGGTTGAGACCGGCGAGGAGATCGTCCTGACCCTGCCCTCCGGTGGAGTGGGGGCCGACGGTTCCGGGCACGATGAGGGGGGCTTCTGACATGGCCTTATGAGTCTAGGCTGAGGCGCCGACATCGCGGTGGGTGCCGGGGCGGACGTCGCAGACTTGGCTCGCCGCCGTCATCGACCTATCGTGGACGAAGCACGTCGGCCCGCAGATCAGCGGAGAGACGGTTGATTCGAGGGGGAGCTCGACCTGATGGCTGCGATCGAAGTCCACAGCGACGCATATGAGGCGGCTCGCGCCGCACTGACCGAGGCGGCAGCGAAGCTCGCCGCGTCGCGCAACAGCATCTCTTCCGCCGTACCGGGCATGGCATTCGGCCCGATCGGGGCTTTCATTCCCCCGGTCCTCAACTCGATCGGTGGACTGGTCGAAGGCGCAGCCGGGTTCGTCGGCACCGTCTCGCAGCGCACGGCAGACGGTGTGCAGAAGGCCGAGGAGGGCTTCACGACGGTGGACGACACCGGGCGCGCAGATCTCGACCGCATCGCGTGGGAGTATCGCCAGGCGGATGCCGACGGCGCACGCGCCGTACTCGGACTCTGAGCGCACGCCGAGATCCTGTGCGACCACGGAAGAGGGGTGCGCGGCCTCCCGCACACCCCTCTTCAGCCTGACGGATCGCTCAGAGCGTTCGCCGCCTCCGAACCGCGATGAGACCGCCGGCGATCAGCATCATGATCGCGACGACGACCGCCACGACGGGAACATCCGCCCCGGTCGTGGCGAGCCCGTGCGGCTCCTCGATGGTGATGTCGGCCCAGCCGACCAGCGAACCGTCCGCGGCATATGCCGCGATGCGGTGCGCACCGAGCGGCGCATCAGTCGGGATCGTGACCGCCACGGATCCCGTCGCCGAGGCCGTGCTCGTGCCGAGGGACACGGGCTCGGAGTACATCCAGACCGCGAGCTGATCTCCCGCCTGGTCCGTGCCTGTGCTGACGGTCACCCGATCACCACGACCCGCCACGGAGGGATTCACCGTGACGCCGTTGCGGTTGTCGTCCGTCAGCGCCGACCCCGGGAGCGGAGCCGCACTCTCACCGGGATTCTCGGTTCCGGGGTTCTCGGTTCCCGGGTTCTCCGTTCCCGGGTTCTCCGTTCCCGGGTTCTCCGTTCCCGGGTTCTCCGTTCCCGGGTTCTCACCACCGGGGTTTCCGGAGTCCGCCACCGGGATCATCCCTGTGCGCAGCGCCTCCGAGGCGAAGCCGTCTGCGAACCACCAGACCGGACGCTGACCGTCCACCGCGAGTGAGGCCGGAGCCGTCGCGAAGCCCTCGTTGTTGATGTCGGGCATCGAAGCCGGCCGTGCGAAGTGAGCGATGCCGGGCTTCGCGGTGCCGTTCAGCGTGATCTGGGCGGAGCGGCCCTGGCATCCGTCGTCGCAGACGGCCCACAGCACATCGAGGACGCTGTCGTAGTCGAGCGCCATGACTCCGGCGAGACCCGGCGCGATCTCCGAGACGAGGGTCGAGGACCCGTCCGCCGCGAGCGCGAAGGCGTAGACGTGACCGTTGTCCTCGACCGCCACGAAGAACAGACCGTCGCCGTGACCGGAGTAATCGGTCGAGTCGTACGCCGCACCCGTGTTGACGTCGAACAGGGCACCGTCCAGGGCGCTGTCGGGCACCCACTGCACGGCTTCCATGCCGAGGTTCGCGCCGACGGCGGGCAGCTTCGCGGTGAGGTCCCACTCCTGCTGGGCGATGAGGTCACCGGTCGACGCCTCGGGATCGACCACGAGGATCGTGTTCTGATTGACGCCCTTCGCGCTGTTGTCGCGTTCCGACGCGACGTAGACGAGTCCGTCACCGTCGACCGTGATGCCCTCGGTGTCCGGTCCCGCGGCATCCGGGGCCTCGGCGTCCTTCTGGAACCGGACGCGCTTGCCCGCCTCCCATCCCGCGATCTGCGCGAACGATCCGTCGGCGTGGGCCTCTAGCTTCCAGATGCGGCCTTCACCGTTGTCGACCGCCCAGAGGAAGGCACCGTCCGCGGTCTCCTGCACGTCGAGGCCGGAGCTGTCCTCGAGGAACGTCGGCGCGGTGTCGAGCACTCGCACCTCGGCCGAACCTGGCCACGGCGACACCGCGACCTCGCCTTCGCAGATGTTCGCCGCTCCCTTCGTGCTCTCCGCCGTCACGGCGAAGGCGCCGGTGGCATCGGGGCAGCGCCCCCACGTGGTCGCCGCGTGCCCCATGCCCCAGGTGGTGGAGTCGATGAGCAGGTCGCCGTCGAACAGGCGTACCGAGTCGCCGTCGCCGAGTCCGAAGCCGAGCTCGGCCCGTTCGATGACCAGGTAGCCACCGGCGTCGATCATGGTCGCGGCCGGGATGGCGTACGAGTGCGCGTCATCGTCGTCCTTCACGACGATGCCCGAGACATCGAGCGCAGACGCCGTCGGGTTGACCAGCTCGATCCAATCGTCGGGCGAGCCACCGTCGGAGTCGACCTCGTTGATGCGCACGGGGTTGCCGCACGCGTTGCGCTCGCCCTTGGTCGAGATCGCGATGTCGACGACGTCTCCGCTGCCGTCCGCGCAGCGGGCGAGGACGCCCTCGGCATGCTCTGCGTACACGTGCTCGTCGACGACGTCGAGGTTCGCGTCCCGCAGCGTCACCGTGTCTCCGTTGCCGAGCCCGAACACGAAGTCCGTCGGCTGGTCGAAGACGCGGTACGCACCAGGCTCGAGCATCGTGCCGGCGGGCAGCGGCGTCGTCTCCGACGCGTGCCCGACGGGATCACCGTCCATCACGGTCCAGCCGGAGAGGTCGACCGGAGTGCTGCCGGTGTTGACGACCTCGACCCAGTCGGTGGTGTCACCGTCGGACTCGATCTCGTTGATCACGACATCGGGCGTGACGCAGGAGTTCGCCGTCCCCGGCGTCGAGTAGGCGAGCACGAAGGCTCCCTTGCCGTCGGGGCATCGCGCGAGCGTCGCTGCGGCGAATTCACCATCGATCGCGGCGTGGCCGCTCCACGGCAGAGTGTCGTCGATCTGCGAGCCCGAGGCGTCGAAGAGACGGATGCGGTCGGCGCTGCCGATGCCGATCGGGTCGCGGAACGCGGTCTCCACGCCGTCGACCAGCCCGATCGATCCCTCGTCGACCACGAGGAAATCTCCGGCTGCGATCTCGGTGCCTGCCAGGAACTGCCAGCGGTGGTCGTCGGAGTTGTCGCGGATCTCGTAGCCCGAGATGTCGAGCGCGACATCGCCCGCGTTGTAGAACTCGACCCAGTCCGCCGGCTGCGAGTCGACCTCGTTGATGGCGATCGAACCGCCGACCGGATCGTCGGCAGCGAAGACGTTGGAGGTTCCCTTCGTCGACTCGGAGGTGTCCGCCCATTCCACGGCTCCTTCGCTCTCACGCGCACCCCAGGTGACAGCCGCGTGAGCCGACCACGACGTCTCATCCACGAGCACCGCGCTCGGGTCGAACAGACGCACCTGGTCGTCCTTGCCGAGACCGAAGGTGAAGTCGCCGACGCCGGCGGCGACCTCGTCGATCACGAGGAAGGCACCGGGCGCGACGGTCGTCCCCTCGGGGAACGTGTAGAACTCGTCGTCGCCGTTGTCCTTGACGACGTAGCCGCTGAGATCGACGGCGGCGTCCGATGTGTTGACGAACTCGATCCAGTCACCGGGCGTTCCTCCGCTCGACTCGACTTCGTTGATGCGGACACCGGGTTCGGCGCCGGTGGCGGCGAGGGGCGCGGCGAGCAGTGCGGCGGCGCTGAGCGCGCACACCGTCGTGATCGCAGCGGCGGAGTGCAGGCGGGACATAGGGCTCCTGAGGAAGGCAGACGGGTTTCACCCCACATCACCGATTCCGCGTGACCCCCCGACGTCCGCCCGGTGCACGGATGGTGAACGGCCGGTGGCCGTTCACCATCCGCACAGCTCACGCGATTCGCGTCCCCGGGGGCAGCCGCTTCGCGGGAGTCCGCGTACGCGACCAGGCACCGGCGAACAGGGCACCGGCGATCACGACCTGCACGCCCAGGCCCACGAACCAGCTCGGCACCGTGCTGTCGATGATCTCCTGCGGGGTCCGGGAGTCATACGGATCGGATGAGCACTCGTCCCAGCGCTGGTCGATCGGCGTCTGCTGCGCGCTTCGCACGCCGAGCTTGATCTGACCGAACATGTCGACCGGGTAGCCCTCGGTGCTGTACTCGGTGGGCGTGGCGTCGGCGAGCACCACGAAGGGGTTCGCCGCCAGCACCCACCAGACGAGGTCGAAACGCGGCACCTCTGTGGTGTAGGTGTCCCACGATTCGCAGTCGACGCTGCCCACGTCGTCGTAGGGCCTGCTGTACTGCGTCGTCTCGGTACGGATCGCCATGCCTCCGAGGGCGAAGACGATGAGTGTGCCGATCGTGAGGCCGGCGATGACGAGATACGTGGTCGCGACAGAGAACAGGGGCCGGGCGATGAGACCGCTGAGCCCCACGCCGATCGCCGCGACGATGATGATCTCGGCCACGAGCACGAGCAGCGACACGAGCAGCACGAGCGGGTTCGATCCTCCCCCGAGCAGCGAGATCGCCAGGAACGGGATCGCGACGATCAGGAAGGCGAAGCCGGTCGCCACGGCGGCGACGAGCTTGCCGAGCATGATGTCGCCGGTCGAGACCGCGGTCACCTGGACGGCCGCCAGGGTCGCCGCCTCGCGGTCGCCGTTGATGGCGTTTCCGCTCAGCGTCGGAGAGACGAGCGCGACCAGGAGCAGCACCATGTTCACCACGATCGAGAACACGCCGGCTCCGATGAACTCGCCCCAGGCATAGACCGCGAAAGACAGCGCCGTCACACCGATCAGGACGACGGCGAAGACGCCGAGCAGGATGTACCAGCCGACGCTGCGCAGTCGCTGGGTCAGCTCGAGACGCGCGATGATACGGATGTTCGTGAGGCTCATACTCCCGCCTCCTCGGCGTTCGGGGCGGCGGGTGGGGGTGGCGGTGCCGTGGGTGCGGCCGGTGCCGGTGGGGCCGACGCCGCCGCGGCAGCCGCCGCCGCGGCCTGGTGGTTGAGCGTGAGGAATGTGTGCTCGAGCGCGCTCTGCGCGGGGGCGAATTCCGAGATCTGGAGACCCGCCTGCAC
>NZ_DALZXX010000138.1:0-7634 GCF_031988965.1 Microbacterium sp.
GGTCGCCGAGGCCGGCGGCTCCGTCGTGCCCGTGCTGCTGTCGGCGGGATTCGCGATCGGCGTCTCGGGGATCGCGCTGACCGCTCTCGACCCGTGGCTCGCGCTCGCGGGCGTGGCATCCGCACCGCTCTACGTGCTCGGCACCCGGGCCTTCCTCCGGCGCTCCCGGGTCGTGTTCCGCGAGGTGCGGGTGCGCGAGGCCGCGCGCAGCCAGGCGGTGCTCGAGGCCGTCGAGGGCATCGAGACGCTCATCGCACTGAACGAGCAGGACCACGCCCTCGAACGGGTCAGGGTGCGGGCAGAGCAGTCCATCCGGATGCAGGTCGAGGGCGTGCGGGTGCGCAACCGGCTGTTCCGCTGGATCAACGGCGGCGAACTGGTCGGCCTCGGGGCGATCCTCGTCACCGGCTTCCTCTTGCACGCGACCGGCGCGATCAGCGTGGGGATGGTCACGACGGCCGCGCTCGTGTTCCACCGCCTGTTCGATCCGGTCGGGCAGCTGATCTTCGGGCTCGACGACATCCAGCGGGCGGCGATCGGCCTCGCGCGTCTCGTGGGCGTGATCGACATGACCCCGGAGCAGAGACCGACGGCATCCGGGGCTGCACGCCCGACCGCCGACCGTGAGACGGTCGCCGTGGATCTGCAGGATGTCGGCTACCGGTATCCGACGACCGGACGGGGCATCAGCGGTGTCACGCTGCGGGTGGAGCCGGGCACGACCGCCGCGCTCGTCGGGTCTTCCGGATCGGGCAAGAGCACGCTCGCCCGGGTCATCGCCGGACACCATCCGCCGTCGTCCGGCCGCGTCGCGTTCACCCCCGAGACGACCGCCCCCTATTACGTGTCGCAGGAGCTGCATCAGTTCCGCGGGTCGATCGCCGACAATCTGCGCCTCGTCGCAGCCGATGCGAGCGACGACGAGATGGTCGCTGTGCTCGTCGCGGTGGGAGCCGACTGGGCGGTCGGATCCCTGACATCCGTCGCCCTCGACGATCCGCTCGACGAGGGCCGCATCCAGCAGCTCGCCATCGCCCGCGCGCTGCTCGCCGATCCTGCGGTGGTGATCCTCGACGAGGCGACGGCCGACGTCGGACTCCACCACCGGGATGCCGTCGAGGCAGCGATCGGCGTGCTGCGCCAGAACCGCACGACGGTGCTGATCGCACATCGTCTCGACCCCGTGTCGACCGCCGAGCAGATCGTCGTCTTCGACGACGGTCGAGTGGCGCAGCGCGGCACGCACGACGATCTGCTCGCGAGCGAGGGGCTGTACCGCAGCTTCTGGCTCGCCCAGAGATCGACGGCCGGGTTTCGGTGACCGTCCCCCCGGGCGGACGCGCACGCTTCTGAACGCGTGCATCGAGGTCTCCTCAGCGATGCCAGGATGGTCGCATGGCATTCGGGATGACCCGCGACGTGCTGCGCCCCACGGACTCTCCGCGCGCGGATCGAGTGACGTATGTCGAGCTGTTCTTCGATCTCCTGTTCGTCCTCGCGCTGACCCAGCTGTCTGCCTACCTCTACGAGAACCAGACTCCTCTGGGCGCCTTCGAGGGCGTCATCATGGTGTGCGCACTGTGGTGGGCCTGGGTGTCGACCACCTGGGTGACGAACTGGCTCGACCCCGTGAAGCTTCCGGTGCGCGGGGCGGTGATCGCACTCGCCTTCGTGGCGCTCGTGATGAGCGTCTCGATCGCCGAGGCTTTCGGCGATCGAGCGTGGGCGTTCGCGATCGCCTACGTCGTGCTCCAGGTCGGGCGCACGGTCTTCATCGTGTGGGCGACAGCCCGTCACGACCGGCGAGTGGCCCGTGATTTCTCGCTGATCCTGTGCTGGACGGTCGCCGGTGGCGCGTTGTGGATCGTCGGCGCACTGCTGCCCCTCGGGTGGCAGCTGCCGCTGTGGGCCGCCGCGCTGGCACTCGAACTGCTGGGCACCGTGCTGGGCTTCCCCGTCCCCGGACGAGGGAAGGTCCAGCTGCGCTCCTGGGATCTCTCCGGCCCGCACATCGCCGAGCGCACGTCCCTCTTCGTGCTCATCGCGCTCGGAGAAGGCCTGCTGGTCACCGGCTTCGCTTTCGTCGACAAGGAATCGTCCGCCGCATCCATCGCTGCGATGTCGACGGCGTTCGTCACCGCAGCGGCGGCCTGGTGGATCTACTTCGATCACGGCGAACGCGTCGGCGCCGAGGCGATCGAGGCCTCAGAGGAACCTGCCCGGCTCGCCCGCACCGCGTACACCTGGGTGCATCTGCCGATCATCGCCGGCATCGTCCTGATGAGCGTGGGCGACAAGGAGACGCTCGCTCTTCCCGACCAGCGCGGCCTCGCGGCGACGGCCGTCGTCGTCGGCGCACCGATCCTCTTCCTCACCGGCACGGCGCTGTTCCGTCGCGTGCTCGAGGGGCGCTGGGTGCGAGCTCAGCTGGTCGGCCTGGCGGCTCTCGTCGTTCTCGCCGGTGCCGGGTTCGCGGGCTTCACCGTCAACGCCCTCACACTGTCGATCACGAGCGCGGTGGTTCTCGTCGGAGTCGCCGCCGGCGAGACCGTCGAGCGCCTGCATCGCGGTCGCCGCTCAGGGGGCTGATCACGAACGACGTGGACAGAGTGGACGCGACGGCGGGAGTCGAACCCGCAACGCCGTCAGATATGAGCTGAGGCCCGGGACCGCCCGGATCGCCGCGATGGGGATGACGTTACCTCGCGCCACACCGGAACACCAGGATCGTTGCGGGGATTGACAGAGTGAGTCGCCGCGTGTCCAGAAGCGTCACGCCGCGTCATCCGGCTCCGTCCGCGCTGCGGTGTACGGTCGCCTCATGGCAGCCGCAGATTCCCCCGCGACGACCGGACAGAAGTCCCACCGCTACCTGCGACTCTCCCTCGTGTTGATCGTCTTCACGCTGCTCGTCAGCGTCGCACTGCAGATCATCGTCATCACATGGGAGCCGCTCATCGTCGGCTGGCACCCGCTCCCCTCGATCAGTCACGCGTTCTACACCCCGGCGCGCGACATCTTCGTCGGAACGCTGATCGCGGCATCCGTCGTGCTCCTCGCCCTCTCCGGCCGCAGCCGGGCGACGACCCTGCTCGATGTGTGCGCGGTGTTCGCGCCGCTCATCGCGATCGTGCCGACCGGCCTCGCCGACTCTCGCGCGATCGGCCACCTCTCCTGCCCGGCCACGGCGGACTGCATTCCCTCGGCGAGCATCGGCACGGCCAAAGCCGGGATCGCCGTCTACGCGATCGTGGTCGTGGCCGTGGTGGTGACGATGGCGGTGATCCGACGCCGCACCCGCACACCGAATCGTTCCGCTCGCCTGGTGTCGATCATCGCCATCATCACCGCCGTCCTCGTCGTGGCACTCGCGTTCTGGCCCGCACTGAACGAGGGCTTCCCGTTCAACTTCTGGCCGGTGAACAGCATCCACTTCGCGGTGACCCTGGTGTTCTTCGGGGTGTTCGCCGCCGTCCCGATCCTCTCCGCCGGAGGCCCGCTCGAGCCCGGCGAGACCCCACCCACTCCGCGCCAACGATCGATCTACCGTTGGATCGCAGGCCTGCTCATCGCCGACCTCGTGCTGCTCGTCGTGGCTCTGCTCTTCCGGCAGGCCTTCGGCGAGACTCCTGTCGTGCTGTTCGGAGAGGCCGTCGCCCTGATCCTGTTCGCCGCTTTCTGGTGCGTGCAGACCTTCCAGCGGTGGGACGACCCGAATCCACCCTCGATCGTCGCACGCAGGTCGCTACCGGCGTGAGCCGGGAGCCGGCGCATCGAGTGCCCGCAGCAGTCGCTCCACCGCCTCCCTGAGCTCCGCGCGATGCGGCTCGGGGAAACTCGTCGTGTATTCGACGCCCTGGGGGATCCAGAGCAGCGCGTACATCGCCTCCCGCCAGTCCGACCCGCCGAACGGCCACCGGGTGCGGTCCTCACCCTCTGCCGTCGCTCCTTCGGACCACGGGCCGAACACGGCCTCCATGGTCGGCAGCGGCAGGTCCATCACGGCATCCGCCTCGATCTTCTGCGGAGTCCACGACGCGGCGATCAGCACGCGCTCCTCGATCTCGTCCTCGCTGATCTCGCGACGGGTGAACAGCACCCGCGTGTGCTCGACCGACACGATGCGGTCGACGCGGAACGTCCGCCAGTCGTCGCGATCGAGATCCCAGCTCAGCAGGAACCACTTGCGTCCGGAGGGAGCGAGGGCGTGCGGTTCGACCCGGCGGACGCTCTCGGCACCCGCCCCGTCGACGTACCGCAGGCGCAGTCGCTCGTGATCGCGCGTCGCCATCGCGATCTCGCCCAGCACCGCCGGCGACACGACCGGCCCGTCACCGATCCGCGGCGGCTGCACGGAGGCGGCGAGCGCATTCACCCGCTGCCGCAGCGCCGACGGGAGCACCTGCTCGAGCTTCGCGAGTGCGGTCAGAGTGACCTCCGCCCCGCCGACGAGCTGTTGCGTCGCCGCGACGCGCAGGCCTATCGCCATCGTGACGGCCTCGTCATCGGTGAGCAGCAGCGGTGGCACCGCGCTGCCAGCCTCGAGGCGGTAGCCGCCGGCCGCTCCCGGAGTCGACTCGACCCGATAGCCGAGCTCGCGCAGCCGGTCGACGTCGCGGCGCACGGTGCGCTCGGTGACTCCGAGCCGGCTCGCAAGTTCCGTGCCGGGCCAGTGCCGGTGTGTCTGCAGCAGATTGAGCAGCGCGAGGGCTCTGGTGGTGGTGTCGGACATGTCTCAAGAATCTCAGAGATCGAGGACAGGATCTGTCCTCGTTGCTTCGTACTCTCTGAGCATGTCGAACGAATCCATCATCGAAACCGAAGGCCTCACCAAGGTCTTCACCGTCAAGAAGACGTCGGTCGAAGCGGTCACCGACCTCTCCTTCACCGCGGTGCGCGGCGAGCTCGTCGCGTTCCTCGGTCCGAACGGCGCGGGCAAGTCCACGAGCCTGCGGATGCTGACGACACTGATCCCCCCGACGTCGGGCACCGCCCGGGTGGTCGGCCACGACATCCACTCGGATGCCGCCGGGGTGCGCGCCCGCATCGGCTATGTCGGCCAGCTCACGAGCGGAAGCTTCTCGCAGCGCGTGCGCGACGAGCTGCTGAGTCAGGGGGCGTTCTACGGCATGACGCGGCGCGACAGCATCCGCAGAGCCGACGAGTTGATCGAATCGCTCGATCTCGGGTCATTCTCGACGCGTACGGTGCAGCAGCTCAGCGGCGGCCAGAAGCGGCGGCTCGACATCGCCCTCGGACTCATGCACGCGCCCCCGCTGATCTTCCTCGACGAGCCGTCGACGGGACTCGATCCGCAGAGCCGTGCGAATCTCTGGGAGCACATCCTCGACCTGCGCACCCAGCACGGCACGACCGTCTTCCTCACGACGCACTACCTCGAGGAGGCGGACCGCTACGCCGAGCGCGTCATGGTCATGGACAAGGGCCGCATCATCGCCGACGACGACGCGGCCTCGCTCAAGGCGACGCTCGCCGGCGACGTGCTCACGTTCGGCTTGGCGACCGAGGCGGATGCAGCGAACGCACGCTCCGTCGTCGCCCGCCTCAGCGCCGCCGAGGTGTCGCTCGACGGCGAATCGCTGTCACTTGCCGTGCCGGACGGCGATCAGCTGTTGCCGGTGATCGTGCGCGAACTGGATGCCGCCGGCATCCTCGTCCGTCGGGCGACCGGCGTACCACCCACGCTCGACGACGTCTTCCTGGCACTCACCGGCCGCACGCTGCGCGAGGCGGGCGAAGGCAGCACCGACGCATCCGAATCCGGCGCCGAGACGGGTGTCGAGAACGACAAGACAGGAGTCCTCTCATGACCACCACCGCCGCAACCGGCAGCGACACCCTCGTGCGCCCCAATCCCGCGCGCGACACGAAGAACGTGCTGACCCGTGAGCTCAAGCCCGTGCTGCGCGATCCGTTCACGCTGATCTTCAGCCTGCTGCAGCCGCTCGTGTTCCTCGGGCTCTTCGCCCCGCTGTTGATCGGCGGCTCCGGGCAGCCTGCCGGAGAGACGCTCGCCTGGTTCGTGCCGGGCGTGCTCGTCATGATCGTCCTGTTCGGCACCGGGGCGACCGGGTCGAACCTGCAGTACGAGATGATGACCGGTTCTCACGAGCGCACGCTGGTCGCTCCTCTGGCCCGCTCGTCGCTGCTGGTCGGACGCGCGCTCAAGGAGATCGCCCCGATCGTGGTGCAGGCGCTCGTGATCGTGCTGATCGCCTGGCCCTTCGGGTTCGCGATCAACGTGCCGGGGCTGCTCATCGGCCTCGCACTGCTCGCGGTGTTCGGCGTCGGGCTCGGCTCACTCTCGTACTCGCTGGCACTCGCGACGAAGGACAGGGAATGGCTCTTCTGGGGAGTGCAGCAGTCGCTGATCTTCCCGCTGCTGATCCTCTCGGGCATGCTCCTTCCGCTGGACGACGGCCCCGCCTGGATGCGCGCCGTCGCCTCGGTGAACCCCGTCAACTGGGTCGTCCAGGCCGAGCGGGCGCTGTTCGCGGGGGATCTGGGTGATGCGACCGTGCTGTGGGGCTGGATCTCGGCTCTGGCCGTCGCCGCCGTCGGCCTCGTGGTCGGCGTCAGGGCGATCCGCCGCAGCAGCTGACACGGACGGGACTCGATCCGGCGCCGGTCAGCGCCGGATCGAGTCGTGGAACGGGTTCGGCTCGAGCGTGACGTCGGTCGTCGCATCGGCCCAGGTGCCGCCGTCGCCGGGCGCTCGGCCGCGACGCACAGCGGCGAGCGCCTTCGTCGCGGGAGCCCCGATCGCGAGCGCCGCCGCACCGCTGAGCGTGCGATCCTCGCGACCGAGCACGCTCGCGCGGTGCCACGCCTCGTGCAGAGATCCACCACGGGCCGCCGGCACGCGCTTCGCCGGCAGAGCACCCGCGCGACGCAGAGCGACGAGCTGTTCGACGTGGGCCCACCAAGTCGAGTCGCTCGCGGGGTGGAAGTAGTTGTCACGCAGCCAGTCGGGGTGCGGATGCCGGAAGCGGCCGGCCACCACCTCGCTGCGTCCGCCCAGCAGGCCGCTGCCGACGAAGACAGTGTTGAGCAGGCTCTTGCTGACACCGAACGAATCGAGCGCGATCACGGGCACTCCGAGAGCGACCGCCTCGACCGCCGCGGTCGAGCTGAAAGTGACGAGTCCTGCGGCGGTCGACAGCGCGTGTGCCATCGAGTCGTACGAGACGACGAGGTTCGCGGGCCTGCGCGACGGAAGCAGCTCGAGATACGGATCGCGCTCGAGGTGGGTCTCGGACTCCCCCGGACGTGACCGCAGCTTGACGACGACGCGGCGATCCGGGTCGGCCTCGGCCGTGCGCACGAGGGTCGCGGCGATCTCGGCGCGCTCCTTGCGACCGACCGGCACGAGGGCCTGCGCGGCGAAGACGATATCGGTCGCCGGAGCCCGCACCGGACGCGGGGCATCGGGCCGCTCCGCCACGATCGTGCCCGCCGACCGCACCGAGTCACCCGCGAGCACTCGCGCACGGTCTGCCTGGAGCATTCGAGACCGCGAGCGCGCGAACGGGAGCGTCGCGAGAGCCGTCGGCATCCGCACGCCGATGAGCCGCCCGAGCTCGGCGAACGCCCGCGCCTCGCGATGCGAGTGC
>NZ_DALZXX010000139.1:0-7487 GCF_031988965.1 Microbacterium sp.
CGAAGGACGCCCCGTCCTCCGCCGCGCTGAGGACGGGGGCGGCGAGCCCTCCGGTCGCCGCATTGGCGGTGACCCGCGCCGTCGCCTTGACCATGTGGACCACGAGTGCGACGGCGATGCCCACCGCCACGGGAACCCACTGATTGTCGGCGAAGAACGAGGCCGGATCATCGACGGCGACGGTCTGTGCGCCCGAACCCGCTCCGAAGGCGATGCCCCCGGCCGCCGGACGCAGGATGCTCTGGACGACGTCGTTCATCGAGTCGAGAGCGGGGATCTTGTCGGCGATGATCTCGAGGAGCAGCAGAGCTCCCACGATCCACAGGGCGAGGTCGCTCGACAGCCACGCCCACGCGGACGGCAGCTCGACGGCGGGCAGGAGCCGATCCGCGAGGCCGAGCAGGAACAGCGGCATCCAGGCGTTGAGGCCCGCCGACGCTGCAAGGCTGGTGCCGATGATGAACTCGATCACGCCCCCACTCTAGGTGCGGCCCCCGACACGGCCCCGATGTCGGTGGCCACGCCTACGCTGGAGGTATGCAACCCACCCGCAGTGTCCGTCCGTTCGAGGTCATCAGCGAGTATGCGCCGGCCGGTGACCAGCCGAAGGCCATCGCCGAGCTCGCATCGCGCATCAACGCGGGCGAGACCGACGTCGTGCTCCTCGGTGCGACGGGTACCGGCAAGTCCGCGACGACCGCCTGGCTGGTCGAGCAGGTGCAGCGTCCGACTCTCGTGCTCGCGCACAACAAGACACTGGCCGCGCAGCTCGCCAACGAGTTCCGCGAGCTCATGCCCAACAATGCGGTCGAGTACTTCGTGTCGTATTACGACTACTACCAGCCCGAGGCGTACGTGCCGCAGACCGACACCTTCATCGAGAAGGACTCGTCGATCAACGCCGAGGTCGAGCGTCTGCGCCACTCGACCACGAACTCCCTCCTCAGCCGCCGCGACGTGATCGTCGTGTCGACCGTCTCCTGCATCTACGGCCTCGGCGCGCCGGAGGAGTACCTCCGGGCCATGGTCGCCCTCCAGGTGGGGGAGCGATACGACCGCGACGCGCTCATCCGTCAGTTCATCGCGATGCAGTACAACCGCAACGACGTCGACTTCTCGCGCGGCAACTTCCGCGTGCGTGGCGACACGATCGAGATCATCCCGGTGTACGAAGAGCACGCGATCCGCATCGAGCTGTTCGGCGATGAGATCGAGGCCCTCTATTCGCTGCACCCGCTCACGGGCGAGGTGATCGAGAAGCTCGATGCGGTGCCGATCTTCCCCGCCTCGCACTACGTGGCGGGGACCGACGTGATCCAGCGTTCGATCGGCACGATCGAACACGAGCTCGAGGAGCGTCTCAAGGAGTTCGAGCGGCAGGGCAAGCTTCTCGAGGCTCAGCGTCTGCGCATGCGCACCACGTTCGACCTCGAGATGCTGCAGCAGCTGGGTTTCTGCTCCGGCATCGAGAACTATTCGCGGCACATGGACGGTCGTCAGCCCGGCGAACCTCCGCACACGCTGCTCGACTTCTTCCCCGACGACTTCCTGCTCGTGATCGACGAGTCGCACGTCACCGTGCCGCAGATCGGCGCGATGTACGAGGGCGACGCGTCGCGCAAGCGCACACTCGTCGACCACGGGTTCCGCCTGCCGAGCGCGATGGACAACAGGCCGCTGCGCTGGGACGAGTTCAAGAACCGCATCGGTCAGACGGTGTATCTCTCGGCGACTCCCGGCAAGTACGAGATGGGCATCGCCGACGGGGTGGTCGAGCAGATCATCCGCCCGACGGGGCTCGTCGATCCTCATATCATCGTCAAGCCCTCGAAGGGGCAGATCGACGACCTGCTCGAGGAGATCAGAGTGCGCGTCGGCCGAGACGAGCGCGTCCTCGTCACCACGCTCACGAAGAAGATGTCCGAGGAGCTCACCGACTTCCTGGGCGAGCATGGCGTGCGGGTGCGGTACCTGCACTCCGACGTCGACACTCTTCGTCGTGTCGAGCTGCTCAGCGAGCTGCGGGCGGGTGTTTACGACGTGCTCGTCGGCATCAACCTGCTGCGTGAGGGCCTCGACCTTCCCGAGGTGTCGCTGGTCGCGATCCTCGACGCCGACAAAGAGGGCTTCCTGCGCTCGGGTACGTCGCTCATCCAGACCATCGGGCGAGCGGCGCGAAACGTGTCGGGCGAGGTGCACATGTACGCCGACAAGATCACCGATTCGATGGCCAAGGCGATCGAGGAGACCGATCGTCGTCGCGAGAAGCAGATCGCCTACAACACGGAGAACGGCATCGATCCGCAGCCGCTGCGCAAGCGCATCGCCGACATCACCGAGGTGCTGGCGCGCGAGGGCGCGGACACGGCCGAGATGATGTCCGGTCGCGGGCGGGCGACAGGCAAGGGCAAGTCACCGACGCCGAACCTGCGACGCACGGGTATCGCGGCCGAGGGGGCGCAGCAGCTCGAAGCCGTCATCCAGGATCTGTCCGATCAGATGCTCGCCGCAGCGGCCGAACTCAAGTTCGAACTCGCGGGTCGACTGCGCGACGAGGTGCAGGACCTCAAGAAGGAACTGCGCGCCATGGAGAAGGCCGGGCACGCCTGAGGTCGAGGCCGAGCACGAGCAGCGAGGTGGGAGAAATGGACGCGGCAGGGGAGGAGCTGGCCGACCGTGTACGCGCGCTGCTCACCGTCGACACGGAGATCGAGGAGAAGCGGATGTTCGGCACCCGCGCGTTCCTGCTCGACGGCCACATCCTGGTGGGCGCGCGGAAGGGCGGAGTCCTGCTCGTTCGCGTCGACGACGAGCACGGAGCCTCGCTTCTCACCCGTGCGGGGGTCGCCACTGCGGTGATGGGGCCGCGGACGATGGGTTCCGGCTGGTTGGACGTCTCGCCCGCTGCTCTCTTGACCGATGATGACCTGGCCTTCTGGCTCGACGTCGCGCGAGGCGACGCTGACCATCCGGGCTGAGGCCACCGCAGAAGAGCCCTTAGGAGACCGGCGTCGCGCACGCCGCGATCAGGGGCAGTGCACCAGCGTCTTGGGGCCCGAGCGGTCGATCTCGTGTGCGCTCATGGCGGCGCCGCAGAGCGGGCAGGCGCGCTCTGCGCGTTCGGTCGCGGTCGGCGGCGGCGTCTTCTCGTAGGGGCCGACAGACGCGGGGCCGGCGAGTCGGATGAGGTTCGAATTGATCCAGGCGTACAGGCCGCCGGCTTCCGTGATCCGGGAGCGGAGGGGAGGGCGATCCTTCGGGTGGGCCATGTTGCTTAGTGTACTAATCATTAGTGCCGTTGTATAGTCGATGCCGTGACGGCATCCGAGGACCTGCTCAAGCTCGACAACCAGCTCTGCTTCGCGCTGGTCACCGCCGCGCGGAATGTCGTCGCGATCTACCGCCCGATCCTCGAACCACTCGGCCTCACGCATCCGCAGTACCTGGTGATGCTGGCGCTGTGGGAGCGGTCGCCCCGTCCGCTCAACGATCTCGCCGCAGATCTCGCGCTCGAGCCGGCCACAGCCTCGCCTCTGGTGAAGCGACTCGAGGCGGATGGTCTCGTGGCCAGACAGCGCAGTGCACAGGATGAGCGTCGTCTGGACATCACCCTGACCGAAACCGGGCGCGCGCTGCGTGATCGTGCGCTCGACGTGCCCGGACAGGTCATGGCTGCAGTGGGGATGGACCTGCGGCAGGTCGCGACCCTCCGCGACGGCTTGTCCGCTTTCGCGGGTCGCCGCCCCGTCCAGGAGTGACCGCGGCATAGGGTGTGGGGCATGCCGGCCGCTCACTCGACACGTCACGGGCGTGCGAGCATCCGCCGGGCTGTCATCGTGGGGTCGGTCGTCTTCCTCTTCGCCGTCGCGATGCTCGCATCGGGTCTGCAGGAGGCGCCGACCTTCCGCCCCGACTCGCTGTTCGCTCCGGCGACAGCGGAGCCGATGCCCACGGTCGCACCTGCAGGGACCGGGCTGCCCGAAGATGTGGAGATCGACCCTGCCGGAGCCGCGATCGCGCAGACGTTGGGGATGATCCTCCTGGTTCTCGTGGGTGCCGCACTGATCGCCCTCCTCATTCTGATCGTGCGGGCGCTCATCCGGGCATGGCGCAACAGGCCGCTGGGACGCCGGGACGCTGCCGACGTCGCCTCGGAGTTCGGGGAGATCGACGCCGCTCCGGACTCGGATGCGGCCGCCCCGGTGATCCAGCGGGGCATCCTCGGCGCTCTGCGATCGATCGACGACAGAGCTGATCCCTCCGACGCCATCGTCGCGGCATGGGTCGGCCTCGAGGAGACCGCGGCGGATGCCGGCGTTCGGCGCGACGCGAGCGAGACGCCAGGGGAGTTCGCACTCCGCATCATCACCCTGCGCTCCGGCGTCGCCGACGAGGCCGCTCGGTTGCTGGTGCTCTATGAGCGGGTCCGGTTCGGTGCGCACATCGCTTCCGAGCGTGACCGCGAGAGCGCGAAACAGGCTCTCCGGCGCATCGAGGGGGTGTGGCGATGATGCTGCGCGGATATCTCCTCGCGGTCGGGGCCACGGTCGCCGCCGCGCTCGCACTCTTCGTCTTCGGCTTCACCGTGCCCTTCATCGTCGGCTGGAGCCTGCTCGCAGGGGCGGTAGCCCTGCTGGCGCAGCTCGCCTTTACGGAGGAGCCGCAGTCCGACGCGCCGCACATCGTCGCCGAGCTCGAACGCCGACCCACGGAGATCTCACGGATGTCGTGGGCGCTGAACACGCACACGGGTCTCGCAGGCCAGCAGATCACGAAGAGGGTGCGAGAGATCCTGCGCCATCGGCTGCAGCGAGTGGGAGTCGACCCGGACGACCCCGATCACCGCGATGCTGCCGCAGCACTGCTCGGGCCCGACCTGTGGGCTCGGCTGACCGGTGCGCGCACGACGATCGTCGACATCGAGCATGCGCTCGACGCGATCGATCGCCTCGCGCCCGATCGAACCTCGCCACCCCCTCGATCAAGGAGCTGACATGACCGCCGCCACCGATATCGCCGACACCGGAGCGCAGATCCTCACAGCTGTGCGTACCGTCGTGGTCGGCATGGACGACCCACTCGAGATCGCGCTCGCGTCGATCCTCGCCGGCGGACACGTCCTGTTCGAAGACGTGCCCGGTCTGGGGAAGACTCTTGCGGCCAGGAGCCTCGCCTCCGCTCTGGGGCTCTCGTTCCGGCGGCTCCAGTGCACCCCCGACATGCTGCCGGGCGATGTGACGGGTTCCTACGTGTATTCACCGGATTCCGGCGAGTTCGTCTTCCGACCCGGGCCGATCTTCACCGGACTGCTGCTCGCCGATGAGATCAATCGCACCACTCCGAAGACGCAGTCGGCGATGCTCGAGGCGATGGCCGAGCGCCAGGTCACGGTCGAAGGGAACAGCTTCGAGCTGCCCGCGCCGTTCCATGTCATCGCGACGTCGAATCCGATCGAGTACGAGGGCACCTATGCGCTCCCGGAGGCGCAGCTCGACAGGTTCATGGTCCGCCTCTCGATCGGCTACCCCGAGGTGGACGGGGAGGCACGGATCCTGCAGAACAGAGTCCTGCGACGGGAGGAGGCCACGCATGTTCCACCCGTCATCGACGCCGCCCGCCTCGTGCAGCTCCAGGCGGCGGTGGAGGCGATCCATGTGGATCAGGACATCACGCGATACTGCGTCGAGGTCGCGCGCGCGACGCGCACGGCCCCGCAGGTCGAGGTCGGGGCATCGCCGCGCGGCTCGCTCGGCCTCGTGCTGCTCGGGCGGGCACTGGCGGCGCTCGACGGCCGCGACTTCGTGCGTCCCGACGACATCAAACGCATCGCCGTGCCGGTTCTGGCGCACCGTCTCACGCTCACGCCGCAGGCCTGGTCGCAGGGGGCATCGGCAGCAGACGTGGTGCGATCGGTCGTGGGCCAGGTCGCGGTGCCGCCGACGGTGCGAGCGCTCGGATGACGAGGCGGACCACGGACGGTCGGTGGAGTCCGGCGCTGGCGGTGGCGATCGGCGGGGCCGTGCTGCTCGCGGTGCTCGGTCTGCTGTTCTCCCGCCCGGACATCGTCGCGATGGCGTTGCCGCCCGCTCTCTGGAGTGCGTTCGCCCTGTCGAGGCGAGCCGGAGGGATCGAGGCCCGGGTGATCGTCGAAGCGCTGCCCGCCGGCGACGGCGAACTGCGGACGTCGATCTCCATCGAGAGCGATGCGGATGCCGTCGAGGTGCTCATCGTCCAGTCGGAGCGCCGGAGCCGCCGCGTGTTCGTGCCGGGCGACGGGCGCCCGGTCGTCGCCCGCAGCCGCGTACTGCACTCCGGGCCGGGTGTGCCCGTGCAGGTTTCCGCCCGGGCGCTCGCATTCGACGGCGCGGTGCTCGGCGTCGCTTCGCCGACCGTGACCAGCCCGCGGCAGGTGGCGCCCGCGCTCGTCCGCATCGACGACGTGCCTCTCCCGAGGCGACTCACCGGTCTGCACGGCACTCACGAGGGCCGCAGGCCGGGCCAGGGCGGGGACTTCCGCGACATCCATGCCTTCGCGCCAGGAGATGAGCTCAGGCGGGTCGACTGGAGGGCCACCGCGAGGATGGCTCGGCGGCCCGGTGACCTCCTCGTGCGTCGCACCCATACGCTGAGTGACGCGTCCGTCGTGATCGCCATCGACACATCGGAGGATCTCGGCGAGGTCGTCTCGCTGTGGGGTAGCGGTGACTACGAGCGCAGCGGCGTGACCTCTCTCGATCACGCCCGGCAAGCGGCTCGAGCGATAGCCGTCGAGACCATCGCCGACGGCGACCGCGTCGCGCTGCATGTGCTCGTGAACGGTGGTCGCTCGCTGCGCAGCGGTGGCGGTTCGCGCCATCTCGCGCGGGTGGAGGCGGCGATCGCAGCGACGGGGCAGGCGCGCGAGGATGCGTCGTTCCGGAGGACTCCCCACGTGCCGCATGGGTCGGTCGTCTTCGTGCTGTCGTCCTTCTTCGAGGGGGCGGCCGCGCAGACCGCCCTCCTCTGGCGTGCCAGCGGCCATCGCGTGGTCGCCGTCGATGTGCTGCCCCGCCTCGACCGCGCGCGTCTGACCCGCACGCAGACGATCGGTCTGCGCACTGTTCTGGCGGAGCGGGAGAACGTCTTCGCCGATCTCGAGGGAGCGGGTGTCGATGTGGTGACCTGGGCTGAGGACCCGGCCGCCGCGCTCGCGAGCATCGCGGGAGCCCGGCGGTGAGAGCGCGCAACGATTCTCTCGAGACGGCACCCGCGGTGTCGTGGCTGGTCCTGCGCCTCGCGCTCGTGGCGGTCGCGGCCACGGGGGCGTTCGTCCTGTGCCCCCTGGTCGGATGGCAATGGGCGGCCGTGGTCCTCGCGCTCCTCGGCGCCGCGCTTCCCCCCACGTTCGGCGGGTGGGGTGCGATCGCGTGCATCGTGATCGGGATGCTGGTCTCGGAGCCCGATCTCGGTCGCGCGATGCTCGCCGTGCTCATCGAGCACCTCATCCA
>NZ_DALZXX010000140.1:0-6270 GCF_031988965.1 Microbacterium sp.
GCAGTGACCGCCGCCGCCGGCCCCATCGCGTTCGTCGCTCTCGCCGCACCGCAGATCGGCGCCCGGCTGACGGGTCGGGGGTCGTCGGCGGATCTGGCGGGGGCCGCGCTGACCGGTGCGCTGCTGCTGCTCGCATCCGACGTCATCGCCCAGCATGCGATCCCTGATGTGCGGCTGCCCACCGGCGCGGTCACCATCTGCATCGGCGGCCTGTACCTGCTGGCACTGCTGCTCAGAGAGAGCCGGCGATCCACTCGAGGAGGACGACCATGACCCGAGTCGCTGCCGAGGCGCTGCGCGCGGGCTACGGGGCCCGCGGCGTGCTCGACGGGATCGACGTCGAGATCCCCGACGGCGGGCTGACCGTGATCGTGGGGCCAAACGCGTGCGGCAAGTCGACGCTGCTCCGCGCCCTCGCTCGCCTCATTCCCGCCAGCTCGGGGCGGGTGCTGCTCGACGGCGACGACATCCGCCGTCTGTCGACCAAGGAGGTCGCGCGGAGGATGGGCCTGCTGCCGCAGAGCCCTCTGGCCCCGGACGGCATCACGGTCGAGGACCTCGTCGCGCGCGGACGGTACCCGCATCAGAGCGTGCTCTCGAGCTGGTCGGCCGAGGACGAACGCGCCGTGGCCGATGCGATGGCGGCGACGAACGTCGTCGACCTCGCCGACAGACACATCGACGAGCTGTCCGGCGGGCAGCGACAGCGGGTCTGGATCGCGATGGCGCTCGCGCAGGAGACGCCGATCCTGCTGCTGGACGAGCCGACCACCTTCCTCGACATCGGCCACCAGATCGAGGTCCTCGAACTCGTCACCCGCCTGCACGAGGAGGGGCGGACGGTCGTGGTCGTCCTGCACGACATCAATCAGGCGGCCGGATACGCGACCCACCTGATCGCGATGAAGGACGGCCGGATCGTCGCCGAGGGCGCCCCGAGAGATGTCGTCGACGCCGCTCTGCTGAAGACGCTGTTCGACCTCGACGCCCGGGTCATGGTCGACCCGGACACGGGGAACCCGGTCGTGCTGCCCGGCCGGAGGTGACGACACGCCCGGGGTTGCGGAAGTCCGACACGCCCGGGTATCGTCGTGGAGTCCTGTCCGCCGTGTCTGGAAGTCCTTTGATCTGATCCGTCGCCTCCGCGCTCATCTCTCCGCGCGCTGACCCGACGATCGCCGACTCCACGGCAGACCTTCGCCCACCGTCCTCCCGACGGCGCACCCCGCTCAGACGGGGTCTGTGCGGCGACCGGTGTCAGTGCACCCCGCACTCGACAGGACACACCATGCCCGTACCCGCTCTTCACGCCGCGGTCACGCTCGACCGCCTCACTTTCGCCTGGCCGGACGGCTCGCTCGCCCTCGATTCGGTCTCGGGCTCGTTCGGCTCCGGCCGCACCGGTCTGGTCGGACGCAACGGCGCCGGCAAGTCGACGCTGCTGCGCCTGATCGCCGGCGAGCTGACCGCGACGTCGGGCGTCGTGACCGCGACCGGCGAGGTCGCGTACCTGCCGCAGCAGTTGACGCTCGACGTCGATCGTCGCGTCGCCGATCTGCTCGGAGTCGCCGCGGCTCTCGACGCCGTGCGCGCGATCGGGGCCGGTGACGTCGATCCTGCCCACTTCGATGCGGTCGGCGACGACTGGGACATCGAGGCGCGCGCCGAGATGTCGCTGGCCGAGGCCGGCCTCGCGCCCGACTTCCTCGACCGTCGTATCGGCGAGCTGTCGGGAGGGGAGGCGGTGCTGGTCGCGATCGCCGGCATCCGCCTGCGGCGCGCGCCGATCACGCTGCTCGACGAGCCCACCAACAACCTCGATCGCGACGCACGCGCGAAACTGGCGGCGATGGTCCAGGCCTGGAAGGGCACGCTGATCGTGGTCAGCCACGACCTGTCGCTGCTCGAGCTGATGGACGACACCGCTGAGCTCTACGCCCAGACGCTGAGCGTCTTCGGCGGTCCGTACTCGGAGTGGCGGACCTGGCTCGACACCGAACAGGAGGCGGCACGACAGGCCGAGGTCACCGCGAAGCAGGAGTTCCGCAAGGAGAAGCGCCAGCGCATCGAGGCCGAGGTGAAGCTCGCCCATCGCGCGCGCACCGCCAAGAAGGCCGAGATCGAGAAGCGGGTTCCGAAGATCATCGCGCACGGCCGCAAGATGGCTGCCGAGGTCTCGGCCGGCCGACTGCGCACGGAGGTCGGGGCGAAGGAGGATGCCGCCCGCGCATCGCTCGACGAGGCGGGACGCCGGATCCGCGCGGATGCCTCGATGAAGATCGAGCTGCCCGACCCTCAGGTCTCGCGCAGTCGACGTGTGGCCGAGCTCGCAGACGGGGAGCGCTCGTGGATCGTGCAGGGCGGCGAGCGAGTCGCGCTGATCGGACGCAACGGTGCCGGCAAGACGACGCTGATCGAGCGGCTGGTGCGCGACGCCGGCGTTCACGACTCAGCATCGATGCCGCGCCTCGGGACGGATAGCGGGGCGGACGAGGCGTGTCAGGGCGGCGCCGAGCAATCGGTGCTGAGTTCTGAACGGCCCACCCTCGAGGCCACGGCCCTCACCGACCGCATCGGCTACCTGCCGCAGCGGGTCGACGGGCTCGATGAGCAGCGTTCGGTGTTCGAGAACATCGCGGATGCTGCGCCGCAGGTGCCCGAGAAGGAACTGCGCAACCGGCTCGCGCGGTTCCTGATCCGTGGGGCCACCGCCGATCGGCCGGTCTCCGCGCTGTCCGGCGGCGAGCGGTTCCGGGTGGCACTGGCGACGCTGCTGCTCTCGGACCCGGCGCCGCACCTGGTGGTGCTCGATGAGCCGACCAACAACCTCGACATCGACACCGTCGACCAGCTGGTCGAGGCGCTGCGCGCCTACCGCGGAGCCGTGCTCGTCGTGAGTCACGACGACGCGTTCCTCTCGAGGCTCGACCTCGATCTCACGCTCGAGATCGAGGCGGACGGATCTCTCACCGAGATCTGACAGGCTCAGGCCCGCCGGCTCCGCATCGCCTTCGTGTGGGTGATCGCGGGGTCGGCGGCCAGCAGCGCGTACTCCTCGGAGTCGCGGGGCACGAGCGCGACTCGCCCCTCGGCGTCGTGTGCGATTCCCCAGCCGTAGCGCTTGCCCAGCGGCGAGGAGCGCAGGCAGGGCTGGCCCTTCGAGAAGAACGCCTCGCGTGCTGCGGGGTCGTCGGGGTCGAGTCCGGTGCGCAGCGCGTGAGTCATGAAGATCACGTCGTCGGACGTGCGCGTGTACGGCTCTTCGGCGATCAGTCGGTGGTGCAGCGCCGCGATGGTCGGCCTCTCGCCCGTCGGCGGCTCTTCAGCGTGGTCGACCGGGCAGTCCTCGGCCACCTCGATGAAGGTGCTCACCTAGTTCGTGCTGTGCGACGCCATGCCTACAGCATGCCCGCGGCCCCGGACAATGGCGACCCCGATGTCGGTGGCACGGGTGATGATGGAGGGATGAGCGACGTGCTCGACCGCTTCACCCCTGCCACGCAAGACTGGTTCCGGGGTGCCTTTCCCGCGCCCACCCCCGCGCAGGCGGGCGCCTGGAATGCGATCTCCGCGGGCAAGCACGCTCTCGTCGTCGCACCGACAGGATCGGGCAAGACCCTGTCGGCCTTCCTCTGGGCGATCGACAGCGTGTTCCGCGAACGCAGCGAGAACACGGCGAACGAGACCGCGAAGGCGAACGCCGCGAAGGCGAAAGACACCTCGCGCACCCGCATCCTCTACATCTCGCCCCTGAAGGCGCTCGGCGTCGACGTCGAGCGCAACCTGCGCTCCCCGCTGATCGGCATCGGGCAGTCCGCCCGCCGACTCGGCCTCGAAGCCCCGGCCGTGACGGTCGGAGTGCGGTCAGGAGACACGACCTCGAGCGACCGCCGCAAGCTCGTCTCCGATCCGCCCGACATTCTCATCACGACGCCCGAGTCGCTGTACCTGATGCTCACCAGCCGGGCCGGCGAGACGCTGCGCGACGTGCACACGGTCATCATCGACGAGGTGCACGCGGTCGCCGCGACCAAACGCGGCGCCCACCTCGCGGTGAGCCTCGAACGGCTCGACGCTCTGCGCCGCACCCACGGCCACGAGGAGCCGGCGCAGCGCATCGGGCTGTCCGCCACGGTGCGGCCGATCGACGAGGTCGCACGATTCCTCGGCGGGGCGGCCCCGGTCGAGATCGTCGCTCCCCCCGCGTCGAAGACGTTCGAGCTCGGCGTCGTCGTCCCGATGGACGACATGACCAACCCGCCTCCTCCGCCCGGTGCTCCGAAGGATGCCGGCGACGCAGCCGACGCCGAGTACACCGAGGTCACGGGATCGGTCTGGCCGCACGTCGAAGAGGCGATCGTCGACCGCATCCTGCAGAACAAGTCGACCATCGTGTTCTCGAACTCCCGGCGACTCGCCGAGCGCCTCACCGGGCGGCTCAACGAGATCTACTCCGAGCGCATGGGGCTCGCCCTCCCCGATGCCACGGTGCCCGCGGCGATGATGGCCCAGGCGGGCGCCACGGCCGGAGCCGACCCCGTGCTCGCCAAGGCCCACCACGGCTCGGTGTCGAAGGAGCAGCGTGCCCAGGTCGAAGAGGAGCTCAAGTCCGGTGTGCTGCGCTGCGTCGTCGCGACGAGCAGCCTCGAGCTCGGCATCGACATGGGCGCGGTCGACCTGGTGATCCAGGTCGAGGCGCCCCCTTCCGCGGCATCCGGTCTGCAGCGCGTCGGACGAGCGGGCCACCAGGTCGGCGAGATCAGCCGCGCGGCGCTCTTCCCGAAGCATCGGGGCGACGTGCTGCACACCGCGATCGTCACCGAGCGGATGCTGGCGGGCAAGATCGAGGCCATCCAGGTGCCGCGCAACCCGCTCGACATCCTCGCGCAGCAGACCGTCGCCGCGAGCGCGCTGGGGGCGATCGGCGTCGAGGAATGGTTCGAGACGGTCCGCCGGTCGGCACCGTTCCAGTCGCTCCCCCACTCGGCCTACGAGGCGACGCTCGATCTGCTCGCCGGCCGCTTCCCCTCCGACGAGTTCGCCGAGCTGCGGCCACGACTGGTCTGGGATCGGGATGCCGGCACGCTGACGGGCCGCCCGGGCGCGCAGCGCATCGCGGTCACGAGCGGCGGCACGATCCCCGATCGCGGCCTGTTCGGCGTGTTCGTCGCCGGAGAGTCGACGGGCGCACGCGTGGGCGAACTCGACGAGGAGATGGTCTACGAGTCCCGTGTCGGCGATGTCTTCACACTCGGCACGACCAGCTGGCGGATCGCCGAGATCACCCACGACCGGGTCAACGTGATTCCCGCGTACGGGCAGCCCGGCAAGGTGCCGTTCTGGCACGGCGACGGCATCGGCCGCCCGTTCGAGCTCGGAGAGGCGCTCGGCAAGTTCTCGCGTGAGGTTGCCGCGGCGACGCCCGAGAAGGCCGCACAGCGACTCATCGACGCGGGGCTCGACGATCAGGCCCGCCTGAACCTGATGGCGCATCTCACCGAGCAGCGGGAGGCGACCGGAACCCTGCCCACCGACCGCACGCTCACGGTCGAGCGCGGCCACGACGAGGTCGGCGACTGGCGCGTCATCCTGCACTCGCCGTACGGCATGAAGGTGCACGCGCCGTGGGCACTCGCGATCAACGCGCGCATCCGCGAGCGCCTCGGCGTCGAGGGATCGGCGGTCGCGAGCGACGACGGCATCATCGTGCGCATCCCGGATGCCGAGGCCGAGCCGCCCGGCGCCGAGCTGTTCGTGTTCGATCCCGACGAGCTCGAACAGCTCGTGACGCAGGAGGTCGGCGGGTCGGCGCTCTTCGCCTCGCGCTTCCGCGAGTGCGCCGCCCGAGCGCTGCTGATGCCGCGCATGAACCCCAACAAGCGCACGCCGCTGTGGCAGCAGCGCCAGCGGTCGGCGCAGCTGCTCGAGGTGGCGCGACGGCATCCGACCTTCCCGGTGATCCTCGAGACCCTGCGCGAGGTGCTGCAGGACGTCTACGACCTGCCGTCGCTGCGCAGGCTCGCGACGTCGATCGCCGATCGGCGCATCCGTCTCGTCGAGACCCAGCCGTCACAGCCCTCGCCGTACGCGCGCGATCTGCTGTTCGGCTACGTGGGTGCGTTCATGTACGAGGGCGACTCGCCCCTCGCCGAGCGTCGGGCCGCCGCTCTCTCGGTCGACCCCGCACTGCTCGGAGAGCTGCTCGGCACCGTCGAGCTGCGCGAGCTGCTCGACCCCGCGATCCTCGAACAGGTCGAGGGCCGTCTGCAG
>NZ_DALZXX010000140.1:6280-7480 GCF_031988965.1 Microbacterium sp.
CCCCGCCGTCATCGCGCAGTTCGAACGCGAGGCGCAGCGGCTCGATCCGGAACGGCCCGCACGCGGGCTCGAGGGCGTCGCCGACCTGCTGCGGATGCTCGGACCGATGGACGCCGCCGAGATCGACCAGCGGCTCGACCCCGAGACCGGAACCGCCGCCGCGCACCTCGAGGCACTCGTCACCGCGCGCCGCGCCATCCCCGTGACGATCGCGGGTGTCACCCGCGTCGCCGCGATCGAAGACGCCGGTCGGTTGCGCGACGCACTGGGTGCAGCTCTGCCCACCGGCATCCCGGTCGCCTTCCTGGAGCCGCTCGCCGACCCGCTCGGCGATCTGGTCGCGCGATACGCCCGCACTCACGGTCCCTTCACGACGGATGCCGTCGCGGAGCGCTTCGGGCTCGGTGCCGCTGTCGCCCGCCACACGCTGCAGCGGCTGGAGCATTCCGGACGTCTGACCAGCGGATACTTCCTGCCCGAGGCCTCGGGGGCGGCGAACGAGACCGAGTGGTGCGACACCGAGGTGCTGCGGCGGCTGCGCATGCGGTCGCTCGCCGCGATCCGCGGCAGTGTCGAACCGGTGTCGCCGGAGGCGTATGCCCGCTTCCTGCCGGAGTGGCAGCATCTCAGCCGTCCGCTGGAGGGACTCGACGGCGTGCTCACGGTGATCGAGCAGTTCGCGGGCGTCCCGATCCCCGCGAGCGCGTGGGAATCGCTCGTGCTGCCCTCGCGCGTGCGCGACTACTCCCCCGCCCTTCTCGACGAGCTGACGGCAGCCGGCGAGGTCATCTGGTCGGGCCACGGCACTCTGCCCGGTCGTGACGGGTGGGTGTCGCTGCATCCCGCCGACCTCTCACCGTTCACGATGCCCGAACCCGACGACGAGATCGCCGCAGACTCGCTCGAGGCGCGGGTGCTCGGCGCGCTCGACGCGGGCGGCGCGTACTTCGCTGCGCAGCTGAAAGAGATGGCGGGAGCCGAGAACGAGCAGTCCGTGCTCGAAGCGCTCTGGGCACTGACCTGGGCGGGCAGGGTGACGAACGACACGTTCGCGCCGATCCGGTCGCTGCTCGCCGGCGGGTCCCAGGCTCACCGCGTGACCCGGCGCGCCCCCCGCGCGCGCACCTATCGCGGCATGTCGTTGACCCGCACCGCACCGCGGCCGACCTCCGTCGGCGGCCGATGGTCGCTGCTGCCGTC
>NZ_DALZXX010000141.1:0-7457 GCF_031988965.1 Microbacterium sp.
CGGCGCGCGAGCTCGCCGCGCTGCTCGTCGAGGGCCTCCGGGCGAAGGGCGCCTGATGACGGTTCGTGAGATCCGTGTGTTCGGCGACCCGGTGCTGCGCACCGTGTGCGCCCCGATCGAGAACATCGACGACGGCGTCCGAGCCCTCATCGCCGATCTCGTCGACACCGTGGAGCTGCCCGGCCGCGCCGGCGTCGCCGCACCCCAGATCGGTGTGGGACTGCGTGCCTTCAGCTACAACATCGACGGCGACATCGGCTACATCATCAACCCCGTGCTGACCGAGGTCCGCGGGGAGGCCGTGCCGACGGGGGAGGGATGCCTGTCCGTGCCGGGGCTGTGGCACGACGCACTCCGCCACCCGTGGGCGCGCGTCGAAGGGATCGATCTCGATGGAGCACCGGTGATCCTGGAAGGGGACGGCCTCCTCGCCCAGGCGCTCCAGCACGAGACCGATCATCTGGACGGGAAGCTGTACCTGTCGCGGCTCGATCCGGAGACCCGCAAGCGTGCGATGCGCGAGGTGCGCGAGAGCTCCTGGTTCTGATCGCCACGCGCACCGGACAGCAGAAGGGCCCCGCCGAGGCGGGGCCCTTCTGCTGTCCGCCCTGCGGTGATCAGCCGCCGATGGCGACGTTGGTGGTCGACACGGGCTCGTCGTAGATCGCGGCGATCTCATCGGCGAAGTCGCTCATGATCACGTTGCGCTTGATCGACAGCTTGGGGGTCAGATGACCCGATGCTTCGGTCCACTCGGTGTCAAGGATCGTGAACTTGCGGATCGACTCCGCCCGGGAGACGCGGGTGTTGGCCGCATCCACCGCCTTCTGGATCTCGGCGCGGACCGCATCGTTCTTCGCCGCCTGCGTCAGAGACATGTCCTTGTCGAGACCGTTGTTCGCGAGCCACGTCGGCAGCATCTCGGGGTCGAGCGTCACCAGGGCCGAGATGAACGGGCGCTGGTCGCCGACGACCACGACCTGACCGATGATCGGGTTCGCGCGGATCGGGTCCTCGAGCGCGGCGGGGGCGACGTTCTTGCCACCCGCGGTCACGATGATCTCCTTCTTGCGCCCGGTGATCGTGAGGAACCCCTCGGAGTCGAAGCTGCCGATGTCGCCGGTGTGGAACCAGCCGCCGTCGCTGAAGGCCTCAGCCGTGGCTTCGGGGTTGTTCCAGTACTCCCGGAAGACGTTGATGCCGCGCACCTCGATCTCACCGTCGTCTGCGAGCCGTACGCCCACGCCCGGGAGGGCCGGCCCGACCGAACCGATCTTGGACTTGTCCGCGAGGTTCACCGTGGCCGGCGCGGTCGTCTCCGTCAGGCCGTAGCCCTCGAGGATCACGACGCCGAGGCTGTGGAAGAAGTGGCCGAGTCGTGCGCCGAGCGGGGCGGAACCCGACACGGCGTAGACGATCCTGCCGCCCATCGCCTCGCGCAGCTTTCCGTAGACGAGCTTGTTGAACAGGGCGAACTTGAGCTTCATCCCGAACGGGATGCCCTTGCCCTCTTCGAGCAGCTTCGAGTGCTGGATGGCCACATCCGCGGCTGCGCGGAAGATCTTGCCCTTGCCGCCCGCCTCCGCCTTCTGCTCGGCCGAGTTGTACACCTTCTCGAAGACCCGCGGCACGGCCAACAGGAAGGTCGGCTTGAACGAGCCGAGCGCGGGGAGGAGCTGACGGGTGTCCGGCTGGTGGCCGGTGCGCACGCCCGCGTGCACGTTGAGGATCGAGATGAAACGGGCGAACACGTGTGCGGTCGTGATGAAGAGCAAGGTCGACGAGCCGGGCGTCTGCACCACCGCGTCGAGAGCCTTGGCGGAGTTGCGCGACAGCTCGACGAAGTTGCTGTGCGTGAGCACGCATCCCTTGGGGCGTCCGGTGGAACCCGATGTGTAGATGAGCGTGGCGATGTCGGAGCCCACGGCGATGCTGCGGAGCCGTTCGATCTCTGCGTCGGGGATCGAGGCGCCCTGCGCCGTGAGCGCGCTGATCGCGCCGAGGTGGAGCTGCCAGACCTCGCGGATGAGGGGGAGGTCGCCGCGCACCTCGTCGAGACGCGCGAAGTGCTCGGGTGATTCGACCAGAAGGGCGATCGCGCCGGAGTCCTCGAGGATCCACTGAATCTGCGACGGGGAGCTGGTCTCGTAGATCGGCACCATGACCGCGCCGGCATAGAAGAGCGCGAAGTCGACCAGCGTCCAGTCGTAGGTGGTTCGTGCGAGGAAGCCGACCTTCTCGCCGGGCTGGATGCCTGCGGCGACGAAGCCCTTCGCCAGAGCGATCACGGCGGTCTGGAAGTCCGCGGCCGAGATGTCGCGCCACCCGTCGCCCTCGGGGACGGAGAACAGAGCACGATCGGGCGTGGCCTCCACGCGCTTCACGAGCAGATCCGCGATGTTGCCTTCGGGATCGGCGGGGACGACGGCGGGGACTTCAAACTGGACCACGGCAGCTCCTTCGGTACCGGTCGGGCACGGGGTTGCACACGAGTCTAGGGCATGAGACCCGGTCGCACGATGGATGAAACTGAGTCGCGCACGCGTGATGTCTGTCGCGGGGCGCTGGCGGATGCTCGCCGCGGGGATAGACTTCACCTCGATGTTCTACTGGCTGATGAAGTACGTCGTGATCGGCCCCGTGGTCAAGGCGATCTTCCGCCCCTGGGTCGTGGGGCGCGCGAACGTGCCCGCGAGCGGCGCGGCGATCCTCGCCAGCAACCATCTGTCGTTCGCCGATTCGATCTTCCTGCCCCTGATGATCGACCGCTCGATGTCGTTCCTCGCCAAGAGCGACTACTTCACGGGGCGTGGCCTCAAGGGATGGGCGACGATGTTCTTCATGAAGGCGACGGGTCAGATCCCGATCGATCGGTCCGGGGGCAAGGCATCCGAAGCGTCGCTCAACACCGGGCTGCAGGTGCTCGGCGGCGGAGACCTGCTCGGCATCTACCCCGAGGGCACCCGCAGCCCCGACGGTAAGCTGTATCGCGGACGCACCGGCCTCGCGCGCATGGCGCTTGAGGCCAAGGTCCCGGTCATCCCGGTAATCATGGTCGACACCGACACCGCGATGCCGATCGGTCAACGCCTGCCGCGCGTGGTGCGGGTGGGAATCGTCATCGGCGAGCCGCTCGACTTCTCGCGCTACGCGGGAATGGAGAACGACCGGTACATCCTCCGATCCGTCACAGACGAGATCATGGTGGCGCTGCAGCGACTGGGGGAGCAGGAGTACGACGACGTCTACGCGTCGACCGTCAAGGACCGCCTGCCGACCCGCGTCACACGGCGCTCGTAGGGCGTCCGGCGCGATCCGCGCGCACTAGGCTGGAGTCATGCTCCAGCACCACATCGACGCGCTTGACGCGTGGCGCTCGCTCCCGATCAAGCAGCAGCCTCAGTGGGGCGACGCCGAGCGCGTCGCCGAGGTCTCTGCGCAGATCGCAGCGCTCCCGCCCCTGGTGTTCGCCGGCGAGGTAGACAACCTCCGTGATCGTCTGGCACGCGCGGCATCCGGGCAGGCCTTCCTGCTCCAGGGTGGCGACTGCGCCGAGACGTTCGCCGGCGCCACCGCCGACCAGATCCGCAACCGGATCAAGACCGTCCTGCAGATGGCGGTCGTGCTGACGTATGGCGCCTCGATGCCCATCGTGAAGATGGGCCGCATGGCGGGGCAGTTCGCGAAGCCCCGCTCGAGCGACACCGAGACGCGCGGCGATGTCACGCTGCCGGCCTACCGCGGCGACATCGTGAACGGCTACGACTTCACCGAGGGGTCGCGCCGTGCCGATCCGGGTCGCCTGCTGCAGGGGTACCACACGGCGGCGTCGACTCTGAATCTCATCCGCGCCTTCACCCAGGGTGGCTTCGCGGATCTTCGCGAGGTGCACTCCTGGAACAAGGGCTTCGCGCAGAACCCGGCGAATCAGCGCTACGAGCGCATGGCGGCCGAGATCGACCGCGCCATCAAGTTCATGGAGGCCGCCGGTGCGGACTTCGACGAGCTCAAGCGCGTCGAGTTCTTCACGGGCCACGAGGGTCTGCTCATGGACTACGAGCGCCCCATGACCCGCATCGACTCGCGCACGGACACGCCGTTCAACACCTCGGCGCACTTCCTGTGGATCGGCGAGCGTACGCGCGATCTCGACGGAGCCCACGTCGACTACTTCTCGAAGATCAGGAACCCGATCGGCGTCAAGCTGGGGCCGACCACGACGCCCGAGACGGCGCTCGAGCTGATCGACAAGCTCGACCCGAACCGCGAGCCCGGACGTCTGACGTTCATCACGCGCATGGGTGCCGGGAAGATCCGCGACGCGCTTCCTCCGCTGCTCGAGGCCGTGCGCGATTCCGGTGCGCAGCCGCTCTGGGTCACCGACCCGATGCACGGCAACGGGATCACGACCCCCACCGGCTACAAGACCCGTCGCTTCGACGATGTGGTCGACGAGGTCCGGGGCTTCTTCGAAGCTCACCGCGTCGCCGGAACCTTCCCCGGCGGAATCCACGTCGAGCTCACGGGTGACGACGTCACCGAGTGCCTCGGCGGATCCGAGCACATCGACGAGGCCGCGCTCGCGACGCGCTACGAGAGCCTGTGCGATCCTCGCCTGAACCACATGCAGTCGCTCGAGCTGGCGTTCCTCGTGGCCGAAGAGCTCGAGAAGCGCTGATCACCACTCGCTGACGAACACAGAGCCGCCCTCCCCGATCGGGGAGGGCGGCTCTGTGTTCGCGACCGGCCGCGTCGGGATCCCCCGACCGCCTGCAGCAGGAGAGGTGGACGGGGGATCTCAGCCCGAGAGCTGGATCGAGAGCTTGACGTTTCCGCCGCGAGGGAGCTGCTTGTCTGCGCCGGGGTCCTGTCCGGTCACTCGGGCGAGCTCCGCGAATCCGGGCAGATCGCCCCAGGCCGCGTAGCTCGCGGTGAAGCCCGCATCTTCGAGGATGCTCTTCGCGTCGATCAGGGTGCGGTTGGAGACATCCGGCACGGGGAACAGCTCCGGCCCCTTCGAGACGATGAGCGTCACCGTGTCGCCCGGTCGGCGGTTGCCCTCTTCGGCGCGGTCCTGCACGCCGATCACGATGTCCTTGTCGACCTCGTCGCTGAAGCGGTAATCGATCTCACCCGAGACGACGACCTGCTTGTCGGTGAGCGTCCGCGTCGCCTCGTCGACCGACATCCCCGACACGTCCGGGAACGTGCCGGCCGAGACGTAGAGCTCGACGGAGTCGTCTTCGAGGAGATCGCAGCCGTCGCCGCACCCGTAGACCTCCGCACCGTCGCGAGGCGTAACGAACGCGTTGATCACGCGGCCGGCCTCGGCATCGGAGAAGAGGATCAGCGGGGTCTCCGCCACGTTGACCTCGATGTCGGCGAGATAGTCCCTCGCCTCCTGCTCCGTCTTGCCGTTCAGCGCCTCGACGGAGTGCGCCGCCGGACCCACGGAGACGAACACCGTGATCTCTGCGCCCTTATCGAGTCGCGCACCCTCGTCGGGGTCTGTGCGGATCGTCACGTCCCGCGCGATGTCGATGGAGTTCTCCTCGCCGCGGACGGGGACGAATCCCTCGGCTGTCAGCGCGGCGGCGGCCTCGTCGTAGGTCTGCCCCGCGACCCCGGGGACGGCGATCAGGGAGCCCGGGCCTGATCCGAACCACCATCCGACTCCGCCCGCGACCATCGCCAGCAGGAGCACGAGAGTCAGCAGGAAGGCTCCACGCGCACGGCGTTTCGCGGACCGTCGCCGGAGCAGCGTGGCATTGTCGACCACTTCGGACGTGGCGGTGTCGGGCGGGCTCGGCATCACCATCGTGTTCGGCATGACCTTCGTGAGGTCGGCCGAGTCGGACTGCGCCCGCTGAGGGGTGGTGGCCGCCGCGACCGCCGGAGCGATTCCGAGACCGCGTTCGATCTCGCGCAGGCGCTCGAGCATCTGCTGGGCATCGTCCGGACGTTCATCGGGAGACTTCTCGGTGGCCCAGAGCACCAGCTCGTCGAGCTGCTCGGGGACCCCGGGGTTGCGAACGCTGGGACGGGGGACGGACTCGGTCGCGTGCTGGAACGCGATCTGCATCGGCTGTTCGCCCTTGTACGGCTGTTCGCCGACGAGCATCTCGTAGAGCATGATGCCGAGCGCGTAGATGTCGCTGCGGGCATCAGCGGTGCCTCGGGTGACGAGTTCGGGCGCGAGGTAGGCGATGGTTCCGAGCAGCTGCTGTCCGGTCGCCGTGTTCGCGGTCGTGGCGCGCGCGAGGCCGAAGTCGCCGATCTTGATGCGCCCGTCCTCGGCCAGCAGCACGTTCTCGGGCTTCACGTCGCGATGGACGATGCCGGCGCGGTGCGCGGCCGAGAGCCCGGCGAGCACGGCATCCATGATCGTGATCGTCTGCGGCACGGTCAGCCGCTTCTGCTCGCGCAGGAGCTCGCGCAGCGTGATGCCGGGCAGGTACTCCATGACGAGATACGCGAGCTCGCCGTCCTGGCCCTGGTCGAACACGTTGACGACGTGCGGGTCCGCGAGCCGTGCGGCGGCGCGAGCCTCTTGGATGAACCTGCTCTGGAAGGCCGAGTCGTCGCTGAGGTGCGCATGCATCACCTTGAGTGCGATGCGGCGCTCGAGGCGGAGGTCGGTTGCGACGTAGACCGTGGCCATCCCGCCACGTGCGATGCGGGCACGTACCCGGTACCGACCGTCGACGAGCCGCCCGATGAGGGGGTCGGCCTGCTGATTGGTCGTCACGTCAAGATTCTATTGATGACTGCCTGAAAGCTCCGGGAGCGGCTCGCCCCTCGACCCTGCACGTTTACCCGGAAGCGCATCACCCGTGCTGGGGGAGCCACTGGTACGCCTGCGTCTCCCACTGGCCGTACCGGTCGGGATACGCAGAGATCTGCACCGCCTGGGCGGCGTCGGTGAACGACATCTGCTCCCATCCGCCGATGTCGAGCAGGCCGCGCGTGCTGTGCCCGTTGGGGTCGCCCGCACCCCCGAAGAACACCCGGGTGCTTCGCACGGCATCGACGACCTGCTCGGGCGTGCCCCAGCCGGTGCTGGGCCGCTGCTGGAACAGCCCGAGCGAATCGCGGTCGCCGTAGTTCACGTTCCGAAGGCTGGACTCGACCATCGCGGTCGCGAGCGCGGTGGCGACGGCGCGATCCGATACACCGAGGTCCCGGCCCACCGAGATGATCAGGTGCGCGTTGGATGCCTGCTCGGCATCGAGGTTCGCGAACAGCTGCGGCGGGGGACCTGCCGACTCCACCGCGGCGGGTGCGGGTGCCGGGGCGGGTGCGGCGGCGACGAGGATGCTCTGGCCCGGGTAGATGATCGCGTCGGCGCCGAGCCCGTTGAGGGCCAGCAGGATGCCGGTCGTCGTACCGTAACGCTGAGCGATGGCGAAGAGCGTGTCACCCGCGGAGACGGCATGCGCGGTTCCCGCGGTCCCAGC
>NZ_DALZXX010000142.1:0-7438 GCF_031988965.1 Microbacterium sp.
CCCGCCGGTTCAAGGCCGAATACGGGGCGACCCCGGCCGCCTGGCTCGCACGACAGCGCGTGCTGCACGCCCAGCGGCTGCTCGAGCGCAGCGACCTCGCGCTCGACCAGATCGCCGACGAGTGCGGTTTCGGTTCCGCCGCGGTGCTGCGGCAGAACTTCGCCAGGGTTCTCGGAACGACCCCGACCGCCTATCGCGCGCGTTTCTCGTGCGTCGACGATGCGGAGACCAGCGCGGCCTGAGCGCGCATGCCCCTGCGGCCGTCGTGGTCAGTGGTCCCAGTGGCCGGGGCTCGGGAGCGCTCGATAGTCCACGTCGACGCCCGCAGGCGTGACGGATGCCGTGCAGTACAGCAGCGACTGCGTGGGGTAGCCGTGCGGACGGTTGTCGCGGATGATCGCCCGGTCGTCTTCGGGGTCGAGTCGTGCCGACGCGCCGAGCAGCGTGGTCCACTCGGCCGGCCAGTCGAGGCTGTCGGCGGCCGGACCCAGGGCGCGGAACTCGGGCAGCCAGGCGGCGATGCGCGGGGTCTCGAGGTCGTCGAGATCGTCGTGGGCAATCATGTGGATGCCGTCGCTGATCGCCGTCTCGCGCAGGTCGGCCCCATCCCAGCTCAGTACACGCGACCCCTCGGGGCGCACCTCGAGCAGATTGAAGCCGTGCATCGGCAGCGGAGCGATCGGTGAGCGGCCCATCACCGATTCCAGGGCGAGCGAACCGCGCGACACCGCGGCATCGGCGGCCAGATCGACGACATCGGCGCGGTTGAGCAGCACGGCGAGTCGTCGCTCGGCCGGGTTCACCGCGAGCCAGGCGCCGCCCGCCCGCCGGTCGCGGATGCCCGAGACCCCGGGGTGGGCATCGGGCCACCACTCGCCGAGAGCATCCCATTCCCGCTGCGGGTCCTCATCGCGCACGGCGAGGAGCCGCGCGGTATCGGGTCGGGCCACATCGATCACCACAGTGCACACGGGATCAAGTCTAGGAGCGGGTGAGAGCGGTCAGACGGTCCTCGGGCAGGCGCCGACCCGCCGGCGCGGATGCTGCGGCAGAATCGAACCGTGAACATCGTCGTCGGGGTTACGGGTGGCATCGCCGCATACAAGACAGTGCACCTGGTTCGTCTGCTGACCAAGGCGGGTCACGATGTGACCGTCGTGCCGACCGAGGACGCGCTGCGTTTCGTCGGCACGCCGACGTGGGAGGCGCTCAGCCGGCATCCGGTCACGACGAGCGTGCACGACGATGTCGCCCGCGTGCGACACGTCGCGCTCGGGCAGAACGCCGATCTGGTGATCGTCGCCCCGGCCACGGCCAACACGATCGCCAAGATCACGGCGGGCATCGCCGAGGATCTGCTCGGCACGACGCTGCTCGCGACCGAGGCCCCCGTGCTGCTGGCGCCCGCCATGCACGCCGAGATGTGGCGCAATGCCGCGACCCAGGCGAACATCGCGACTCTTCGCGAGCGGGGAGTGCACCTGGTGGGTCCGGCCGACGGCGAGCTCGCCGGGGGCGACAGCGGACCGGGACGCATGGTCGAGCCCGGGGAGATCGTCGAGGCCGCTCTCGCGCTCATCGCCCCGCAGGATCTGGCCGGGGTGCGCCTCGCGATCTCGGCCGGCGGCACCCGAGAGCCCATCGATCCGGTGCGGTTCCTCGGCAATCGATCGAGCGGTCGGCAGGGCATCGCGCTCGCCGCCGAGGCCGCTGCGCGCGGAGCCGTCGTGACGCTCGTCGCAGCGAACATCTCGGGTGACGTGCTGGCCGAGGCGCGGCATCCGTCGATCCGGGTGATCTCCGTCGGCACCGCAGCCGAGCTCGCCACGGCGATGAAGGATGCGGCGACCGCAGCCGACATCGTGATCATGGCCGCCGCGGTCGCAGACTACCGGCCGGCATCCGTGTCGGACCAGAAGCTCACCAAGGAGCAGGGCGTGCTCACTCACCTCGAGCTGGTCGAGAACGAAGACGTGGTGGCGGCCCTCGCGGCGGCACGTGCCGCGGGTGCGGCGCCGGAGGGCCAGACGATCGTCGCCTTCGCCGCCGAGACCTCGGAATCGGCCGACGAGCGGCGGGATCGCGCCCGTCGCAAGCGGGAGCGCAAGGGTGTCGACCTGCTCGCCGTCAACCTCGCGAACGCCGAGCAGGGCTTCGAGCGCCACGACAACGCGGTCGAGATCGTCGGCGACGGCGGCGAGATCGTGGCGTCCGCGGCGGGGCCGAAGCGCGAGGTCGCTCGAGTGATCCTGGATACTGTCCGCTCGGTGCGCTAAACTTGAGTCACGTCCACTCAACTTTTCGGACGATGACCACAGGAAGTGACCAGAAGGAGTCTCCCAGGAGGAAACATGCCAGGCCCACAGAGCGCGCAGAACGACGACCAGCAGTCCGCCCTCGAGCAGTTCGGGATCAATCTCACCGACCGCGCCCGCCAGGGAAAGCTCGACCCGGTGATCGGGCGAGACAGTGAGATCCGGCGAGTCAGCCAGGTACTCACCCGCCGCACCAAGAACAACCCGGTGCTCATCGGCGAGCCGGGCGTCGGCAAGACCGCCGTCGTCGAGGGCCTCGCTCAGCGCATCGTCGCTGGCGACGTGGCCGAGTCGCTCAAGGACAAGCAACTGGTGTCGCTCGACATCTCCGCGCTCGTCGCCGGTGCGATGTACCGGGGGCAGTTCGAAGAGCGGCTGAAGAGCGTGCTCAAGGAGATCACCGAGTCCGAGGGGCGCATCATCACGTTCATCGACGAGCTGCATGTGCTCATGGGTGCGGGTGGCGGCGAAGGCTCGGTGGCCGCGTCGAACATGCTGAAGCCCATGCTCGCCCGGGGTGAGTTGCGCCTGATCGGCGCCACGACGCTCAACGAGTACCGCGAGTTCATCGAGAAGGATGCGGCGCTCGAGCGACGGTTCCAGCAGGTCTATGTCGGAGAGCCGACGGTCGAAGACACCATCGCGATCCTCCGCGGACTCAAGGGCCGGTACGAGGCGCACCACGGTGTGACGATCTCGGACAGCGCCCTGGTCGCCTCCGCTGCCCTCTCGAACCGCTATCTGCCGGCACGCCAGCTGCCCGACAAGGCGATCGACCTGATCGACGAGTCGATGTCGCGGCTCAAGATGGAGATCGACTCGTCTCCCGTCGAGATCGATCAGCTCAAGCGTCAGGTCGACCGCATGAAGCTCGAAGAGCTGGCTCTCAAGCGTGAGAAGGATGCCGCGTCGAAGGAGCGCCTCGTCGCCCTGCGCGAGCAGCTCGTCGGCATGGAGAAGGAGCTCGCCGAGCTCGAAACCCGCTGGGCTCGCGAGCGTCAGGGGCTCAACCGGGTCGGCGACCTCAAGAAGCAGCTCGATGAGGCGGTCACGCAGCGCGACCTCGCGATGCGCGAAGCCGACTACACGCGTGCCTCGAAGCTCGAGTACGAGACCATCAAGCGTCTCGAGCGCGACATCGCCGAGGCCGAGCAGGCCGAGGCGACCGCGTCGTCGGAGCCGCGCATGGTGAACGAGCAGGTCACCGACGAGGACATCGCCGCCGTGATCGCGGCGTGGACCGGCATCCCGGTCGGACGCCTGCTGCAGGGCGAGAGCGAGAAGCTGCTGAACCTCGAGTCCGAACTCGGGCGCCGCCTGATCGGGCAGAAGGATGCGGTCAAGGCGGTGTCCGACGCGGTCCGACGCTCGCGCGCGGGCATCAGCGACCCGGGTCGCCCGACCGGATCGTTCCTGTTCCTCGGACCGACCGGTGTCGGCAAGACCGAGCTCGCGAAGGCCCTCGCGCAGTTCCTCTTCGACGACGAGCACGCCATGGTGCGCATCGACATGTCGGAGTACGGCGAGAAGCACTCCGTCTCGCGGCTCGTCGGCGCCCCTCCCGGATACGTCGGCTACGAGCAGGGGGGTCAGCTGACCGAGGCCGTTCGTCGCCGTCCGTACAGCGTGATCCTGCTGGACGAGGTCGAGAAGGCGCACCCCGAGGTCTTCGACGTGCTGCTGCAGGTGCTCGATGATGGCCGTCTGACCGACGGGCAGGGTCGCACGGTCGACTTCTCGAACGTCATCCTGATCCTGACATCCAACCTCGGTTCGCCGATCCTCATCGACCCGACGCTGTCGCCCGATGCGAAGCGCGAACAGGTGATGGCGCTCGTGCACCAGGCCTTCCGCCCGGAGTTCCTGAACAGGCTCGACGACATCGTGATGTTCTCGGCGCTCAGCCAGGACGACCTGGCGCAGATCGTCGAGCTCTCGATCGACCAGCTGCACGACAGGCTGCGCGATCGTCGGCTCACCCTCGCCGTCACCCCGGACGCCCGGTCGTGGCTCGCCGAGAGGGGGTACGACCCGATGTTCGGAGCCCGCCCGCTGCGCCGCCTGATCCAGTCCGAGGTGCAGAACAAGCTGGCCACCGCGCTGCTCTCGGGCGGCGTGCACGACGGCGACACCGTGCGCGTCGACGTGGCGGTCGACGGCACGGGTCTCGTGCTCACCTCCACCGCGCCGGAGCCCGACGTCGACCAGGAACCGGACGACGACGTGATCGAGGCCGAGCTGCTCGACGACTAGCGCCGGGCACGCGACCGCACCGAAGGAGATCTCACGCGTCGAAGGACCGCTTCTGGCGAAGCATCCTTCGTTGCGTGAGATCTCCTTCAGTGCGAGTGCGAGTGCGAGTGCCCCGCCGCGGCCGCCCGGATTGGTGAGTTCGCGTCAGCCGCCTGTCGGTCGACGGATGCCCTTCAGCGCATCGGTCTCGAGCTCCTGCCCGAGGATCGAATGCCGTCGCGAGTAGGCGAAGTAGATCACCATGCCGATCGCGAGCCAGATCCCGAATCGCAGCCAGGTCTCGGTGCTGAGGTTCAGCATCAGCCAGAAGCAGGCGAGAGCCGAGATCCAGGGCAGCCACGGCGAGAGCGGCACCGTGAAGGGACGCTCGAGGTCGGGGCGGCTCTTGCGCAGGATCGGCACGCCGATGCTGACGAGCACGAAGGCCGACAGGGTGCCGATGTTGATCATGTCGCCGAGCACCTGCACGTCGGTGAAGCCGGCGATGAGCGCGATGACCACGCCGACGATGAGCTGGATGCGGATCGGCGTGCCGCGCTTGGCGTCGGTGACGCTGAGCGAGCGCGGCAGCAGGCCGTCGCGGCTCATCGCGAAGATCACGCGGGCGAGGCCCATGAGCAGCACCATCACGACGGTCGTGAGGCCCACGAGGCTGCCGATCGCGATGATCTGCGCAGCCCAGGTCGCGCCGACCAGCTCGAACGCGCTGGCGAGCGACGGCTCCTCGAGCTTCGCCAGCTCGGTGTATGACACCATTCCGGTGATCACGATCGCCACGAGCACGTAGAGCACGGTCACGATGACGAGGCCGAGGATGATGCCGCGCGGCACCGTGCGCTTCGGGTCCTTGGTCTCCTCGGCGCTGGTGGCGACCACGTCGAAGCCGATGAAGGCGAAGAACACCAGGGCGGCGCCGCTGAGGATGCCGAAGACGCCGTACATCGTCGGCTCCGAGCCGGTCATGAACGAGAAGAGCGACTGCGTCCATGCGCTCTCGGTCGCGGCGCCCGACTGCGCCGGCGGCACGAACGGCGTGTAGTTGGCGCCGTTGACGAAGAAGAAGCCGGCGACGATCACGAACAGCACGATCGCGACCTTGATCACGGTGAACACGCTGTTGACGCGGCTCGACAGCTGCGTGCCCAGGGCGAGCAGCACCGTGAAGATCGCGACGATGACCACGGGGCCCCAGTCGAACGAGAGCGGGCCGAGTTGCAGCGTCATCGGGATCTCGAGGTCGAACAGCGACACCGCGTCTCCCAGGTAGACGCCCCAGTACTTCGCGATCACGGCCGACGCCATGAGCATCTCGAGGATGAGGTCCCAGCCGATGATCCAGGCGAGGAACTCGCCCAGCGTCGAGTACGTGAACGTGTAGGCGGAGCCCGCGACGGGGATCGATGACGCGAACTCGGCGTAGCAGAGGATGGCGAGGCCGCACACGGCCGCCGCGATGATGAACGAGATGATCACGGCGGGGCCGGAGTGGCGGGCGGATGCCTCGGCGCCCACCGAGAAGATGCCGGCGCCGACCGCCACGGCGACGCCCATCACCGCCAGGTCCCAGACACCGAGGGAGCGCTTCAGCGAGCGTTTCTCGTCGTGTGTCTCGGCCATCGACTGTTCGACCGATTTGATCCTTCGCTGAATCGCCATGCGCTCGAGTCTAGATCTGCGGGCACCGCGCACGAAGGGCGCCACCCGTATATCGGGTGACGCCCTTCGTGGTGAGGCTGGCGGTGTGGCCGGGGCTCAGGCGCTGAGGATGACCGTCTCGTCGATCGGGCGGCGCACGCGGGGTGCCGTCTCGCCCTGCTGCAGGCCCTCGGGAAGACCGGCGGCGTCACCGAGCTCGCCGACCGCGATCACGGTGATGGCTGAGAAGCGCGGCGACAGGTCGGCGAACTCGCGGACGACCTCGGGGTCGAAGCCGCTCATCTGGTGCACGAGAAGACCCTCGTGGTGAGCCTGCACCGAGAAGTGCGCCACGGCCTGGCCGAGGTCGTACACCGCGTGACTGATGGCCTTGCCCTCGTCGGACTCGGTCTCGGCGACCGCGACGATGAGGGCCGAGGCCTTCGACGCCCAGAGCTGGTTGAACTCGACGAGCGACTCGACGACCTGGTCGAACAGTGCGGTGCCGCGGCGGGCGACGATGAAGCGCCAGGGCTGCAGGTTGTAGGCCGACGGCGACCAGCGCGCGGCCTCGAGGGCGGCATTCAGCTTGGCGTCGTCGATCGTGTTCTCGGCGTCATAGGCCCGAGGGCTCCAGCGTCCGGCGAGCACGTCGAGGACGGGGTGCTCGGTGGGGGCGGTGCGGTCGACGACGGGAGTGCTCATGGAAATGCCTTTCGAGAAGGAGAGGGATCGGACTCCTTCGTCCGGGCTACATCGAGTGTAAACAGGTGCATGCGGGCGCATATTCCCGATCTTTCGGAATGTATCCACATGACGACGAAACGACCTTGTGAAGATGAGTAGAGTTCCCGAATGCGAACAGAAGACACGTGTCGTCGGGAGTCGACCATGAGGGATCCGGTGATGCCGGGACTCTCGTGGGAGTACGCGAGCGCGGTGCTCGGGGCCCTCGACGATCGTTCGCGAGCCGACGCCGAGCAGCATCTGCTCGAGTGTCTGAAGATGCTCGTGCTGAGCGATGTCTGCCTGCTGGTGGTCGAGACCTCGCGAGAGCTCGAGACGGTGCGGGATGCGCTCGCCGCGCGGCCGACGGAGTACGCAGGACTGCGACACGCGATCGCTCGAGGGGGAGTGGGCGGTGCATGCGCACGCGCGTGCGGATGCTCGGGTGGCGTCGAGCATCCACACGCGCACGGCCCCGCCGGCGGGGAGCCGATCCGGTGTGCGGCGGC
>NZ_DALZXX010000143.1:0-5115 GCF_031988965.1 Microbacterium sp.
GATCGGCGGTGCCGTGGGCCTCGCACTCGGTGTCGCGGGCATCGTGGCGATCAACCTCATCAAGCCGACCATCGCCGCGAGCACGGCATCCGGCGGTGCGCAGGGCGGCCCCGGCGGTATGGGCGGACCCACGGGAGGCGGTGGGCAGATGTTCCAGACCCAGCAGGCCGCCGACATCGTGCTGCAGGCGCCCTTCACGCCGTGGGTGCTGGTTGCGGCCGTGGGCCTCGCGGTGCTCGGCGGCCTCGTCGCCGGAGCGTTCGGAGGCTGGCGCGCGGCGCGCCTCAGTCCGGCTGAGGCGCTGCGATCCGTCGCCTGACCCCGATATCGCGAGAAGACACAGAGAAGGAAGACAGTCATGACCATCGCAGACACCACGCACGCGTCGATGAACACCAAGGCGGCAGCACCCGTGTACCGGGCGCAGAACGTCACGCGCACCTACACCCAGAAGGGGCGCACTGTGAAGGCGCTCACCGGTGTCGATCTGACGATCGGCCCGGGGGAGTTCGTCACTATCCAAGGCCCGACCGGGGGAGGGAAGTCCACTCTGCTGCAGTTGCTCGGGGCGCTCGACAAGCCGACGTCCGGGTCGCTGCGGCTCGGCGAGATCGAGCTCGCCTCGGCCTCCGCGCGCGAACTCGGGAGGATCCGGGCCGAGGAGATCGGGTTCGTCTTCCAGGGGTTCAACCTCATCCCCACGCTCACCGCCGCCGAGAACGTGAACATGGCGCTCGAGCCGATGTCGCTCGACAGGGGCGATCGCACGAGACGGGTGTCGGAGGCGCTCGCGCATGTCGGCCTCGCCGACCGAGGCGATCATCTGCCCACAGAACTCTCGGGCGGTCAGCAGCAGCGGGTGGCGATCGCCCGGGCGATCGTGAAGCGGCCCCGTGTGCTGCTGGCTGACGAGCCGACGGGCAACCTCGACGAGAGCATGCGCGACGAGATCCTCACGCTGCTCGAGGGACTGTGCGCCGAGGGCATCACCATGATCGTCGTGACCCACGACTCGGCCGTCGCCCGCAGGGCGACCAGGCGGCTGAGGCTCGCGAAGGGCACGGTGCAGGACATCACGCGGTGAGAGACGGACGGTGACAGACGACGAGTGAGACATGACGAAGGCCCCGGCGGAACCGCCGGGGCCTTCGTCATGTCTCAGACTCGCTCAGTGCGTGTCTTCGGCTTCGATCTCGGTGCGGTCGCCCGACCACTGCGTGTGGAAGGTGCCCGGCTTGTCGATGCGCTTGTAGGTGTGCGCACCGAAGAAGTCGCGCTGTCCCTGCACGAGGGCTGCGGGAAGGCGGTCGGCGCGGATGCCGTCGTAGTACGACAGCGACGACGAGAATGCCGGAGCGGGGATGCCCGCGGTCGCTGCGGCGATGACGACGCGGCGCCACGAGGCCTGGCCGCGCGTGAGCGCCTCGGCGAAGTACGGTGCCGACATGAGGACCGGAAGGTCGGGGGTCTCGGCGTACGCGTCGGCGATGCGGTTGAGGAACTGGGCGCGGATGATGCACCCGCCGCGCCAGATCTTGCTGATCGCGCCGAGGTCGATGTTCCAGCCGTACTCGGCGGCGCCCGCGCGGATCTCGTCGAAGCCCTGCGAGTAGGCCACGATCTTCGACGCGTACAGCGCGAGGCGGACGTCCTCGATGAATGCGGCCTCGTCGGTGACGGTGAACTCCTCGTCGGGCCCCGGGAGGGCGCCGGCGACGGCGCGCTGCTCGGGGTGCGACGACAGCGAGCGGGCGAACGTGGCCTCGGCGATGCCGGAGACGGGGACGCCGAGCGACAGCGCGGTCTGGACGGTCCACGCGCCGGTGCCCTTGGCGCCGGCCTGGTCGAGGATGACGTCGACGAGCGGCTTGCCGGTCTCGGCATCCACCTGGCGCAGCACCTCGGCGGTGATCTCGATGAGGTAGGACTCGAGCTCGCCCGTGTTCCACTCGGCGAAGATCTCGGCGATCTCGGCGGGGGACTTGCCCGTGCCGCGGCGGATGAGGTCGTAGGCCTCGGCGATCAGCTGCATGTCGGCGTACTCGATGCCGTTGTGCACCATCTTGACGAAGTGGCCGGCACCGTCGTGGCCGACGTGCGTGACGCACGGCTCGCCCTCGGCGATCGCGGCGATCGACTTCAGGATCGGGCCGAGGGTGATCCAGGACTCGTCCGAGCCGCCGGGCATGATCGACGGGCCGGTGAGCGCGCCCTCTTCGCCGCCCGAGATGCCGGCGCCGACGAAGTTGACTCCGGTCTCGCGCACGGCCTTCTCGCGACGGATGGTGTCGGGGAAGTACGCGTTGCCGCCGTCGACGATGATGTCACCGGGCTCGAAGACCTCGAGCAGCGAGTCGATCACGGCATCGGTGGGACCGCCGGCCTTGACCATGATGATCGCGGTGCGCGGCTTCTGCAGCGAATCTGCGAAGTCCTGGTACGTCTTCGCCGGGATGAATCCTGCTTCGGGGTGCTCCGAGACGAGCGTCTCGGTCTTCTCGTAGCTGCGGTTGAAGATCGCCACCGTGTTGCCCTCGCGGCTGGCGAGGTTGCGGGCGAGATTCGAACCCATGACGGCGAGTCCGACGACTCCGATGTTCGCTGATGCTTCGGGCACAGATGGCTCCTAGATCGAGAAGTAGGGGATGATCCCAGGGTATCGCGGCGCTCGGGTGGCGGCCGCGTTGTGACGTCCGATGGCGAGCCGCCGGACGAGGAGACTGCTGCGCACCCGCGCTGCGGCGATCAGTCCTTGCGGTAGCCGGAGCGGCCGAGCGAGAAGAGTGCGCCGAAGGTGGCGACGGCGGCGCAGAGCGACATGGCTCCGATGACCCAGGCGATCGCGTGCGAGAAGAAGACGCCGTCGAGCATGAGGAACTCCATGTTCTGCGAGAGGGAACGGTGTCTTCAGCCTAACGGGTCATCGGGTACCATGAAGGGAGTACCTCGGCGAGGGATGAGTGCGCGTGCGCGCGAATCCGTTATCGACGCGGCGAAGCAAGCCCGGTGGCTTCTTTCACGTGTCTGCGTTCGAGAGCTGTTCCATAGACCACCGCGCGGCTGCTCGCTGCGTGCCCCGAAGGAGAACCCCATGTCTGAAGACACCAAGGTCCAGGCCGAGCTTCGCGAGAACTTCGGCAAGGGCTTCGCCCGCCGCCTCCGCGCCGCCGGCAAGATCCCCGCCGTCCTGTACGGCCACGGCACCGAGCCGGTGCACGTCGCACTGCCGGGCCACCAGGTCTCGCTCATCATCCGTCGCGCGAACGCTCTGCTCGAGCTCGACATCGAGGGCAAGAACCAGCTCGCCCTGGTCAAGGACGTCCAGAAGGACCCCGTGCACCAGATCATCGAGCACATCGACCTGCTCGTCGTGAAGAAGGGCGAGAAGGTCACCATCGACGTCCCGATCGTCGTCACGGGCGAGTCGGCTCCCGGCACGATCGTCAACCAGGACGCGAACACCCTGTCGATCGAGGCCGAGGCCACGCACCTGCCGCAGAACGTCGAGGTCTCGGTCGAGGGACTCGAGGACGGCGCCCACATCACGGCCGCCGACGTCACGCTGCCCAAGGGCTCGTCGCTGCTCAGCGACCCCGAGGTGCTCGTCGTCGCGATCTCGATCCCGGCCGAAGAGCCGCTCGAAGAGGACGAGGCTGCCGCTGCGGATGAGGCTCCTGCCGAGGACGCCGCCGCGGAGTGATCTCCGTCGGATCAGCACTCAGCTGACCGCATCACAGAGGGGGCGCGAGCACATCGCGCCCCCTCTGTCGTATCCTGACCCGGGTCGCATCGATCCGCTCCCGAGAGGACGAACGCATGGCATCCACCTGGCTGGTGGTAGGGCTCGGCAATCCCGGCCCGCGATACGAGGCGACGAGGCACAACATCGGTCAAATGGTGATCGATGAACTGGCCTCGCGTCGGAACGAGACCTTCCGTGAGCACAAGGGGGGAGCGCGCGTCGTCGAGACCTGGCTGCGCCCCGGTGGCGACAAGCTCGTGCTCGCCAAGCCGAACACGTTCATGAATGTCTCGGGCACTCCCGTCGCGGCTCTCGCGCGGTTCTACTCGGTCCCGCCGGAGCAGATCATCGTGGTGCACGACGAGCTCGACATCCCCTTCGACACCGTCAAGCTGAAGACGGGTGGCGGGCACGGCGGACACAACGGCGTGCGAGACATCGCCAGAGCCATCGTGACCCCCGAGTTCCCTCGCGTCCGCGTCGGCATCGGTCGACCGGTGGGACGTCAGGACCCTGCCGACTGGGTGCTGTCGCCGTTCGGCAAGGATGAGCGGTCGAACCTGCCGATCCTCGTCTCCGATGCCGCCGACGCCGTCGAGCTGCTCGTCGCCGAAGGACTCCTCGCGGCACAGCAGAAGCACCACGCTCCGCGCTGAGGCTCGCTGCTCGGGGCCGTGAGGTGCGGTGACGAGCCCTAGACGACGAGCCCTAGACGACGAGGCCGGCGGCGACTCCGGCGGGGAGCATCACTCCGACGACGACCCAGAAGACGACCGCCCCGAGGGCGGCCACGACGACCGCCGCGATCCCCGCGCCTCGCCCCTTCTTCTTGACGATCGCGATGATTCCGACGACGATCGCGGCGATGCCCAGCACCGTGCCCGTCCAGAAGGCGATCTCGGTCCACAGCACCTGGTCGCGGGCAGGCGCGAGCGCGGCCAGCGCGTCGGACCCGGTGGCATCGAATCCGCCAGGCAGGCGCTTACCGATCTCGAACGAGGTGAATCCCGCGATGATCGGGATGATGAGTGTCGCGATGCCCGCGGCGACGAGCGCGAGGAGGCCGAGCATCCCGGACTTCTTCGGCTCGGTGGCCGGAGCCTGGTAGTCGCCCGCGGGTGCGGAGTAGCCGCCCACGGGCACCTGGTAGGCGCCGGGAGGGGCGCTCTGATACGCCGGGGGCGTGGCCTGATATGCCGGAGGTGCCGACGGGTATGCCGGGGGCGCCGTCTGCGGCTGGTAAGCCGGGGGTGCTGTCTGCGGCTGGTATGCCGGGGGAGTGGCCTCGTACGCCGGGGGAGCGGGCTGGTTCGCCGGAGGCGTCGCCTCATATGCCGGAGGTGCGGGCGGCGCCGGCGCGTATCCGGGCGTGG
>NZ_DALZXX010000143.1:5125-7300 GCF_031988965.1 Microbacterium sp.
GGGGCAGCGGCTGATCAGTCACGCCCCCATCCTAGGGCCGAGGATCTCAGACGCGCCGAAGCAGTCCGACGCGGTCGTAGACCGCTGCGAGCGTCGCGTCGGCGACGGCATCCGCCCGGGCGGCGTTGGCCGCGAGGATGCGGTCGAGCTCGGCAGGGTCGTCGAGCAGCTCGAGTGCGCGAGCGCGCACCGGCTCGAACTCGGCGACGACGACCTCGGCGAGTCCCTTCTTGAAGTCTCCGTAACCGCGACCTGCGTACTCGTCCTCGATCGCACCGACCTGCCGACCGCTGAGCGCCGCATAGATCGTGAGCAGGTTCGAGACACCGGGCTTGCTCTCGCGATCGAAGCGCACGGAGCCCTCGTTGTCGGTCACCGCCCGCATGATCTTCTTCGACGACTTGGCGGGGTCGTCGAGCATCCAGAGCACGCCGGCATCGCTCTCTGCGGACTTCGACATCTTCGAGGTCGGGTTCTGCAGGTCGTAGATGCGCGCCGTGTCCTTCTGGATCACCGGACGCGGCACCACGAACGTCTCGCCGAAGCGGGAGTTGAAGCGCTCCGCGAGGTCGCGCGTGAGCTCGACGTGCTGCTTCTGGTCGTCGCCCACCGGCACGACATCGGTCTGGTAGAGCAGGATGTCGGCGGCCATGAGCACCGGATAGGTGAAGAGCCCCACGCTCGTCGCGTCGGCGCCGTAGCGGGCGGACTTGTCCTTGAACTGCGTCATCCGACCTGCTTCACCGAAGCCCGTGATGGTCGAGAGGATCCAGGCGAGCTCGGCGTGCGCGCGCACGTGGGACTGCACGTACAGCGTCGACTGCGAGGGCTCGATCCCCGCTGCGATGTACTGAGCGGCCGTGCGGCGCGTCTTCTCGCGGAGCTCGGCGGGGTCCTGCGCGACGGTCAGCGCGTGCAGGTCGACGACGGAGAAGTACGCATCGTAGGAGCTCTGCAGCTCCCGCCACTGCAGGAGCGCGCCGATGTAGTTGCCGATCTGAAGGGAGTCGGCCGAGGGCTGCATTCCTGAGTAGAGGCGTGGTTTCGTCACGGTATCAATCCTATGGGGGCGGTGGCGGTGCTCGAGCCCGCTCGCCCGTTCAGTACGTGTAGTCGACGACGACCGGCGCGTGGTCGCTCCACCGCTGGTCATAGGCCGCCGCGCGGGCCACGTGGTACGCAGTCGCCCGCTCGGCGAGCGCCGGAGTCGCGAGGTGGTAGTCGATGCGCCATCCCGAGTCGTTGTCGAACGCCTGTCCGCGCATGGACCACCAGGTGTAGGGACCCTCGACCTCCCCGTGGAAGGCGCGTCCGACGTCGACCCATCCGAGTCCCGGACCTGTCGAGCCGTCGACACCCTCGACCGTGGAACCGGCTGCGCCGAGGAACCGATCGAAGTACGCGCGCTCGCGGGGGAGGAAGCCCGCCTTCTTGCGGTTGCCGCGCCAGTTCTTGATGTCGAGTTCGCGATGACCGACGTTCAGGTCGCCGGTGACGAGAGCGAGAGCGTCGTCGTGACCGAGCTCCGCGAGCCTGACGCCGAAGGCGTCGAGGAACTTCCACTTCTCGTCCTGCTTCGGGGTGTCGGCTTCGCCGCTGTGCACGTAGGCGCTGACCACCGTCAGCGGGCGATCGCCGATCAGGAAGTCGGCCTCGATCCAGCGACCCTTCGAGTCGAACTCGGCGGGGCCGAAGTCGGTGCGCGTGGCGAGCGCCGGAACGCGGCTCGCGATCGCCACACCGGCGCGGCCCTTGGCCGTCGCCTCGTCGTGCACGAAGGTCCATCCGGGGAGAGCGGCCTCGAGGTGCTCGTCCTGACCGCGGACCTCCTGCAGGGTGAGGATGTCGACGTCGGCCGCATCGAGCCAGCCGCTCATGCCGTTGCGAGCCGCCGCTCGGATTCCGTTGACATTGACCGAGGCGATACGCAGATGAGGCATGCCCACAAGCCTAACGAGGGCCGCCGACATCCCGAGACGGGCGCTGCAGTTCCGACAGCAGACGCTGGGCGAGCGGGGTCATCGTCTCCGGGGGTGGGGGAGCGGATGCCTCCAGCTCGATGAGCTCCCGCTCGGCAGCCCGGACCGCCCGCTCTGCCGGCCACGCGCGGTACCAGGGCGCGGCGTCTCGAGCGGACTCGGCCTCGCGCACGCGGATGCGCGCCGCCTGCACGAG
>NZ_DALZXX010000144.1:0-7299 GCF_031988965.1 Microbacterium sp.
GGGAAGCCGAAGCGGCTGCCCTGCACGCCGAGAGCGACGAGGTCGCGAGCGCGCATGCTCGTGTCGGGCGCGAGCGAGCGCTGCTGGGGGATGTACCCGATGCGACGGTTGCCCTTGCGCACGGGCTCGCCGTCGACCTCGATCGTGCCGGCAGACAGGGGCTGCAGACCCAGGATGCTGCGCAGGAGAGTGGTCTTGCCCGAGCCGGACGGCCCGAGAACGGCGATGAACTCGCCGGGGGCGACCGTCAGATCGAGACCCGACCAGAGTTCACGGTCGCCGCGGCTGAGCGCGGCGCCGCGCACCTCGAGAACGGGCGTGCCGGCCGTGGGTCCGTGGCCGTCGCCGGTGGGTTCCTGAGCCTGTGGACCGGCCCCACTCACGACTGGAGGGCGTCGGCGAGGCTCTGGATCGCGTCACTCATCCACTCAGAGTACGACGATCCGTCGGGAAGCAGCTCCGTGAACGCGACAACCGGGATTCCGGCATCCCTCGCGGCATCCTCGACGCGCTGCGTCTCCGCACCGCCGGTCTGCGCGTTGGTGAGCACGGCCGCGACCGTGCCGCCCTCGATCTCCTGCAGCGTGGCGAGCAGGGTCGCGGGAGCGACGTCGGTGCCCTCTTCGACCGACTCGGCGAAGCCCTCGGGCGTCACGTCGGTGAGTCCGGCAGCCGTGGCGATGTAGCCGGGGAGCGGTTCGGTGATGATGACCTCGGCGCCGGCGGCATTCGTCTTGAGCGTCTCGAGGTCGGCCTCGAAGCCCTCGAGGTCGGCGGTGATCTTCTCGGCGTTGGCGGTGAAGTCGGCCTCGCCGTCGGGGTCGATCGCCGAGAGCTCCTCGGCGATCGCATCGACCACGTGCACCATCGTGTGGGGGTCGAACCAGACGTGCTCGTTGAAGCCCTCGATGTGGTCGTGACCCTCGTGTCCCTCTTCGCCCTCGGCGTGGTCGTGGTCGTGGTCCTCATCGTCGGCGGCGGTCTCGTCGGTGTGCTCGTCGTCGGCGTGACCCTCGTTGCCCGGGTAGTCGTGCGACGACTCGACGGCCGTCACCACGTGCACGTCTCCGGCATCCTGCAGCAGCGTGTCGATGAACGCGTCGTAGCCTCCGCCGTTCTCGATCACGAGGTCGGCATCCTTGACCGTCAGCCGGTCGCGTGCCGACGCCTCGTACGAGTGCGGATCCTGCGAGGCCGAGGTGATGATCGACTGCACGTCGACGCGGTCGCCGCCGATCTGCGCGGCGAGTGATCCGTAGACGTTGGTGCTCGCCACGACCTGGATCGTTCCGTCGGCATCGCCCTCCCCCGCGGCGGGGGTCGAGGAGCATCCTGCGAGCGCGAGAGCGGCGGCGGACACGAAGGCGAGGGCGAGGACGGGCTTCTTCATTGCTTCAGTGTACGAGCTAATGAGAACCATTATCAAATCGAGCGGCTCGCCTCACTGCGCTCGCTCGACGACCGGAAGACCCCCGGTCGTTGAGCGAGGAGCGCAGCGACGAGACGAGACGCCTCAGCCGGCCAGACCCGCGGGCGCGATCCAGACGGTCGAATCAGCCGGCACGGCGCCGCCGTCGATCGAGCCGAGCACGACATCCGCCGCATCCGCCCCGAGGTCGAAAGGCTCCGAGCCGAAGTTCGTCACGATCTGCCAGCCGTTCGGGCGAGCGAAGCGCAGCACGTCGGCGCGTCCGGTCTCGATCCACTCGAGGCTCTCGTCGGTCTGCAGTTCGCGGCGCAGGCGCAATGCCTCGCGGTACAGAGACAGCGTCGACGACGGGTCGGCCTCCTCGGCATCCACCGCGTACTCGGCGAACCACTCCGGCTGGGGCAGGTGCGCATCGCCCGCGCCGAATCCGAAGGACGATCCGGATGCCGTCCACGGCAGGGGCACGCGGCATCCGTCCCTCCCGAGCCCGTCGAACTCCGCCCCGCGGAAGAACGCCGGATCCTGGCGATCGTCGGGTCCGATCTCGGCGACCTCCTGCAGGCCGAGCTCCTCGCCCTGATACAGGTAGGTGCTGCCGGGAAGGCCGAGCAGCAGCAGCGTCGCGGCGTGCGCCCGACGGAGCCCGAGCTCGCGGTCGAGCTGGTCGGCCGGTCCGCCGGCGGCGACCCACTCGACGCCCTGCTTGACGCCCTTGCGACCGGCCAGCTGCGCGAGTCCGTATCGCGTCGCATGCCGCGTCACGTCATGGTTCGAGAGCACCCAGGTCGTCGACGACCCGGTCTCGCGCGCCTGCGCCAGGTTGTCGGCGATGATCGTGCGGAACTGCGTCGCATCGAAGTCGGCGACGAGCAGATCGAAGTTGAACGCCTGACCGAGGCCCTCGGCCGACGCGTACTTGGCCCGACGCTCCGGGGTGCTCACCCACGCCTCGGCGACGGCCGTGCGGGGCGGGTCGTACTCGTTGAAGACCCGACGCCACTCGGCGTAGACCTCGTGCACGTCGTCGCGGTCGTGCAGCGGGTGGTTGCCGTCGTGCGGCAGCAGCTCGAGCTCGGCGGTGCTGGGCAGCGGCTCGCTGAGGTCCTTGGTGAGCATGTGCGCGACGTCGATGCGGAACCCGTCGACACCGCGGTCCGACCAGAAGCGCAGGGTCGTCAGGAAGTCCTCCCGCACCTCGGGGTGATCCCAGTTGAGGTCGGGCTGCTCGGGGGCGAAGCTGTGCAGGAACCACTGACCGTCCTCGACGCGCTCCCACGCCGAGCCGCCGAACGCGGCGGTCCAGTCGGTCGGGGGCTCCGAGCCGTCGGGCCCCGCCCCCTCGCGGAAGATGTACCGCTCGCGGGCGGCCGAGCCACGGCCTGCGGCGAGCGCCTCCTGGAACCACTCGTGCAGATCGGACGAGTGGTTCGGCACGATGTCGACGACCACGCGGATGCCGCGCTCGTGCAACGCTGCCACCATCTCGTCGAAGTCGTCGAGCGTGCCCAGGCGCGGATCGACGTTGCGGTAGTCGGCCACGTCGTAGCCGCCGTCGGCCAGCGCCGAGGGGTAGAACGGGCTCAGCCACACCGCATCGATGCCGAGCTGCTGCAGGTAGTCGGCCCGCGAGACGATGCCCGGGATGTCGCCGAGCCCGTCGCCGTTCGCATCCGCGAAGCTGCGGGGGTAGATCTGATACACGGCGGCCTGTCGCCACCATGCTGCCGTCGTGTCGTCGCGGGTCTCGGTGAGAAGCGCATCGGTCATGAGGGGTATAGCTCCTTCGTGTTGCGGTCTGAGGTTGGGGGGCGTTTCGTCTCGGGCGGCTCCGCCGGCCTCGCTCAACGAACATCCGGTCGTCGAGCGAGCGAAGCGAGACGAAGCGCGTGTGTCAGCCCTTGACGGCGCCCTGCGTCACGCCCTCCATGACGAAGCGCTGCGTGAACAGGTACGCGAGGATCGCCGGGGCCATCGCCATGAGGTACGAGGCGAACGACACGTTGTAGTTGTTGCTGAACTGGGTCTGGAACAGGTTCTGGCGCACCGGCAGCGTCTGCATCGCCGGATCGGAGATGATCAGCGACGGCATCATGAAGTCGTTCCAGGCATAGAGGAAGGCGAAGATGCCGACCGTGGCGCTCATGGGTGCGAGCAGCGGGAAGATCAGCTGCCAGAACGTCTGCCACGTCGAGGCCCCGTCCATGCGGGCGCTCTCTTCGAGCTCGAGCGGGATGGACCGCAGGAACGCCGTGAAGAGCAGCACGCTGAAGCTGAGCTGGAACATGGTCGCGAGGATGATCACGCCGAACGGGTTGTCGAGCCCGACGCGTCCGGTCAGCTGGATCTGCGGCAGCGCCACGACCGGGAACGGGATGAACATCGCGGCCAGAAGGTAGAAGAACGACCAGCGGAAGAGGCGGTGGTCCCAGTTGCGGACGATCGCGTACGACGCGAACGCCGCGAGCACGATCGTCGCGATGACCGTGCCGGCCGTGACGAGCAGCGAGATGCCCGCGCCGACCGGGAACTTCGTGAGGTTCCAGGCCTCGACGAAGCCGTCGATGCTGAACGGTGCCGGCAGCGAGAACGCGTTGCCGTCGACGGCCTGACCGGTCGTCTTGAAGGCCATCGAGAGCGTGACGTACAGCGGAAGCAGCACCGTGACGGCGCTCAGGATCAGGATGATCGTGGTGGACCAGTTCACGCGCTCCATGCGGACGCGCGGCTTCTTTCCCGAGGCCGGGATGGTGGTGAGTGTCTGCGTCGACATCAGAGTGCGTTCCTTCCGCGGGTCAGCGAGAGCTGCAGCAGGGAGATGAGCACGGCGACGATGAAGAAGATCGTCGCGTTGGCCATCTGGTAGGCGTAGTCGCCGCCGTTGAAGCCCGCGATGATCGTCATCGCGACGCTGCGGGTGGAGGTTCCCGGGCCGCCGTTGGTGAGGCCGACGATGATGTCGTAGGCGTTGAGGAAGCCCTTGAAGCCGAGGATCACGTTGATCACGACGTAGCCGGCGACGAGCGGGATGGTGATGCGGGTCAGCTGCTGCGTCTTGCTCGCGCCGTCGATGCTCGCGGCCTCGTAGACCTCGCTCGGCACCGAGAGCAGACCGGCGATGTAGATCAGCAGCGCTCCGGGCACCGCCTGCCAGGCGGTGACGATCACGATCGCGACCCAGGCCAGGTCGGGGTTGGCGAGCAGGCTCGTCTCGAGCCACGGGATGCCGGCGGCGGCGCCCGCGGCGGGAAGCGAGTTCGAGAAGAGGAAGTTGAAGACGTAGGCGATGATGATGCCCGAGATCACCATCGGGATCACGAAGATCGTGCGCAGCCCGGTCTTGAAGCGGATGCGCGACGTGAGCCCCACCGCCAGCAGGAAGGCGATCACGTTGACGACGATGACCGTGGCGATCGAGAAGCCGAACGTGAACAGATAGCTCTGCAGGATGGCGGGGTCGCTGAACATCGCGATGTAGTTGGTGAGCCCGTTGAAGCTCCACTCGCCGATGCCGATCGAGTCCGTGAAGCTGAAGAAGATCCCCATGACGGCCGGCACCGTGATCGCCAGCGTGAAGATCACGAGCGTCGGCAGCAGGAACAGGTAGTAGATGGGCTCGACACGCCCCTTGCGACGGTGGAGCTTGCGCCCCTGCCCCGTGACGATCGACGTCGTGTCGGTCGTCGGGCTGTTCGGCCTCGTGGTGTTCGAGGTGGCGGTGGTGCTCACGGTGCGGACTCCTCTGTCTCGCCGGATGCCGCATCATCGGTCTTGGGAATCGGCGCGCGGAAGGCGATGCGTGCCCAGTCCGCGTCCATGGTGCGCAGCGTCGAGGTGGTCGACGCGCCCAGCGCCATCGCCTGGGCGTAGTTCATCACCGGGATCGTCTTGGGCACGAGCACCGAGGGACCCTGATAGATCTGTCCGTTCTCGTAGTACTCGATCATGCCCTCGATGCGCGGATCGTCGGGAGCCGGAGCATCCGTGGTCGGCGTGAATCCGAGCTGCGAGGCGTTGTACGCCTCGATGTTCTCGGGCAGGTAGAGGTACTCGAGGAACTCCCGGGCCGCCTCCTGGTGCTTCGATCCTTCGGGGATCATGGCGCCCAGGTCCATGTTGACGCGCACGCCGAGGTCGGCGGGGTCATCGGTCATGGGCAGCGGGAAGGTTCCCAGTTCGAGGTCGGGTGCCGTCTTGGCGATCTCGCTGAACGCCCAGGGGCCCTGCATGTACATCGCGGCCTCGCCCTTGCTGAAGGCCAGGTTGCCGTCGCCGTATCCGCGGCTCGCGGCATCCTCGTTCGTGTAGCCGTCCGCGAGCTGCATCATGCGATCCATGGGCTCGGCGAAGTCCTGCTCGAACGAGACGGGAGAGTCGGGACCGACCGAAGCCCCCTCCTCGGCCATCGCGTCGAAGAACTCGATCGTGTCGACCGAGCCTCCGATCGAGTAGTCGTACCAGCCCTGGCCGACCGTCCAGTCGTCCTTGAAGGTCGCGTAGAACGGGTCGATGCCCGCTTCCTTCAGCTGGTCGCACACGGCGATCAGCTCGTCCCAGGTCTGCGGCACCTCGAGACCCTGAGCGTCGAAGATCTCCTTGTTGTAGATGACCGATGCGGCCATCACCGAGTACGGCAGGGCGCTCGTGCGCCCCTCGCAGGAGCCGTACTGATCCATGAGCGGCTGCAGGTCGTCGCGGACGGATGCCGCGGCATCCGTGCCGGAGAGATCGCTCATGGCGCACCGCTGCACGAAGCGCGCGATCTCGTAGTTGTAGTTGCCGAGGATGAGGTCCGGCGGATTGCCCCGCACGAAGCTCGCCGAGATGACGTCGGGACCCGACGTGTCGATCTCGACGCGCACGTCGCTCTGCGACGAGTTGAACTGAGAGACGAGATCGGTCATGAAACCGATCGCCTCACGCTTGTTGAACGTGAAGCGGATCGTCTCGGTCCCGCCGGCCGTCGAACAGCCGGCCAGACCGGCACCGACCAGCACGAGCGCGGCCGCGCCGGCCACGAATCGCACCGGGGATGGAGATTTCGGAGACACCGTTGTCCTTTCGTCCTGTAGATCCGCAGACTAAATCTAGTGAGCGAATTTACTTCGATGAACGGTACTCTCTCATCTGGACGAGAGTGAGGTCAAGACCCGTGACAGAAGTATCCGCAGGTCTCGGCACCGGACGCGCGAGCGTCGGCACCGTGCTCGACTTCGCGTGGACGGCGGGCGAGTTCACCGCGACCGAGGTCATGGCCGTCACCTCGCTGACGCGCTCCACAGCCATCGACGCGATCGACACCCTCGTCAGCGCCGCCGTGCTGCACGAACTCCCGAACGCCCGGGCCGCGGGCAGCTACCGCGCAGGTCGCCCCGCACGGCGCTTCGTGCTGGCATCCGATCTCGGCGTGGTGATCGGGGTGGATGCCGGCGACAACCACGTCGCGGTCACCGTCGCCGACCTTCTCGACCGCACGCTCGTGCACCACAGGACGGACATCGATTCGACCCAGTCGGCCTCGGCTCGGCGCGCGACGATCCTGGGACAGATGGATCAGGCGCTCACCGAGGCGGAGGTCTCGCGCGACGAGGTCCTCGCGATCTGCGTCGGCGTCGCCGCGCCGGTGAATCGCGCGGGCATCTCTCCCCCGCATCCCGACGGCTTCTGGGAGCGGACCAATCCGGGCCTCGCCGAGGCCCTGCGCGACTGGGCCCCCGCCGTCGAGATCAAGAACGACGCACAGCTCGCGGCCATCGCCGAGGGCTCGGTGGGAGCCGCGGTCGGATGCCGTGACTACGTCGCCCTGCTCGCCGGCGAGCGCTTCGGCGGTGGCGTCGTCGTCGACGGCCACGTGCTGCACGGCGCGCACGGCG
>NZ_DALZXX010000145.1:0-7297 GCF_031988965.1 Microbacterium sp.
CGAAGACCCGCTCACCACTCGTCGCGGGCGTGATCGGCGCCGTCATCGGGGCCGCCGTCCTCGCCGGCGTCGGCGTCGGCGCGCTGTTCCTGACGGGGGTCCTGTGATGGCGATCGGCGACCGCACGAGGAACGCCGCGAACCCGCGCCCGCGTCGCCGGCTCATCGCCGCGATCTCGGGCATCGCCGCCCTCGCCGTCGTCGTGACCCTCGCGATCACCGCACAGGGCTACGAGTCGCAGGAGGTTCCGCGTCTCGAGTCCGCCGTCTGGGTGATGCGCGACAGCGGACAGTACGCCCGCGTGAACACCGAGCTCGCCGAGATCGACACCGTCCGCAACGTCGACGACCCCGAGGCGGTCTGGCAGAGCGGCTCTGCTGCGGTGCTCTACGCACAGGGCAACCGGCAGCGCTGGGACGTCGATCCGGCCAGCCCCACCGACCTCCTCTCCGACCCGGCGGCAGAGGGCGCCCCGATCGCGTCGGAGCCGACGCCGGCGGGCACACGCGAGATCATCTCGGCCGGCTCCTACGTCGCCTATCGCACCGACACCGGTCAGGTCTCGGTGTCGACGCTCGAGTCCGGGGCCGCGACCGCTCTCGTCGACCCGTTCGCCGAGGTGGAGGTCGACGAGGGTGAGGACCCACCCACGTACACCGCGGATGCCGTCGGCCTGTCGCCCGACGGCCTGCTGGTGCTCTACTCGGCGGAGGAGGGCGCAGTCCGACGGTTTGACATCGACGAGTACCGATTCCTCGATGACGGCACCGCGCTCACCGGTGCCCCCGACGCCGGCGACGACCTGGCGCTCACCGTCATCGGCGACCGGTGGGCGATGCTGCAGGCGAGCACGGGCGACCTCTGGCTCTCGGGTCGCGACGAGCCCACGACACTCGACGTCGCCGAGGACGCCGTGCTTCAGGTCGGCGCCGCCCGTGGCGATGAGCTCGTCATCGCGGACTCCGACGGACTCATGACCGTCGATCTCTCCTCCGGCGAAGCCGACCGCACCGTCGACGCATCCGGCGTGCCGGCGACTCCGGTCGTGGTCGGCGGCCGGACGTTCGCCGCATGGCTGGAGACGGCATCCGGCACTCTGTGGACCGGCGACGAGACCGTGCCCCTGATCGTGCCCGACGAGGCGCTGGACTCCGCGACCATCGAACCCGTCTTCCAGCAGAACGGCGACCGCGCGGTGCTGAGCGAGCTCGGCACCGGGCTCATCTGGACGGCACCCGACGGAGTCCTGATCCCTCTCGAGCAGTGGGCGATCGAAGACGAGACGGAGCAGGAGGAGGGCACCGTCATCGTCGAGGACGTCGCCGAGCAGATGCCTCCGGTGGCCGTGAACGACGCCTTCGGCGTGCGTTCGGGGCAGCAGGTGATCCTGCCGGTGCTCTTCAACGACCACGACCCGAACAAGAAGGACGTCCTGTCGATCGAGCCCGGGTCGATCTCCGGACTCGCCGACGCCGAGTTCGGAGACCTGTCGCTCGTCGCGAACGGACAGTCTCTCGTCGTCAGCGTGCGCGCGGGGTCGGGACAGACCAGCTTCACGTACGCCGTGACCGACGGCGCCGCGACCTCGGCGCCCGCGACGGTCACTCTCACCGTCGTCGACGACGAATCCAATTCCGCGCCCGTGTGGTGCGGCGTCGATGCCTGTCAGCAGGAATGGCCGACACCGCAGCTGCTCCCCGGCGGCAGCACGATCGTGTCCGCCCTGTCGGGGTGGGTCGACCCCGAGGGCGACCCCTTCGTCCTGAGCGACGCCTACGAGACCGATCCGTCGTCGCCGGTCATGGTCGTCCCGATGGCCGACGGACGCGTCGCGATCCGTCACACGGATCCCAACGCGGCGGATGCCGTGATCCCCGTCACGGTCGTGGTCGAAGACGTGCACGGAGCGACGGCCGAGAAGACGCTCGAGGTCCAGGTCACCGGCAGCCCGGCGCTGATCGCCGCGCCGGTCGCCGTGACCGCGCGGGTGGGGGAGCGGCAGTCGATCCGGGTGTCCGACCATCTCTCCGGCGGCTCCGGTTCGTACCGGCTGGTGGATGCCGTGCAGACCGCGGCGACGGCGCAGGGCCTCGAGGTCACCCCCAACACGGCCGCCGGCACGGTCGAACTGACCGTCGCCGAACCCGGCCAGTACGTCGTCACATACACCGCTCAGGACACGTCGACCCAGGCCGAGCAGTCGGCGGTCATCCGCGTCACCGCGGTCGACGGATCGGCGGCGCTCGCGATGGCACCCCTGACCGCCTTCGTGCGCGAGGGCGAGGACACGACGGTCGACGTGCTCGACTCCGTGGCCAACACCAGCGGTCGGGTGCTGATGCTCTCGGATGCCGTGAGCTCCACCCCGCAGCTCAACGTGCGTGTCGTCGGCAACGAGAGCATCCGCGTGAACGGCACGACCGAGAGCGGAGACCCCGGCGTGATCGGCACGGCGACCGTGACGGTCGCCGACGGGGCGGGCGCCGCTGTGCAGGGCACCGTCACCGTCTTCCTCGCACCGCCCTCCACGGTCACCCGACCGATCGTCTTCCCGGATGCGATCACGGTGCGTGCCGGTTCGCTCACGCGCATCAGCGTCGCGGCGAACGACGTCGCTCCCCGCGGTGAGCCCCTCGTGGTGCTCCCCGAGGTCACGGGCTCCGGAGAGGCGGGCGAACTGGTCTTCGCCGACGGCAACGCGCTGCGCTACCTCGCGCCGACGACGCCCGGGACGTATCGCCTCACCTACTCGGTCTCCCTCGAGCGCAACCCCTCGCTGTACGACAACGGCGCGGTCACAGTGACGGTGCTGCCTGCCGGCACGAACCGGGCGCCGACGCCGACCACGCTCACCGGTCGGGTGCTGAGCGGTCAGACGGTGTCGATGCCGGTGCCCACGACGGGCATGGACAGCGACGGCGACCGGGTCGTGCTCGCGGGGGTCGATCAGCCCGAACGCGGAACGGGAACGGCGACCATCTCGGCCAGCGGAGACGCGATCGTCTATCGAGCACCCGCCGGCGGCGTGCCCGGTGGGCAGGCCTCCTTCCGCTACACCGTCCGCGATCCGCAGGGAGAGACCGGTACCGGCATCGTCCGGGTCGGAGTCCTGGACGCCGACATCGACGACACCGCGCCCGTGACGTTCAGCGATTACGTGCGCGTCGAAGCGGGGTCGTCGACGCCCGTCGTCCTCGACCCGCGATCGAACGACCTCGACCCCGCGCAGAGCGAACTCGAGATCACGGAGCTGGTGCCCAACGCGCCGCCGGTCAAGGGCAACCCGCTCTATGACCGGCTCACGTCGCTGATCGACCCCGACACCTCGCTGAAAGACGGTCGCGTCGTGCTGCGAGCCGGCGACACGGCAGGCACGAACTCCTACTTCTACACGGTCAAGTCGACGCGGTCCTCGAGCACGTCACAGGGTCTGATCGTCGTGACGGTCACCGACGGTGCGGTCACCGACCAGCCGACGGTCGCCGACACGGTGCTCACGGCGCGGGATCGGGACGAGATCGCCGAGCGCGGCATCGACGTCGTCACGAACCGCGTCAGCTGGCCCTCGGGCGACGTGGGCTCGCTGAAGCTGAGCCTGTGGGGCGACCAGCCCGGGTTCTCGGTGCAGGGCGATCGCATCATCGGACAGGCGCCCGAAGAAGGTGCGCTCGTGCCCTTCCAGCTCACCGGCACGGCGCAGGGCGGGCGCGACGTGGTCGGCCACGGCTTCCTGCACATCCCCGCCTTCGACGACATGCAGGTGCAGATCAAGCCCGGGACGACTCCCGTCGTGGTCGACGAAGACGCGTCGGTCTCGTTCGGGCTGAACGACTACGTCGACCTGGCGGCCTCCGACAGCATCGAGGTCGGTACCGGGGACTTCACGGCCCAGCGCGCCGCCGCCACCTGTGCCGCAGACGGTGCGGGCGGTGCCACGTACGAGGCGGGCCGGGAAGCCCCCTGGTCGGACACGTGCCTCGTGCCGGTCCGGCTGCAGGGGCAGGAACGGTGGTCGTACATCGACGTGCCGATCAGCATCCGCCCGGCGGAGCCGCAGCTGCTGCTCTCGTCGATCTCGCACACGGTCGCCCCCGGCGCGTCCGAGACCATCGACCTGTACTCGAACATGGCGAGCTGGGAGGGCGGTCGTGAAGGCGATGTCGGATCCCTCGACTACCGCGTCGTCTACAACGGCTCGGCGTTCATCGTGACGCAGAACGGGTCGTCGCTCACGATCGAGGCCCGCGCGGATGCTCGACCGGGGAACACCGAGACGGTGAGCGTCACGGTGCCCCGGTACGGCGAGCCCTCGGCATCCGTGCGTCTCGTCGTAGGAGCCGCGCCGCCGGATGCGCCGCGAGGCGCCACCCTCACACGGCAGTGCGTCGTCACCGACCCCAGCTGCTCGATCGAGGTCGTCGACGTCGCGGGGGAGTACGATCCCTTCGCGGGCAAGGCCGGTTCCGGCCTGCGTCTGGTGTCACTCGGCGGCGGCGCGCGGTGCGACGTCGCATCGATCTCGGCGTCGGGCAGCACGGCGATCACGGCCACCTGGCCGGGCGGCGGTCAGGCGCCTGGCGGTCAGTGCGTCATCCCGTTCGTCGTTTCCGATGCGCAGGGACGCACCGGCACGGGCACGCTGACCCTCGACCTGCAGGGCTTCCCGCAGGCGCCGGCCAGCGTCTCGACGGTCGGATTCACCCGGTCGACCGTCGAACTCGAGGTGCCGCTCGGTGAGGCCGGGCGCGCGCATCCCTCCGTCAGCGCGATCACGATCCTGCAGGACGGCGCACCCGCGAACGCCTCCTGCAGCCCGTCGGGTGGCGGGGTCTACCGCTGCACCGTCAGCGGCCTGGTCAACGGAGAGCCCCACGCGTTCACCGCATCCGCCGTGAACGCGGTCGGAACATCCGCCGCGACCTCTGCCCACACGACCTGGGCATACGCGGCTCCGGTCGTGTCGAACGCCTCGGCTGCCCCTGTCTATCGCCCCGGCGTGACCGAGCGCGGTCGTGGAGTCGCCGCGCTGTCGGTCGCAGCATCCGACGACGCCCGCGCGTTCCGCATCGAGGAGACGGGGCAGGTCATCGAGCGCACCGGGGCGACGACCACGGCCGACATCACGCTCTCGCCCGGAGCCCAGACGCTCACGCTCGTCCCGATCAGCCAGTTCCAGCCTCCGACGGGCGACGGCGGCAACGAGGGCGGTGCGTTCCGCACCACGGTGACGGTCGCCGGAACCGTGTACTTCGATCCCGCGGGCACGCAGGCGGCTCCGGCGTCGAACACCTCGGTGAACGTCTCGGGCGTGCGTGCGCAGGCCAACGGCAGTGCGCAGGGCCTCGACGTCGTGTATCTCGCCTGGCGATCGGGCAACGCGAGCTGCACCGCCGACGGCGACGGGCGCCTGGTCGTCTCGGGCGCCGAGGTGCAGTCCTCGTCCGAGACGCTCACGAAGCTCGCCGAGTACTCGACCTACAACGTCAAGGCGTGCGCCTCGAACGGGTACGGCGTCGCGGAGTCCGCCACGACCCAGGTGTTCACGTTCGTGTTCGTGGACGGCCCGAAGGGCAACACCAGCTACACGGTCGCGACCCAGCCGTCGGTCGATGGCAACCGCTATTCCTACGGACTCGAGTCGGCGCCGAACATCGCGGTGAGAGACGGCTTCACGCCGAAGTATTACCTGTACGGATCGTGGCGCGACGGCTTCGAACTGAGCAGCGATGCCTCACCGCTGCCGGTCAGCGCGCGCTCGTGCCACGCGGTTTTGACCCAGTACTGCTCCGACAACGTCGAGATCACCGCCCGGACCGCGCCCACCACCGTGGCCGTCCAGTTCCAGAAGTGCGTGCCGGCGGACGCGAACGATCTGTTCACGGTCACCGCCGCGGCGCGCGGCTCGTACTCCTCCATCCTCACGCCGAAGATCGTCGACGGCGTCTCCGTGATCGACGCGAGGATCACCTGGACCGGGGCATTCGCCGCGCTCAAGGCGATCACGCACCGGGCGCCGCTGTGCACTCAGCCGCCGCCCCCGAAGCCGCCCAAGCCCGATCCCGAACCGACCGGCACCCCGCCTCCGGCGGACCCTCTCGACCCGGTCGATCCCGAGGGATGAGCCCGCGGCGATGACCACCCCCCTGTGCCTTTGCCAACCGCCCTGCACCGTGCAGGCGCCTGAGACGAATACGGTTGCCCCATGCCTGCTCCCTCCGCTGCTCCCGTGACCATCGCCGCCGAACAGGCCGCCTGGTTCCAGGAGACGTTCTCGATCCTCACCGCCAACGTCGAACAGGCGATCCTGGGCAAGCGGCACGTCGTCGAGCTGGTGCTCGCCGCGGCCGTCAGCGGCGGCCACGTGCTGCTCGAGGACTTCCCCGGCACCGGCAAGACGGCCCTCGCCCGCGCGATCGCGCAGACCGTGACGGGCACCAGCACGCGCATCCAGTTCACGCCCGACCTGCTGCCGGGCGACGTGACCGGAATCACCGTCTACGACCAGAAGGAGGGCGCCTTCGAGTTCCACGCAGGCCCCGTCTTCGCGAACATCGTGCTCGCAGACGAGATCAACCGTGCGAGCCCCAAGACGCAGTCCGCGCTGCTCGAGGTCATGGAAGAGGGCACGGTCACGGTCGACGGAGTGACCCGCCCGGTGGGCTCGCCGTTCCTGGTGATGGCCACTCAGAACCCGATCGAGCAGGGCGGCACGTATCGTCTGCCCGAGGCGCAGCTCGACCGCTTCATGATCAAGACCTCGATCGGCTACCCCGACGAGGCCGCGACCATGCGCATCCTCCAGGGGGCCGCTCAGCCGAAGCACGTGCTCGACGGCATCGTCAGCACCGACACCATCCTCACGATGGCCGAGATGTCGCGCGGCGTGTACGTGAACCCGCTGGTCTCCGACTACATCATGCGCATCGTCGACGCCACGCGCCGCGCCTCCGAGGTGCGTCTCGGGGCCAGCGTGCGTGGAGCGCTCGCGCTCTCCCGCCTGGTGATGACCTGGGCCGCCAAGAACGGGCGCACCTTCGTGACCCCCGACGACGTCCGAGAACTCGCCGTCGTCGCGCTGGCGCACCGCCTGGTGCTCGAGCCCGAGGCCGAGTTCGACGGTGTCACGGCCGTCGCCGTCGTCGGGCAGATCCTCCTCGACGTCGAGCCCCCGCGCGAGAACGGCACTGCGTGAGCTTCAGCACCGAATCGCGCCTGACGCGCACCACGGCGGGCACGAGCACCTCGACCCGCACGTCGACGGTGACGCGCTACGACCGCACGCGCCGCGGCCCCGTCC
>NZ_DALZXX010000146.1:0-7138 GCF_031988965.1 Microbacterium sp.
TGCTGGGTACTGCTGTGCTGGGTACTGCTGTGCTGGGTACTGCTGTGCTGGGTACTGCTGTGCTGGGTACGGCTGCGATGCGTACGGTTGCGCCGGGTACGGCTGTCCCGGGTACGGCTGCGGCAGGTACTGGCCGCCCTGCGTCGCCAGTGCCCACTCGGGCAGCTGCGCCGGAGGGGGAGCACTGCTGACGGCACGCTCGGGATCGACCGCGAACGGGTCTCCCAGCTGCTCGTCGTCCCAGCCGAGATCGCGACGCTCGACGTAGACGATCAGGGCCTGGTCCAGGCCCTCGTATCTCATACGACTGTCGAGGTAGACGAGGGTGCCCGCGGTGCTCTGCACGACCAGGGTGATCGCCTGCAGCACGAGCAGCAGGATCTGAGGCGCCAGCAGTGCGAAGACGAACCCCATGATCTCCGCCGTGTCCATCGATCCCGTCGGCGAGAGCACATTCCCGAGCATCGCACCGAGAAGCGATGCGGGGAGATTGACGAGCTGCATGGCGACGCCCATGATCGCGCCGATCAGGAAGGTGACACCCCAGGCGACCCAGAACCGGCCGCGGGTGAGGCGCCATGACCGCACGATCGCGTCGCGGAACTTCGCGCGCTCGAGCACGAGGATCGACGGCACGAGCAGGAGCTTGGTCGTCAGCCAGACGACAAGGGGGATCGTGGCGACGATGATGAGGATCACGAGGATCACGACGCCGACGATGGCCTCTCCGGAGCCGCCGAGGCCGCCCGCCATGAAACCGGCGATGACGAGGAAGACGATCACGATCACGCCGAAGACGAAGATGATGGACAGTGACGCGAAGCCGGCGAGGCGCCAGAAGGACGGGATCATCCTCCGCCACAGCGTTCCGAGCGACGCCTTCACCCCGATCGCCGCGAATCCGATCTCGGCCGCCACCACGCCCTGCATCAGAGCGGTGAATGCGATCGACGCGAGTCCGACCGCGATGCCCGCCACGATGTTCATCGCGATGGTGCCGGCGAAGACCGCTTCGAAGTCCGAGGACGCGGGGGAGAGGGACTCGAGTCTGGTGAAGGTCGTGACGAAGACGAATCCCATGACGGTCGCACTGAGCACGACGACGGCCAGCTGGATGACGACTCCGAAGCCGAACAGCACCTTGGGGTTGTGGCGCAGTGCCGCGAACGACCTGCTCAGCAGCATCCCGAAGGTCAGCGGATGCAGGGGGATGATGCCCTTCTTCGGGGCAGGGGTCCACGTCTGGCCGGTCACCGGCACTCCCTCCGTCGTGCGCTCCCATCGTGTCATAACACTCGGGCGGAGCGCAGACATGGGGTCCGTGGTACTGAGTGCCATAAGGTAACAGTTATGACCTCACGCATTCTTGTGGTCGACGACGACATCGCGCTCGCCGAGATGATCGGCATCGTGCTCCGTACGGAGGGCTTCGAGCCGGTGTTCTGCGCCGACGGTGCGCGGGCCGTCGAAGAGTGGCGCACCCAGCGCCCCGACCTCGTGCTGCTCGACCTCATGCTCCCCGGAATGGACGGCATCGAGATCTGCACGCGGATCCGCGCGGAGTCGGGTGTCCCCGTCATCATGCTCACCGCCCGCAGCGACACCGCAGACGTGGTCAGAGGGCTGGAGGTCGGCGCCGACGACTACATCGTCAAGCCGTTCAACCCCAAGGAGCTCGTGGCGCGCATCCGCACGCGGCTTCGACCGACGCCGCAGACGGTCGCAGAGCAGTTGCGCGTCGGTGACCTCACGGTCGACGTCGATGCGCATGAGGTGCGTCGTGACGGGGCCCCGATCGCACTCACACCCCTGGAGTTCCAGCTGCTCGTCGCGCTCGCGTCCAAGCCGCAGCAGGTCTTCTCCCGCGAGATGCTGCTGGAACAGGTCTGGGGCTATCACTACAAGGCGGACACGCGACTCGTGAACGTCCACGTGCAGCGCCTGCGCGCGAAGGTCGAGCTCGATCCCGACAACCCGAAGATCGTCATGACGGTCCGTGGCGTCGGCTACCGCGCCGGGAGCGCGGGCTAGGGGTTCGATGACTGCGACGACGGCGACGACCACGGCGGTCGCGGTCCTTCGCGACTGGCGTGGATGGCCGACGGTGCTCGGCGCCCTGTGGCGGCGATCGCTGCGCTTCCGCACCCTGACGATCACCCTCATCCTCACCTCCACCGCGATTCTGATCACGTGCGTGACGATGGCGCTCGTGATCCAGAACGACCTCTTCGAGTCCCGCAAGAACGAGGGTCTCGAAGACGCCGTGAGGTCGGTCAACCTCGCTCAGATGACTCTCGACTCGGCGGCGCTCAGCGATGATCCCGTCGCGCTTCAGGAGCTCTGGGACAGCATCCAGGCCGACCTCCGGCGTTACTCGACAGCCGAGGGTTTCGCCGGCATCCGTATCGAGGACGCGGATGCCGATGCGGTCGCGTTGAACGGCTTCACCGCCGGTCTCAGCCTGAACAACATCAGTTCCGCTCTCCGCAATCGCGTCGTCCAGTTCGATGATCGTCAGTCCTGGCAGTCGGTGTCGCTCGACGTCGCCGGGCGCGCGGTGCCTGGGATCATCGTCGGGCAGCAGCTGCAGGTGCCCGAGGCGGGACCGTTCGAGGTGTACTTCGCGTATGACCTGGCGGACGCGGACAACACGCTCACGTTCGTGCAGCGCACGCTCTGGATCGCCGGCATCGGCCTCGTCGCGATCGTCGCGGTGATCTCGTTCATCGTCGTGCGCTCGGTCTCGACGCCGATCGTCGAGGCCGCCGAGACGAGCGCACGACTCGCCTCCGGCGACCTCGGGGTGCGCATCGACGTGCACGGCGAGGACGAGATCGCCACACTCGGTCGATCCTTCAACGCCATGGCAGACAGCATCGAATCCCAGATCAAGGAGCTCGGCGAGCTGTCTCTCGTGCAGCAGCGCTTCGTCTCCGACGTCTCCCACGAGCTGCGCACTCCTCTCACCACCATCCGACTGGCCGCCGACATGCTCAACGATCAGCGCGGTGAGTTCGATCCGACGACGTCGCGGACCACGGAACTCCTGCACACACAGGTGCAGCGCTTCGAGACTCTGCTGTCCGACCTGCTCGAGATCAGTCGCTACGACGCCGGTTCTGTGCAACTGGAGTTGGAGGCGACGAGCCTGGCGCACCTCGCGGAGGACATCATCGAGCAGATGAAGCCCCTCGCCGACGAACGCGGCAGCGAGCTGCGTCTGGTCGCGCCAGGGGGATACTCTCCCGTCGACATGGATCCGCGCAGGGTCCGTCGGGTCCTTCGCAACCTCGTCGGCAACGCCATCGAGCACGGCGAGGGACGTCCGATCGTGGTGACGGTCGACAGCAACCAGCACGCGGTCGCCGCAGGGGTGCACGATTTCGGACTCGGGATGAATCCGACAGACGCGGAACGCGTGTTCGACCGCTTCTGGCGTGCGGATCCCTCGCGACAGCGCACCATCGGCGGCACGGGGCTCGGTCTCTCGATCGCGCTCGGCGACGCGACGCTGCACGGCGGCACCCTCGCGGTCTGGTCGGAGCTCGGAGTGGGGACGAACTTCGTGCTCACTCTTCCGCGCAGGGGAGGCGCCATCGATGGCCCTTCCCCGGTCCCGCTGGAGCCGCAGGAGCCGATGGGGGAGCTCGGCGATGCCACGCAGCCGATCCGTCTCGCGGATCTCCCCGCCGAGCTCTTCGACGAGCGGAGTCTCGAATGACCGCGCGCGTTCGACGGGTGCTCGCCGCCATCGCCGCGACGACGGCGATGCTGATCATGACCGCGTGCACGGGTCTGCCGACGACGGGTGACGTGCAGTCCGGGCTGGCTCTCGGCGCCTCGCCGGAGGACCCGGACTTCCTGCCGCTCGCCTCGGGGCCGATCGAGGGGGCGGGCCCGGCGGCGATCGTGGAGGGGTTCATGGAGGCCGCGATCACACCGGCCGACAACTGGGACACGGCCCGCAAGTTCCTCACACCCGAGATGGCTGCGTCCTGGCGACCGAACACAGGCGTGTCGATCGACGTCAGCGCCGACACCAGATCCTTCAGCTCCACCATCGATGACGACACCGACTCTGCGGACGGCGACACCGCCGACGTGCGCGTGCAGTTCGAGCAGGTCGCGAGCGTCGACGGCACGGGAGCCTTCGCGCAGGCGGTGAGCGCCTCGAACTCCGCGTTCGTCGTGACCCGCACCGAGGGCCAGTGGCGGATCTCGGAGGCGCCGGACGGGATCGTGATCGACGAGTCGCGGTTCCCCCGCGTGTACGGCGACTATGCGCTGCAGTACTACGACCAGACCTGGGAGCGGTTGGTGCCCGACGTGCGGTGGTTCCCGCGACGAGTCACCATCGCCACGACGATCACTCAGTCGCTGATCGGCGGTGCGCCGAGCCCCTGGCTCGATCCTGCCGTTCAGAGCGCGTTCCCGCCCGATGTGCAGATGGCACGGGACGCGGTGCCCATCGACGTCGATCAGGTGGCCGATGTGGCACTGAACCGAGCGGCGCTCGGTCTCGATGCGACGACTCTCGCACGCATGCGCACTCAACTGCAGCAGACTCTCGCCGCGGCCGGGGTCCAGATCAATCAGGTGCGATTCACCGTCGACGGCCGAGCACTGGAAGCGGGTGTGGTCGAGATCGTCGACACCCCGTCCGACGGGGGAGGCATCGTGCTCAAGGAGGGCGCCTTCGGCACCGTGGTCGGGAACCAGATCACCCCGATCCCCGGAGTCACCGAGGAGATCCTCGGCATCACGCAGCCGATCCTCGCCATCGACGTCGCGGGCGACGACTCGCACGCCGCGATGCAACTGGGGAACGGTCACGTGTACATCGCGGGCGACGGCCGTGTGGACGAGCTGGACCCGCGCTCGCGGCTGGTGCGACCTTCCCTGGACCCCTACGACTACACCTGGTCGGTGCCGTCGGATGCCCCGTCAGCGCTCTTGGCGATCGGCGACGATGTGGTGTCGCACCCGATCGAAGACGCCTGGCCCGAGGCCTCCGAGGTCTCGGCCATCCGGGTGTCCGCCGACGGTGCCCGCGTGGCGGCGGTCGTCGTGATCGGCGGCCAGCGGTGGGTCGTCATCTCGGCGGTCGTACGCGATGACTCGGGCGTGCCGACGCGGCTCGGCGAGACCGAGCGCGTGGCTCAGCTCGACGCGCCGGCAGCCGGACTCGTGTGGCTGGGGTCCGACAGAGTGGGGCTCCTCGTCGATCGTGAGGACCGGACGGTCCTGACGCAGATCGTCGGGGGCACGGGAACCACCGAATCCGCACCGAGCGGAGCCGTGTCGATCGCGGGCTCGCGTTCCGCTGCCGGCATCCGCGTGCTCGGTGCCGAGGGAGCGGTCTACGCGCGAAGCGGCTCGGCGTGGAGCGAATCCACGGACGGAGTGATCGTCCTGGCCACCCGCGCGGGTCGCTGACACCGGGCCTTCTGCACAGGCGCTCTCGGTCTCGGAGTTCCCCCGTCTGCCGGTCGAGCGTCAGAGTGGCGCCGCGCGCGGGAGCGATCCACGGCAGCCTCGGGAGATGCGCCCCACCTCTCGCCTGCGTGCACTGCTTCCTGAGCTTCTCGCGTTCGTGCTCGCTGCCACCTGCGCGGGATGCGGCTCACCCGCGACCGTCCTCTGCGACCCGTGCCGTCGATGTGTTCGGCCGGTGCCGATCGAGTTGCGAACACCCGAGGGGCTGCCGGTGCACGCCGCGCTCTCCTTCGAATCGGTGGCGGCGCGCTGCATCCGACGTCTCAAAGACGGCGGAGAGACCGTGCTCGCGAGGCCGCTCGGCCGCGCGCTCGCCACGGCGGTCGATGCCGCGCTTCTGCAGAGTGCCTGCTCGATGCGCGATGTGCTGATCGTGCCGGTGCCGACCTCGCGGACCGCGTTCCGACGCAGAGGCTATCGTGTGCCGGAGCTGCTGATCAGGCGTGCGGGCGGGCTGCCCCACCGCGCTCTCGTGCAGCGAGCCAGGGGAGATCAGCGTGGCCTGGATGCCGCTCGACGCGCCTCCAACGTGCGCGGCACGATGCGCGCGCGATGGAGCGGCGACGGCCGGCGGGTCGTACTGGTCGACGACGTCATGACCACCGGTGCCACGCTCGATGAGGCTGCGGCCGTGCTGCAGCGCGCGAACCATATCGTGATCGCCGCCGTCGTTCTCGCAGCCACACCACGTCACAGCGAACGCATGATGAACGCTTCGGGGACACGGAGCAAATGACCCGTGACATCCGTAGCCAGGCGGACTACGGTGGGGGTTCTAAGGCGACCACGGTCCGCCCTTGGCCGGGAGGACCGGGACAAGGAGGCAGCAATGGAAACAAGCATCGTTGGCGTCGGAGTGGGTATCACCGATCGCTTCCGAACCGTTGTCGAGGAGAAGATCGCCAGGATCCAGACGCTCGCATCGCGGGCGCAGCGGCTTGACGTGAAGGTCACCCACAGGGTGTATCGGAACGGTCGGGTGCCCGACGAGACCGTCGAGCTCACGCTGATCGGCAAGGGCCCGGTCGTCCGGGCGGAAGCCACGGATGGCGACAAGTTCGTCGCACTCGACCTCGCGGTCGACAAGATGTCCGAGCAGCTGCGCCGTGCGAAGGAGAAGCGCGTCGACGGCCGGCAGCATCCTCGAGGAGCCCACTTCGAGAAGGGCAGCGGATCCCTCGAGGGGATCGATGTCGAGCCGGCCTCGGCCGACATCCTGCACGCGGTCGCGACCGGCAGTGTGCCGATCCAGAACGACGAGGAAGAGGTCTACTCGCCCGTCGTGATCCGCACCAAGAGCTTCGACGCGGAATGGATGACCGTCGAAGAGGCGGTCGACCGGATGGAGCTCGTCGGACACGACTTCTTCCTGTTCGTCGATGTGCGCTCCGATCACCCGAGCGTGGTCTACCGGCGCAAGGGCTGGGACTACGGTGTCATCGCCCTGAGCACGCAGGCACCTCCGTCCGAGGCGCTCGCCTCCTGACTCCAGGAACACGTGTGTGGCCCGGCCCCTTTCTCGGGGGTCGGGCCACACAGCTGTACGGGGTCCGTCAGTCGAACATGCCGTCGAGAAGGCTGCCGATCACCAGGCCGCCGAGGATTCCGGAGGCGATGTCGCCACCGCCGCCGCGGCGACCGC
>NZ_DALZXX010000147.1:0-5280 GCF_031988965.1 Microbacterium sp.
CCAGTCGCCGAAGAACAGGTAGTCGAGCCCCGCGTCCTCGCCCTCGCGCGCGATGTGGCGGAGGATGTCGGCATCCGCCGCAGGGTCGCGGTGCGCGCCCGGCGGACGCCAACCGGACGGGTACGCGCCGAGGGCGCGCACCATGGCGCCGATGATGAGGGGTTCGGTCATGCCCCGAAAGTAGGAGCGCCCGGATCCGACCGCCAACCGCCGCGGAAGCGCAGCGACACGGATCGCAACACAGCGACACATCCTCAGCGCGTGTCGGAGGCCGATCGGAGGATGGAGGCATGACCACGACCTCCTCCCCCGCAGTCTGGACGCCTCCCGCCCGCGTCCGCGGCACGCTCGCCCTCGTCACCGGACGCGGCGAGCGCGCAGGCGTGTACGAGCGCTTCGGCCGCCGGCTGAGTTCTGACGGCTACGTCGTCGCCGTCTTCGACGAGGATGCCGATGCCGCGAGCGCCTGGCTCTCGGAGGCCGCCGACGCCCCGCGGGTGCTCGTCGGGTCGGATGCCGGAGCATCCGCCGTGCTGCGTCTCGTCGCACAGGGAGCCTCGGTCGAGGCGGCCGTCGTCGCCGGCACCCTCGTGGATGCCGAGCTCGATCTGCCGCCCGCCGAGGAGCGCACGGCGTGCCCGCTGCACCTGGGCGTGCTGGCGACCGCGGCCACGTCCGTCGACGTCGCTCCGGCCGAGCCGCTCCCGGCACCCGCCGATCTCGCAGCGATCGAGGTGCCCGTGCTCGCCGTCCATGGTGGCGCCGATACCGTGTCACCGCTGCCCCAGGTGATCGATGCTCTGCGGAGCGTCCCCGATCTCGAGATCGTCGAGACCGTCGACGGACTGCACGACGCACTCAACGACCAGTCGCACCGCAGTGTCGCCGCCGCGCTCGTGCAGTGGCTCGAGCGTCTGCGCGGCGGTGACGTGCATGCCGCGATCATCCGCACGCACGAGACGGCGGCGGTGGCGACCGCATGACCGAGTTCTCGACGCGTCAGATCCAGGCGGGGTACATTCCCGGGACTCCGCAGAACAGCGCCATCCCACCGATCTATCAAACCGCCGCGTACGAGTTCGCCTCGCTCGCCGACGCCGCCGACCTGTTCGCACTGCGCACCGCCGGCAACCTGTACAGCCGCAACGCGAGCCCGACCCAGCAGATCCTCGAGGAACGCATCGCCGCCCTCGAGGGCGGCGCCTCAGCCGTGGCGGTCGCCTCCGGCCAGGCGGCGGTCGCCGTGACCCTGCTCGCGATCGTCGGACGCGGCGGACACATCGTCGCCGCCACCCAGCTGTACGGCGGCACGGTCGACCTGCTGCAGGAGACCTTCGACGACTTCGGCATCCCGGTGACCTTCGTCGACCAGGACGACCCGGATGCCTGGCGCGCCGCCATCCGCCCCGAGACCCGCGTGCTGTTCGCCGAGTCGATCGCGAATCCGATCGCCCAGGTGCTCGACATCCGCACGGTCGCCGACATCGCGCACGAGGCCGGCGTCCCGCTCGTGATCGACAACACGGTCGGCACTCCGTACCTGGTGCGCCCCGGCGAGCACGGCGCCGACTTCGTGGTGCACTCGGCGACCAAGTTCCTCAGCGGTCACGGCACATCCCTCGGCGGCGTCGTGGTCGATCAGGGCACCTTCGACTTCGGCCGTGAACCGGCACGTTGGCCACACTTCACCGAGCCCTATACGCGCATCGGCGACTTCACCCTGTGGGAGCGCTTCGGCATCGGGCAGGCGTTCGCGGCGCTCGTGAAGTCGAAGTACGTGCACGACCTCGGCCCCTCGCTCTCGCCCTTCAACGCCTGGCAGATCCTGCAGGGGGTCGAGACCCTCGACCTGCGGGTGTCGCGTCAGAGCGCCACGGCGCTGGCGATCGCGAGGCACCTGCAGCAGCATCCGGCCGTCGCCCGGGTGCACCACCCGGGCCTGGAGGGCAACGCGTGGCATCCGCTCGCTCAGCGCTACCTGCCGCGCGGCGGCCCCTCGGTCTTCTCGTTCGACCTCGCCGTCCCCGAAGACGCCGAGACGCAGCACCGGGTCGCGGCAGTGATCGACTCGCTGCGCGTCATCCGCCTCGTCGCCAACATCGGAGATGCGCGCAGTCTGGTGAACCACCCGGCGTCGATGACCCATTCGCATCTGACGGCCGAGCAGCGTGCCGCCGCCGGCATCTCCCTGACGACCATCCGTCTGTCGGCGGGCCTCGAAGACCCCGCCGATCTCATCGCCGATCTCGACAGCGCGCTGTCCGGCGTCTGACGCAAGGAGCATCATGTCCATCGACCTCGGATATTGGACCCCCGTCTACGGCGGCTTCCTGCGCAACGTCACCGACGAGGGACGTATGGCGGCGACCTGGGAGTACATCCGCGAGGTGTCGGTGAAGGCAGACCGACTCGGGTTCCACACGACCCTGGTGCCGGAGCTCTACCTCAACGACCGCAAGGGCATCGAGGCGCCGAGTCTCGAAGCCTGGTCGCTGTCCGCCGCGATCCTCGCCGTGACCGAACGGCTCCGGGTGATGACGGCTGTGCGTCCGGGATTCCACCTGCCCGCCGTGCTCGCGAAGACCGTCGGCACACTCGACCAAATCGCACCCGGCAGGGTCGCGCTCAACGTCGTCGCCGCCTGGTGGGCCGAGGAGGCCACGCAGTTCGGGGGCCGGTTCACGACCCACGACGAGCGCTACGTGCAGGCGCAGCAGTTCGTCGAGGTGCTGAACGGGCTGTGGGAGCACACGCCGTTCTCCTACGGCGGATCGCACTACTCCCTCGACGGCACGATCGTCGAGCCCAAGCCCTCGGCGCACCCCGTGATCTTCGCGGGCGGCGAGAGCGAGGCCGGTCGCGAGTCGATCGCCGGCTTCGCCGACGCGTACGTCATGCACGGCGGCACCCTCGACGAGGTGCGCTCCAACGTCTCCGACATGAACGCGCGCTCCGAGCGGCTGCACGGTCGGCCGATCGCCGAGTTCGGGATGCCCGCGTACGTGATCGTCCGCGACACCGAGGCCGAGGCGCAGCGCGAGCTCGACCGCATCACGACCGTCGACCCCGACTCGCCCGGTTACGCGTCGTTCGAGGAGTTCCAACGGAATTCGAAGCTTTCCCTCGAACTCACCCGTCGCGAGTACTCGGTGGGTACGCGCGGTCTGCGTCCGAATCTCGTCGGCACGGCCGAGCAGGTGGCCGAACGCATCCATGAATATGCGGATGCCGGCATCACGCTCCTCCTCGTCCAGTCATCACCGCTCGACGAGGAACTCGATCGGATCGCCGAGCAGGTGTTCCCGCTCGTGCCGCAGCGCGCGCTGGCGACTGCGGGTTGACCGCGCAGCACGTCGGCGCCACCCTCTACGCTGAGACCATGACTGGTCTTCGATGGGGAATCCTCGCGACCGGCGGTATCGCCGGCGCCTTCGCTTCTGATCTGCGCACCGCCGGGCTCGATCTGCTGGCGGTCGGCTCGCGCTCCCAGGAGTCCGCGGATGCCTTCGCGGCACGCTTCGACATCGCTCGCGCACACCCCTCATACGAGGCACTGGTCGCCGACCCCGAGATCGACATCATCTACGTCTCCACGCCGCACCCGATGCACCACGCGAACGCCCGTCTCGCTCTCGAGGCCGGCAAGCACGTGCTCGTCGAGAAGGCGTTCACGGTCGATCGCGCTCAGGCCGAAGACCTGCAGCAGCTGGCCGCCGACCGCGGCCTGCTCGCGATGGAGGCCATGTGGACCCGGTATCTGCCGCACATGGTCCGCATCCGCGAGATCCTCGCCGCGGGCACGCTCGGTGAGATCCGCGTGGTGACCGCTGACCACACGCAGAAGATCTCGGCCGACCCGTCGCATCGCCTGAACGCCCTCGAGCTGGGCGGCGGCGCGCTGCTCGACCTCGGCATCTACCCGATCTCGTTCGTCTGGGATGTGCTCGGCGCCCCGGCCGACATCACCGCCACCGCACGTCTGATCGAGACGGGCGCCGATGCCGAGGTCGCGACCATCATGACGCACGACGGCGGCGCGATCTCGACGACGATCTCGTCCTCACGCGCCGCGGGTCCGAACGCCGCCAGCATCGTCGGCACCGACGCCCGCATCGACATCGACCGCGTCTGGTACACGCCCACGACCTTCCGCGTCGTGCAGCCCGACGGCACGGTCGTCGAAGAATACGTCTCTCAGGTCGAGGGGCGGGGCATGCAGTACCAGGCTCAGGCCGCCGAGCGTCTGGTGCGCGAGGGCATCCTCGAGGGCGACATCCTGCCGATCGCCGAGACCGTCGCGATCATGGGCACGCTCGACGAGATCCGCGCCCAGATCGGCGTCCGGTACCCGAACGAGGGAGTGAACCATGGCTGAGGCACACGACGCCCGCGTCGCCGTCTACCTGGACTTCGACAACATCGTCATCTCCTGGTATGACCGGGTGCACGGACGCAACGCGTACGGCAAAGATCGTCAGCGCATCTCCGAGAACCCCTCCGACCCCGAGGTCACCGAGCGTCTCTCCCGCGCCATGATCGAGGTCGGTGCGATCATCGACTACGCCGCGTCGTTCGGCACCCTGGTGCTCACTCGCGCCTATGCCGACTGGTCATCGCCCGTCAACGCCGAGTACCGCTCGCAGCTCGTCGCGCGCGCGGTCGATCTGGTGCAGCTCTTCCCGGCCGCCGCCTACGCCAAGAACGGGGCGGACATCCGGCTGGCTGTCGACGCCGTCGAAGACATGTTCCGCCTGCCCGATCTCACGCACGTCGTGATCGTCGCCGGCGACAGCGACTACGTCCCTCTCGCCCAGCGCTGCAAGCGCCTCGGCCGATACGTGATCGGCGTGGGCGTCGCGGGGTCCACCGCCAAGTCGCTCGCCGCCGCGTGCGACGAGTTCGAGGCCTACGACTCGCTCCCCGGCGTGGTGCGTCCGAGCAAGCCCTCCGCGACCGCTCCCACGCCCGCGGTCGTCGAGGTGCCCGAGACGGTCGCCGAGCCCGCGGTCAAGGCCAAGACACGACAGCCCGCCAAGACGGCGAAGGCCAAGGCACCTGCGGCGGCGACCGCGGCTGCTCCGGCCGCCGCGACTGCCGCCCCTGTGAAGGTCGATGAACAGGGCGAGGGTACCGAACAGAGCGAGGCCACCGAACTGCTGCAGCGCGCGCTGCGGCTCGGCCACGACAAGGCGGACGCCGACGAGTGGCTGCACAGCTCGGCCGTGAAGACCCACATGCGACGGATGGATCCGTCGTTCAGTGAGAAGGCACTCGGCTACC
>NZ_DALZXX010000147.1:5365-7076 GCF_031988965.1 Microbacterium sp.
GCTCGAGGAGACGGGCCACGAGCGCCTCGTGCGGCTGCGGGAGCCGGCCGCCTGACGCGGCCGGCTGCACCGCAGCGCGACGCCCCTCACTCCACGAAGTCGTACTCCTGGAATGCCGCGACCTCGGGCACCCAGCGGTCCGCGACGAACGCGGTGTGAGCGGGGTGGTCGTTGTAGGCGGTGTAGGCGTGCTGGTCGGCGAAGACCATCGAGAACTGATGCTCGAGGTCGCTCTTCGGGCTGATCTGGCGACGAACCGCGAACTTCTCGACACCGGGGATCGCCGTCAGGACAGATCGCGCCGTCTCGAGGAATTCGCGCTCCTCCGGCGAGCCGGACTCGTGGACGAGGCGGAAGACGACGGTGTGCTGGATGGTCATGGAACCTCTTCGGTGCTCTGATGGGTCGGCGCTCGATGTCCTTCGATCCTCTCATCGGTCCGCCTAGGCTGGACCCGTGACTGCTGCGGAGAATCCCCACGCGTCCCCCTACGAGCGCGCACTCGGCGAGCGCATCGCCGAGCTGCACCCGAAGACGGGATGGTACTTCCGCACGATCCCCGAGGGGCACGTCGGGATCGGGCGCGGAACCTTCACGACCGCCGGGTCCCGTCACCGCTGGCTGTGGCCGGTGTTCCGCATCGCAGAGGCGCTGGGAGTGGCCTTCGCCGGGTGGGAGACCGACGTTCCGTTCCGCATCGAGAACCGCACCGTCGACGGCCGGGCGCTCGCCGTCCGTCACTTCGACCTCCCGGGACGCACCTGGGTCATGCCCGATGTCGTCGAGCTGACCCCTGCGGGCATCCTGCGCAACGAGATCGGACCGCACCGCACGGTGGTGACGACCTTCGACATCGACGTGAGCGACGGCGCTGTCGTGCTGAGCATCCGGAAGGTCGGCCTGCGGCTCGGACCACTGAGGCTCGCTGCCCCTGCATTCCTGCGGCCGACGATCGGCCTGGTCGAGCGATGGGATGACGAGCGCGAGCGCCACCACGTGAACATGACCATCGACGCGCCCGTGCTCGGTCGGGTCTACGAGTACACCGGGTTCTTCGAGTACTCGATCGAGAGTGAGACCGCATGAGCGCCGGCACCCCGGTGCCCGCCGACGCACCGGTGTCCGCCGGTCGGGTCGTGCTCGGCGGATCCACCGGCTTCATGGGCACGTACCTGCTGCCGCGGCTTCGCGCGGCCAAGCGCGAGGTCGTGACGATCTCGCGATCGGGTGCTGACATCGCCTGGGGCGACCAGGAGGCGATCGATCGCGCTGTCGACGGCGCGTCTCTCGTGATCGGGCTCGCCGGCAAGAGCGTCAACTGCCGGTACACCGCCGAGAATCGCGCGGCGATCTTCCGTTCCCGGCTCGACACCACGGCGTCGCTGAGCACGGCGATCACGAGAGCGTCGGCTCCGCCTGCGCTCTGGGTCAACTCCTCCACCGCGACGATCTACCGCCACGCCGAGGATCGCCCGATGACGGAGTCGACCGGCGAGATCGGCCGAGGATTCTCGGTCGAGGTCGCCAAGGCCTGGGAACGCGCGCTGTTCGCCGACGAGCTGCCGCACACGCGACGCGTCGCACTGCGCAGCGCGATCGTACTCGGCCACGGTGGCGTTCTGGGCCCCCTTCGCACTCTCGCCCGCCTCGGACTCGGCGGCGCACAGCTCGACGGACGCTGGCCGGTGAGCCGCGCCCGCCGAGCGGCGGG
>NZ_DALZXX010000148.1:0-1627 GCF_031988965.1 Microbacterium sp.
GAGGGCGCGCAGCGCCTCGAGTGCGGGGCGCACCTCCGCCTCGATGCGCGCGGTGGGCAGCGACCGTGCGATCCCCGCGATGCCCACCACGTCGTGAGCGGATGCCGCCTCGCGAAGCCGCTCGGCATCCGGCACGCCGACGAACAGGCGTCCCGACCATCCGTGCCGGGCGAACTGCAGCAGCACGTCGACGCTGCCGGTGAAGTCGTCGCCGTAGTACCCGACGCGCATCGTCGTCGCGGCGAGGGGCACCGTGGGCTCAGACACGGGCCGGACCGAAGCGCTCGACCGCCCGTCGCAGTTCGACCGAGGCGCGGAGCGCGTCGTCGATCGTCTCGCCCCGCTCTGCCGACGCCCATGCCTCGCGCATGCTCGACACCCCGGCCGCGGCGCCGTCGGGGTGACCGTGGATGCCACCGCCCGCGAGCACGAGAAGGTCGCTCGTGCCGACGGCCGAGTATGTGGCGTGCGCCAGCCCGCCCCACTGTCCGCTGGAGAGCACGGGGACGGTCGGCGTGATGCCCAGGAGCGGCTGCCGCACGGCGGCGATCGAGTCGAGCACCTCAGCGTCGGTCTCGTAGAACTTGTTGCTGATGCCGTTGGTGTGCAGGTGGTCCGCCCCCGAGAGCCGCGCGATCTTCTGCCATGCACGGAACCCTATCCCCACCTGCTCCGAGCGCATGATGCCCCCGAGCATGGTGCGATGGCCGTGGATCGGCACCTCGGCGTGACGGTGCAGGAACTCCAGCCCCGCGAAGCCCACCAGGTTCACGCAGGCCATGACGCAGGTGCCTCCGGCCGACACCACCAGATCGTGGTTGGCCTCGAGCCGACCGATGTCGTCGGTGATGTTGAACGCGTACATCGGCATCACGCCGGTGCGGTCGGCATGCCGCAGGAGCACCGGCATCACGGCCTTCACGCGCGCCTCGAGGGGAGCCGCGGGGCCGTTGCCCTGCAGCTCGTCGTCCTTGATGAAGTCGACCCCCGCGGCGGCGAGCTCACCGACCAGATCGCCCAGCTGCTCGGGCGTGAGGCCGATGCTGGGCTTCACGATGGTGCCGATCATCGCCCCGGCGGGGCGTGACATCAGGCGTCGGGTGCCGTCGATGCCGAACTTCGGCCCGGGGTAGCGCACGGCGAAGGCGGGCGGCAGGTCGAGGTCGATCAGCTTGATGGCCGCCAGTTCCTTGATCTCGAAGAGGTTGCCGGCGACGGCCGCCATCAGGTTCGGCAGCGACGGGCCGAAGTTGTCGAGGGGGAAGCGCAGGCGCAGCACGGCGCGGCGGCGGAGTGCGGGATCGCCGACGGCTCCGGGCAGCGGCGATGCGCCGGTGAGGGGGATCTCGGTGAGGCTCTCGACCTGTGCAGCGAAGCGCGCGCGCACCTCGTCGGACTCGCGCTCGACGCGGACGAACGTGCCCGTCGACTGCTCTCCGGCGAGCACCTCCGCGGCGTGGGCCAGGGGCAGCGACGTCTCGATGACGTAGGTCGCGATCACGTGCTCTGCGCTCATCGCCATCACCAGACCACCGGCAGCCACACCGACATCTCGGAGGGGCCGCGGTTGCCCCAGGCGAAGTAGGGGATGAGGGTGACCGGCACGGTCAGCAGCTCCGCGTCGTCG
>NZ_DALZXX010000148.1:1637-7071 GCF_031988965.1 Microbacterium sp.
CACGGCGAGCTGCGTGGTGAGCACGGTCACGGGGGAGCCGGCGATCTCGCGTCGACCCGTCTCGAAGGAGGCGCCGCGGCGCACCGCGGCCTGCTCGAGCACGACGCCGTCGGGCAGATCGGTGCTCTCGAGCGCGTAGACGACAGGACCGCGCTGCACCGCGACCTGGTTCGTGATCTCCTCGGCCAGGCGGTGTCCGCGCAGCACGCGCACCGGCATGGGCAGGGTGAGCACGATGACGTCGCCCTCGGCCCAGGTGCGGTCGAGACGCGCGTAGGTGCCGGGCGTCGGTGCGGGTTCGGCACGGCCGTTCACCGTGAGCGTCGCGCCCGACGACCAGCCGGGGATGCGCAGGTGCACGGGCACTCCGCCCTCGGCGGCCGCCGTGACCGTGAACGCGATCTGCTCGCTCCAGGGGTAGTCGCTGTCCTCCCGCAGGCTCAGCACACCGCGGGCGAGATCGAGCGAGCTGCCGCCGTACTGGTGCACGAAGAGCCCGTCGGACGAGAGCGAGGCCGCCCGCTCGTGGAAGCGCGCGAGGGTGCGGGCGATGTTCGGAGGGCAGCAGAAGCAGCTGAGGTAGCGCTCGCGGAGTCGCTCGTCGGAGGGAGGCGGACTCGGCACGGGGTGGATCGCCGTGTCGCCGGGGCGACGCAGCGGGAACGGCAGATCGCGGACCTGCCGGAGCGGATTCGTGTAGAAGTACTCCGATCCGTCGAGGCTGATGCTCGAGAGCAGGCTGTTGTAGGCGATCTGCTCGATCACGTCGGCGTAGCGGGCGTCGCCCGTGAGCGCCAGCATCCGTTCGCTCCACAGGATCATGCCGATGTTCGCGCACGACTCGTTGTGGGCGGTCGTGTTGGGCAGCTGGAACGCGCGTCCGTATGCCTGGTGCACGCGACTGATGTCCTGCTGCCAGGGGGAGGCGTCGGGCGAGGCGCCGTCGTACAGGGCGCCGCAGCCACCGGTGATGTAGAGCTTGGTGTCGACGACGTCGTTCCAGATGCCCTCGAGCACCTCGAGCAGCTCCCGGTCGCCGTTCTCGGCGATCAGATCTGCGAGCCCCGCATACAGATAGTTGGCGCGCACGGCGTGCCCTGCCGCGACCTTCTGCTCGCGCACCGGCAGGCGGTCCTGATTGTCGTCGCCGCCGTCGAAGTCGTCGCGGACCCGCAGGAACGCCTCCGCGAGGTCGAGGTACTGCGGGTCGTCCGTCGCCCGGTACAGCTCGATGACGGCCATGTAGTGCGAGGGGCAGATCGCGCTGCGGGCGAGCTCGACCGGCTTGTTGACGGCCAGATCCTCGAGGAACGACGCCGCGCGGCGGGCGACGTCGAGCAGCGTGGTGCTGCCCGTGACCTCGAAGTGCCGCACGCCCATCGTGATCAGATGACCGAGGTTGTAGGTCTCGAAGTGGAATCGGTCGGCGAGCGCGACGGCCTGCTCGGCCTGGCGGCTCTGGATGAGCACCGGCGTGTGCAGGTAGCCGTCCTCCCGCTGCACCGAGGCGATCAGCTGCGCGAGCTCCTCGATCTGCGCCGCGAGCGCGGCGTCGGGTGCGACCTCGAGCTGTGCGATCGCCGCCTCGAGCCACTTGTAGAAGTCGCCGTCCATGAAGGGCGGTCCGTCGTGCGTGCCGGCGTCGAGGCCCGCCGCGATGCGGAAGTTGCGCAGGCCGGGGCTGACGTCGCCGTCGCTCAGCGACTGCCAGATGCCCGGCACTGTCGAGGTGAAGGTGCGGTCCTGCACGGATCCCCAGAAGCCGCTCGACCAGCGCGCCTCTGCGGCGTGCAGCGGGCGGAGCGGAGCGTGGGGGGAAGAGGTCGTCATTGAGCGGTCCCTGTGTCGAGTCGAGCGGTCGTTCGAATGGCAGTATGGCACGTTTTCGAGCCCAAGTGAATATTCTTTCAGTACTGAGTGTTGACACGCACCGACAAAATCCGTAACGTTTCACTCACACCGACACACAGCACCATCGACGTCAAGGAGGACGCCTCAATGAACTCTCGCCGCACTCCCCGTGCGCTTCTCGCGTCGGGATTCGCACTGCTCACGATCGCATCGCTCGCGGCGTGCTCGACCGGTGCCGCCGAGGGCGGCGACGGCAGCGCCGGCAGCGGTGCGACGGGCACCGATCCCGAAAGCTTCACCGTCCTCAGCGCGAACGAGAACACCACCCTCGCGACCGAGCTCGACGCCCTCGCCGAGGGCGCGTGCAAGGCCGAGAACGAGGCCCTGCCGCTCGAGCACCAGACCGTCGCGCAGGCCGACGTCGTGCAGAAGGTCACGCTGCTCGCCAGCCAGGACTCGCTGCCCGCCCACTTCATCGCCGGCACCGCCATGGTCCGCCCCGACGGGGATCTCGGCGCCGCCGACCTCGTGCTCGACTACAAGAAGGCGCTCGACGACCTCGGCGTCTGGGACCAGATCCTCCCCGCCGCGTCCTCGACCATCGAGAACGTCTACGGGCAGATGGTCTCGCTGCCGTACCAGTACAACCTCGAGGGCATCTTCTACAACAAGGAGATCTTCGCCGAGCTCGACATCGACGAGCCGCAAACCTGGGACGAGCTGCTCGACGCCAACGACACCCTCCTCGCCGCCGGCTACACGCCGATGGCCGAGGCCGGTGCCGCGGCCTGGCCCGTCACGCGCCTCATCGGCATGTACGCCTATCGTCTCGCCGGCCCCGACGCGATGACCGCCATCCGCGATGACGAGGCCAAGCTCACCGACCCCGACTACGTCGAGGCGGCGCAGGCTGTCGCCGACCTCGCGGCGGCCGGCTACTTCGGCGACGGCTTCATCTCGAAGGATCCGGCCGCGGCCACCAACGACTTCCTCTCCGGCAAGGCCGCGATGAAGTACGACGGCACCTGGCTCCTCAGCAACATCAACAACGAGGACGAGAACCAGATCGGCATCGACAACGTCGGGTTCATGCCGTTCCCGGCCGTCGAGGGCGGCAAGGGCTCGATCGACCAGTGGCCGGCCAACGCCGGCACCGCCTTCGCCATGAACCCCAAGACCTTCGGTCCGAAGGTGGGCGACTGGCTGTCGTGCATCGCCGAGAACTACGGCGCGCAGGCGCTGTCGGACGCCGGTGTCATCTCGGGCTTCAAGGTGAACGAAGAGGTCGCCGACCTCCCCGTCACCACGCAGGCGATCCAGGAGAAGGTCGCCGAGGTCGAGGAGACCGTGCTCTGGTTCGAGGCGCTGATGGACGGCAAGTCCACCAGCCTCGCCCAGTCCAACATGTCGCTCCTGGTCTCGGGTCAGCTGTCGGCCGAGGACTACATGTCCCAGCTGCAGCAGAGCATCGACCAGAACCGATGACGTCCCTCGTCCACATCGGACACTGACCCCCGGCCCGGGCCCGCTCCGTGCGGGTCCGGGCCGACACACGTCACGAAAGCACGCCCATGAATCGCGTCTTCGGTGATCGCAAGACGATCATCATCCTGCTGGCTCCCGCCCTCATCCTGTACGTCGCACTCAAGCTCGTTCCGGTCGCCTGGTCGCTCGGTCTGTCGTTCTTCGAGGGCAACACCCTGCGCGGCTTCGAGTTCGTCGGCGTCGACAACTTCGCGAAGTTCTTCCAGGACCCGGCCGGCATCCAGTCGCTCTGGGTGAGCATCATCTTCGCGGTGCTCGCCACCGCGGGGCAGATCGTCTTCGGCTACCTGCTCGCACTGCTGTACGTGTTCGTGCTCCGCAAGGGATCCGCGTTCCTGCGCACCGCGGTCTTCTTCCCGATGGTGCTCCCGACCGTCGCCGTGGCCCTGCTCTTCAAGAGCTTCGTGGCCGTCGGCGACAACCAGGGCCCCGTGAACGACCTGCTCAACTTCCTCGGACTCGGCAGCGTCGAGTTCCTGGCGTCGACGGTCGGCACCATGAGCGTGGCGCTGGCGATGACGTGGTGGAGCTCGATGGGCTTCTACGCGGTGCTGCTCTACACGGGCCTGCTCGACATCCCCGACGAGGTCATCGAGTCCGCGCGCATCGACGGCGCCAACGGCCTCAAGCTCGTGCGGCACATCGTGGTCCCGCTGTCGCTGCCGATCTTGATCTCCTCGATCATCTTCAGCTTCAACTCCACGCTCAAGGTGTTCGACAGCCTGCTCGCCCTGAACGGCGGCGGCCCCGGCACCTCGACCGCGCCGCTCACCCTGTACATGTACCGCACGGCGTTCGAGTACGCCGAGTACGGCTACGGCAGCACCATCGCCCTCGTCCTGACCATCCTCTGCCTGGTGTTCACACTCGCGGTGTTCCGGTCGTCCAGCAAGAAGAACGCGGAGGCCTGAGATGACCGAGACGCAGACCCTGGTGAGCGCACGCCCGCTCTCCCGCAAGACGCCCTCGCCGAAGGCCGGGCGGCAGCTGCTGCGCACCATCCGACGGATCCCGGTGTGGTTCGTCGTCACGCTGTTGCTGATCATCGTGCTGTATCCGCAGGTGTGGATGATCCTCGGATCGTTCAAGACGCAGTCGGAGTTCCTGTCGAACCCGACGTGGGCGCTGCCCGAGACGTTCAACATCGACAACTACATCCAGGCGTTCACCCGCGGCAACGTCGCGACGAACTATCGCAACAGCCTCCTGGTCACGCTGCCGTCGGTCGCCCTGATCGTCCTCCTCGGCGTCGCCGCCGGGTACGCGCTCGAGGTCATGATCTGGAAGGGGCGGCACACCACGCTGCTGCTCATCCTCGCCGGCATCATGGTGCCGGGCCAGATGATCCTCGTGCCGCTGTTCACCGTGTACTTCAAGCTGGGGCTCACCAACTCGCTGTGGCCGCTGATCATCACCTACACCGTGATGGGTCTGCCGCTGACGACCTTCCTCATGGCGACGTACTTCCGATCCGTGCCGCGCGAGGTCTTCGAGGCCGCGACGATGGACGGATGCAGTCCGCTCAAGCAGTTCTTCGTGATCGGGCTCCCGCTCATGAAGAACGCGATCCTCACGATCTCGCTCGTGCAGTTCTTCAGCGTCTGGAACGACCTGCTGATCGCCCTCACGTTCACGTCAAAGCCGGAGCTCGCGACGATCCAGGTCGGACTCCTGAGCATGAACGACGAGTACGGGTCGACGCAGTACGGCCCGCTGTTCGCCGCCATCAGCATCAACATCGTGGCACTGTTGATCGTGTTCGTGTTCCTCAACAAGAAGATCATGGCCGGCATGGCCGCCGGTTCCGTGAAGGGATAGTCATGACCCGTATCGCATTCCTGCACACCGGCGCCGTCGTCATCCCGCCGGTCGCGGAGCTCGCGGGGCGTCTGATCCCCGAGGTCCAGACCGTCAACTACCTCGACGACAGGATCGTCGCCGACCTCGCCGACGGGGAGCGGGCGGCCTCCGTCGGGGAGCGCCTCGAGGACCTCGTGCGCGCCGCGCAGTCGGCCGGCGCCGACGCGGTCATGCTCAC
>NZ_DALZXX010000149.1:0-6879 GCF_031988965.1 Microbacterium sp.
GCCGCCACAGCGGCATCGTCGCGCTGACGCCCGGGGGAGTGCCCTCGATCGAGACCCGGCGAGACGCGAGCCCGCTCGGCGCCACGGCATCCGTCCCCGTCATCACGTACCCGGTGTCGATCGGCGGATGGATCGCGACCGCGGTGCACCTGTCCGACCGCGCCGCGGCATCCGCCCCCTCCGTCCGCATCGACGCCGACGATGTCGTCGTCACGTGGCCCGATTCCCTCACCACCGAACACCGGCTCGCCTGAGTCGTCATCCCGACCCGTCATCCCGCCCCCTCTCGGGCACCCGCCATTGCAAAGGAGCAGTACCCCATGAACCGCAAGATCCTCGCCGCCGGCAGCATCGCCGCTGTCGCGGCCCTCGCCCTCGCAGGCTGCTCCGGCAGCAGCGACGCCGGAGAGAGCACCGACCCCGACGCCCCCGTCACGCTCACGCTCTCGGGCTGGAGCATCGACACGACCCCCGAGTTCCAGACGCTCGCCGACGCCTTCACCGCGGATCACCCGAACGTGAAGATCGAGCTCAAGGAGTACGACGCGGCCGAGTACAACACCCTCGTCACCGCCGACCTCGCCGCAGGATCCGGCCCCGACATCATCACGCAGAAGGAGGTCAAGTACGTCACGACCTTCCAGGAGGGCGGCCAGCTGCTCGACGTCTCGGACGTGGCGCTGCCGGAGGGCATCAGCGGAGCCGACTCCTACGAGGTCGACGGCGCCGCGTACGCCGTGCCCTACCGTCAGGACTCGTGGGTGCTCTTCTACAACAAGGCACTGTTCGACGCGGCAGGCGTCGAGCAGCCCGACGGCTCGTGGACGTGGGACGACTACGCGGATGCCGCGGCGGCGCTCACCACCGACGGGTCGAAGGGCACCTACCTGCACCGCTGGCAGTCGACCGTGCAGGGCTTCGCGAACGCGCAGACCGACACCAGCGTGCTCGACGGCGACTTCAGCAACATGAAGGACTACTACGACAGCACGCTGGCCCTGCAGGATGCCGGTGACCAGGTCGACTTCAACACCTCGACCGCCAACCAGCTCACCTACCAGGGCGAGTTCGGCACCCAGAAGGCCGCGATGATGCTGATGGGCACGTGGTACACCGCGACCCTCATCGCCCAGCAGGCCTCGGGTGAGGCGAACGACTTCGAATGGGGCATCGCCCCCGCGCCTCAGCTCGATGAGAAGACCGCCGGCACCGACAACACCCCCGTGACGTTCGGCGACCCGACGGGCTTCGGCATCAACGCGAACATCGACTCCGCGAAGGTCGACGCCGCCAAGCAGTTCCTCGAGTTCGCCGCATCCGAGGCGGGCGCGCAGGCGCTCGCCGAGATCGGGATCACGCCCGCGCTCACGAACGACGCCGTCGTCGAGTCCTACTTCGCGGTCGAGGGGGCGCCGACGGATGATCTGTCGACCTTCGCCTGGTCGACGCACGACGTGCTGCCCGAGAACCCCACCTCGAGCAAGACGGCGACGATCCAGGGCATCCTCGCCGACCTGCACACCGCCGTGATGTCGGGCTCGGCCTCGGTCGACGACGCCATCAAGACCGCCGAGGACCGCGTGAAGAACGAGGTCGGCTGACTCACTCGGGGGCCGGCCGCCGGTCGGCCCCCGACACCCGACCTCGCGCAGCATCCAGGAGACGAGACATGACCACCACCGAGGCACCGCGCCGTGACGCGGCCCCGCCGCAGACGAAGCCGCCCCGCCGCCGCTCGGCGCTGCGTCGCCGCAACGCCCTGATCGGTTGGAGCTTCATCCTGCCGAACTTCATCGGATTCGGGTTCCTGACCCTGCTTCCGGTGCTGATCCTCTTCTACATGGCGTTCACGAACTGGAACGTCTTCGGCAAGGCCGACTGGGTGGGGTTCGCGAACTTCCAGCGACTGCTCGGCGACGGCAGCTTCCACATCGCGTTCTGGAACACCATCTACTACTCGGTGCTGCACATCCCGCTGACGATCGTCGTCTCGCTCGGGCTCGCACTGCTGCTCAACAACAAGCTCCGGGGCGTCGCGTTCTTCCGCACCGCCGCGTTCTTCCCCTACATCACCTCGATCGTCGCGATCGCCGTGGTGTGGAACCTGCTCTTCAGCCCCGACTACGGCCCCATCAACGAGGTGCTCCGCGCGATCGGCATCTCGGAGCCGCCCGGGTGGCTCACGTCGTCGGAGTGGGCGATGCCCGCCGTCGTGATCGTCAGCACGTGGCGCGACATGGGCTACTACATGATCCTCTTCCTCGCGGGCCTGCAGACCGTGCCGCGCGAGCTGCACGAAGCCGCGCGCGTCGACGGCGCGAACGTCTGGGAGCGCTTCGTCAACGTCACGATCCCGTCGCTGCGCCCCACCATGTTCTTCGTCACGGTGATGCTCACCATCAACTCCTTCAAGATCTTCGACCTGATCCTCGTCATGACCGACGGCGGCCCCGGCCAGTCGACCCTGGTGCTGTCGCAGTTCATCTACAAGAAGGGCTTCGAGGAGTCGCAGTTCGGCTACGCATCCGCCGCCGCCGTGGCACTGTTCTTCCTCTGCATCCTCGTCACGATCGGCCAGTTCCTCTGGAACAAGAAGCGGAGCGCATGATGACCGACACACAGGTGCTCGTCACCGGAGGCACGCTGCGCAAGCTCAACGCCCCCGTCTCGACGGGGCGGACCCGCTCCCGGCTCACGATCGGCCGCACGCTCGGTTACGTCGCGCTGCTCATCGCCGCGGTCGGCCTGCTCGCACCGTTCTTCTGGATGGTCATGAGCTCGCTGAAGAACGCCAACGAGGTGTTCTCGGTTCCCGTGGTCTGGGTGCCCGAGACCTTCGTCTGGCAGAACTACATCGACATCTGGACGAAGTCGAACATGCTCGTCTGGATCCGCAACACACTCTTCCTGGCCGTCAGCGTGACCTTCCTGCAGGTGCTCACCGGCTCCTTCGCCGCCTACGGGTTCGCGCGCATGAAGTTCGCCGGGCGCGACATCCTGTTCCTGGTCTACATCGGCACCATCGCGGTGCCGTGGCAGTCGTACATGATCCCGCAGTTCATCCTGCTGTCGAATCTGAAGGTGTCGAACACGCTGTGGTCGATCATCCTGCTCCAGGCCTTCGGCGCCTTCGGCGTCTTCCTCATGAAGCAGTACTACGAGACGATCCCCGAGGAGCTCAGCGAGGCCGCTCGCCTCGACGGGCTCAGCGAGTACGCCATCTGGCGGCGCATCATGCTGCCGCTGTCGGTGCCCGCGATCGCGAGCCTCACGCTGCTCACGTTCGTGAACACCTGGAACGACTACCTCGGGCCGCTCATCTACCTGCGCAACCCCGACCTGTGGACGATCCAGCTCGGTCTCAAGAGCTTCGTCTCGAACCTCTTCGACACGAACTACGCGCTGCTGTTCGCCGGACTCACTATCTCGGTCGTGCCCATCGCGATCATCTTCCTGCTCGGGCAGAAGTACTTCGTCGAGGGCATCGCCACCAGCGGATTGAAGGGCTGACCGATGAAGCGGGTATCCCACGACGCCTGGGCCACGATCCTCGGGGTCGTCTACCTGGGCCTGATGGTCAACTTCCTCGTGCTCGTCGCGGCATCGCCTCTCGTGGTGCTGCTGATGACGACGGACCCCGCCCTGTCGTGGCCGCTGCTGGCGGTCGCGGCTCCGCTGGCCGCACCCGCGCTGAGCGGCGCCTTCACGGCGTTCCGGGAGTTCGGGCGCGGCGAGCCCCAGGTCGTGCGCTCGTTCCTCCGCGGCTGGAAGGCGACGGCGCGCAAGGGCATGCTGATCGGGGCGGTCGCGTCGGCATCCGTCGTCGTGCTGCTCGTCGACCTGCGTGCGGTCAGCGCCTCGCCGGCATCGGTCATGATCGTGCCGGTTCTCGCTCTGCTCGTCGTGATCGCCGTGGCCACCGCACTCGTGGCTCTCGTCGCCCTGGCCGAAGAGCCTGCCGCTCGGATGCGCGACATCATCAAGGCCGCGCTCTACCTCTGCGTGCGGCGCTGGTACCTCACGGCTCTTTCGCTCGCCGTGCTCGGAGTGCAGGTCGGGCTCTTCACCACGATGCCGGCGATCGCGATCGGCCTCACCTGCGCTCCCGCTCTGTATGTGGTGTGGGCGAACAGCCGGTACACGCTGCGCCCCGTGCTCGACATGGACACCGAGCTCGAGACCGCGGAGGTGCGCGCGTGACGGTACGGACCGCGATGAGCCCCGAGGTCTTCGACCTGCTCTTCGACGACGCACGGCTGCGGCGCCTGCGCGCCCTGGCCCCCTCGACCCGGCTCGCGATCGACGAGGGGGATCTCTCCGACACCGAGATCCTCGTCACCTCGTGGGGCGCCCCGCGGCTCGACGCCGCACTCCTCGATCGCATGCCACGGCTGCGCGCCGTGGTGCATGCGGCCGGCAGTGTGCAGCAGCTGGTCTCCGACGAGCTGTGGGAACGGGGCATCACCGTGACCTCGGCCGCCGACGCCAACGCGGTGCCCGTCGCGGAGTACACCTTCGCGACGATCATCCTCGCGTTCAAGCGCGCCTTCGTGCACATGCGGTCGCCTTCGACGGTGCTGGAGTGGCGCGACCTCGTGGGTTCGACCCGCTACGGCAGCGTCGGCCGCACGGTCGGCATCGTCGGCTTCTCGCGGATCGGACGCCGGGTGGTGCGGATGCTGGGCCAGCTCGACGGCATCCGGATCCTCGTCGCCGACCCGTTCGTCTCGGCGGAGGCCGTGGCGGATGCCGGTGCCGAGCTGCTGCCCCTCGACGACATGCTCGGCCAGGTCGACGTACTGTCGCTGCACGCCCCGGCTCTGCCCGAGACGAGGCACATGATCGGTGCGGCCGAGCTCGCGGCGCTCCACGACGGCGCCACCGTCATCAACACGGCGCGCGGATGGATCCTCGACCACGATGCGCTGCTCGCCGAATGCGTCTCGGGGCGACTGGATGCCGTGCTCGACGTCACCGAACCCGATCCGCTGCCGACCGATTCGCCGCTGCGTGCCCTGCCGAACGTCGCACTCACCCCGCACATCGCCGGATCCATGGGCAACGAGGCCAGACGTCTCGCCGATTCGGCCCTCGACGACGTCGAGGCGCTGCTGCGCGGCGGTGTACCGTCGCAGGTGATCACCCGACTCGACATGGAGCTGAGCGCATGAGCACGCCCGTCGACCCGCACGAGTTCTCGCCCTGGGACTTCTGGCGCGATGCCGATCCGGCGCAGCGCGAGTCGCAGCTCGAGCGTCAGAGGGTTCTGATCGACGGCCACCCCGAGCGCTCCCTGGGCGGCCTCTGCTTCGTCTCGGAGCTGGCGTCGGTCGATCACGAGGCCCTCCGGCTCGGCGACCGCACCTACATCGCCGCCGGGGCATATCTGACCGGCGAACTCGTCGCGGGCGCCGACTGCAGCATCAACCCGTACGCGGTCATCCGGGGGAGGGTGACGCTCGGCGATGCCGTGCGCATCGGCGCGCACACGTCGATCCTCGGCTTCAACCACTCGATGGAGCCAGGCACGCCCGTGTTCCGGCAGCCGCTGACGACCCGGGGCATCGTGATCGGCGACGATGTGTGGATCGGCTCGCACGCCGTGATCCTCGACGGCGTCGCGGTCGGCTCGCACTCGGTGATCGCCGCCGGGGCCGTGGTCACCAAGGACATTCCCGCGGGCGCCATCGTCGCGGGCAACCCCGCGCGCTTCCTGCGCTGGCGGGTGGAACCGGAGGACGCGGCGGTTGTCGCTTCCCGACCCTCCAGCTCCGGTCCAGGACCCGGTGCTCCCGGCCTGGCCGAGCGGGTGGCACGGTTCGGCGATCGCGCGCGGACGGAGGCATCCGCAGTGCTCGCGCGCTCGTGGAACGAGGAGACGGGCATGTTCGTCGACCGCCCCGGCGCCGCCCCGACCGTTCGGGCGCAGGCGGATGCGATCGAGATCGCCGATCTGCTGACCGGCTCCGCTCCGGTGCAGATCCCGGTCGAGGACCAGATACGTCGCCTCCACTCCTGGCAGGATCCGTCGACCGGCGCGGTCGCCCCGCTCGGGCCCGACGGGCGTCCGCAGACGGGCCTCGACTTCTCGCACGAAGACGTCGCGTACCACGTGCTCAGCACCGGATACGCCCTGGATCTGCTCGGCTCGCAGTTCCCTGCGGCGCTCACCTGGGTGACCGATGCGACGCCCGAGAGCGTCGTCGCGTTCTGCCGAGGGCTGCCCTGGGCGTCGGATGCGTGGAAGGCAGGGCACTTCATCGACGGCTTCGGCACAGCGCTGCTGTGGGCGAAGAGAGCCGGCCTCGCCGTTCCGGCGGGCGTGGAGGAGGCACTGTTCGGCTGGATGCTGCTGAACGCCGACCCCCGCACCGGAATGTGGGGGTCCCTCACGCCCGATCGCGGACTGCTGCCCGTCGTCAACGGCTTCTATCGGGCGTCGCGCGGAACCTTCGCGCAGTTCGGCGTACCGCTGCCGCATCCCGAGAAGGTCGTCGACACGGTGCTCGACCACGCGCGCGACCCTCGGTGGTTCGCGACCGGCATGCGCGACGCGTGCAACGTGCTCGACGTCGCGCATCCGCTGTGGCTCACTCGCGGCACCGGGCATCGCTCGGATGAGGTGCGGAGTCTCGCAGGGCGCCTGCTGTCGGATGCCCTGCAGATGTGGGTGCCCGGCGAGGGGTTCGGGTTCCGGGAATCGTCGGAGACGACCCGAGGTCTGACCGCGACGGAGCCCGGGCTGCAGGGCACCGAGATGTGGCTCGCGATCGTCTGGTACCTCGCCGACATCCTCGGGATCGCCGGCGAGCTCGGCTACCGCCCGAAAGGGGTGCATCGTCCGGAGCCCGCGGCGACCCTCGGCGACTCCAGCCCCTG
>NZ_DALZXX010000150.1:0-6776 GCF_031988965.1 Microbacterium sp.
CGGGTGGTGTGACCGGCATCGTCACCGGTACCGGCACACCCCCCACCGGAGCACCCGTCTCGGCGTCCGATCCCGCGACCGTGCCGCTGACCGCTGCGCCTGTTCTCGCGGTCACCAAGGACGACTCCGCGACCGGCGGTGGAGCGGGCGACACCATCACGTATTCGTTCACCATCGCGAACAACGGCAACGTCACCCTGTCCGGTGTCGTGCTCTCCGACACCCTCGCCGGTCTCAGCACTCCGACGATCGCCTGGCCCGGCGTCGAACGGGTGCTTGCTCCGGGCGAGGTGGCGACCGCGACGGCGAGCTACCTCATCACGCAGGCCGATGTGGATCGTGGCGAAGTGACGAACACGGCGTCGGCGCGCGCAGCCGCCCCGGGCGGAACGGAGATCACCGCTTCGTCCGAGGAGGTCCTCACCTCGCTCGATGCTCCCGCACCCGCGGTCGAGACGACGAAGTCGGCGCAGATCGCCGGCGCGGGAACGGGTGTCCTCGGCGACGTGATCGACTATCGCGTCGAGGTGCGCAACGCGGGCAACGTGACCCTGGACGACGTCGGGATCGTCGACGTCCTCGAAGGTCTCTCGGACATCTCTGTGGTCTGGCCGGGAGCTCAGGGGGTCCTTGCCCCGAACGAGACCCTTGTCGGAACGGCGCGCTACGTGATCACCCAGGCCGATGTCGATCGCGGTTCCGTCTCGAACGTCGCCACCGGCTCGGGCACGGACCCGTCCGGAACGGTCGTCGAGGATCCGTCCGATGACATCGTCGTCGATCTCGTCGACGCGGCCCCGGATGCGACGTTCACCAAGGGCGGGGTGCTCGAACCCGGTGCGACGGGACGCGCCGGCGACGTCGTGCGGTACTCGTTCAGACTCGACAACACGGGAAACGTCACCCTTCGCGATGTCTCCGTCGCCGATCCGCTGCCGGGGCTGTCGGATGTCGAGATCGCATGGCCGGGGGAGCCCGGCGTCCTGGCTCCCGGGCAGGGTGCCGACGCATCCGCGGACTACGAGCTCACGCAGGCCGACGTCGACAGCGGGTCTGCCGCGAACTCCGCGACCCTGACCGCGAGCGCGCCCGACGGATCCGCGATCGAGCGGCCGGCGTCGACGACGGTGCCGATCGACGAGGCGGCCGAACTCACGACCGTCAAGACCGGACAGATCATCGATGGGGGAATCGGTGCCGTCGGCGACGTGATCGAGTACCGTCTCGTCGTCACGAACACCGGGAACGTCACCGTGCAGGAGGGTCGTCTCATCGACCGGCTCGCCGGACTCTCGCTGCCCGAGATCGCGTGGCCCGGCCCTGAGGGCGAGCTGCTCGTCGGCGACACCGTGGTCGGAACCGCGCGATACACGCTCACCCAGGCCGACGTCGATCGCGGCTTCGTGCGCAACATCGCCGGTGTCGAGGCGGTCACGGCCCAGGGGACGCCCGTCGTCGCAGACTCCAATCCGGTGACCATCAACACCGTCCAGCCCGCTGCCGCACTGACCGTCACGAAGGACGGCATCGTCGACGGATCAGGCGCCGTCGGCAGCACGATCGACTACACCTTCACCATCACGAACTCCGGCAATGTCACGGTCAGCGCCATCGCGCTGACGGATGCCCTGCCGGGGCTCACCGTGCCGGAGATCACCTGGCCCGGGGCGGATGCCGCACTCGCGCCGGGGCAGTCGGCCACGGCGACCGCCGAGTACACGATCACGCAGGCCGACATCGATGCCGGTTCGATCGTCAACACGGCGACCGCGAGCGGCAGCTCACGAGGCGGTCCGGTGACCAGTCCTGCCGCGATCGAGACGGTCGACACCCAGGGCATCCGCGCATCGATCGAGGTCGACAAGACAGCGACGCTGGCGCCCGATGCCGAGGGCGTCGCCGGCGATGTCGTCACCTGGGGATACTCGCTGCGCAACACGGGCAACGTCACGCTCACCGGAGTCACGCTCGCCGACCGACTCGAAGGCTCGTCGGAGGCCGAGTACGTCTGGCCCGATCCGGCGCGACCGGGTGTGCTCCTTCCCGGCCAGACGGTGACGGCGTCGTCGGCGTACGTGCTCACCCAGGCCGACATCGACCGCGGCAGCGTGTCGAGCGCCGTCGACGGAACAGGCACACCGCCGCGCGGTGCGGCGGTATCGGGCTCTGCGACGTCCGGAGTCCAGATCGCGGCGCGCCCCGACCTCGTCGCGACGAAGTCGGGCGTCGTGCAGGGGCAGGGCGGCGTGGGCGACCGCATCGACTACAGCTTCGGCATCACGAATGACGGAAACGTGACGCTGACACTCGTCGATCTGGCCGACGCGCTGGTCGGCGTCAGCGATCCGGTCTTCGAGTGGCCGGGGGAGCCCGGCATCCTGGCCCCCGGCGATTCCGTCGATGCGACTGCCGGCTACACGATCACGCAGGCCGACGTCGATCGCGGATCGGTGACGAACATCGCGACCGCGAGCGGCAAGCCTCCGGTCGGCGACACGATCACCGCCAGCACACCTCCGACGATGACGGACGTCGCGCCGGCCGCACCCGAGCTGACGACGGGCAAATCGGCGACCGTGCGCGGCGACGGGGCCGTCGGTGACATCGTCGACTATGCATTCACGATCGAGAACACCGGAAACGTGACAGTGTCGGGCATCACGCTCGCGGACCCGCTGCCGGGCCTGTCGATTCCGGATGTGCGCTGGCCGGACGAGCCGGGCGTGCTCGCACCCGGGGCCCGTGCCACAGCGACGGCGAGCTATGCGATCGTGCAGGGCGATGTGGATGCCGGGGAGGTCGTGAACACGGCCGCCGCCTCGGGAACGGCGCCGAACGGCAGCTCCGTGACCGACCCGTCCGACGAGGTCCGCGTACCCACTGCTTCCGCGGATCCCGCGTTGCGCATCGAGAAGAGCGGCGCACTCACCGCAGGATCGACGGGGCAGGTCGGCGACGCGGTGCAGTTCGCGTTCGCGATCGTGAACGACGGGAACCAGACGCTCCGAGAGGTGACCCTCTCCGATCAGCTCTCCGGTCTGAGCGACATCACCGTGACCTGGCCCAGCGATGATCCGGCGGCCGTGGGTGTCCTGCCTGTCGGGGCCGAAGCACGGGGGACTGCGACATATCTGCTCACCCAGGCGGACATCGACGCCGGCTCGGTGGCGAACGCGGTCTCGGCGACTGCCACGACGCCGTCCGGTGACGCGGTCGACGCCTCGGACGCCCACACCGTGCCGGTGCCCAGGACCCCGCAGCTGTCCGCGGTGAAGTCGGGTGTGCTGGCGGCGGGTGACATCGGCGTGGTGGGCGACACGATCGAGTACGCGGTGGTGGTGACGAACACGGGAAACGTGACGGTGACCGACGGCGTTCTCGTCGACCCGAAGCCCGGTCTGCGCGACGTGACCATCGCGTGGCCGAACCCTGCGGCCCCCGGTCGGCTCGGCGTGGGTGAGTCCGTCACGGGTCGTGGCTTCTACGACATCACGCAGGCCGACGTGGATGCCGGTGAGGTGGTCAACACCGCGCGGGTGTCTGCCACGGCCCCGGGTGGGTCGCGGGTCGCTGCGGTGACGAATACGGTGCGGGTGAGTACGGTTTTGCCTGCTCCGGGGTTGGTGGTGTCGAAGTCGGGTGTGTTGGTTGATGGTGGTGGTGTGGGTGATGTGGTCTCGTATGAGTTCGGGGTGACGAATACGGGCAATGTGTCGGTGTCGGGTGTGGTGTTGTCGGATGCGGTGCCGGGTGTGGTGTTGTCGGATGTGGTGTGGCCGGTGGCGGGTGCGCCGGGGGTGATCGCGCCGGGTGAGACGGCGACGGCGTCTGGTGAGTATGTGATCGTGCAGGCGGATGTGGATGCTGGTCGTGTGGTGAACACGGCGTCGGCGTCGGGTGTGCCGGCGCGGTCGGAGGCGATTTCGGTGTCGTCGCCGGAGAGTGTGGTGGAGACCGAGGCTGCGGTGCCGGTGGTGTCGGTGTCGAATGCGGGGGCGTTGGCTCCGGGTGCGGTGGGTCGTGCGGGTGATGTGGTCACGTGGAGTTACGTGTTCACGAATGAGGGGAATGTGACGCTGGGGGGTGTGGCTCTGGCGGATGCGTTGGCGGGTGTGTCTGCTCCGGAGTATGTGTGGGAGGGGGCTGTGGGTGTTCTGGTTCCTGGGCAGTCGGTGCGTGCGACGGCGTCGTATGTGTTGACGCAGGCTGATGTCGATGCGGGTGGTGTGACCGGCATCGTCACCGGTACCGGCACACCCCCCACCGGAGCACCGGCGACCGCGAGCGCCCCGGCGACGGTGCCGCTCTCCGGCTCGTCGGGACTCGTCCTGACGAAGACCGGTGCCCTCGACCGAGCAGGGCAGAACGGTGCGGGCGACGACGTGACCTTCGGGTTCCGCATCGAGAACACAGGAACCCTGACGCTGTCGGACGTCCGCATCATCGACGATCTCGCCGGCATCGGCCCGATCGCCGTCCAGTGGCCGGGCGCAGAGGGCGCCCTCGCCCCGGGGCAGGTGGCCATCGGCTCGGCGTCGTACGCGATCAGCCAGGAGAACGTCGACCGCGGGTCGGTCGAGAACACGGCCTCGGTCCGCGGCACCACGCCCGGCGGCGACACGGTGGTCGCGCAGTCGACCATGACCCCGATCCCGACGAGCGCGCACGCTCCTGCGATCCGAACGGTGAAGGGCGGCGCGTACGTCAGCGGATCCGGTGGGGTGGGCAGCGTGATCGAGTACACCTTCGACATCACGAACACCGGCAATGTGACTCTTCGCCTGATCCGGTTGCAGGACGACCTGGCGGGTCTGAGCACTCCGGAGATCGAGTTCCCGTCGACCACCGGCATCCTGCCTCCGGGCGGTACGGCGAGCGGGGTCGCCCGGTACACGGTCACGCAGGCCGACGTCGACGCGGGGTCGATTCGCAACGTCGCGACCTCGTTCGGCACCTCGCCGCGCGGAACGGTGGTGTCGGACAGCTCCGACCCCTTCGTCATCCGAACGGACCCGCCGACCGGCCCGGATCGGTCGATCGAGACCACGCAGACCGCGACTCTGGCCGCTGGCGACGCCGGCATTCTCGGAGACACCGTCGAGTACACCTTCCGGATCCGGAACACCGGCAACACGACGCTCGAGGACGTGCGCCTCGACAACACGGTGAGCGGATTGACCGGTTTCGTCTACACCTGGCCCGACGCCGCGAACCCGGGACGACTGCTTCCGGGGCAGAGCGTGGTCATCACGGCTCTCCACACGGTCACGCAGTCCGACGTGGATGCGGGATCTGTCCGGAACGTCGCCACCGGTACCGGTGAACAGCCGTCCGGCTCCGAGGTGACCGACGATTCGTCGCTCACCGTTGTCCCGCTGGCCGACGGCTCCGGCTCGCTCGCGGTCACGAAGACGGGTGTGCGCCAGGGGGCGGGTGCTGTCGGCGACCGGATCGACTACTCGTTCGTGATCACGAACACGGGGACTCTCACGGCATCGTCCGTGACGCTCGCCGACGGCCTGGCAGGTCTCTCGGAGATCTCGTACGCGTGGGCCGGGACACCTCGCGTCCTGGCACCGGGACAGTCGGTCGTGGCCAGCGCGTCGTATGACATCCGTCAGGCCGACGTCGATGCCGGAACGGTTAGGAACATCGCCACCGCGGGAGCCCGGCTGCCCGACGGCGGCGGGGTCACTGCGACCTCGCCGACGTCGATCATTCCGACGGTCGCCTCGGCGCCGTCCATCGATCTCGAGAAGGAGCAGGTCTACACCGACGGCGCCATCGGGTATCCGGGCGACGTGGTCGATTACACCTTCAGCTTCCGGAACACGGGCAATGTCACGCTGCGCGGCGTGACGCTCGGCGATGGTCAGGCGGGCCTCGAGGGGCTGCAGATCACCTGGCCGGGTGAACCCGGCGTGCTGGCCCCGGGGCAGGTCGCCACAGCGGTGGCGCGGTACACGCTCACGCAGACCGATGTCGACGCAGGTCGCATCGCCTCGGATGCCGTCGTCACGGGCACCGGAGCGGGCGTCGTCGTGCGCGACATCGACGCCGGGGAGAACCTCGTCGCTCCCATGCCGGGACTCGAGCTCGAGAAGACCGCGGTGATCGACGGACCGGTGCAGCAGGGGAGCGCGATCAGCTACACGATGACGGTCACGAACACGGGCAACGTCACCCTCAGCGGTGTGGCGGTGACCGATGCGCTCGAGGGCCTCGGCACCCCGACGGTGACGTGGCCCGGTTTTCCCGGCGTTCTGACATCGGGGCAGGCCGCAACGGTCACGGCGACGTACGTGATCGGCCAGGACGATGTCGACCGGGGGTATGTCGACAACGCGGCGTCGGCGGTCGGAACCACTCCGAGTGGCGGCACGGTCGCCGACGAGGATTCCGTGCGCGTCGAGGTCCCGAATCAGTCTCGCATCCAGCTCGATATGACCATCTCGGTCAAGGACGGTGAGCAGGGCTATGCCGGGGACACGCTCGTCTTCCGGTACACGGCGACGAACACCGGCACGACCACCCTGACCGGGGTGTCGATCACAGACCTGTTCCCGGGGCTCTCCCCGCTGGAGTACCGGTGGCCGGGCGAGCCGGGTGTGCTGCTTCCCGGTCAGAGCGTGATCGCCGGCGCCACCGTGGTCATCACCGAGGCAATGGAGGGCACGGTGGTATCGTCCCGGGCGGTGGTGTCGAGTGTGGAAGCGGAGAGTGGTGAAGTGGTGAGAGATGCCGCGAACGACTCCGTGCCGCTCCCCGACCGCGGT
>NZ_DALZXX010000151.1:0-6690 GCF_031988965.1 Microbacterium sp.
GCTGGGCGGCACGGCCGCCGGCATCGGGATGCTCGTCCCCACGCTGATCGCCGTGGCCACCGCCCCACGGGGGCCGGCACAGGCGGTCGTGCGCTCGGTGGCGGCGCGCCTGACCTGGATCGACGGCATCCCCCGGCGCACGCCGCCCCGCGCACCGCGGCTGCGCGGACTGCTCGCCCTGTCTGCACTGCTGCAGCTCGTCGTGCTGTGCATCCTGATACTCATCGGCGCGGGAATCGTGGTCGGCGTCCAGATGCTCGTCGCCGCGGCGACCGGCGGTCCCGTCGCCCTGTTCAGCGCACGCCCCGGCAGGGTGACGTGGGCGACCGTGGGACTCTTCGTGATCCCGGGTCTCGTGCTGCTGTTCCTCGCCCTCTCGGGCATCGGCGGCATCGCCTGGCTCGAGCGGCGGGTGTGGCAGTCGTTCCAGCGGCCGGGGGCCGGAGAGCTCTCGCAGGAGGTCGTGCGGCTGCACACCACTCTCGACGAGGTGGTGGCGGCGGTGGATGCCGAGCGGCGGCGCATCGAGCGCGACATCCACGACGGCGTGCAGCAGCGGGTGGTGGCGCTGTCGATCCTGCTGGCCCGGGTGGAGCGGGCCGGGACCGACGAGGCGCGCCGTCTGCTGAGCGGCGCACGCGCCGAGACGCAGCACATCCTCGACGACCTGCGCGATGTGGCCTGGCGGACGTATCCCGAGATGCTGCAGCGCGACGGTCTCGTCGCGGCGCTCGAAGCTCTTCGCGATCGCGTGGCGATGCCGGTGACTCTCGAGATCGAGGGCGGGGTCGACGGCACGGCGATCTCCGATCGCGCCGTCGAGACCGCCGCCTACTTCGTGGCGAGCGAGGCCGTGACCAACGCGATCAAGCACGCGCAGGCGAGCGCGATCGGCATCCGCGTCCGCACCGGGCCCGAGAGCCTCACCATGACGATCGAAGACGACGGAGTCGGCGGAGCGGATGCCTCGGGCACCGGCCTCTCAGGTATCGCCTCACGCGTGGCCGCGCGCGACGGGCGGCTGCACGTGCACAGCCCTGTCGGCGGACCGACCGTGATCGAGGCGGTGATCCCGTGCGGATAGCGATCGCGGAGGATTCCACGCTGCTGCGCGAGGGCATCGTGCAGCTGCTGGTGGCCGAGGGGCACGAGGTGAGTGCCTCGGTCTCCGATGCGGATGCGCTCATGACCGCGCTGGCCGCAGAAGAGCCCGACCTCGTGATCGTCGACGTGCGGATGCCGCCCGACTTCGTCGACGAGGGCATCCGTGCGGCGCTGCGCATCAGGCACGAGCATCCCGGTGTCGCGGTGCTCGTGCTGTCGCAGCACGTCGAGCGGCGCTATGCCAGTGAACTGCTCGACGGTCGCGGCGGCGTCGGCTACCTGCTCAAGGACCGCGTGTCCGACATCGCCGGCTTCCTCGACGCGATCGTGCGGGTGGCCGAGGGCGGGGTCGCGTTCGATCCCGAGGTGATCCGGCGTCTGATCGCCGACCGATCCGGACCCGATCCGCGCATGGCCGAGCTGAGCGAACGCGAAGGCACAGTGCTCGAACTGATCGCCGAAGGGCACAGCAATGCGGCCATCGCCGAGCGCTTGTTCGTGAGTCAGAGCGGCATCGAGAAGCACATCAACACGATCTTCACGAAGCTCGGCGTCGCATCGGGCTCGGGCGTCAACCGACGCGTGCTCGCCGTGCTCGCCTACCTCGGGCAGACGGGCTGAGCACGACGGAGGGGCGGATGCAGTCCGCATCCGCCCCTCCCACTGCGATCGCTCAGCCGATGCGGATGAGCTTCTTGTTGACGAACTCGTCGGCCGCGAGGTGGCCGAGCTCGCGGGCCGTGCCGCTGCGCTTGATGCCGCCGAAGGGCAGCTCCGGGCTGTCGGCGAGCACGAGGTTGACGTAGACCATGCCCGCCTCGATCCGGTCGGCGACGCGTTCGGCCTGCTCGGCGTCGGTCGTGAAGACGTAGGAGCCGAGGCCGAAGGTGGTGTCGTTCGCCAGGGCGACCGCAGCGTCTTCATCGGCGACCCGGTAGACGACCGCCGCGGGACCGAAGAGCTCCTCGCGATAGACGTTCATCTCGGGCGTCACGTCGGCCAACACGGTCGGAGCGAAGAACGCCCCCTCGCGGGTGCCACCGGTGAGCAGCGTCGCCCCCTGCTCGACGGCCTGATCGATCTGCTTCTGCAGGTTCTCGGCAGCCGTCTCGGACGAGACCGGGCCGAGCACGGTGTCTTCGAGTGTCGGGTCGGTCGCCGTCACGGATGCCATCGCCGCGGTGAACTTCTCGACGAACGAGTCGTACAGTCCGTCGACGATGATGAAGCGCTTCGCACCGTTGCACGCCTGCCCGTTGTTGTCGAGACGCGCGTCGACGCCGGCCTGCACCGTGGCGTCGAGATCATCGGTCGACAGCACGATGAACGGGTCGGACCCGCCGAGCTCGAGCGCGACCTTCTTGAGGTTGCGCCCGGCGATCTCGGCGACCGCAGCACCCGCGCGCTCGGAACCCGTGAGCGAGACGCCCGCGACGCGCGGGTCGGCGATCATGTCGGCGATCTGATCGTTCGTCGCGAGGACGTTCTGGTAGGCGCCCTTCGGGAAACCGGCGTCGTGGTAGATCGCCTCGATCGCGGTCGACGACTCCGGGCACTGCGGTGCGGGCTTGAGCAGGATCGTGTTGCCGACGATCAGGTTCGGCGCCGCGAAGCGCACGATCTGGTACGCCGGGAAGTTCCACGGCATGATGCCGACGAGCGGCCCGAGCGACGACCGCCGGATGACGGCAGAGCCCTCGCCGAGGATCGCGATCGGCTGGTCGGCCATGATCGCCTCGGCCTGATCGGCGTAGTACTCGGCGATGTCGGCGGCGAAATCGACCTCTCCGAGTGCGGCCTCGCGGGGCTTGCCCATCTCGCGCACGAACACATCGGCGAGCTCCTCACGGCGCTCACGATGCAGCTCGGCCGCGCGGCTCACGAGAGCGGCGCGTTCGGCCACGGTCGACGACCGCGACCACTCGCGGTGCGCCTCGTCGGCGGCGGCCACGGCCTCGTCGATCTGCGCATCCGTGAACGTGTCGAAGGACGCCAGCGTCTCTCCTGTGGCGGGGTTGATGACGGCGTAATCGGTCATGTTCTCTCCTCCTCTGGGCCGATCGGTCAGGAGACCGGGATCAGCGTGTACTTGGTGGACAGGTACTCGTGGATGCCCTCGGCACCGCCCTCGCGACCGACGCCCGACTGCTTGACGCCGCCGAAGGGAGCTGCGGCGTTCGACACCACGCCCACGTTGAGACCCATCATGCCGGTCTCGAGCTTGTCGATCATGCGCTGGCCGCGCTGCAGGTTCTCGGTGAACACGTACGAGACGAGTCCGTATTCGGTGTCGTTCGCGAGACGCACGGCGTCGTCTTCGGTGTCGAAGGTCGCGATCGCGAGCACCGGGCCGAAGATCTCCTCGCGGAGGATCGCAGAACCGGCGACCACGTCGGTGAGCACGGTCGGCTCATAGAACGTGCCGGTGCCCTCGAGCGCCTTTCCGCCCGCGAGCAGGGTCGCACCACGCTCGACCGCGTCATCGACCAGCTCGCCGGCCTTGGCGACGGCATCCTCATCGATGAGCGGTCCGATCGCGACGCCCTCTTCGGTGCCGCGGCCGATCTTCATGGCGTTCACGCGCTCAGTGACACGCTTGGCGAACTCGCCCGCGACGTCCTTGTGCACGATGAAGCGGTTGGCCGCGGTGCACGCCTGACCGATGTTGCGGAACTTCGCGGCGAGCGCGCCGTCCACGGCCTTGTCGAGGTCGGCGTCGTCGAACACGACGAACGGAGCGTTGCCGCCCAGCTCCATCGAGACCCGCAGCACGCCCTCGGCCGCCTGGGCGATGAGCTTGCGCCCGACCTCGGTCGAGCCGGTGAACGACAGCTTGCGCAGACGCGGGTCGGCGATGATCGGCGCCGAGAGCGCCGACGACTTCGACGTCTGCACGACATTGACGACTCCTGCGGGCAGACCTGCCTTCTCGAGCAGCGACGTGAAGAAGATCGTCGTCAGCGGAGTGAGTGCCGGGGGCTTGATGACCACGGTGCAGCCTGCGGCCAGCGCGGGTGCGATCTTGCGCGTCGCCATCGCGAACGGGAAGTTCCACGGCGTCACGAAGAACGACGGGCCCACCGGACGCTGCGAGACGACCATGTGGCCGGTGCCCTCGGGGTTGATGCCGTAACGGCCGCTGATGCGCACGGCCTCCTCGCTGAACCACCGCAGGAACTCGCCTCCGTAGGCGACCTCTCCGCGTGCCTCGGCGAGCGGCTTGCCCATCTCGAGCGTCATGAGCAGAGCGAGGTCCTCCTTGTGCTCCTGCACGAGGTCGAACGCCCGGCGCAGGATCTCGCTGCGTGTGCGCGGGGCGGTGGCCGCCCAGGCATCCTGCGCCGCGACCGCCGCATCGAGAGCGCGGATGCCGTCACCGGGTGTCGCGTCGGCGATCGTGCGGATCACCGCACCCGTCGCCGGGTCGTGCACGTCGAAGGTGCCACCGGCCTCGCCGTCGATCCACTCGCCGCCGATGAAGAGGCCGGTGGGGATGCTGTCGAGCAGCGCCTGCTCTGTCTGAGTGCTCATGGGTTCTCTTTCTGTGAGGGAGTAAGGCCGGGTTCGCGAGTCGCAGACCGTCAGCGACGGCGCAGACTCGGCGGTGCGTCGACGCCGAGCGTCTCACCGCGGAAGAAGGCGGGGCGCTTGATCGCCTGCCAGATCATCACGACGATGCCGACGCCGATGATGCCGACGCCGAGCACGAAGACGAGTCCGACCCCGCCGATGCTCGATCCGCTGCCGTAGGCGGGGTCCATCGAGTCGATGAGGGTCGTGACGAACAGCACAGCGAGGATGCCGCCGCCGACGAGCGGGAACAGGAACGTGAAGAAGAAGCTCCGCGCCGAGTCGAACCACTGCTTGCGGAAGTACCACACGCACGCGAACGCGGTGAGGCCGTAGTAGAAGCAGATCATCATGCCGAGCGACAGGATCGTGTCGGTCAGGACGTTCTCGCTCACCAGGCGCATGACGGCGTAGAACACGGATGCCACCACGGCCGACACGATCGTCGCGTAGCCGGGAGTGAAGAAGCGCGGGCTGACGCGAGCGAACTTCTTCGGCAGCGCACCGTAGTGACCCATCGCGAGCAGCGTGCGAGCCGGTCCCACAGCTGTCGACTGCAGCGACGCCGCCGAACTCGACAGCACGGCCAGCGAGACGAGGAACGCGAGGGGTCCGAGCACCGGGTCCGACAGTGCGAAGAACACGTTGGCGGAGATGTCCTCGTTCGCGAGGCCGTACTCCCCCGAGCCGACGCCGGCGAACATGATCAGACCGATCGCGAGCAGCAGGTAGAGGGCGACGACGACCACGACGGTGACCATGGCGGCGCGCCCCGGGGTCTTGGCCGGGTCCTTGGTCTCCTCGTTCATGGTCAGGACGACGTCCCAGCCCCAGAAGATGAAGATCGACAGCGAGAGGCCGGCCGCGAAGGCGCTGAAGCTCGGCACCTCGAACGGGTTGAACCACGACCACGAGAACGCCGTGGGCTCGGGGGCATCGCCCGACACGGCCTTGACGATCGCGACCGTCGCGAACACGACGAGCACGAGCACCTGGAAGCCCACCAAGATGTACTGGAACTTCTGCGTGGTCTGCATGTCGCGGTACGACACGAGAGTGGCCCCGAGCATGAACAGCAGGCAGACGACCACGTTGATGATCGGGTTGAAGGCGAGGTCCGCGATCGCGGCGTTGCCCGTCAGCTGAGCGATGAGCAGGAACAGGAACTCGACGGCGATGCCGGCGAGGTTCGAGAGCACGATCACGGTGGCGGCGATCAGGCCCCATCCCGTCATCCAGCCGATCCAGGGACCGAAGGCGCGCACGCCCCAGGTGAAGGAGGTGCCGGAGTCGGGCATCATGCGGTTGAGCTCGCGGTAGCCGAAGGCGGTCAGCAGCATCGGGATGAAGCCGACGAGCATGATCGCGGGCACCTGCGTGCCGACCTCGGCCACGGTCGGTCCGAGCGAGGCGGTGAGCGTGTACGCCGGGGCGATCGTCGAGACGCCGATGACGACGGCTCCGAGAACGCCGACGGCCCCTGCGCTCAGCCCCTTCTGGGAGATGCCGGTCGTGACACCGGATACGGGCTCCGTCGCCCGATTCGAGCTGCTCATCAGCGGTCTCCTGCTTCGGCGCGGGTGCGCGGGACGACGATCATGGGAACGGGCAGCTCGTGCAGCATCTTCGCCGCGGTCGAGCCGAGGAACAGTCGGCGCGGCTGCGCCAGCCTGCTGGAGCCCACGAGGACGCCCTCGCCGGGCTGCCATGAGAGGTTGGCGACCGCGTCTTCGACGGTGTCACCGGGAGCCTCTTCGATCACGGCTCCGAGTTCGTCGGGAAGGATCTCCTGGGCGACCGCGAGCACCTCGTGCGCATGGGTCTCGCCCACGACGCGGATGGCGCCGGTGTCGAGTCCGGGAGGCACGTCGAAGGGCACGAGCGACACGAGACGCAGGCCGACTCCGGCGTCGCCCGCGAGCGCTGCGGCCTCGTCGAGGAGGTTGTCGGCGCCGGGTCGCGTGCCGATGGCGGCCGTCACGCGGGGCAGCACATGGTCGTCCTGCCCGGCGGTGC
>NZ_DALZXX010000152.1:0-392 GCF_031988965.1 Microbacterium sp.
TCCGGCCGCGTGCGCGACCTCGGCCACCAGGAGGGCCTCCCTGCAGCTGCCGCCGGGCCTCGATGACGCGTCGGTTGAAGTCCTGGAGCACATCGCGCACGTCGGCTTCGCGGCCGAGCAGGTCGAGCTGGTCGTCGAGCTCGCGGTCCTCGGTGCGCAGCAGGATCGCCGGCGGGCCGAGGCCGGTGAGGTTCTCCTGCTGGATCTTGCGTCGGATCCACCAGTCCGGGTCGTGATGCGTGCCGAGTCCTTCCAGGGGCTTGCCCGCACCCGGCAGATCGTCGAAGTCGCCCCGGCGGATCGCGACCTGGATCGCGGTCTCGATGAACGCGGCCTGATCGACGGCCGCAGCGAACCCGGAAGCCGCTCCGACGGCCTCCTCGGCATCGCCC
>NZ_DALZXX010000152.1:425-3424 GCF_031988965.1 Microbacterium sp.
TCCGTCATGACGCACCTCCGTGGCATCCGGTTCTTCCAGGGTACGACCGGAGGGGCGGCGGGGGCCCCGTCGCCCCCGATCCAGGACCGTCTCGGCGCCACCGTCACCCAATAGGCTCGGAAGATGACCGAGCGCACTCTCAACCGCGAGATCCTGCGCCTCGCCGTCCCCGCCCTCGGCGCTCTGATCGCCGAGCCGGCCTTCCTCATCGTCGACGCCGCGCTCGTCGGCCACCTCGGCACGACCCCGCTCGCCGGTCTCGGGATCGCGGGCGCCGTGCTGCAGACGATCGTCGGCCTCATGGTCTTCCTCGCCTATTCGACCACCCCGGCGGTCGCGCGGCTCTTCGGCGCCGGGCGCCCGGGCGAAGCCGTCTCGGTCGGCATCAACGGCATGTGGCTCGCCCTCGCGATCGGAGCGGTGCTCGCCGCCGCCGGTCCGGCGTCGTCACCGTGGCTGGTGTCGCTGTTCGGCGCGAGCGAGGCGGTCGCGGCCGACGCGAACGCCTACCTCGTGGTGTCGATGTGGGGCCTGCCGGCGATGCTCATCGTCTTCGCCGCGACCGGACTCCTCCGCGGGATGCAGGACACGGTGACCCCGCTGTGGATCGCCGGTCTCGGCTTCGGCGCCAACGCCCTGCTCAACGTGCTCTTCATCTACGGCCTCGGCTGGGGCATCGCCGGATCCGCGGCGGGAACCGTCGTGGCGCAGTGGGGCATGGTCGGTGCCTACGTGCTGGTGATCCGCCGTCTCGCGGCGACGCACGACGCCTCGCTGCGCGCTCGGCGCGAGGGCATGGGCAGCACCGCGCGTTCGGGTGGCTGGCTGTTCCTGCGCACCGTGAGTCTGCGGGCGGCACTGCTCGTGACGGTCGCCGTCGCCACGGGCCTGGGCACGAGAGAGCTCGCCGGCTGGCAGATCGTGTTCACCATCTTCTCGGCCGCCGCGTTCGCACTCGACGCCCTGGCCATCGCCGCGCAGGCGCTGATCGGCAAGGAGCTGGGCGCGGGTGACGAGCGGCAGGTGCATCGGGTCCTCCGGCGCACCGTCGCCTGGGGCGCCTGGTTCGGCGTCGCCGTGGGCGCTCTCATCGCGGCTCTCTCGGGCGTGCTCGGCATCGTGTTCACCGGCGACCCGGCGGTCGCGGCTCTCGTGCAGCCGGCGCTCCTGATCCTCGCCGTCGCGCAGCCCATCGCGGGTGTCGTGTTCGTGCTCGACGGCGTTCTCATGGGCGCGAACGACGCTCGCTACCTCGCACTCGCGGGCGCCCTCAACCTCCTGCCGTTCCTGCCCGCGCTCTGGATCATCGCCGCGACAGGGGTCGACGGTGCCGCCGGTCTCATCTGGCTCGCCGTCGCGTTCTTCGGCGTCTACCTGCTCGCGCGGCTCGGCACCCTCGGCTGGCGCGTGCGTTCAGGACGCTGGATCTCGGCCGGCGTCTAGCACTGCACGATCGATCGGGACCCGAGGTTGTCCACGTATCCCGGAATCTCCGCGATGTGACCGCGCTCTACCGGAACACCTTCGGCGTCGACCGCGACTGACTGACCCCGCTCCGCAGGCCCGAACGTCAGCCGGCGTATCTCCGGCACCACTCGTACATGATCACGGCAGCGGCCGCACTCGCGTTGATCGACCGGGTCGAGCCGTACTGGGTGATCTCGATGTGAGCGGATGCCGCGGCGAGCGCAGCGTCCGACAGACCCGGCCCCTCTTGCCCGAACAGCAGCACGCAGCTCTTCGGCAGCTCGGCGCGATCCACGGGCACCGCGCCGTCGACGTTGTCGACCGCGATGATCGGGACGCCTTCGGCCGCCGCCCATGCAGCGAAGGTCTCGACGTCTTCGTGGTGCACGACATGCTGGTACCGGTCGGTGACCATGGCACCGCGCTTGTTCCAGCGGCGGCGGCCGATGATGTGCACGGTGTCGGCCAGGAAGGCGTTGGCGCTGCGCACGATCGAGCCGATGTTCATGTCGTGCTGCCAGTTCTCGATGGCCACGTGGAACGGATGCCGTTGGGTGTCGAGGTCGGCGACGATCGCCTCCATCCGCCAGTAGCGGTAGCGATCGATCACGTTGCGGGTGTCGCCGACCGCGAGCAGGTCGGGGTCGTACTGCTCCCCCTGGGGCCATTCGGATTCGCCGCCCGGCCACGGGCCGACCCCGTATCCAGGCTGCGGCGATGCGTCGCCGGAGTCGGGGTGGTCCTGGGCCGGCTGCTCATCCATCCGGCCAGCGTATCCGCCACGTTCCTGATCGATATTTAGGTGTGCCGAAAAATCCGCTACGATTTCGGCATGCCTAAAAATTCGACGATCGACGACGCTCCGACGTCGAAGAATGCGAGCGCCGCCCCGCCACGCAGCCTCTGGCTTCTCGGCCCCGCCCTCGTCGCGGGTGTCGCCTACCTCGACCCGGGCAACGTCGCGAGCAACATGACCGCAGGCGCCCAGTACGGCTACCTGCTTGTCTGGGTCGTGGTCGCGGGCAACGTCATGGCGTGGCTGATCCAGTACCTGTCCGCGAAACTCGGCGTGGTCACCGGACAGAGCCTTCCCGAGGTTCTGGGCACGCGCCTCACGAAGCCCTGGGCGCGTCGGGCGTACTGGCTGCAGGCCGAGCTCGTCGCGATGGCCACCGATCTCGCCGAGGTGATCGGCGGCGCCGTCGCGCTCTATCTGCTCTTCGACATTCCGCTGCTGCTCGGCGGGGTCATCACCGGCGCCGTGTCGATGATCCTGCTCGCGGTGCAGAGTCGTCGCGGCGCCCGCCCCTTCGAGTTCGTGATCATCGGACTCATGCTGATCATCACCGTCGGCTTCGTGGCCGGGCTCTTCGTCGCACCGCCCGACCCCGCGGGCGTGGTCGCCGGACTCGTGCCCCGCTTCGAGGACACCGGCTCGGTGCTGCTCGCGGCATCCATCCTGGGGGCGACGATCATGCCCCACGCGATCTATGCCCACTCGTCGCTGACGCGCGACAGGTTCGGGTCGGCGG
>NZ_DALZXX010000152.1:3434-6539 GCF_031988965.1 Microbacterium sp.
CCGAGGCCGTGCGCACCGAGACCTCGCGCATCCGGCGCCTGCTCACCGCGACCCGCTGGGACGTGTCGATCGCGATGCTGATCGCCGGCACGGTGAACCTCGGCATCCTGCTGCTCGCCGCCGCCAACCTCGCCGGCGTCGACGGAACCGACTCCCTCGAGGGCGCCCACGCCGCGCTGGCCGCAGGGCTCGGCCCGGTCGTCGCCACCTTCTTCGCCGTGGGCCTGCTCGCCTCAGGACTCGCCTCGACCTCGGTGGGCGCGTATGCGGGGGCGGAGATCATGCACGGCCTGCTGCACGTGCGCATCCCGCTGCTGGCGCGCCGCCTGGTGACGCTCATCCCTGCGCTCGTGATCCTCGGCATCGGCGTCGACCCCACCCTGGCGCTCGTGCTCAGCCAGGTGGTGCTGTCGTTCGGCATCCCGTTCGCGCTGATCCCGCTCGTCGCGCTCACCGCGCAGAAGCGCACCCTCGGCGTCTGGGTCAACCGCACCTGGACCACGGCCGCCGGCATCCTGGCATCCGTTCTTCTCATCGCCCTCAACGGCGCCCTGCTCTGGCTGGTGCTCACCGGCGCCTGATCTGCGCCCCGCACGCAGTGCCCACACACAGAACCGCCCCGAGCCGGCACGGGAAGAGTCGGCTCGGGGCGGCGTCCTGTCGCCGCAGGCGTCAGCGCCCGCGGAGGGTCTCCGTCCACACCGATTCGGCACCGTCGGCGATCCGGTATCCGCTGTCGGGCACGGCGACGACCGTCACCTCACCCGAGACGCGCACCTTGCCGTTGCGCGACGTGACCTCCTCGCCGTTCACGTAGTAGGTCACGCCCGTCGCGTTCTTCGGCACCTGCACCTCGTCATGGGCCGTGCCGGGACGGTCCTTGAAGGTCGGCGCCTTCGGCGTCACGGGTGCCGTCAGCACCGGGACGTCGGCCCAGTCGAGATCGCTCGCCAGGTAGTACGAGGTGTACGCCGGCTGGTTGTACGTCGTCTGCTGCCGAGCGGTCTCGACGCGGTACTGCACGTCGTGCATGAGCGTCGTGAGCTTGTGCGCGGTCGGCTCGGTGGTCGTGAAGAACCGCAGCGCGCTCGAGTCCGCGGTGCGCACGAGCAGCTCCTCGCGCCAGTCGCCCAGCACATCGGCGACGAGCGAGGGGTTGCCCTTCGTGCCGTTGTTGGTGAGCGTGCCCGTCGCCGTGAGCAGGTTTCCGCGCGTCCAGTCGTCGATCGTCGGCGTCTGCGTGCCGCTGCCGTTCACGATCTGGGTCGTCAGGTCCCCCGCCCAGCGGATCGACATGTTCGTGCCCGGGGTCTCCGGCTGCAGCACCTCACCCGTCGCACTCAGCAGTCCGCTGCCCTCGGTTCCGCCGGGCATGCTCGACCACACCTCGATGCCCGGCACGTCGGGGCGGACGTCGCCGATCATGGCGCGACCCGTGTCGCGACCCGAGTAGGCGCCGAACAGGGTCGCGCCGGTCGCCGCGTCGCGCATCGCCGAGCCGTAGGGCGCACTCGTGGCCCCCTCATGGGCGGTCCAGATCTCGAGACCGGGGCGGCTCGGATCGATGTCGGCCACGTGCAGCGCGTCTCCGTGACCGAGTCGCACGTTCTCGCCGGGAGCCGCGCTGCCCTCGGGCAGAACGTCGAACGAGCTGTAGAGCAGGCTGCCGTCGTCGTCGATCGTCGCCGAGCCGTAGACGAGCTCCTGCCTGCCGTCCGCATCCACGTCGGCCAGGCTCAGCGAGTGATCGCCCTGCGTCGTGACCGTGCCGAACTCGGGATCCGTGCCGTCACGTCCGTGCGGCGAGTCGTTGAAGGGGTTGGTCATGGGCACGTGGCCGCTGTCGACCTGCCAGCGCTGGCTGAGGTTCTCGCCGTCCCAGTCGAACGTCGTGACCGTCGTGCGCGTGTAGTAGCCACGGGCGAACACCGCGGACGGATGCTCTCCGTCGAGGTAGCCGACGCCCGCCAGGAACCGGTCGACGCGGTTGCCCGGCTCGATGCGCGACATCGCGTAGTCACCCCACAGCAGACCGTCGTCGCCGCGTTCGGTCGGGTACGGGATGGTCTGCAGCTCCTCGCCGGTCGCACTGTCGAAGACCGTGAGGTACTCGGGGCCGTCGACGATGAAGCCCTCGAACTCGCGCAGCAGGTTGCGCGCGCTGCGGCTCGGTGCGTACACGTCGATGAACGTGTCGGCGAGCTCCTCGGCGCTCTCCCGCGACAGCGGATACTCGTGCGTGACGGGCATGCCCCATGCCTCTTCGAGGGTTGCGGGCCACTGCCCCGAGACGACCTCGTCGCGCTCGCTCCAGCCGAGGAACATCTCGACCAGGTGCGCCTCGTAGTCGGCGGCGCTGAGTCGGTAGTCGTCGTCGTTCGAGTGGCCGGCGGCCACGTCGACCTCGGGCATCGTGATGTACGACTCGGCGGCGACCGAGCCGTCGTCGGCGTACTGCACCGACTTCGTTCCGGGCGCCGTCTTCAGCATCGTCTCGGAGCGCCCGTCGCCGTCGAAGTCGTAGACGAGGAACTGCGTGTAGTGCGCGCCCGCGCGGATGTTCACGCCGAGGTCGAGGCGGTTCAGCAGCGTGCCGTCGAGCTCGTACGTGTCGAGGTAGACCGGGCCCGTGTACCCCCGCTGCGACACGTCCTTCGAGTTCGACGGATCCCATTTCACGACGTACTCGTACTGCCCGTCTCCGTCGACGTCGCCGACCGACACGTCGTTCGCCGAGTACGTGTACGCCTCGCCCGTCGGCGTGACGCCGTCGGCGGGCTTCTGGAGCGGCAGGTCGTGATGCCCCTCGGCCCAGGCGCTGACGGAGGCCGAGGCGGATGCCGTCAGCTCGACGCCGTGCACCACGGGCACGACCGAGTACTCCGAGTCGGCCGCGCCCCCGGCATCCGCATAGTTCGTGCTGTCGGTGACGGTGGCGATCCTGACACCGTCGCGGTAGACCGCGAAGTCGGGTCCGCTGAGGCCGGTGGCGGTCGCGCCGCCCGCCTCGGTCGCCAGCAGCCGCCAGCTGAGGAAGACCCCGTCTGAGGTCGAGACGGCGACGAGGCCGCGATCGAGCGCCTCGAGCTGCGGGGTCGCCGCGGC
>NZ_DALZXX010000153.1:0-6473 GCF_031988965.1 Microbacterium sp.
CCGGCGCGGGTGACGTCCCAGACGCCCGCCTCGCCGTCGAGACCGGTCATCACGGCATCCGTGATCACGTCGCCGCCCTCGGGCGAGAAGGCGCGCGCGATGAGCAGATTGTCGTCGGTGTGGTCGCCGTTCATGTGGCGCAGGATCGCCGAGACCACCTCGGCGTCGAAGATGTGGGGCATGGTGATCACCCTACGGCCGGGGCTCCGATGCCGACTTTCAGGATCGGCGTTCTAGACTCGGGAGACACGTCTTCCGGGGGTACCCTTTCATGCAGCTTCTCTCGTCGCGCAGGTTTCGCGCAGCAGCGGCCGGCGTCGCCGTGCTCGGGCTCTTCCTGACCGGATGCACCAGCGACACCACTTTCAGCTACACGCCGCCCGAGCAGGTCGACGGGGCTCTGCCCGACGACACCGTCACGGCCATGACGGATGCCGTCAACAACGCGCTCGCCGCATCCGGCGCCTCGGGTGCGGTCGTGGGTGTCTGGGTGCCGTGGAGCGGCAGCTGGGTCACGGGCGTCGGAACGCAGGATCCGGGCGGTGAGGGCGGCGAGGTCAGCACCGACATGGCCTTCCGCATCGGCGACGTCACCCGCCTGATGACGTGCGATGTGCTCTACGCCCTGGTCGACGAAGACATCGTCGAGCTCGACGACAAGGTGCCCGACTACGTGTCCGGCGTGCCCGACCTCGAGGACATCACTCTGCTCGACCTGTGCAACGGCACCAGCGGTGTCGGCTCGTCGGAGGAGATCGCTCAGGCGGCCTGGCGCAACACCCCGGAGCGCGTCTGGGCTCCGCTGGAGCTCGCGGCGTACGGCCTCGGTGCCGAGCGCTCGGTGCCGCACACGACGTACCGCGGTTCCGACGTCAACTACCTGCTGCTCGGCATGGCTCTCGAGCACGCCACCGGCCTCACGGCATCCGAGCTCATTGCCGAGTACGTCACCGAGCCGCTCGGGCTCGGAGCGACCTCGCTGCCGCGCACCACGCCGGCGCCGCCCTCGACCGGACCGGTCATGAACGGGCACTACCTCTCGGAGATCGAGGGCGGCTATGACTGCGCCGCCCCGATCGACATCACCACGCTCTCGTCGAGCACGGGCTACACCGACTCGGGCGTCGTCTCGACGATCGACGATCTCGGTCGCTATGCCCAGGCCCAGGCGCGGCAGGCTCTGCGCACGCAGGAGGAGCCGAACCGCTACGGCGCACCGCTGCCGGCCTTCGAGGGTGCGCCCTCGTGGCTGCAGGCCACCGGCGGCAGCCTCATGGTCGGCTCGCTGATCGGTCAGCAGGGCTGGACCCCCGGTTACGTCACGGCGGCCTACGCCGACCCGACGACCGGCTTCACGGTGGCCGTCTCGCTCAACAACTCGACCACCGGCGGCAACATCATCGGCAACCTCGCCTGGGAGCTGGCGGCCATCGCGTCGAAGGCCCCGGCCGCCGACGGGCAGACGGCCCCGGAGTTCGGTCTGCCGTTCACGGCCGAGCAGTACCACCAGGCGATCACGGATGCCGCGATCCCCTGCGTGGCCCCCGCGGCGCCGCCCGAGGGCTGATCCGCCGCGCAGTCGACCTCGGTCGCTGCGTCTCATCGAGGGAGCGCCGATGGCGATCATCGACAACGCGATCTACGTCGACGGCGTCCGCACCGAGAACCCGCACAGCCTGAGCGAGACGTTCGAGGCGATGCGTGAGCGGGGTGGCCTCAGCTGGATCGGGCTGTACCGCCCGAGCGAGGCGGAGATCCGCGAGGTGGCCGACGAGTTCGGCATCCACGCCCTCGTCGTCGAGGATGCCCTCTCGGGTCATCAGCGATCGAAGCTCGAGCGCTACGACGATGTGCTCTTCATGGTGCTGAGATCGGCCCGCTACCTCGACGAGACCGAGGAGGTCGAGTTCGGCGAGATCCACGTGCTCGTCGGCAAGGACTTCGTCGTCACCATCCGCCACGCCGAGTCCCCGGACCTCGCGCGCGTGCGCCGCCGACTCGAGGGCGACCCGGCGCTGCTGACGCTCGGCCCCGAGGCCGTGCTCTATGCGATCCTCGACGAGGTGGTCGACGAGTACGCGCCGGTGCTCGCCGGGCTCGAGAACGACATCGACGAGATCGAGAGTCAGCTCTTCGAAGACGGGGTCGACGCGACGCAGCGCATCTACGAGCTGGGCCGCGAGGTCATCGACTTCCAGCGGGCGGTGCAGCCTCTGGCCGGGATGCTCGACGCGCTGCTGCGCGGGTCGGCCAAGTACCAGGTCGACGAGGAGCTGCAGCGGTATCTGCGCGACGTGCTCGACCACACGCTGCGCGTCTCGGAGCGGGCGAACACGTTCCGCACTGTGCTCGACAACGCTCTGACCGTCGAGTCGACGATCGTGGCGCGACGGCAGAACGAGGAGATGACGCGGATGACGGAGCTCAGCATCCGTCAGAACGACGAGGTCAAGAAGATCTCGGGGTGGGCCGCGATCCTGTTCGCGCCGACGCTCGTCGGCACGGTGTACGGGATGAACTTCGACCACATGCCCGAGCTGCACTGGGCGCTCGGATACCCGATGGCGATCGGACTCATGCTCGCGATGGGCCTCGGTCTGTACTGGGCCTTCAAGCGCAAGGGCTGGCTGTAGCCCCAGCGCCTCGGCCGCGCTGCCCGGTTCTCGGGCTCGCTGAACGTCGCCAGGGTCGATTCTCGCGCGTTCCCGCGTTAAGTGCAACTAGTTACAGAAAGTTCTTGGAAACCGCTATCCGGTGGGCTACCGTCGGTGTAGCCGACGAGAGTCCGGCACGAATCAAGGGAGATCACATGCACAACGCAATGACGCGGACGGCACGCAGCCGCCTCCTGCTGGTGACCGCCGGCCTTGCGACCTCTGCTCTCGCGCTCGCCGGATGCGCCGGTGGGTCGGGCGACGCGGCCGAGTCGGGAGAGACCACGACGATCCGGTTCCTCTACGCGACCGGCGACGAGACCTGGAACGCCGTCGTCGACGAGGTCGTCGCCGCCTTCAACGAACAGAGCGACACGACCGAGGTCAAGCTCGACCCGCTGCCCGCCGGTTCCGACTACGCCACCGCTCTGAAGACCGTGGATGCCACGGGCAACTGGCCCGCCGTCGTCGACATGCGCGACACCCTCACCTACGTCAACGCGGGCAAGCTCGCCCCGGTGCCCGAGGAGGTCACGGCGCTGCTCGAGCCCGACGCCTTCGCCCCGGCCGAAGACGGCAACGTCTACACCGTGCCGTACAGCGCGCTCAACGGCGAGCTCGGCATGAACATCGTCTACAACAAGACCTACTTCGAGGAGAACGACCTCGACGTGCCCGAGACCTACGATGACTTCATCGACCTGCTCGACGAGATCAAGGCCAACGGAGACGTGCCGCTCGCGACCGCCGCGGCGGAGGTCTGGCCCTCCGACCAGCTGTGGAAGCCCCTGGCGGCACCCACGTTCGCCGAGTACAGCGACGAGGGTGGGTTCTGGAACGCGGCCGCCGCGGGCGACGCCTCGGTCGCCGACCTGAAGGCACCGCTCGAAGAACTCCAGAACATCATGGACAACTACGTGCTCGAGGGGTGGCAGTCCACCGCGGATGCGCAGACCACGACGCTTCTCGTGAACGAGCAGGCCGTCATGGCCACCTCATCTGCCGGACTCGGTCGCCTGATGGACATCAACAAGGTCGACCCGGAGTTCGACGCGGGGCTGTTCATCATCCCCGATGAGGACGGCAAGCTCAACGTCCTCAAGAACAGCGTGGTCGGAGACACCGCCGGCGGATTGGCGATCTCGTCGCAGGCCGCGGAGAACGAGGACGAGTACGCCTCGGCCGTCGAGTTCCTCACCTACTTCTACTCGGTGGATGCCGCGAACCTCATGGAGGAGAGCGGCTGGATCTCGCCCAACATCCTCAAGGGCGACGAGGTGACGCGCAACGACACCATCCCCGGGGCGAGCGACTTCTTCGCGCTCCTCGAGAACCCGAACCTCGTCTGGTACGAGAACGCCCCGACGCTGAGCACCTTCAGCTCGGTGAACACCTTCTTCCGGCAGTCGCGCATCGAGATGCAGGACGGCCAGACCACGATCGACGAGACGATCGCGAAGGTCCAGGCGGAACTCGACGCGCAGGTCGCCGCAGCCGGCTGAGCCGCATCGCCGGGGCGCGGAACGGACCGCGCCCCGGCTTCCGGCGAGCGGTGATCGATCAAGGAGAGAACATGAGTGCACACACCGAGGTCAGAGCGAGGCCGCGATTCGGGCGAGGGCGCCTGGCGATGCTGGGCTTCGTCGTCCCCGCGCTGGCGATCTACCTCCTCATGGTGATCGTCCCCTCGCTGCAGACGCTGCAGCTGAGCCTGACCGACTGGGACGGCATCAGCGACGGCTACGACTATGTCGGCATCCAGAACTACGAGGACATCGTCGCGAGCGGCCGCTTCTGGAACGCGGTGCGCAACACGCTGATCCTGGGGCTCGGGTCGGCGCTGATCATCAACGTGATCTCGCTGGCCGTGGCGCTCATGCTCGACAAGCTCAACCACGCGCAGGGCATCTTCCGCACCGCGGTGTATCTGCCGGCCCTGGTCAGCGCCTTCATCATGGCGACGATCTGGAAGTACCTGCTCAACTACAACTTCGGCTCCGTGAACACGGTGCTCCGTGACATGGGGCTGCCCGAGTGGGCTCGCGACTGGCTGGGCGACAGCAGCATCGTGATCTGGGTGATCCTCTTCATCACCTGCTTCACCCTGGGCGGCAACACCACCCTCATCTACCTCGCGAATCTGCAGTCCGTGCCGCAGGAGCTCATCGAAGCCGCGCGCATCGACGGCGCGAGCGGGGCGAAGGTGTTCTGGAACGTGACGTGGCCGATGATCGCCGGCGCCGTCACCGTCAACATGACGCTCGCGATGATCGCCGGTTGGGTGATCTTCGATCAGGTGCTCGTGCTCACCTCGGGAGGCCCCGGGTTCGTGAGCGAGACGATGGCGTTCTTCATCTACAAGGTCGGCTTCGGCGAGTACCGGGCAGGGTTCGGATCGGCTGCCGCCGTCGTGCTCTTCCTCGTGGTGATCGTCAGCACCGTCGCCGCGAACGCCTACATGCGCAAGAGGGAGATCCAGGCATGACCGAGACGATGACCCAGGTCACCATGAAGATCGAGCCCGAGGCGCGTCCGGCGGGGATCGCCCGCATCCCGCGCCCGCCGCGCGTGCGCCGCGAGAAGAAGAAGTGGTCGGTCGGCGAGATCGTCGTGATGGTGGTGCTCAGCATCCTGGTGCTGATCGTCGCCTCGCCGGTGATCTACGCGCTGCTGAACTCCTTCCGCTCGTACGCCGAGATCACGAAGGACCCGATGGGGCTGCCCACGTCCTTCGCGTTCGACAACTACATCGCGCTGTTCCAGCAGACCGACTTCCTCGAGGCGGTGCTCAACACGCTCATCATCACGGTCGGCACGGTCGTGATGCTCGTGATCATCGTGCCCATGGCGGCCTACGGCATCGAGCGGGTCGGCGGCCGCACTTCGCGCTTCCTCTACGTGCTGTTCATCGCCGGGCTCATGATCCCGTTCCAGGTGCGCATGATCCCGCTCGTGAAGGGGTTCGACGACGTCGGCCTCTACAGCACGCTGCTGTCGGTGATCCTCGTGCACCTGGGCGGGGCGGCGAGCTTCGGCATCCTGCTCTACTGCAGCTTCATCAAGGGCATCCCGATCGAGGTCGAAGAGGCCGCGCACGTCGACGGCGCGGGCCGTCTGCGCACCTTCTGGCTCATCGTCTTCCCGATGCTGCTGCCCGTCACCTCGGCGTTCGTGATCATCCAGTCGCTCGGTCTGTGGAACGACTTCTTCATCCCGCTCGTGTTCCTCGACTCGTCGTCGGCCGGAACCATCAACGTGGCCATCAACCGCATGGTGGGTCTGCTCACCTCGCAGTGGCAGCTGATCTACACGGGCGCGATCCTCGCGATCGTCCCCTCGGTGGCGATCTTCGCGGCCTTCCAGCGCTACTTCATCAAGGGCATGTCGGTCGGGGCGGTGAAGGGATGACGACTGTGACCACCTCGCGTCTCGGCCGCCTGCTCGGCTACGACGGCGTCATCGCGACGCTGCTGCTGGGTGCCTTCCGGTACTTCCTCGTCTCGCTGTCGTTCGTCGCGTGCCTCGTGCCGATGCTCGCGTTCCAGGCGCTCGTCGGCTGGCAGGCGACGCACCTGGCCCTCTGGCTGGGCGCCGCCGCTGTGCTGTCCGTCGCTCCGGCGCTGCACGGTCTGATCAGGGCCGCCGCCGCCCTGCTCGATTCAGAACCGCGCGCAGCCCAGCTCTTCTGGCGCGGATTCGCGGATGCCGTGCGCGACCGGTGGGGCTCGGCCCTGACGCTCAGCGCTGCGGTGCTCGTGCTCGGCTACGACGTCGCCCTGCTCGGGGCGGATGCCGGTGTGCTGCTGGGTGCCGCGGCCG
>NZ_DALZXX010000154.1:0-6410 GCF_031988965.1 Microbacterium sp.
GATGAGCTGTGGCCGCTCATCGACTCGTGGGCCGCGAACGAGCCCTACCCCGAGCGCTTCGACACCCAGGGAACGATCGACGCCACGACGTACCTCGCGACCCCCGCGTCGATCGACTTCATCGAGACCGAGTTCGGCTGGCACAACGCCCGCCAGGCGATGGCGCAGATGGCGGATGCCGGTGCCGAGATCATCGCCGAGGGCCTGCGCCCCTACGGCGACGAAGACCCTCTGACGCCCCTCCCCTCACCCGTGCCGACGATGCGCCTCGTGCGCCTGCCTCTCGGACTCGGCGCGACCCGCGAAGAGGCCGACGCCCTGCGGATGGACCTGCTCGACGAGACCGGAGTCGAGACCGCGTTCACGAGCTTCCGCGGCATCGGGTACTTCCGCCTGTCCGCGCACCTCTACACCGAGGCATCCGACTTCGAGATCTTCGTCGAGCGCTGCATCCCGCAGATCCTCCGCCGTGCCGGCATCCGCACGGCCGACCCGGTCGTCATCTCCTGACCGCATCCGTCTTCCCCTCCCCGCACCGAACACCCGACACACGATCCGACCCGACAACAACCCGAACCGAACCACCCATCACCAATTGAGAGGCACCCCGTGAAGAACAAGATCTTGACGACCGCCGCAGGAATCGGCACCGTCGCCGTTCTCGCACTCACCGGCTGTTCCACCGGAGGCAGCTCGTCCTCCGACGGCACCGTCACCCTGCAGATGGTCGAGAGCCTGACCAACCCTGCGCGCACCGAACTGCTCCGCGGCCTGCTCGACGATTTCGAGAAGGAGAACCCCGACATCACCGTCAAGCTGGTCTCGCCGCCCACCGAGCAGGCCGACGCGAAGATCCAGCAGATGCTGCAGTCGGGCAAGGGCGTCGACGTGCTCGAGGTCCGCGACATCACCGTCGGCCCGTTCGCGAACAACGGCTGGCTGCACGACATCTCGGGCGACCTCGAGGACTGGGACGGCTGGGATGCGCTGACCGACAACGCGCAGTCCGCATCGGTCGCCGCCGACGGCAAGAGCTACTTCGTTCCCTACGGCTTCTACGGCCTGTCGCTGTTCTACCGCACCGACCTGGTCGAGGAGGCCGGCTTCGACGGCCCGCCCCACAGCTGGAAGGCCCTGCTCGAGCAGGCCAGCGCCATCCAGGACCCGTCGAACAACATCTACGGGTACGCGTTCCGCGGCGGCGCGAACGCCAACAGCAACGTCGTCGCGGCGATCGAGGCATACACGATCGACGGCCTCGATGTCGATGACGCGTTCCTGATGGAGGACGGCTCGACGATTTTCGCCGCCCCCGAGGCGCAGGAGGCCGTCGACGACTACTTCGATCTCTTCACGGAGGCCTCCCCGCCCTCGGCCGTCTCGTGGGGCTACCCCGAGATGGTGGCCGGCTTCACGAACGGCACCACCGCGTTCCTGCTGCAGGACCCCGAGGTCATCGCGACCGTGCAGGACTCGTCGCTGACCGAGGACCAGTGGGACACCGCTCCCCTGCTCGTCGGCCCGTCGGGCAAGGCCGCGCAGCCGCTGGCCGTCGCCGGCTGGGGTGTCGCCGAGGCCAGCGAGCACCAGGATGCCGCGGTCAAGCTCGTCGAGTTCCTGTCGTCGGCCGAGCCGGCGACTGAGTTCGCGCAGGCCAACAGCCTCGTGCCGATCATCTCGGAGGCCGCGGACGACGAGTTCTACTCGACCGGCCCGTGGACGAGCTACGTCACCATGACCGAAGACCCCGAGACGTACGTCAACGTGCGTCAGCCCCGTGGCGTCAGCTGGTGGACCGAGTGGATCCAGAAGTCCGACCAGGACGTGCAGAACGTGCTCCTGGGCAACATGAGCACCACCGAGCTGCTCGAGTCGTGGGACACCTTCTGGACCGAGAAGTACGCCGCGGAACAGGGCTGATCCGTGACCCGGACCACTCCCGAAGGGGGCTCCGGCGGCACCGCCGTCGGGGCCTCCCCGGCCTCCCGCCGGCGCCGCCCCTTCCGTGGCCGCCACGCGCTGACGCTGCTGGCCTTCATGGCCCCGGCGATCGTGTTCGTGTGCTGGTTCACCTACTGGCCCATGCTGCAGGGCGCACGCATGGCCTTCCACGACTGGAACCTGTGGGACCTCACCTCGACTCCGTGGGTCGGGTTCGACAACTTCGTCGCCGTCTTCCAGGACCCGGCCTTCCCGATCGTCGCGTGGAACTCGGTGCTCTGGGTCGTCGGCTCGCTCGTGCCGCAGCTCGTGATCGGCTTCCTGATCGCTCTGGCGCTGCGCAAGCGATTCCGCTTCCGCGGGCTCTACCAGGCCCTCGTGTTCTTCCCCTGGGCGGTGTCGGGATTCCTGATCGGGATGCTGTTCCGCTGGATGTTCAACGCCGAGTTCGGCGTCGTGAACGACCTGCTCATGAAGGCCGGCCTGATCGACGCCCCGCTCCCCTGGTTGGCCGACCCGAAGCTCGCGATGTTCGCGGTCATCGTCGCGAACGTCTGGTACGGCGTGACGTTCTTCGCGATCATGATCCTCGCGGCACTCCAGTCGGTGCCTGACGAGATGCTCGAGGCCGCGAGCCTCGACGGCGCCGGCAAGGCGCGCCAGCTGTTCTCGATCATCATCCCGTACATCTCGATGACGCTGCTGCTGACGATCCTGCTGCGCATCATCTGGATCTTCAACTTCCCCGACATCATCTACGCGATGACGAACGGCGGACCGGCGAACCAGACGCACATCATCACGACGTGGATGATCAACTACACCCAGCAGGGCAACTACGGCATCGCGAGCGCGATCGGACTCATCGTCGTCGCGTTCCTGTTCGTGTTCTGCGCGTTCTACCTCATGGCGATGCGGAGGGTCCAGCGATGACCATCATGACGCCCACCGGCACCACCATCACCGAGACCAGGCAGATCACCGTCCCCGAGGCGCACAAGACCCCGCGCACGACGCGTCGAAAGCTGTCGGCAGGCGGCGTGGCGCGTGTGGTCGGGCTCGGTCTCTGGCTCGTCATCACGCTGTTCCCGCTGTACTGGATCGCGTTGACGTCGTTCAAGTCGCCCGGCACGATCAACTCGTTCCCGATCGAGTACTGGCCCAGCGAGCCTTCGTTCGACAACTACGTCAGCCTGTTCCAGCAGAGCTCGTTCGGGGTGTTCCTCGGCAACTCGGCTCTGGTGGCGCTCATCGCCGGCGCGGTGGCGACACTGATCGCCCTGTTGAGCGCCTACGTGATCGCCCGCTTCGAGTTCCGGGGCAAGGGCACCGTGCTGGTCGCGTTCCTGCTGACGCAGATGATCCCCGCGTTCATCGCACTCGGCCCGCTGTACTCGATGATGACCGACCTCGGTCTGGTCGACACCAAGCCCGGCCTCATCCTGGTCTACATCGCGGTCTGCATCCCGTTCTCCACGGTCATGCTCCGCGGATTCTTCGAGAACGTGCCCGACGCGCTCGAAGAGGCGGCCATGATCGACGGATGCTCGCGCTTCGGCGCCCTGTTCCGGGTGCTCGTGCCGGTGATGACCCCGGGCATCATCGCGGCGTTCATCTTCAACTTCGTCAACTGCTGGAACGAGCTGTTCCTGTCGGTCGTGCTGATGAACACGGATGAGAACCGCACGGTGCCGTCGGCGCTGAACGGCTTCATCTCGACGTTCAACATCGACTGGGGCTCGATGAGCGCCGCAGCCGTGCTGACGATCCTGCCGACCATGGTGATGTTCGCTCTCGCGAGCCGCTGGATCGTGCAGGGCCTCACCGCCGGAGCCGTCAAGGAATAGCCTTTCGAATCGCACACTGTGCAGAAATCCACCCGGAAGAACTGCACAGTGCGCGATTCGAAAGCGCCGGGCGGCACCACGACGAAGGCCGCCACTCGAGGAGAGTGGCGGCCTTCGTGGTGCGGGCCGTCAGACCAGGCGGGCCTTCGGCGACACCGAGTACGTGGCCTCGGCGTCGCGGTTGACCGCATCGCCCAGGGCGGTGTCGATCGCGGCGAGTGTGTCGGCGTCGAGCGTCACGCCCGAGGCCTTGACCGTGTCGGCGAGCTGCTCGGGGCGCGAGGCTCCGACCAGCGCAGCGGCGACGTTCTTGTTCTGCAGCACCCACGCGATCGCGAGCTGCGGCATCGACAGGCCCGCTTCCTCGGCGATCGGCTTCAGCTTCTGCACGGCGGTGAGGATGTCGTCCTGCAGGAAGCTCTTGATGAAGTCGGCGCCGCTGTGCGGGTCGGTCGCGCGGGATCCGGCCGGAACCGGCTGGCCGGGCAGGTACTTGCCCGAGAGCACACCCTGCGCCATCGGCGACCAGACGATCTGCGAGATGCCGAGCTCTTCGGAGGCGGGGACGACCTTGCCCTCGATCACGCGGTGCAGCATCGAGTACTGCGGCTGGTTCGAGATGAGCTGCACACCGAGCTGCTTCGCGAGCGCGTGCCCCTCGCGCAGCTGCTCGGCCGTCCACTCCGAGACGCCGATGTAGAGCGCCTTGCCCTGACGCACGACGTCGGCGAACGCCTGGAACGTCTCTTCGAGCGGGGTCTCGTGGTCGAAGCGGTGGGCCTGGTAGAGGTCGACGTAGTCGGTGCCGAGGCGCTTCAGCGAGCCGTTGATGGATTCGAGGATGTGCTTGCGGCTGAGCCCGGTGTCGTTCGGACCCTTGGGGCCGGTCGGGAAGTAGACCTTCGTGAAGATCTCGAGGCTCTCGCGACGCTGACCCTCGAGCGCCTTGCCGAGCACGACCTCGGCCGCCGTGTTGGCGTAGGTGTCTGCGGTGTCGAACGTGGTGATGCCGGCGTCGAGCGCCGCGTGCACGGTCTTGACGGCGGCGTCGTCGCCGACCTGTGAAGCGTGGGTGACCCAGTTGCCGTAGGTGATCTCAGAGACCTTGAGACCGCTGTTGCCGAGATAGCGATAGTTGACCATGTGACCACGCTACCGGCCGCCACGGACGTCGGGCCCGGATCCCCGTGACCGGTCTCAGAACCGCAGGAGCTCAGACGCGGGGCTCGACCAGCTGCTCCTGCTCCTCGAGCGTCTGCGCCTGCGCGCGCTTCTCGGCGAGCTCGCGCTCCTCGGCCTGCGCGCGCTCGCGCGCCGCCTGCTCGTCCGCCTTGCGCTCGGCACGGGTCTGCGGCTCGGTCGGTGAGGCATCCGCTTGGATGCCCTGTGACTGCACGTTCACGATCGCCGCGCGGTCGCGGAAGCCCTCGGCGGTGACCCTGTCGAGTGCCACCTGCTTGCGGATCGCCAGGGCCTTCTCGTACAGCGACGGGTCGCCGTACGACGTGAGCACCTTCACGAGCACGGGCAGCAGCTCGATCATGAAGAACAGCGCGGCGATCAGGATGTGCGCCCACAGGATCGTGGGCTCCTTCTCGCTGAGCCTGTTCAGGCCGCTGATCTGACTCAGCAGTCCGATCGCGCCCGCGTTGCCGGATGCCACGGACTCGGCCCGCGCGTTGTAGGCGGCGAGCGCCGTGTCGTAGCTGTCGCGTGCCGCGGGCAGCTGCGACTGCGCCTCTTCGCGATTCTGCGCCTCCGACGTGCTGGTGTTCTCCTTGGCGGCGGTGCCGGCCGCGGCGAGCTCCTCGTTGGCGGTGCGCAGCTGCGCGGCGAGCGCGTCGTACGTCTGCTGCGCCTCGGCGAGCTGGGCCTGCGCGGCATCCGAGCTCGCGCCCTCGCCGTTCACGCCGGTGCAGCCGGGAACCGTGCCCGCGCCCTCTCCGGTGAGCTCGCACTGGTAGAGGATGCGCGCCTGGTCGATGACGGCCTGCTGGTCGGTCATCTTGGTGGTGAGGTCGTCGACGGTCGCCTGCGCGGCCGATTCACTGGCCGACGACGAGTCGGTGCCGGCGACCACACCTGTGGCCGCCTGGTTCTCGAGGGCGGCGACACGGTCGGATGCCGCGTCGAGCGCCTTCTTCTCGGGGCCGGTCTCGAGGGCGTCCTGATCGGCCTGCGCCTGCGTGATGTTGGTCGAGGCGACCTCTCGCGCGATGTCGTTGTGGAAGATCTGCAGCACGAGCGGCTCGGCGACGACGAAGCCGATGATCGCGGCCATGACGACTCGAGGGATGGCGAGACCGATCAGCTTCCAGACGTTGCGCGTCGACGTCATGGTCGACGTGAGGAACCGGTCGAGGTTGAAGATGATCAGCGCCCACACGATCGCGAGCGGCACGGCGAGCCAGATCGCGGCCTGCACGCCGGTGGTCAGCGCGAACAGCATCGAGATCGCCGAGACCAGCGCGGTGCCCGCGAGCACGAAGAACATCTGCACGAAGCGCGGGGTCTCGCCGGGCACCCGGTCGAGGATCTCGCCCTCCGCCCCACCCAGGATCGCGAGCTGACGCAGACGCGAACCGGGCACCCGAGGCTTCCGCTCGCGCGGCTGGCGGCGAG
>NZ_DALZXX010000155.1:0-6396 GCF_031988965.1 Microbacterium sp.
ACCCCCGGCGTGCCCGGCACCCCGGCGCGTGAGTCGAACGACCGCGCCGTATCCGACGCGCCCTCCGGGAGCGAGGAATGTGACGCAGAACGACGGCAGACGTAACGGCGTGTAATCGGCAGTAACCCGTCGACTCCCACCCCGGCCTGCCCCGCCGCCTCCCCTATCGTTTCAGCACGTCGACCGTGACGAGCACATGCGCCCCGGGACCGACATGCAGGTGAGAGGCCATGCCTCCGTGCTCCGGCGACGGCGAACGACCTCCGAATCCGCGAGGTCGTCGTCCCATCGCTCTGCCTAGGAGAGGCCCATGACCGCGTCCCGCCACCGTCTGCTCGGTGCTGTCGCAGCGACCCTGCTCACCATCACCCTCGCCGCCTGCTCGACGGGGAACGGCGGCTCCGCCGCGCCCACGAGTGCAGACGAGCCCGAAACGGGCGGCACGCTCGAGGTGGCTCTCAACGCCTGGGCCCCGACCAACCTCGATCCCCACCAGCAGGGCAACTCGAACGATCCGCTCATCTTCCGCGCGATCTTCGACACCCTGTTCTGGCAGAAGGAAGACGGCACCTACGAAGGGCTGCTCGCCGAATCGTACGACGTCTCCGACGACGGCCGCGTCTACACGATCCACCTGCGTCCCGACATCACGTTCCACGACGGTTCTCCCCTGACCGCAGCGGTCGTGCAGCAGAACATCGAGCACATCTTCGACCCTGAGACGAAGGCGCCGCTCCAGGCGTCCTACCTCGGGCCGTACGAGAGCTCGGCGGCGATCGACGACCTGACTCTGGAGATCACGCTCTCGGAGCCGTACTCCGCGCTGATCAACGTCCTGTCACAGGCCTACCTCAGCATCATCTCCGGCGAGCAGCTCGCCGAGGCCCCGGAGACCATCGTCGATCAGCCGATCGGAACCGGTCCGTTCGAGGTCGTCGACTGGCGGGCGGACGAGTCGCTCACCCTGCAGCGCAATGACGACTACGCCTGGGCGCCGGAGTCCGACGCGGGCCGCACGGGCGCCGCATACCTCGACGGCATCGAGATCAGCTTCGTCGCCGAGGACAGCGTGCGCTACAACGGACTCGTCGCCGGCGACTTCGACGTCATCGACTGGACGCCACCGCAGAACGTCGAGTCGGTGCTGAGCAACGACAGCCTCGAGTTCACCAAGTTCGACAGACCCGGGCATCCCTACGCCCTGTGGCTCAACGAGAACAACGCACCGCTGGACGACCAGGCTGTGCGCCAGGCGATCTTCGCGGGCCTCGACCGCGAAGCGATCATCGACGCGGTGTCGTTCGGCCAGTGGACCGTCGCACAGGGCTTCCTCGTCCCGTCCACGCCCAACTACGCCGAGAACAGCGCGTCCACCTTCACGTACGACGTCGACCAGGCGAACGACCTCCTCGACGAGGCCGGGTGGTCGGAGCGGGATGCCGACGGCTTCCGCATCAAGGACGGCGAGCGTCTCTCGCTGTACTTCCCCACCACGGGCGATGTGGCTCAGGCGAACCAGATCCTCGAGATCGTGCAGGACCAGCTCAAGGACATCGGAGTCGAGATCCGGATCGACGTGCTCTCCTCCGAGGATCAGAAGGCACGGGTCGCAGCCGGTGAGCAGGACATCAGCGCAGGCATCTGGACGACGAACACGGCCGACGTGCTGTTCATCAAGTACAGCTCGTCCGAGGTGACCACGCCCGAACGCCGCGGCACGAACCAGACCAACACCGCGGATGCTCAGATCGACGAGCTCGTGGCGGCGGCGCGGGCGTCGACCGACCCGGAGGAGATCGCCGACCTGTACGCGCAGACGCAGGAGCGTCTCACCGAGATCGTCCCCTCGATCCCGCTCTACTACCGCCCCTCGCTGGTCTCGTACCAGGACTCGGTGCACGGTCTCGCGTTCGACCGCGCCTACGGCAACCTCTGGTTCTACAACACGTGGAAGGAAGGCGCGGGTTCCTGACCCGCCGCCTCTGGAGCCATCATGACCTCGACACGGACAGCGCGCGACGCGGCCGGATACCTCCGCCACGCGCTCGTGCGCGGGATCGCCGGGGTCGGAGTCCTCTTCGGCGCGATCACCCTCGCCTTCGTCGCCCTGTACGTCCTGCCCGGCGACCGCGTCTACGCGGTCGTCGGCGGGGCGGAGGTCAGCCTCACGGCCGAGCAGGAGGCGGCGATCCGCGAGCAGTACGGGTTCGACCAGCCTCTCTGGGTGCAGTACGGCTCCTATCTCGGGCGACTGCTGACCGGTGACCTCGGCACCTCGTACCAGCGAGACCTCCCCGTGGTCGACGTCATCGGGGAGCAGCTCGGACCCACGCTCCAGCTCGCCGGAACCGCGGCGGTGCTCACGATCGCCCTCACCCTCGCCGTCGCGCTGCTCACGGCGAAGCGCCGCGTCGCGCACCGCGTGTCATCCGTGGTCGAGATCTTCTTCCTCTCGGCGCCGGCGTTCTGGATCGGGATCGTGCTGCTCACGATCTTCTCCTACTCGCTGCATCTGCTCCCGTCGGTGGGAAGCGACGGACCGGCGACTCTCGTGCTTCCGGCACTCACCATCGCGCTAAGCACGGCGCCGGCACTCATCCAGGTCTTCCGCGGAGCGCTCGAGGATGCACTCGACGAACCCTTCATCGTCACAGCGCGCACACGCGGTGTGAGTGAGGTGACGGTCAGGCTCGGTCATGCGCTCCGCCACGCTCTCATCCCGCTGAGCACGCTCTCGGGCTTCCTCGTCGGCGGGCTGCTGGGCGGCGCGGTGATCGCCGAGACGCTCTTCAGCCGACAGGGAATCGGTCGGGTTCTCGTCACGGCTGCGAACGCGAGCGACGTACCGCTCGTGCTCGGGCTCGTGCTCCTCGCCGCGGTCGCCTACGTCGGCGTGAACTTCATCGTCGACCTGCTCTACCCGCTGATCGACCCTCGCATCCGAACGGAGGCGCTCGCATGAGCGTGACCGAGCTCGCCCTCCCCCCTCGACTGACGGAGCCGTCTCCGACCGCCCCCGTCGGAGACCCCCGGCCGCCCCGGCGCCGTCGATCGCGCGGGTTCCCCGTCGGGTTCTGGTTCGCCCTCGGCTTCTTCGCGATCGTCGTCGTCGCAGCTCTCGTACCCGGCGCGCTCGCTCCGTACGACCCCCTGTCGACCGACACCTCGAACGTGCTCGCAGCGCCCAGCGCCGCACATCTGCTCGGCACGGATGAGGCGGGCCGCGATGTGCTGAGCCGCATCGTCTACGGCGCTCAGCCTGCGCTGTTCCTGGGGATCGGAGCGACCGTCATCGCCCTCGGAGTCGGCAGTCTCATCGGCCTCGCCGCCGGTCTCGGCAACAGGTTCCTCGACGCGATCCTGATGCGGCTGACCGACGTGTCGCTCGCCTTCCCCGAGCTGCTTCTCGCTCTGCTGATCATCTCGATCTTCGGGGGCGGGCTGGTCAACACGCTGCTCGCGATCGGCATCGCCGGCATTCCCAGCTATGCGCGACTCGTCCGCGGTCAGACCCTCGCCATCCGGAACGCCGGCTACGTCGAGGCTGCTCGGGGAATCGGCCTCAGCCGCACCCGTGTCGCCCTCGCACACGTGCTTCCGAACGCGATCCGGCCGGTGCTCGTACTCGCGACGATCGGAGTCGGCACCGCGACGCTCGCCGGAGCCGCTCTCACCTTCCTCGGTCTCGGGGTCGCGCCGCCCACCCCGGAGTGGGGATCGATGCTGTCGGTCTCGCGCAACTTCCTGGAGCGCGCGTGGTGGTACGGCATCTTCCCCGGTCTCACGATCACTGCGCTCGTCATCTCGACCACGACGATCGGTCGAACGCTGCAGCGACGGCTGGAGGGCAAACGATGAGCCGCCCCCTCGTCGACGTGTCGGACCTGCGAATCGGGTTCGGACGCGGGTCGGAGCAGAGCGACGTCGTGCACGGGATCTCGTTCTCGATCGAGGAGGGAGAGACGGTCGCGATCGTCGGCGAATCCGGATCCGGCAAGAGCGTCACCGCCCGCACGCTCGTCGGGCTCACGGGCGACGGCAGCACCGTGGCAGCGGATGCCCTGCGTCTCGGCGACCATGATCTGCTCTCGGCATCGAAGCGCGCGTGGCGCACGATCCGCGGTGGCGAGATCGGCTTCGTGCTGCAGGATGCGCTGGTGTCGCTCGACCCGCTCCGCACCATCGGCCGCGAGATCGAAGAGCCGCTGCGGGAGCACTTCTCGTGGACCGCCGAGCGCAGGGGCGCCGAGGTCCTCGACCTTCTTCGCGACGTCGGAGTGCCCGAACCCGAGCTGCGCCGTCGTCAGCGCCCGCACGAGCTCTCCGGTGGCCTGCGCCAGCGTGCCCTGATCGCCAGCGCCATCGCCGCGCGTCCGCCGTTCCTCATCCTCGACGAGGCGACGACGGCGCTGGACGTGACCGTGCAGGCGCAGATCCTCCGCCTGCTCGGACGCTTCAAGGATCAGGGGCGCACCCTTCTGCTGATCACCCACGATCTCGCCGTGGTCTCTCAGATCGCGGATCGCGTGATCGTCATGAAGGACGGCCGCGTCGTCGAGACCGGCACGACGGACGACGTCTTCACCCGCGCCGAGCATCCCTACACTCGTCGGCTCATCGCCGCCATCCCCTCGAACCGTCCTCGCCGCGCGGCGACGGTGATCGAGCGCCCGGCATCCGGCGACGTCGGGGAGGCTCTTTCCCCCACGGCGGCGGTCGCGCAGGTGTCGCACATCAGCAGGACGTTCGCGCTGCCGACCGGCGGCACGCTGCGTGCTCTCGACGACGTCTCGTTCGACCTGCATCCCGGACGGACTCTCGGGCTCGTCGGCGAATCGGGTTCGGGGAAGACCACGGCGGGGCGCATCCTGCTCGGGCAGGAGCGCGCGGACGACGGAGACATCCTCGTCACAGGCTCGCGCTGGTCGGAGGTGCACGGGCGTGAGCGGGCGGCGCTGCGTCAGCGCATCCAGGCCGTGTATCAGGACCCCCTCAGCTCCTTCGATCCGCGGCACTCGATCGATCAGGTGCTCACCGAGGCGGTACGCGCCCTCGGCCGCCATGATCGCTCGGCACGTCGCGCGCGAGTCCGTGAACTCCTCGATCACGTCGAGCTCAGCACCGGGCTGCTCGAGCGGCGGCCCCTGCAGCTCTCCGGCGGCCAACGACAGCGGGTCGCGATCGCGCGCGCCCTCGCGTTGGAGCCGACGATCATCGTCGGCGACGAACCCGTGTCCGCACTCGACGTGTCGATCCAGGCACAGATCCTCGACCTCCTGGTGCGCATCCAGAAGGAGACGCACGTGGCCCTGCTCCTGATCTCACACGATTTCGGCGTCGTGAACGCGATCAGCGATGAGGTGCTGGTGCTCAAGGACGGCAGGACCGTCGAACACGACACGGTGTCGAACGTGTTCGATCGCCCGCAGGCGGAGTACACGAGGGAGCTCCTCGCCGCGATCCCGCGATTCCACGGCACATCCTCGACCATCTCCCCCACGATTGAGAGCCTCGCATGACCGCCCCCACATCGACCGCACCGGCTGCGGTGCCCCTCGCATACGAGCGTCTCGCCGAACGGTTCCGCCCGATCTTCGCCGAGATCGCCGCGGGCGCCGCGGAACGGGAGATCACCCGCACGCTGCCGTTCGAGCAGATGGCGCTCCTGCGCGATGCAGGCTTCGGCGCGGTGCGCGTGCCCGAGGAGTACGGCGGCGCCGGAGCATCCGCCGTGGACCTCTTCCGCCTGCTCATCGAGCTCGCCCGCGCCGACTCCAACGTGGCCCACATCTGGCGCGGGCACTTCGCCTTTCTCGAGGTGCGCCTCACCCATGAGGATCCGGAGTACCGCCGGCACTGGGGCGAACGAGCGGTGGCCGGTGTCGTGGTGGGCAACGCGCAGAGCGAATCCGCGAGCGCCTCGCCCGCCGAGAGCAGCACCGTCATCACCGAGAAGGACGACGGGACGCTCGTGCTGAACGGGGAGAAGTACTACAGCACGGGCACGATCTACTCCGACTGGGCGAACGTCACCGCCCGATACCGGGACGAGCACGCGACCATCGCGGTTCCCCTGGATGCCGCGGGCGTCACCGTGCATGACGACTGGACGGGGTTCGGCCAGCGCCTCACGGGAACCGGAACGACGATCTTCGCGGACGTCGAGGTCGATCCTGCACATCTCACGGTGTACTCGCCGGGGTCGCGCGACCGGAGCTACATCTCGGGCTTCTACCAGCTGTTCCTCCTCGCCGTCGTCGCCGGTATCGGGCATGCCGCGGTCGACGACGCCGCCGACTATGTGCGCTCGCGGACCCGCTCATTGATCTCCGGGGCGGCGGCGCAGGACGATCCGCTGTCACAGGCTGTTCTGGGTCGCGCCGCCGGGTCGGCGTT
>NZ_DALZXX010000156.1:0-237 GCF_031988965.1 Microbacterium sp.
GCCGCCGATGTCGCGGCCGAGGGAACCGGCGAGGGCGGCACGCGCCGTCGTCGCCGCCGCCGCGGCGGCTCGGAGCAGGTCGGATCGACCTTCGCCGAAGGGACATCCGACAGCTCTGCATCCGATTCCTCAGCCCCCGCTGCCGACCGCAGCGCGGAAGGAGCGGGCACCCATGACGGTGCAGGCAAGGAACACCACGACGGCAAGCCGGCACCCGCGCGCCGCCGTCGTCGTCGC
>NZ_DALZXX010000156.1:280-6244 GCF_031988965.1 Microbacterium sp.
GTGCCGCTCCGGTCACCGGAGCCTGACCTCAGCGACGATCTGACAACGCCGTGAAAGGGGCGGATGCTGCTGCGGCGGCATCCGCCCCTTTCCGGTCTTCAGGCGTACGTGGGCGTCGAACCCGTCGCGCGCTCGATCAGTCGTGCGACCATCCCATCCGCCGTGGTGTTCTCACCCGGCAGGTTGGGCTTTCCGGCGCCGTGATAGTCGCTCGACCCCGTGACGATCAGGTCGTGCTCGGCCGCCAGCGCGTGCAGCGCCCGCTTGCCTGCTTCGGTGTTCTCGCGGTGGTCGATCTCGAACCCGCCGAGGCCCGCCGCGATGAGCCTCTCGATGAACGGCACCGGCATCATGCGATCACGCCCCGCGGTCACCGGATGGGCGATGACCGCCACTCCCCCGGCGTCGGTGATCAGCCGTACTGCGGTGAGCGGGTCGGGCGCGTAGTGCGGCTCGTAGTACCCCTCGCGCGGGTGCAGGATGCCGTCGAACGCCTCCGTACGATCACGGACGATACCCCGCGCCACCAGAGCATCGGCGATGTGAGGGCGCCCCACGGTCGCATCAGGCGTCGTCTGCGCGACCACGTCGTCCCACACGAGGTCGTAGTCGCGGCCGATGCTGCGCACGATGCGCTCCGCCCGACCGATGCGATCACCCCGGATCCGCTCCGTCTCGGCCCGCAGTGATTCGTCGAGCGGATCGAAGAGGTACCCGAGCACGTGAACGCTCCGCCACTCGTGCTTGGCGGAGAGCTCCATACCCGGGATGAACGTCATCCCCAGCGCCGCGGTCTGCTGCGCGGCCTCCTGCCATCCCGTGGTGCGGTCGTGGTCAGTGAGAGCGAGCGTGCGCACCCCGTGCGCCTGGGCCTGGCGCACGACCTCGGCCGGTGTCTCGGTGCCGTCCGAGTGATTGGAGTGCAGGTGCAGGTCGGACGGTCCTGCGAACGGGTGGGATCGAGCGACGGCCATCCTTCGAGAGTACCCACGCCCGGACGCGCCCGGCGCGCGCGCCGTGCCGAGGCAGGGTCTTCACAGCGAGGGCTTCTAGGCTGAAGGGGATGCTTCGACTCCTGGGGATTCTCTTCACCGTGCTGCTCGCGATCGCCACGGCGATCGTCGTGTGGCCGCAGTTCTTCCATCTGGAGCAGACGTACCCGTTCGCGCAGATCGTCGCCGCTCGCGGTGTGGTCCTCGCGGCATTCCTCGTGGTCGCCGTGCTCGCGATGCTGCTCCTGTTCGCCCGGCCGCTGCGCGGATTCGCGGCGTCGGTGCTCATCGTGGCGCTCCTCGGCGCCGGCGCCACCGGCGTGATCGGGATGCTGCGCGGATTCGGCTCCGGATCGCTGCCCGCCGCCACCGAGACCAGCCTGCGCGTGCTGTCCTGGAACACGGCGGGCGACAACGTCTCCGCACCTCAGATCGCGCAGCAGATCCTCGATCAGGGAGCCGACATCGTGGCTCTTCCCGAGACCACCGAGGCGGTCGGCGAGGAGATCGCGGTGATGCTCCGTGAGCAGGGGCACCCGATGTGGGTGCATCACGTGCAGTTCCAGCCTGACGTCGTCGACGGCCCGAAGTCGTGGCACACGACGGTTCTCGTGTCGCCCGATCTCGGCGAGTACTCGGTGATCGAGTCCTCGGAGAACGGATCGAACAACACGGGATCGGTTCCGAGCGCCGTGCTGATGCCCGTCGACGGCTCCGGTCCGACCATCGTCGCCGTGCACGCCGTCGCTCCGCGGGTCGAGGACATGGCCCAGTGGAGCAGCGACCTTCGCTGGATCGCGGATCAGTGCCCCGAGGGCGACTTCGTGCTGGCGGGAGACTTCAACGCGACGGTCGATCACATGGCGGGCCTCGGCGTCGACGGTGGCGACATGGGCTACTGCCGCGACGTCGCCTCGCGAACAGGGAACGGCTACAGCGGCACGTGGCCCAGTTCTCTGCCGACGCTGCTCAGCACGCCGATCGACCACGTCATGGCATCCCCGAACTGGACGCCGACCGGGTCCGTCGTGATCGACGATGCCGGCGGCAGCGATCATCGCGGGCTGATCGTCCAGCTCGAGCCGACGGGCTGACCCCGCGCGCACATCGCTCAGGTGACAGACTGGAGGGATGAGCACCGCAGAACGCGACACGATCGCAGAACCCGTCGTCGAGGCCCCCGCCGAGAGCACCACCACGAACCGCAAGCAGCCCTTCCCCCAGGGCTTCCTCGACACGATCTCCACCGGCTGGGCCGAGCGGGAGGAGACCCTCCCCGCGCCTCGGACGCAGGCGCCGTTCGCCGCCGAGCGGCGCGCGGCCGTCTCGGCGGCATTCCCCGGAAAGCGTCTCGTGATCCCCGCCGGCTCGCTGAAGCAGCGCAGCAACGACACCGACTATGTCTTCCGGGCGCACTCGGCGTTCGCGCACCTCACCGGCTGGGCATCCGACTCCGAGCCCGACTCGGTGCTCGTGTTCGACCCCACGGCCGACGGCCACGACGTCACCCTGTACTTCCGTGAGCGCGCAGACCGCACGACCACGGAGTTCTACGCGGATGCCACGGTCGGCGAGTTCTGGATCGGTCCGCGCCCGTCTCTCGCGGGCGTCGCCGCCGATCTCGCGGTCGCCACCGATCACCTCCACCGCTTCGCCCCTGTCGACGGCGAGCTCGTGCTCGACGAGGACGACGACCTGACCCGCTTCGTCTCGGAGCTGCGCCTCGTGAAGGACGACTTCGAGATCGCCGAGATGCGCCGCGCCGTCGACATCACGGCGCAGGGCTTCGACGACGTCATCCGCTCGCTCCCCGATGCCGTCGCCCACGCACGCGGCGAGCGCGTCGTCGAGGGCGTGTTCCACCGCCGCGCGCGCGAAGACGGGAACGGCGAGGGCTACGACACGATCGCGGCCTCCGGACCGCACGCGTGCTATCTGCACTGGACCCGGAACGACGGCACGGTCGTCCCGGGCGACCTGATCCTCGTGGACGCCGGCGTCGAGGCCGACAGCTACTACACGGCGGACATCACCCGCACCCTGCCGGTCTCGGGAACCTTCACCGAGGTGCAGCGTCGCGTCTACGAGACGGTGCGCGAGGCAGCGGATGCGGCGTTCGCCGCGGCGCGGGTCGGCGTGCGCTTCCGCGAGGTGCACGAGGCCGCGATGCGGGTCATCGCCGCCCGCGTCGCCGAGTGGGGTCTGCTGCCGGTGACCGCCGAGGAGGCCCTCGACGCGGATGCCGGCGGCCAGCACCGTCGCTACATGGTGCACGGCACCTCGCACCACCTCGGCATCGACGTGCACGACTGCGCACAGGCTCGCCGTGAGATGTACTACGACGGCATCCTGGCTCCCGGCATGGTCTTCACGATCGAGCCCGGACTGTACTTCCAGATCGACGACCTCACGGTGCCCGCGGAGTATCGCGGCATCGGGGTGCGCATCGAGGACGACATCCTCATGACGGAGGACGGTCCGGTCAACCTCTCGGCGGGCATCCCGCGCACGGCCGACGAGGTCGAGGCCTGGATCGCACGGGTGCAGGGCTGACCGCACTGCATGCATGAGGGTGAACTCGAGCTCACCACGGCGACCGCTGCGCGGCTGATCGCGCAGCGATTTCCCGAGCTCGCGGGCCTCCCTCTGCAGCGTGTTCCCACGACGGGGACCGTGAACACGATCGTCCGTATCGGCGACGCTCTCGTGGCGCGGTTCCCGCTCGTCGGGGAGACCGAGGAGGCGCTGGCGACCGAGTCCGCCGCGATGTCGGAGCTCGCAGATGTCTGCCCCGTGGCGTCGCCACGACCATTCGGAACCAGCCCCGCGACGCCGGAGTACCCGTCGGCCTGGTCCGTGCAGACCTGGGTGCCTGGCGACACGGCGGCCCATGACGACCACATGTCATCCACTGCTCTGGCGGGCGACATCACCGAGTTGATCTCGTCTCTGCGATCGGTGGACGTGCGCGGTCGGGTGTTCGACGGACGTGGCCGTGGCGGCATCCTCAGTGACCACGACGACTGGGTATCGCTGTGCATAGAACGCAGCGGACATCTGCTCGACGCCGCCCGCGTCCGACGACTCCGGGATGCGCTGCGCACCATCGGTGCCGACGAGCCCGCCGTGATGAGCCATCGGGACCTCACGCCGTTCAACCTGCTCGTCTCGGACGACCGTCTGGTCGGCGTCCTCGACGGCGGAGGTTTCGGCCCCGCGGATCGGTCGCTCGACCTGGTCGCTGCCTGGCATCTCTTCGATGCCCCGAGGCGACGGATCATCCGCGACGGCCTGGGATCGAGAGACGTCGAGTGGCGCCGAGGCGCGGCGTGGGCGCTTCAGCAGGCGATGGGCCTGATCTGGTACTACCAGAACTCGAACCCCGCGATGAGCGCCCTCGGTCGCTCCACCATGCGGCGACTGTTGGACGCCGACGAGCTCTCGTCTCTCGGATGAACGGTCAGGCTCGCGAGTCAGCGACGATCTCGACCTTGAAGCCCTGGTCGTTCTCGAGCCATCCGGCGTAGTGATCGGGACCACCGGCATGCGGGTAGCGCTCCGCGTACAGCGGATTCCATCCGTGCACCGCAGCAGCGGCCATCAGCGCATCGACCTCCGCGCGCCGGCCACCCCAGAACGCCAGGTGGTTCATGCCCGCTCGACGGCGATCGTGCTCGGCGGCGGACAGGTTCGGCGAGGTCGTGAGAGTGACGTACGAGCTGCCCGCATCCCAGGAGCGACCACGAGCCCACTCGGCGGTGAGCTCGAACCCCAGCGAGGTGAACAGCCACCCCCAGCTGTCCACGGCCTCGTCGAGATCGGGCACCCAGATCTCGACGTGATGAAGCCCTTTCGCCACAGCCCCATTCACCCCTGAGCGGGCCGGGCGAACTCCGCGACGAACGGCGCCAGCGATGCGCCGATCTCGGAGGCCGACCGCTTGCGGCCCTTGACCTCGAAGGTGTGCCCTCCACCCTCGATCCAGACGACCCGTGCGTTCCGGCAGGTCTCGACGACCTCCTCGAACTGCGACACCGGTTGGATGAAGGGATCGTTCGTCCCCTCGATGAACAGCTGCGGGACGGTGATCGCCGGAAGATGCTCGGATCTCGGCTTCTCGGGCTTCCCCGGGGCGTGCAACGGGTAGCCGAGATACGCGAGGCCGTCGACGACGAGCCCCTCCGCCACGGCCATGGATGCCATCCGACCGCCGTAGGACTTGCCGGTGGCCCAGATCGTCGCGCCCGGATCCTGCTCCCGCGCGTACGCGACGACCGAGCGCCAGGTCGCCGTCGCGTGCGTCGCCGGCCCGGGCATCCGCCGGCCCTGCTCGACGTAGGGGAAGTTGAAGCGGAGCGTCGAGAACCCGAGGTCGACGAGCGCATCCGAGAAGCCGGTCAGGAAGGGATGGTCCTTGCCCGTCCCTGCGCCGTGCGCGATGATCACGGTCGCCCCTCCGGCACCGCCGGCCCAGTCGGCCGAGACGGTCACGGGGCCGGTGGGCAGGTCGACGGTGATGTCGGCCATCAGTCGCGAAGGTACGGGATCGCGAACGGCACCCGCATGGCCTTGCCTGCCGAGGCCTTGACCATGCCGATGATCACGAGGACGACGTGGAGCACCGAGACCGCGAAGTAGAGCGTGATCGGGATGCCGATCGGATAGAACCCGCTGGACGGCGAGTCCGACGTCAGCGTGAAGAGGACCACGAAATGCGTGATGAGGAGTCCTGTCGACACGAGCAGGTAGGTGAGCCCCCAGTTCAGCGCCACCCGGGCATTCTCGCGGGCCACCCCACCGAAGCGACGGGAGGCTCCGCCGCTCACAGCCATGGCGATTCCCGAGGCCAGGCCGCCGACGAACGGGAAGGGGATGAAGATCAGCAGTCCCAGCGCCCAGGGCAGGAGTCCGCGCGGCGGCGTCGCGACGGGGTATGCGCCCGCCGGATAGGGCACGCTGGCGGGGGCGCCGG
>NZ_DALZXX010000157.1:0-3772 GCF_031988965.1 Microbacterium sp.
GCGATCGAGGTGGCGCCGGTCTCGGGCAAGCTGCTCAACCTGATCGCGCGGATCAGCGGCGCTCGCCGGGTGCTCGAGATCGGCACCCTGGGTGGATACTCGACGATCTGGCTGGCCCGAGCGGTCGGGCCGGAGGGGCGGGTCGTCACGGTCGAGGCCGAGGCCGACAACGCTGCGGTCGCACGGGCGAGCATCGATGCCGCGGGCGTCGGCGACCGCGTCGACATCCGGATCGGCCGGGGGGCCGACGTGCTGCCGACCCTGGTCGGCGGCTTCGACCTGGTCTTCATCGACGCCGACAAGGAATCGAACACGATCTACCTCGACTGGGCGGCGAAGCTCGGGCGACCGGGCACCGTGATCGTGCTCGACAACATCGGACGTGAGGGCGAGATCGTCCGCGAGGATTCGAGCGATCCCAAGGTCGTCGGAACCAGAGACGGCCTGCGGATGCTGGGGGAGGACCCTCGGTTCGACGCGACGGCTCTGCAGACCGTGGGTGTCAAGGGCTGGGACGGCGTGGCGCTGGCCGTGGTCGTGTGACCGTTCGACTCCGGCCCGGGGTGCGGGGCTCGAGCGGGCTAGACTGGGGCGCGGATCGACGACGCTCCACACACCTTTTCTCTGAGCAAGGAGCACATCAGTGGCACTGATCGAGGCTGTAGGCGCACGCGAGATTCTCGACTCGCGCGGAAACCCGACCGTCGAGGTGGAGGTGCTCCTCGACGACGGCGTCGTCCAGCGGGCCGCCGTCCCGTCCGGTGCATCCACCGGCGCATTCGAGGCGTACGAGCTGCGTGACGGTGACAAGAGCCGCTATGGCGGAAAGGGCGTGCTCAAGGCCGTCGACGCCATCATCGACGAGCTCGGCCCGGCCCTCGAGGGCGTCGAGGCGAGCGAGCAGCGCATCGTCGACGAGATCCTCATCGAGACCGACGGCACCGAGAACAAGAAGCGCACCGGCGCGAACGCCATCCTCGGCGTGAGCCTGGCCGTCGCCAAGGCCGCGGCCGACTCGGCCGACCTGCCGCTGTTCCGCTACCTCGGCGGCCCCAACGCGCACGTGCTGCCCGTCCCGCTCTTCAACGTCATCAACGGTGGCGAGCACGCCGACAACGGCATCGACATGCAGGAGTTCTTCCTCGCGCCGATCGGCGCCGAGACCTACTCCGAGGCGCTCCGCTGGGGCGTCGAGACCTACCACGTCCTGCGCGGCGAGCTGAAGGCCGCCGGCTACGCGACCGGACTCGGCGACGAGGGTGGCTTCGCCCCCGACCTGCCCAGCAATCGCGAGGGCCTCGACTTCCTCGTCAAGGCGATCGAGAAGGCCGGCTTCAAGCCGGGCACCGAGATCGCCCTCGGCCTCGACGTCGCCGCCACCGAGTTCTTCTCGGACGGCGTCTACCGCCTCGACAACAAGGACTGGACCGGCCCCGAGCTGATCGAGTACTACCAGGGCCTCGTCAACGACTTCCCGATCGTCACGATCGAGGATGCGCTGGCCGAGGACGACTGGGACAACTGGAAGCTCCTCACCGATGCCCTCGGCTCGAAGGTGCAGCTCGTCGGCGACGACCTGTTCGTCACGAACCCGTCGCGCCTCGCCGACGGCATCAAGCGCGGCGTGGCGAACTCGCTGCTCGTCAAGGTGAACCAGATCGGAACGCTCACCGAGACGTTCGACGCGGTCAGCCTGGCGCAGCGCTCGGGCTACACGGCCATGCTGTCGCACCGCTCGGGCGAGACCGAGGACACGACGATCGCCGACCTCGTGGTCGCGACGAACGCGGGACAGATCAAGGCTGGTGCGCCTGCGCGCAGCGAGCGCGTCGCGAAGTACAATCAGCTTCTGCGCATCGAAGAGGAACTGGGCGACGCGGCGGTCTTCGCGGGCCGTTCCGCCTTCCCCCGTTACCAGGGCTGAGCGCAGCTGAAGACGATTCACCCGGCTCGCTGAGCCGAACCCGGAGGAGGAGCCGTGGCACGACGACCGGCTCCTCCTTCGGCGTCTCCGGGCACGCCTCGGCCGGGGACTTCCGCGCGATCCGGATCCACGCGCTCCGCTCGTTCCACTGCGGCGTCCGAGCGCCGCGTCGATGTGCGCGAGTGGGCCTCCGGCATCCGCCTGTCCGCGTTCTCGGTCATCATGCTGTCGCTCGTGGTGCTGGGGGCGTGGGTGCTCGTCCCCACCCTCGGAACGTTCATCGACCAGCGGCAGAAGATCGCGGCTCTCGAGAGCTCGATCCAGGTCTCGCAGGACGAGATCACTGCGCTCGAGAACGAGCGCGAACGCTGGAGTGATCCGGCGTACATCACGACCCAGGCCCGGGAGCGTCTCTATTACGTGAAGCCGGGGGAGGTCGTCTACCTCATCGACAACGACATCGACCCCGCCGCCCTCCCGCAGGAGCAGGCCCCGGTCAGCGACACGCTCGAAGAGACCCCCTCGGACTGGATGCACCAGCTGCTGCGCAGTCTGACGGCTGCGGGACTCAGCGACACCGCCGTCGTCGGCGAGTGACGCGGCGGCCCCGGCGGCTTGCTTCGAGCATCCTCTCGGTCGTCTCCCGTACGCTGGACGGGTGACCACCCCGCCTTTCGCTGCCCCCACGACCGCCGAGCTCGCCGTGGTGTCGGCCCAGTTGGGGCGGCCCGCACGCGGTGTCGTCGGAATCGCCGCCCGGTGCGTCTGCGGCAACCCCACCGTCGTCGCGACGACGCCTCGGCTGCCCGACGGCACGCCCTTCCCCACCTTCTACTACCTGACCCACCCGGCGGCGACGGCGGCGATGTCGACGCTCGAGGCGACGCAGGTGATGCCCGAGCTGGCGGCCCTGCTCGCCGACGACGCAGACGTCGCGGCCGCGTACCTCTCGGCGCACGAGGCGTATCTCGCCGATCGTGCGCAGTTCGGTGACGTCAGCGAGATCGACGGCATCTCCGCTGGCGGCATGCCGACCCGCGTCAAGTGCCTCCACGCGCTGGCGGGGCACGCTCTCGCTGCCGGTCCCGGCGTGAACCCGATCGGGGACCGGGCGCTCGAGCGGTCCTCCTGGTCGCCCGACCGCTGCCGCTGCGAGGCCCCCGGCGCCGCTGTGCGTGAGGTCGAGGACTCGTCGGCATGAGGCCGCGCCGGATGCTCCGTGGCGCCGTCGCGATCGCGGCGGTCCTGGCATCCGTGCTGCTCCTCGGCTCGACGGCGTCGCCCACTCCGACACCTCCACCCGTTGCTGACGATCCCTCCGACCCCGTTCGCGCATCGGAGTACTGGCTCGACGGCGCGGGGATCCGCGACGCCTGGCACACGACGCGCGGGAAGGGCGTGACGATCGCCGTGATCGACACGGGCATCGCGAGCGTGCCCGGGGTCTTCGATCAGGCGGTGGTCGGCGGCACCGACGTCTCCGGCACGGGGACGCCCGACGGACGCACGCCGCTCGGCGCGATCGATGGCAATCACGGCTCCTGGGTCGCGTCGTTGGCCGCGGGACGAGGCGCCGCGGACGGTACGGGCATGATCGGCGTCGCCCCCGAGGCGAACCTCCTGTCGATCTCGGTGGGCTTCGGTGCGGCGGCGCGCGTGCCGTTCACCGAGCAGGTCGCCAAGGGCATGCGCTGGGCCGTCGACAACGGCGCCGACATCATCAACCTCTCCTTCACGACCAACACCCTCGACTGGGACCCGAGCTGGGACGACGCCTTCCTGTACGCGTTCGAACACGACGTCGTGGTCGTCGTCGCCGCGGGCAACAGGGGGAGCGGGACCAACATC
>NZ_DALZXX010000157.1:3809-6182 GCF_031988965.1 Microbacterium sp.
GGCGACGATCCCCGGCGTGCTGACCGTGGGTGGCGTCGATCAGACGGGAACCGCGAGCCTCGAGGCCTCGACCCAGGGCATCACGATCGGCATCGCCGCGCCGAGCGAGGGGCTGCGCGGCGTCTCGGCGGACGGCGACGTGGCCCGATGGAGCGGCACGAGCGGCGCGGCGCCGATCGTGGCCGGCATCGCCGCGCTGATCCGATCCGCGCACCCGGATCTCGACGCGGCCAACGTCATCAATCGCATCATCCGCACCGCCATCCCCGTCGAGGGCATGACGCGCACGCCCGACCCGCTCTACGGGTACGGGCTCATCGATGCCGAGGCGGCGATCAGCACGGACGTTCCGACGGTCGACTCGAATCCCATGGGCGACCTCGCGGAATGGGTCCGGCTCTTCCGCCGCGCGGAGTCCGAGCCGCAGCCCGTGCCGACCGTGACGCCGGTGGCGATTCCGCCGCTGCCTGCCGCAGACGCCCCGACCGAGCCGGGTTCACCGCTGCTTCCCAGCGCTGATTCACTGCGCTACGGTACCCTGCCGCTCATCGCGCTCACAGTCCCTGGTATCCTGGTAGCGCTTGGCGTCACCGCAGCTGCCCGGCGCATCCGATCGGCGCGCGCTCGCACGCCACATCCCTGACTCCCGAGGAGTTGTTCCCCTGTGCCTCAGAACAGCACTGTGCCCAAGATTCTGATCGTCGGTGGAGGCTATGCAGGCTTCTACACGGCGTGGAAGCTGGAGAAGCACCTTCGCAAGGGTGAAGCAGACGTCACCATGGTCGACCCGCTGCCGTACATGACGTACCAGCCGTTCCTCCCCGAGGTGGCCGCCGGCTCGATCGAAGCCCGCCACTCGGTGGTCGCACACCGTCGTCACCTCAAGCGCACGAACGTCCTCACCGCGAAGGTGACGGGCATCAACCACGCAGAGAAGGTCGCGACGATCACCCCTCCCGTGGGCGACCCGTACGAGTTCGCGTACGACCAGATCGTCGTGACGGCCGGTGCCGTCTCGCGCACCTTCCCGATCCCGGGCATCGCCGACAACGCGATCGGTCTCAAGACGATCGAAGAGGCCGTCGCGATCCGTGACCGTCTCATGTCGAACTTCGACAAGGCCGCATCGCTGCCCGCAGGCCCCGAGCGCGACCGTCTGCTCTCGGTCGTCGTGGTCGGCGGTGGCTTCGCCGGTATCGAGGTCTTCGCGGAGCTGCGCTCGCTCGCTTCTTCGCTGGTCTCGAAGTACCCGCAGCTGAGCTTCGAGGACACGCACTTCCACCTCATCGAGGCGATGGGCCGCATCATGCCCGAGGTCTCGCTGCAGACGAGCGAGTGGGTGCTCAAGGACCTCGCGAAGCGCGGTGCCAACGTGCACCTCGACACGCAGCTCACCAGCGCCGTCGACGGCAACGTCGAGCTCTCCACGGGCGAGGTCATCCCGACCGACCTCATCGTCTGGACCGCCGGTGTCATGGCGAACCCGACCGTCGTGCGCGGCGGCGACCTCCCGATCGAAGAGCGCGGTCGCATCCAGACCCGTGCCGACCTGCGCGTCGGCACGCCTGAGGCGTTCGTCGAGGGCGCATGGGCAGCCGGCGACGTCTCGGCAGTGCCCGACCTCTCGGGTGGCGGTGTCGGCGGCTTCTGCGTGCCGAACGCTCAGCACGCGGTGCGTCAGGCGAAGCTGCTCGCGAAGAACCTCGTCGCCGTCGCGGGCCTCGGTCTCTACAACGGTGTCTTCCAGTCCGGAAAGATCGCGCTCAAGGGCTTCGTCGCCTGGGTCGCGCACCGTGGTTACCACGGCCTCGCGATGCCCACGTGGGAGCGCAAGTTCCGCGTGGTGTGGGGCTGGTGGAACAACCTGTGGCTCGGCCGCGACCTGGTGAACCTCGAGACCGTGCAGAACCCTCGCTACGTCTTCGAGGAGTTCGCCGCGCGTCCGCGTCCTGCGGCCGACGCCCCGGCGCCGACCGCAGCCCCCGCCGCCAAGGCGGAGCCGCCCGTCAAGAAGGCCACGGCGAAGAAGCCCGTCGAGGCGACTGCCGCGAAGTAATCGCACGGTCCTCACGAATGCCCCGATCCCTGCGGATCGGGGCATTCGTCGTCTGCGGGCGGCATCGCCCGTTCGCACCGCATTCATAGCCGGACCCGCTACGGTGATGCTCGCAAGGGGAGTACTCCCGACTGCGGTGGCGTCGTCACTACGGGCATGAAGTCGTGTCCCGGCCCACCGGCCCTTCTCGGGTGGAGGAGACCTGGCGTCCGTATCCGCGGACAGCCGTCGAACCCCTGCCCTCCGAGGTCGTGCGTCCGGTGGCTGTTCACACGCCACACGAAGGAAGTACCACCATGGGAATGCTCGACCGTCTG
>NZ_DALZXX010000158.1:0-3121 GCF_031988965.1 Microbacterium sp.
GCGTCCGACGGAGCCCCCGAGGCCGTTGCCACCTCGCCTCGGCCGAACGCCGGTTCTCGAACCCGCAACCGCGTGATCGCCGGTGCCGCCGGGCTGGCCGCGACCGGAGCGCTCGTCGTCGGACTCGCCGCCTTCACCACACCGGCATCCGACATCGGTCGCGTCGCATCGGGTGCACTCGTGCGCACCGCATCGGTACCTGCCGACACCGCGCCTGCGGAGGCCCCTGCGGCTCCTCCCGTCGAGGTGGTCAGCGACCCGGGCAGCTCCGGGAACAACGGCAACTCCGGAAACAGCGGGAACTCCGGGAACAGCGGGAACTCCGGAAACAACGGCAACTCCGGCAACAGCGGGAACTCGGGCAAGGGCGGCAACGGCAGCTCCGGCAAGAACTGAGCCGCGCCGCCCGTTCACGATTCAGGGGAAGACCGGAGCGCTCACAGATCGATCCGCACGCGCTGCGCAGAGCCGGCGCCGCGATGTGCCGTCACTTCGATCTCGGCCTTGTACTCGCCCGCCAGCGGGCTGCGCGTCATGGTGAGCGCCGGATCGATGCCGCGGAAGGCTTCGCCGATCACCTCCGTCGCCTCGTCCACATGGGACTCGTCGGGCACGAATACCTGGATCCGCACGACATCGGCGAGCGAGGCGTCCACGGCGGCGAGCGCCCGCTCGACCGTGGCGATCGCGAGACGCAGCTGCTCCGCTGCAGTATCGGGGAGGGTCCTCGTCTCGTAGTCGATGCCGGCGGTGTTCGAGACGAAGATCCAGTCGCCGATCGCGACCGCCCGCGAGTAGCTCGCGAGGGTCTCGAACTTGCTTCCGCTCTTCACAGTGGTGATCAGCATCGGTTGCCTCCTTCGTATCAGTGGCCCTGGAGGACCGGGTAGTCGTCTGCGAGCACCAGTTCGTCGGCGCGCGCTCGGGCGCGGCGACGATGGTGATCGAGCGCGAACAGAGGGTGTTGCAACGGACTGGACCCGCTCTCGGCGAGTTCCGCCAGCACCCGTCCATAGGCGGGCGAGAACTTGAAGCCGTTTCCCGAGAACCCGGCGCCGATGACGATCCGCCCCGACTCGGAGACATCGAGGATCGGTACGTGATCGGCCGTCGTCGACTCCGGGTGGATGGACGACCGGACCACCTCGGGCAGGATGCCGGGGAACATCCGGGTGGCGATCGCCGTGCATTCCCTCAGCTGCTCGCGCGACAGTTCGCGGAGATCTGCGGCGGGGTCCTCGATCGCTTCGATGTCGGTCGTGGGGGCGATCTTGACCGAATAGCCGTCGAGCGTGGGAACACCGAAGGCATGCTCTCCGTCCATATCCCGCATCCAGCACGGGAAGCGATCCGGGGTGAACTGGGTGACGTCCTCCGGCATGAACCACGTGAGCGGAATGGCGATCGCGCTCACCAGATCGCGCAGCTCCGGCACGATCCTCGTCGTCCATGCTCCCGTCGTGATGATCACCCGCTGCGCGTGGACGATCCCGGCCGATGTCTGGATCGCGACGCCGTCGCCGCTCTCCTCGATGTCGAGAACCGGGGTGTTGTAGAGGATCTCCGCTCCGCGCCGGATCGCGGCCCGCTGCGCAGTCGCGACCGCGAGCTCGGAACGCAGTCCACCGCCCAGCACATCCATGACCCCGGCATCGCCGTCCTCGATCGCGAACTGCGGATACTCGCGACGGAGCTCCGCGGCATCGAGGAACCTGTGCGGCAGATCCCCGTCCGCGATCGATCGGCGCGTCGACTCGAGGAACGGATGCCCCTCCGGCGCGACCGCGAGGACACCGGTCTTCAGCAGCAGCTGGCGTCCGGACTCGCGTTCGAGCTCGGTCCACAGCGCCCGCGCTTCGAGAGCCGCCGTCGTGTAGAGCGCGCCCTCCTTGTTGGCCGCGCGGAACAGTCGCGACTCGCCGGCGAATGCGGAGTGGCCGTGCGCGGGTCCGTACTGCTCGATGCCCAGCACCGACAGCCCGGTCGACTTCGCGAGGTGCCACAGCGCCATCGACCCCATGGAGCCGGCACCCACCACCGCGACGTCGACGATCCGGATGACCTCTCCCGCGCTCATGCGAGTGCCGGCTCGGTCCACAGGTTCAGCTTCTGGCCGATGCCGCGCTCGAGCGCGTTGCGATAGACCTTCGTGCCCCAGGCGACGTCCTCCACCGGCATCCCTCCGACCGACATGATGACGATCTCGTCATCGCTCTGCCGGCCCGGCCGTCTCCCTGAGACGACGTCGCCGATGTCGACGAGTTCCTCGCGCGCGAGTTCTCCCGCCTTCACGAGGTCCATCCACTTCTGCCCGACCATCGGGATGTGCTCGAAGGAGGGCTTCGGGAACTCGTCGTACCAGGTCTCGTACAGCCCGTACGCGTCGACGACCTTGGTGATGTCGCTCTGAAGGAGCGAGTCGTCGGTGTTGCACAGCGAGGGCATCGCGAAGAACGCCCCCGGCTTGATCCACTCCCGCTGGATCGTCGGATAGTTCTCCGACCCGCCGGCACCGGTGCCCGTGGTGCAGAAGCTCACCAGGTCGCTCCCCCGGACGACGTCCTCGATCGTGTCGACGACCTCGATCGTGGTGATCGTCGGGAACTCATCGCGCACCCACTCCTGGAATCGCGTGAGACTCTCGGCCCCGCGACCCTTGATCTTCAGCGTGTCGATCAACGGGCACGCGTCCATGAAGGCCAGCAGCACAGTGCGCGCCATGACGCCGGGTCCGGCGATCCCTGCGACGCGCGAGTCATTTCGAGCGAAGTGCCGAGCGCCGACACCCGGCACGGCACCCGTGCGGTACGCGGACAGCAGGTTCGCCGACATGAAGGCGAGCGGCGCTCCGGTATCGGTGTCGTTGAGCGTGAACATGAGGATCGACCGCGGCAGCCCCTTCTCGCGGTTGGCGATGTTGGAGCCGTACCACTTGACGCCGGTCGTCTGGAAGTCGCCGCCGAGGTAGGCCGGCATCGCCATGAACCGTCGGTCCTCGGTGGGCACGGGCATGTTCGGGAACGGCGACGTCTCGGGGAACGTCATCATCGCGCCGTGCGAGTCGTTGCTCTCACCGGTCATGCGGTAGTCGCCGGCGGCGAACAGAGCGAACATCTCCTCC
>NZ_DALZXX010000158.1:3131-6109 GCF_031988965.1 Microbacterium sp.
GTCGGTCACGCCCGCCGCGATCATGTCGGCTTCGGAGAGGTAGAGGAAATCGACGTGGGGCAGGGGCATGAGGTTCCTGTTCGGGGAGGGGGTGGTCCGGGAGGGGGTGGTCGGGACGGGGGTGGTCGGGACAGTGCTGATCGCGCTCATGGCCTCAGCCTGCGATCGCGTCGGTGAGCTTGGCGTAGGCGGCGGGTCGGCGGGTTCTGATCCACGCCGCCTGGATGTAACCGAGCAGCGGGAAGACGATCACCAGCCCGAGCAGGCACCAGCTGACCGCACCGAAGACGGGGTTCCCCTCGGCATCCGCATCGCCGACCATGATCGGGAAGTAGACGACGATCATCACCACCGAGAGCACCAGCCCGATGAACCCGAGCACCGGGGCGACCACGGTGTTCCAGATCCGCTTGTCCTTGCGCGTCCTCGCGAAGTAGACGATGACCGCGATCGAGGTGACCGCCATCAGGAGGGCGATGGCCACGGTCGCGACCCCGGCGAACCAGGTGAACACCTGCAGCACCGGGTCGAGGCCGAGTACTGCGAACAGCGCGACGAGGACGACAGCCGTGATGGTCTGCGCGAGCGACGACACGTGCGGCGACATGTGCCGGGGGTGCACAGCGGCCACGCGGTCGGGCAGCACACCGGCGCCGGCCATGGAGTACTGGTAGCGGGCGACGACGTTGTGGAACGACAGCACGCACGCGAACATCGCGGTGATGAGGAGGATGTTCGTGATGATCTCGCCGATCGGGCCGAGATACGCCGACATCGTCCGGAGGATGAGCGTTCCGGGGTCGGCAGCGGCCTCCTCGAGGATGTTCGAGGGCCCCCACGCCATCACGAGGCCCCAGGAGGCGAGCGTGTAGAACACGCCCACACCGATCACGGCCATGTAGGTCGCCCGCGGGATCGTGCGGTCGGGGTCGCGCGCCTCGCTGCGGAACACGGCGGTCGCCTCGAACCCGATGAAGGCGGCGATCGCCATCATCAGGCCCACACCCGGCGAACCGCTCGCGACGTTCGCCGGCTCGAACGGCGCCAGGCTCAGCCCCTCGGGGCCGCCGGAGAGCACGACGGCAGCCACGAGGATGAGGACGATGCCGACCTCGGCGCAGAGCAGCACGCCGAGCACCTTGCTGGACAGATCGATGTGGCGGTAGCCGAGGAGGCCGACGAGAGCGACGACCGCGACGGAGTACAGCCACCAGGGAAGTGAGATGCCGAAGCCCTCGAACGTGAAGCTCAGCACGTATCCCATGTAGCCGTATACGGACACCTGGATCGTCGTGTAGGTGAGCATCGCGATCCACGCGGAGGCGAGACCGGTCGAGCGTCCGAGACCGTATCCGACGTAGGTGAAGAATGCACCGGGATTGGGGACGTGCTTCGCCATGGCGGAGACCCCGACGGCGAAGAGCAGGAGCACGACGGCGCTGATCGCGTACAGCGCCGGGAAGCCCGAGCCGTTGCCGAGCAGGATGCCGAGCGGGGCGGACCCGCCGATGACCGTCAGGGGCGAGGCGGCGGCGACGACCATGAAGACGATCGCCGTGGCGCCGAGCGATCCCGACAGGACTTTCTTCGAGGAGGCCTCGGTGGCGCTGGGGTGAATCTGAACCATGTGCAAACCCTTCTGAGAGAAGCGGAGCGGTGCGATTCCCTCACCCTGCCGCGGCGGGGTTACCCGACCGTCTCGGTGGAGTGACGTCTGCGGTCGCCGTGAACGGGACACTCGAATGCGGGCTGTCTCATTCGGGTGAGATCTGCGCGAAACACGACTGAAGCGTCCCTGCAACCGATCGCTCGTAGCCTCTTCCCATCGCGCAGCAGCGTTCATCGCGCAACAGGCGGAGGCCCCATGTCTGCACTCGAAGAGGCGATCGAGCGCCCGGAGGCCGTTCGTTCGTTCGCCGCCCGCTCACCGCTGCACGGACTCGACAGGCACACCGTGGGTTTCGCCGACGTCCTGGCGCAGTCGGTCGCCGCCATCGCCCCTGCTGCGGCGTCGGCCATGGCCGTGCTGATGGTCGCGGATCTGGCCGGCGGAGCGACAGTTCTCGTGATGGCCCTCGCGACGATCATCACGTTCCTGGTCGCTCGGACGATCAATCAGTTCACGCGGCGGTTCGCCGCCAGCGGCTCGCTCTACACCTATGCCGCCCGGGGACTCGGCACGACCGCCGGGCTCGCGACGGGCGCGGCGATCGTCGTCGGGTACGCCTTCATCTCGGTCTTCGCCCTGCTGGGCGGTGCGCACTACGCGACGATGCTCGTGACCCGGCTGTGGCCGCAGCTCCCCGCGACCCCGATCGCTCTCGGCGCTCTGGTCATCGAGGCAGCGGTGCTCGCGATCGTCCTCGTGCGTGGCATCCGTCTCTCATCCCGGGTCGCTCTGGTCGTCGAGCTCGTCTCCGTCGCGCTGATCCTGCTCCTTCTGATCGTGCTCCTCGTGCAGATCGGACCGATCCATCCGGCGGCGATCTTCTCGCCCGACGACGTATCGGTCGCGGGCGTCGCCGGGGGCGCCGTGCTCGCAATCACAGCGTTCGTCGGTTTCGAGAGTTCGGCGACGCTCGGCGTCGAAGCGCGCTCGCCCCTGAAGAACATCCCCCGCGCCATCATGTGGAGCGTCGGCGTGGCCGGCGTCTTCTACCTCATAGCCGGCTACACGCAGATCGCCGGGGCCGACGCGATCGGGGGGACGACATCGGTCGCGCTCCTCGATGAGCTGGCGTCGCGTTTCGGTCTCTCCGCCTGGGCCGCCGTCGCGGACGTCGGCATCGCCCCCTCGGGCCTGGCCTGCGCCATCGCATCGACGACCGCCCTCACCCGCATCGTGTTCGCACTCGCCCGCGACGGCGTGGCCCCGGCCGAGCTGGGACGCACGCACCGTCGTCACCGCACTCCGGTCGGCGCGATCGCCGTCGCAGCCCCGCCGATCGCCCTGGTCCCGATCGCGGTCGTCGCGGCCG
>NZ_DALZXX010000159.1:0-6084 GCF_031988965.1 Microbacterium sp.
GCCCGCGAGCCGGTCGTGAGGCGATTGGGAAGGCCGCGAACGGGGCGGCGGCGCTGGTCGAGCAGCCCGGTCTGACGGGCGAGGGTCTCGCCTGCCGCGATCACTCGGACAGCCCATCGCGCGCCGTCGTTCGCGGTGCTCGACTGCACCTGTGCGATCTCCGGGCGGACGCCGTAGATCTCGGCCAGATCGCGGGCGACGCGCTGAGCGAGCACTTCGGCATCCACCTCGGCCTCGACGGCGACCCGCCCGGCGATCGAGTGCAGCCCACCGGCGAACCGGAGGATCGATGTGACCTCCGCGACGCGCACCGTGGGGGGTGCATTGCGGATGCTGACCAGCTCAGCCTTGACGTCGGTGGTTAGTGCCACGACACTCCTCTACGCTCACGCGCCGGATCGCGACGCAAACCTCCAGCTTACTCGGCCCGAGGCGGTTCCTACTCCCGGCCGAGGTCCCGGTGCCGCACGTTGACGGCCACGCCGGGCACCGCCGCGAGGCGCCGAGCGAGCTCCTCGGCCATCGCCACGGAGCGATGCTTGCCCCCCGTGCACCCGATCGCGACGGTCGAATGGCTCTTGTTCTCTCGCTGATACCCCTCGAGCACGGGCGTCAGGGCGGCCGCATAGGCATCGAGGAACTCCGCGGCGCCTTCACGGGAGAGCACGTAGTCGCGCACGGGCTCGTCCTGGCCGGTGAGACCGCGCAGTTCCTCGTTCCAGAAGGGGTTCGGGAGGAATCGCATGTCCGCCACGAGGTCGACGTCGGTCGGGAGTCCGTACTTGAACCCGAAGCTCATCAGAGTCACGCGGTGACGGGCCGCCCCCTCTTCCGAGAACAGCTCGGACACCTGGGTGGCGAGCTGATGGATGTTGAGCGAGGAGGTGTCGATCACGAGGTCGGCCGCTTCGCGGATCGGCGCAAGCTTGGCGCGCTCGGTGCGGATGCCGTCGAGCAGTGTGCCGTCACCCTGCAGCGGCTGCGGACGACGTACGGCCTCGAAACGACGGACGAGCACGTCGTCGGAGGCGTCGAGGAAAAGGATCCGGATCGACCCTCGAGAGCGCAGGGCGCGCGTCACGCCGGGGAAATCGTCGAAGAGATTGCGCCCACGGACGTCGACCACCGCAGCGATCTTCGGCAGCGAGGTGCCGCCCATGTCGGTGAGGTCGAGGAGCGGACGGAGGATCTGCGGCGGAAGGTTGTCGACGACGTACCACCCGAGGTCCTCGAGTGCATTGGCGGCAGTCGTGCGTCCTGCGCCCGACATGCCCGTGACGATGAGGAACTCGCCTTTATCGCCGTCAGCCATGGTTGACTCCTTCTCCCCCGCTGACGTCAAGCCTATCGACTGCGCGCTACCGCGTGGACAGATGCGAGTGGATGTTCCGTGCGAGCACGGGCCCGATGCCCTGCACCTCTTCGATCTCCGCCGGAGCCGCCGACTTGAGCGCGGTCACTGATCCGAAATGCTTGAGCAACACCTTGATGCGTGAGGCGCCGAGTCCGGGAACCTCCGCGAGGACCGTGCTGATGTCTCCTTTTCGCCGCTTCCGCTGGTGGGTGATGGCGAATCGGTGGGCCTCGTCGCGCAGGCGCTGCAGGAGGTAAAGGGACTCGCTCGTGCGCGGCAGGATCACCGGGAAGTCCTCCCCCGGCAGCCAGATCTCCTCGAGTCGCTTCGCGATACCGCACACCGCGATCTCGCTGTGTCCCGCATCGCGGAGCGCCCGTGCCGCGGCTTCGACCTGCGGCTGGCCACCGTCGACGAGCAGCAGCTGAGGCGGATACGCGAAACGCGGCTTGCGCTTGACCTCGGCCACGACCCCCTCGGCGAGGGCGTCCTCGGCGGCCTGCTCCTGCGGGTCCTGCTCCTCGGGGCGATCGAGATACGCCAGACGACGCCGCAGCACCTGGTACATCGAATCCGTGTCGTCTGTGGTCTCGGGGATGTTGAACGACCGGTACTGGTCTTTCCTCGGCAACCCGTCTTCGAAGACCACCATCGATGCGACGACGTTCGTGCCGCTGAGGTGCGAGATGTCGAAGCACTCGATGCGCAGGGGTGCTTCGGTCATGCCCAGAGCCTCCTGCAGGTCGGTGAGCGCCTGGGTGCGCGCGACGTAGTCGCTCGTACGACGGGTCTTGTACCGGATCAGAGCCTGCTGGGCGTTGAGAGTGGCGGTGCGCATGAGGTCGGCGCGCTGCCCGCGCTGCGCGACGGCGATCTCGACCTTCTTGCCGCGTCGCTCCCGCAACCACACCTCGAGCTCGGCAGCATCGTCCGGCATCGTCGGCACGATGATGCGACGGGGCACATCCTGCGCGTCACCGTACGCGCGCTGGAGCACCTGATCGACGAGGTCGGCCGAGGAGATGTCGATCTCCTTCTCGATCGTCATCGCTCGGACACCGCGCACGCGTCCGCCTCGGATCACGAAGTGCTGCACAGCGGCGGCGAGCTCGTCTTCTGCGATGCCGAACAGATCGGCGTCCTCGTCGCTCGCCAGCACCAGTGCGCTCTTGCCGAGCACAGCCTCGATCGCGGAGAGCTTGTCGCGGTACTTGGCCGCCGCTTCGTAGTCCATCGCCGCCGAGGCGGCGAGCATCCGCCTGGTCAGCTCTCGCGTGAACCGTTCGTCTCCGCCGGCCATGAAGGCGACGAAGTCGTCGACCATGGCACGGTGCTCTTCGATCGTCACGGTCATGGAGCACGGACCGCCGCACTTGCCGATCTGCCCGGGGAAGCAGGGCCGCCCGGTCTGCATGGCTCGCTTGTAGCTCGAATCGCTGCACGTGCGGATCGGGAACGCCTTGACCATCAGATCGATCGTCTCGTGCACCGCCCAGACCTTAGGGTACGGGCCGAAGTATCGTGCGCCGGGGATCTTGCGGTTCCTGGTGACGATCACCCTGGGCGCTTCGTCACCGAGGGTGACCGCCATGAACGGGTACGACTTGTCGTCTTTATATCGGACGTTGAAGGGTGGATCGAACTCCTTGATCCACATGTACTCCAGTTGCAGCGAGTCGACGTCCGTCGGCACGACCGTCCACTCGACCGACGAAGCCGTCGTCACCATCCGACGAGTGCGCTCGTGCAGGGTGCGCAGAGGAGCGAAGTAGTTCGACAGTCGCTGCCGAAGGTTCTTCGCCTTGCCCACGTAGAGCACACGCCCATCGGCGTCCCGGAACCGGTACACGCCGGGGTTGGTGGGAATCTCACCCGCCCTCGGCTTGTAGTGGAGCGTGTCGGCCATCAGCTGGCCTTCCGCGCGGAGCGCCCCTCATCCAGGATCTCGGCGAGGAACTGCCCGGTGTGGCTCTCCTGCACCCGGGCGATCTGCTCGGGTGTTCCGGTGGCGAGGATCTCGCCGCCGCCCGATCCACCCTCGGGGCCGAGGTCGATGACCCAGTCCGCGGACTTGATCACATCGAGGTTGTGCTCGATGACGATGACCGTGTTGCCCTTGTCGACGAGGCCGTTCAGGACCTCGAGCAGCTTGCGGACGTCTTCGAAATGCAGACCCGTGGTCGGTTCGTCGAGCACGTAGATGCTGCGGCCGTTGCTGCGCCGCTGGAGCTCGGTCGCGAGCTTGACGCGCTGCGCCTCTCCACCGGACAGAGTCGTCGCCGACTGACCGAGGCGCACGTATCCGAGGCCCACGTCGACCAGCGTCTTCATGTACCGGTGGATCGCCTGGATCGGCTCGAAGAACTCCGCCGCCTCGGCGATCGGCATCTCGAGGACCTCGGCGATGTTCTTGCCCTTGTAGTGCACCGCGAGCGTGTCGCGGTTGTAGCGCTTGCCGTGGCAGACCTCGCAGTCGACGTACACGTCGGGGAGGAAGTTCATCTCGATCTTGATCGTGCCGTCACCCGAGCAGGCGTCGCAGCGCCCGCCCTTGACGTTGAAGCTGAATCGGCCCGGCTGGTAGCCGCGCACCTTCGCCTCGGGAGTCTCGCTGAACAGCGAGCGGATCCTGTCGAAGACTCCGGTGTACGTCGCCGGGTTCGACCGCGGCGTGCGACCGATCGGCGCCTGGTCGACATGCACGACCTTGTCGAGGTTGTCGAGGCCCGACACGCGGGTGTGCTTGCCGGGAACGGTGCGCGCTCCGTTGAGCCGCGAGGCGAGCACCTGGTACAGGATGTCGTTGACCAGAGAGGACTTTCCCGATCCGGAGACGCCGGTGACCGCGGTCAGGACTCCGAGCGGGAAGTCGACGCTCACGTTCTTGAGGTTGTTCTCCCGAGCTCCGACGATGCTGATCTTGCGCTTCTTGTCGAGCTTGCGCCGCTTCGTCGGCGTCGGGATCTCTCGGGCTCCCGAGAGGTACTCCCCCGTCATCGAGTCGGGCTCGTCCAGCAGGCCCGAGTACGGACCCGAGTGCACGACCGCGCCACCGTTCACGCCGGCACCCGGTCCGATGTCGACGACCCAGTCGGCCGCCTCGATCGTCTCTTCGTCGTGTTCGACGACGATCAGGGTGTTGCCCAGATCACGCAGCTTGAGCAGAGTGTCGATCAGGCGTCGGTTGTCACGCTGGTGGAGCCCGATCGACGGCTCGTCGAGCACGTACAGGACGCCGGTGAGACCGGAGCCGATCTGCGTGGCCAGGCGGATGCGCTGCGCCTCACCACCCGAGAGCGAGCCGGCGGAGCGGCTGAGGTTGAGGTACGAGAGCCCGACCTGCAGCAGGAAGTCGAGCCGAAGACGGATCTCGCGGAGCACCTGCGCTGCGATCTTCGCCTCACGGTCGGTGAGAGTCAGAGTCTCCATGAACTCGCGGGCGTCGACGAGGCTGAGGTGCGAGACCTCGGCGATCGAGTGCCCGTGCACCTGCACCGCGAGCACCTCGGGCTTCAGCCTGTTGCCGTCGCACACCGGGCACGGCACCTCGCGGAGGTACTCGCCCCAGCGCGCGCGCTGCGTGTCGGACTCGGCCTGCGCGTACTGGCGCTCGATGTACGGCACCACGCCCTCGAACCCCGAGGCGTAGCGCATCTCGCGGCCGTACCGGTTCTTGAACTTGACCGTGACCTTGTAGTTGTCGCCGCGAAGGATCGCATCCTGCACGTCGACCCGCAGATCCTGCCACGGGGTGTCGAGCGAGAAGTTGAGGTCGGCAGCCAGACCCTCGAGCAGTCGCTCGTAATACTGGAAGAGCCCCTTGCCCTGGGTGGTCCACGGGATGATCGCGCCCTCGCGGATCGAGAGCTCCTCGTCGCCGAGCATCAGGTCGACGTCCACCGACATGCGGGTTCCGAGGCCCGAGCACGCGGGACACGCACCGAACGGCGCGTTGAACGAGAAGGTGCGCGGCTCGATCTCGGTGAGGGTGAGCGCGTGGCCGTTGGGGCAGGCGAGCTTCTCGGAGAACGACTGCCAGGCGTCGTCGCCCTCTTCATCGACGAAGTTCACCTGCACGACGCCACCGGCGAGGCCCAGCGCGGTCTCGACCGAGTCCGTGACACGGCCGAGGATGTCGTCGGCGGCCACGAGGCGATCGACGACGACCGCGATGTCGTGCTTGTAGCTCTTCTTGAGTGTGGGGGGCTCGGCGAGCTGGATCAGGTCGCCGTCGACGATGGCACGCGAGTATCCCTTGGCACCGAGCTCCCGGAACAGGTCGACGAACTCGCCCTTCTTCTGCGAGACGATCGGCGCGACGATCTGATACCGGGTGCGCTCGGGCAGGCCCATGAGCTGGTCGGCGATCTGCTGCACGGTCTGACGCTGGATGCGCTCACCGCACTCGGGGCAGTGCGGGATGCCGATCCTCGCCCACAGGAGTCGCATGTAGTCGTAGATCTCGGTGATCGTGCCGACGGTCGACCGCGGATTGCGGTTGGTCGACTTCTGGTCGATCGACACCGCAGGGCTCAGCCCCTCGATGAAGTCGACGTCCGGTCGATCGACCTGGCCAAGGAACTGCCGCGCATACGCGCTCAGCGATTCGACATAACGACGCTGCCCCTCGGCGAAGATCGTGTCGAACGCGAGGCTGGACTTTCCGGAACCGGACAGGCCGGTGAACACGACGAGCGAGTCGCGTGGGATGTCGATGTCGACGTTCTTGA
>NZ_DALZXX010000160.1:0-6040 GCF_031988965.1 Microbacterium sp.
CGGGCGGGATGCCCCGGCGAGCGCCGCGGCGATCTCGCTCAGCGTGCCCTCGGCGAACTCTCCGCGAGGAGCGAGCGGCGCGGGGATGCGCGGCATCGGCGCCTCGGGCACTGCTCCCGCCTCGAAGGATGCGACGTCGTAGGGGATCGCCAGCACCACGGGCACCCGATAGGTCAGCGCGTGCTCGATCGCGATCACGGTGGTCGCTGCGGCATCCGCGTGCCCGACGGTATAGGTGCGAGCGCCGACGGCCGAGGCGAGGGCGATCTGGTCGACGTCCCACGGACGAGGGCCCGACGTCGGCTCGTCGCCCACCACGAGCACGAGCGGCACGTGCGCCTGCACGGCCTCGGCGAGAGCGGTCAGCGTGTTGGTGAAGCCCGCACCGTAGGTCGAGGTCCCGGCGGCGATGCGTCCGGATGCGCGGAAATGCGCGTCAGCCGCGACGACCGCGCCCTGCTCGTGGCGGACGGCGGTGAAGACCGCATCCGTCTGCGTCTCGATGGCATCGAGGAAGTACGCGTTGCCGTTGCCCATCACACCGAACACGGCATCGATGTGCTGGGCGAGGGTGAGTGCGACGTGCGCGGAGACGGTGGGCATGCGAAAGCCTTTCGAGACAGGGACGGAGAACGTGCGATTCCGTATGTGTCTCGCCACCCGCGTCTTCGTGGGGTGCTTCGTGCCTCTTTTTCAGGCACCGGCGGCAGAGAGCCGGACGAGTCGATCCTACCGCCGTGGCCGCCGACGCGGCGCCGTCTCGTGCGCGTAACACCGCCGAAACGGTGACAGGGAAACATGCGGTCATGGAGTCGCTGTTCAACGGATACACCTCGCGTCGATCACCCGAGCGGGCGGGGGCTGCTCCGTGGGACGAGATGTTCCCCGCGGATGCGGCGCCGGGTGGCGAGGGAGTTCGCATCCCCTACAAGGACATGTATCCGGCGCTCGCGGGCATGGACGATGCGGAGCTGAGGGCGCGCACGGATGCGCTCGCCAGCTCGTACCTCGCGCAGGGGGTGACGTTCGACTTCGCCGGGGAGGAACGGCCGTTCCCGCTCGACGTGGTCCCGCGCGTGATCGCGGCGGACGATTGGACCTACGTCGAGTCCGGGGTGAAACAGCGAGTGCGGGCGCTCGAGGCCTTCCTCGCCGACGTGTACGGGCCCCAGCTGGCCGTGCAGGACGGTGTGATCCCCGCGTCGCTGATCAGCTCGTCCTCGCACTTCCACCGCCAGGCGGCGGGGATCGTCGGAGCGAACGGCGTCCGCATCCACGTCGCCGGCATCGACGTCATCCGCGATGAGGCGGGAGCCTGGCGGGTGCTCGAAGACAACGTGCGCGTGCCCAGCGGCGTCAGCTACGTGCTCGCCAACCGGCGGGTGATGGCGCAGACGCTCCCCGAGCTGTTCACGAGTCTGCGGGTGCGTCCGGTGGTCGACTATCCCGGACGGCTGCTGCAGGCCCTGCGCGCAGCGGCGCCCGCGGGTGTCGACGACCCGACCGTGGTCGTGCTGACCCCGGGGGTGCACAACTCGGCCTACTACGAGCACACCCTGCTCGCCCGGATGATGGGGATCGAGCTGGTCGAGGGACGCGACCTGTTCTGCTCGGGCGGTCGGGTGTGGATGCACACCACTGCCGGCCCGACCCGCGTCGACGTCATCTATCGACGAGTCGACGACGAGTTCCTCGACCCGCAGCAGTTCCGACCGGACTCCGTGCTCGGGGCGCCCGGGCTGATGCTCGCCGCCCGTCTCGGCAACGTGACGCTCGCGAACGCGATCGGCAACGGCGTGGCCGACGACAAGCTGGTGTACACGTACGTGCCCGACCTGATCCGCTACTACCTGGGCGAGGAGCCGGTGCTCCCGAACGTCGACACCTGGCGGCTCGAGGAGCCGGATGCTCTCGAGGAGGTGCTCGATCGGCTCGACGAGCTCGTCGTGAAGCCGGTCGACGGCTCGGGGGGCAAGGGACTCGTGGTCGGGCCGGACGCATCGCGCGAGACGCTCGACGAGCTCCGCAAGACTCTGCTCGCGGATCCGCGAGGGTGGATCGCACAGCCGGTCGTGCAGCTGTCGACCATCCCGACGCTCGTCGAAGACGGCTTCCGCCCGCGGCACGTCGATCTGCGGCCGTTCGCGGTCAACGACGGGCAGGACATCTGGGTCCTCCCGGGTGGGCTCACGAGAGTCGCTCTGCCCGAGGGGCAGCTGGTGGTGAACTCGAGCCAGGGCGGAGGATCGAAGGACACCTGGGTGCTCGACCCGTCTCTGTTCACGGGGCCCACGACGACCGTGACGGGGGAGGCCGACCCCGCCGCCGACGAGGTGTCGCTCGCCACCGGGGCTATCGCGATCGTGTCGCCGTCGCGAGAGGAGCCGCATCAGCCGTTCCTCTCGTCGCCGCAGGACGAGGACCTCGAGCTGCGTCACCACCAGCAGCAACAGCAGCAGCAACAGCAGGGAGGTGCGACGTGCTGAGTCGTATCGCGGAGGCGCTGTTCTGGATCGGACGATACGTCGAGCGGGCGGACGGCACGGCGCGCATCCTCGATGTGCACCTTCAGCTGCTGCTCGAGGACCCCTGGGTCGAGGAGGACACCGCCTGCCGAGCGCTCCTCTCGGTCATGGGCACGACCGCCGATGACGACGCGGTGCTGAGCCGCGACGACGTGGTGCGGCTGCTCGCGCTGGACCGGGACCATTCCGCCTCGATCGCCCACTCGATCGCCTCCGCGAGGGAGAACGCACGCCGCGCGCGCGAGATCATCTCGACGGACCTCTGGGAGACGCTCAACGAGTCGAACGCGCGGATGCCGCGGCGGATCGCCTCCGACAAGACGCACCCGTTCTTCCGGTGGGTGCGCGACCGGTCGGCGTTGGCCTTCGGCGTCGTGGACTCGTCGACGAGCAGAGACGAGGCCTGGCACTTCTTCGTGCTCGGTCGCTCGATCGAGCGTGCCGACATGACTGCTCGCCTGCTGGCGACGCGGTCGCTGACGGAGGCGGGCGGCCCGAGCTGGACGACGCTGCTGCGCAGCTGCGGCGCGTACGAGGCTCACCTGCGCAGTCATCGGGCCGTGCCGACCGCAGCCTCCGCGGTGGAGTTCCTGCTCGTCGATCGGCTGTTCCCCCGCTCGGTGCTCTCGAGCATCCTGCAGGCCGAGGACTGCCTGCGCGGGATCGATCCGTCCGCCGCATTCGGAGCCCCGGACCGCGCTCACCGGGTGCTCGGACGCATGCGGTCGGAGTTGGAGTACCGACCGATCGGCGACACCGTGCATCGCCTGTCGGAGAGCATGGAGGAGGTTCAGATGGGGATGTCGATGGCGAGTGACGCGATCAGGGAACGCTACTTCCCGTCGATCGCGATGCCGGTGTGGATCGGAGAGGCGCTGTGAGCCGGCTTCGGATCGTGCACCGCACGGGCTTCCGCTATGAGCAGCCGGCGACGGCGTCGTACAACGAGGCGCGGATGCTCCCGCATTCCCGGGAGGGGCAGTTCGTGCTGCAGGCGACGCTCGACATCTCGCCGACGGCGACGCAGCACTCGTATGCGGACTACTGGGACACACGAGTCTCGACGTTCGAGGTGCTCACCCCGCACCAGGAGCTCTCCGTCACGGCGACCAGTGTGGTCGATGTCAGGCCGCTGCCTCCTGCAGGCACGGGCATCGACTGGGACGAGCTCGCCGCCCGCATCCCGCAATCGCTCTCCCTGGCCGAATGCGTGACGCAGACACCGGCGACCGACCCGGATGAGGAGATGCACGAGCTCGCGCTGCGGATCGAGGCCGAGGGCGGCGGGGTCGACGAGACGGCCTACGAGATCTGCCGGACGGTCGGAGAGGCGATGGAGTATCGCAGCGGCGTGACCGGTGTGAGCTCCACGGCGCGCGATGCGTGGCCCGCGCGATCCGGGGTGTGCCAGGACATCGCGCACGTCGCGCTCGGAGTGCTCCGCGCGGCGGGGATCCCGGCGCGGTACGTCTCGGGTTACCTACACCCCGACCCCACGGCGGCGATCGGGCAGCCGGTGACGGGCGAGTCGCACGCCTGGGTGGAGTGGTACTCGGGTGAATGGCGGGGCTACGACCCGACCAACCTCGTCGAGGTCGGGGAGTCGCACGTCTACGTCGGGCACGGCCGCGACTATGCAGACGTCGCTCCGCTCCGCGGCGTGTACGCCGGCCCGAGTGCATCCGAGCTGTTCGTCTCGGTCGAGGTCACACGGCTGGGATGAGCCGGGATCCTGGTCAGGTGAGACCCGGCGGTGGGGAAGAATGAGACGATGACGGATGCTTCGATCGAGCGCGAGACGCTCACCTGGGACGGCTTCGGATCCGCGACGCGAGATCTCGCGCGCAGCATCCTCGACAGCGGCTTCATGCCCGAGGTCGTCGTGGCGATCGCCCGCGGCGGTCTGCTGCCCGCCGGTGCGATCGCGTATGGCCTCGGCGCGAAGAACTGCGGGGCGATCAACGTCGAGTTCTACACGGGTATCGGCACCGTGCTCGATGCGCCCGAGGTGCTGCCGCCCGAGCTCGACATGGCGTATCTCGACGGGCGGCGCGTGCTGCTCGTCGACGATGTCGCCGATTCGGGGCGCACCCTCGCCCTGGCCGTGCAGCTGCTGAAGGACAAGGGCGCGGATGTGCGCTCGGTCACGATCTACACGAAGCCGTCGACGATCATCCAGCCCGACTACGCCTGGAAGGACACGGACCTCTGGATCAACTTCCCGTGGTCGTTCCAGGGCACCGTGCGCGAAGAGGACCTCGGACTCGCACCGAGCGCCTGACCTCGATTCAGCCGCGCAGCAGTGCGCGCAGGGTCTGGATCGTGTCGGCACCGGAAGGCGTCTTGTCGGGTCGATAGCCCTTCACCCGGGCGAAGCGCAGGGCGATGCCACCGGGGTAGCGCGGCGACCGCTGCACGCCGTCGATGGCGATCTCGACCACGAACTCGGGGCGCAGGAACACCGTGCTCCGGGTGCGCCGCGTCTCGAGCGACGGAAAGTTCTCGGTCTGCCAGCGCAGCAGTTCGTCGGTGAGTCCCTTGAAGGTCTTGCCGACCATCACGAGTCCGCCCGGTTCGCCGAACTCTCCGTCGGGATCGAGAGCGCCGAGGTGCAGGTTCGACAGCAGACCCTGGCGACGCCCCGATCCCCATTCGGCGGCGAGCACGACGAGGTCGTACGTCAGCACAGGCTTGACCTTGACCCAGGACTTGCCACGACGCCCTGCCGAGTAGGGAGCGTCGATTCCCTTGACGAGCACACCCTCGTGTCCGGACGCCAGAGCGTCACGGGACAGCTGCTCGGCGGCTGCAGGATCGTCGGTCACGATGCCCGGCATGCGCCACTCGCCGGCGACGCGTTCGAGCTCGGTCAGGCGGGTCGAGAGCGGCTCGTCGAGCAGATCGCGCCCGTCGACGTGCAGTACGTCGAAGAACCACGGCCGCAGCACGAGGTCGCGTGAGACGTCGGCTCCGAACCGCGACATGGTCTCCTGGAACGGGCGAGGGCCCCCGTCCTCATCGAGCGAGAGCGTCTCGCCGTCGAGGATCAGGTCGTCAGCGGGGAGGCTTCGCACGATCTCGACGATCTCGGGCACACGGTGCGTGATGTCGGCGAGGCTGCGGGTGTAGACGTGCACATCGTCGCCGTGGCGGTGCACCTGGATACGCGCACCGTCGAGCTTGTACTCGACGGACGCCAGGCCCGTGACCTCCAGCGCAGCGGTCGGCGTGGCTGCGGTCGAGGCGAGCATGGGAAGCACAGGGCGTCCGACCACGAGGCCGACCGCGTCGAGTTCGGCCGCGGTGCCGGTGAGGGCGATGACCGCAGTGTCGCCGAGGTCGCCGGACAGCATCGCCGCGCGGCGCACGGATGCCGCAGGGCGATCAGAGGCGCGAGCGATCGCGTCGAGCAGCACGCCTCCGAGCGCACCGGTGCGCAGCTCGCCGAGCATCGCGCGCGACAGGAGATCCCATTCGGCGGCCGTGGCGCGGCTGGCGACGGCGGAGAGCAGTTC
>NZ_DALZXX010000161.1:0-3969 GCF_031988965.1 Microbacterium sp.
CCGGCGCACCGCCGAGGCTCTGCTGCCGGCCGCATGTGTCGCCGCGGAGGCCGCGCTCAGCTCGCCTCGTCGGATGCAGCGCTGAACGACGCGGCCCACTCGGCCACGCGTCGCGCGCTCTCGTCGTCCGACAGATCTTCGACGCGGGTCATCACCGACCACCGCACACCGAACGGATCACGGATGCTCGCGTAGCGGTCACCCGACACGAACGCCGACGGCGCCTCACGCACGGTCGCCCCCGCCGAGACGGCCCGTTCGACGACGGCATCCACGTCGGGGACGTAGAGACCCATCGAATAGCAGTCGTCATCGCCCGAGGGCGCGGGCACGAGGTGGTACTCGGGGCTCGGCTCGCCCAGCTGCAGGTGGCCGAGCCCGAAGTCGAGGTCGGCGTGGGCGACGACGCCGCCGAACTCGGTGACGTCGATGACGCGGGCGCCGAAGACGTCGCGATAGAAATCGATCGCCTCGCGTGCACGCGGGATCGCGAGGAACGGGGTCAGGGAAGTCGCGCTGTGCGGGCGTCCGTCGGTGGTGTGCTCGCCGGTCACGCCGGTCGTGTTCTCGGTGGTCATGGCGCCACCGTACGGAGCGGGCGGCATCGTCCGCTTGAACTTCTGCGACAGAATCCTCGCCCGTGATCGCGGGATCGACGTGCTCGCCCCGTGCGAGATCGGGCGAGGCGTCTTCGACCTCGCACCGGATGCCGCGCCGTCAGGACCTAGGGTCGAGGCATGGATGTCGAGTACCTCGGACCCACGGTGTCCGCGATGTGGCTGACGGTCGCGATCCTCGCCGGCGGGTTCGCGCGCACGCGCAACCGATCCGCGTTGGTGTGGTTCGTGCTGACCGTCTTCCTGGGCCCGATCGCGGCGTTCCTGCTCGTGGTGTGGCCTCCGGCTGGCCCGGCTCCGTCCCCACGCGGCATCGGTTCCGCACCGACTCATGCGAGCGACGAGTAGTGGTGAGCCAGACGCGGGGGGTGCTGTATCCGGCGCGGCTGCCGGAGTTCCATCGTCTGCCGCCGACGGCGAATGCTCGCGATCTCGCGGTGTGGTTCTGGATTCCCGAGTGGGATCTCGAGCCCGGGAGATCGTCGCGGCAGGACATCGTGGGTTATCCGGCGCTGAACCTGGTGGTCGAGCAGAGCGTGGTCACGCTCTCGGGTGCGACGACTCGCGCATCGCATCGTGACCTGAGCGGTACAGGATGGGCGGTGGGCGCTCTGCTGCGCCCGGCCGCGGTCGCAGCTCTCACGAGCGATCCCGCGGCGCTCGTGGACGACGAGACGGTCATCGACGCCCCTGACCTGGCCGAGGCGATCGACGCCGCGATGCGTTCGGGGCCCGGGCGTCGCGAGCGTGCCGTCCTCGCCTTCTCCGACTGGCTCGCGGGTCGAGGCGGTCGGATCGATGAGGCGGCGGCTCAGGCGAACGCGTTCGTGGAGGTGCTGATGGGGGACGACGCGGTCGACTCGGTCGATGAGGCGGCGACGCGACTGGCGGTGTCGGTGCGCACCCTGCAGCGACTCGGTCACCGATATGTGGGTGTCTCGCCGACCGCGATGATCCGGCGGCGCCGGCTCCAGGAGGCTGCCGAGCGGCTGCGACTCGACCCCGGTCTCGATCTGTCGCGGCTCGCGGTCGAGCTGGGGTACGCCGACCACGCACATCTCACGCGCGACTTCCGTCGCATCCTGGGTATCGCCCCGACCACATACCGAGCCGGGACAGACCCGGGGCGCTCAGAGCGCTCGCGCCCCTGATCAGCGCGTCACCCGCAGTCTGATCGCCCGGTAGAGCACTCCGATCAGCACCACAGCCGTTCCGACGATCGAGGCCAGCACAGGAAGCGTGTTCAGGAGCAGCAGACAGCCCAGCGCCCCGACGACCTGCATCGCGCGCGGGTGACGACGCACAGAGCCCTGCTGGCGGAATGCCGCGGCGTTCGCGATCAGATAGTAGAGCAGGACGCCGAAGGACGAGAAGCCGATCGCATCCCGCAGATCGGCCGCGAGCACGATTCCGATCACGACGACGGCGATCGCGATCTCGGCCCGCCGCGGAACGTGCCGCCGCTCATCGACCCGAGCGAGGAATCGGGGCAGGTCCGCCTCCCGCGCCATCGCCAGCGTCGTCCGTCCGATGCCGGTGAGCAGTGCGAGCAGAGCTCCCAGCGAGGCCGCGGCGGCGGTGATCCGCACGAGTGGCGTGAGTGCGGCCCACCCGGTCGAGGAGAGCACATCTGCGAGTGGCGCCGAGCTCGATGCGGCATCGCCCCCGAGCGTGACGACGACCGTGATCGCGACGAGCGTGTACACGACGACCGCTCCGCCCAGAGCGAGTGCGATCGCGCGGGGGATCGTCCGAGCGGGGTCGACGACCTCTTCGCCCATGGTCGCGATGCGGGCGTACCCCGCGAACGCGAAGAACAGCAGTCCCGCGCCCTGCAGCACGCCGTACGCGGTGGCATCGGAGAGCGGTGCCGGGGTCGCTGAGGATGCCGAGCCGAGGCCGAGTGCCACCACGACGGCGAGCCCGAGCAGCGAGCATGCGACGAGTATGCGCGTGACGAGAGCGGTCCGTGTCACCCCGAAGCAGTTGACGACGGCGAGCGCGACCACCGCCGCCACCGCGACCGGAGTCTGCCACCCCCGGGGTGCGGCGTAGGCGGCAAAGGTCATGGCCATCGCCGCACAGCTCGCGATCTTGCCGACCACGAAACTCCAGCCGGCGACGAAGCCCCACCACGGACCGATCTCGGCTCGGGCGTATGCGTAGGTGCCACCCGCGACGGGGTGCACCGCGGCGAGCTGCGCGGATGCCGTGGCGTTGCAGTAGGCGACGATCGCGGCTATCGCGAGGGCGATCAGGATGCCGCTTCCGGCGACGCCCAGGGCGGGAGCCCAGACGGCGAAGACGCCGGCGCCGATCATCGATCCGAGGCCGATGGCGACGGCATCCACGAGTCTCAGGCGGCGCGCGAGGGGCATCCGTTCATCGTGCCAGTCCGTGGTGAACGACGGGTGTCGCGTGGCGGCTCAGTCGCGGGCGGCCGTGACGCGCTTCTTCTCACGGATGTACACCTCGCGCCGCACCCTGGCGACCACGTCGCCCTCACGGTCGGTGATCACGGTCTCGAACCACTCGAGCACCTTCGCGCCACCGTGGGCCCGCTCGCGGATCTCCGCGGCGCGCTCCGTGCTGACGTCGAACTCGGCCGTGAGCACACCGCGTCCCGGCTTGAGGAACTCGATCTCGCCACGGGTGTCCCACACCACGTACTCGCGTCCGAGCTGATGCATGACGAGCATGAAGAAGTACGGATCCGTCATCGCCGACATCGAGCCGCCGAACGCGGTCTTGACGTAGTTGCGGGTGAGGACGTTCACGTGCAGCTCGACGGTCGCGTGGGTCCAGTCCTCGCTGAAACGGCGGATCCGGATCCCGCTGAAGAGGTTGGGGATCCAGAGGTTCATGCCGAGGGCGAGGCGGCGGGGAGTGATGCGCATGGGGTCAGTGTGGATGACTCGATGTGTAAGGCAAAGCTTGCTGGAGGTTTCGGACAGTTGTTATAGTTCTCCTATAACTAATAGAAATTGAGGACCGCGATGCTGATTCGAATCGATGCCGACAGTGCTCGGCCGCTCTTCGACCAGGTCGCGGCCTCGGTGCGTGCAGACGTCCTGACCGGACGGCTCGGACCAGGCGATCGGCTCCCGGCCGCGCGCGAGCTCGCGGATGCCCTCGAGATCAACCTCCACACGGTCCTCCGCGCCTATCAGGAGCTCCGAGACGAGGGGCTCATCGACCTGCGCCGAGGCAGGGGAGCGGTCGTCGCGGCATCCGCCGCGCCTCTGGCCGAGCTCTCTCAGGACATCACCGCCCTCGTCGCCCGGGCCGCCTCGCTCGGTGTCTCACCCACGACCCTGGCCGCCCTCATCAAGGAGACCGACGCATGACCCCC
>NZ_DALZXX010000161.1:3979-6002 GCF_031988965.1 Microbacterium sp.
GGGTGGGGGTGATCCTCCCGCTGTCGCTCATCGCCCTCGCGAGCATCGTCGTCGTCGCCTGGCTCCCCGAGGTGCCTGACCCGGCCGCGATCCACTGGGGTCTCGACGGCGCCGACGGCTTCGGCCCTCGGTGGACGCCTCTCGCGCTGCTGATCGGTCTCGGCGGTGGGACCGTGCTGCTGTTCGCGCTCATCGCCCTGTTCTCCCACAGGGTTCCCCAGCGGGGAGCCGCCGCGCCGATCCCGCAACCGCAGTGGTCGGCGACGGCACGGCTGCTCGGCGCAGCGAGCCTCGGTACCGCGGGCCTGATATCGATCCTCGCCATCGTCTCCACCGCCGCGCAACGCGGGCTCGACGATGCGGCGGATGCGGCCGACATCACCCCCTGGATCCCCGTCCTCCTGCTCGTCATGGTCGGACTCGCCGTCGCCGGCTGGTTCCTGCAGCCCTCGGTGCCGGTCTCGCCCGACTCGTCGGGTGCGGCGGCGACGCCGCCTCTGGCCGATCACGAGCGCGCCGTGTGGATGAAGACCGTCACGGTCGCACGGAGCGGCCAGCTCGTTCTCGGGATCGGCGTCTTCATCGTGGTCGCGATGAGCGTGCTCCTTCTCGCCCGGGGCGTCGCCGCAGGGTGGATCACCGCCGCCGTCGCGCTCGTGCTCGTCGCGCTGGTCGTCACGGGCCTCCGCTTCCGCGTCCGTGCGAGCGCCGCCGGTCTCCGGGTGCGCTCGACGGCCGGATGGCCCCGACTCGAGATACCTGCCGCCGAGATCGCGAGCGTGCGCGCGATCCCCGTCAATCCGTTCGCCGAGTTCGGCGGCTGGGGCTACCGGATCGGCACCGACGGTCGCCGCGGTGTCGTCCTGCGGACCGGGGACGCCCTCGAGGTGACCCGGACAGACGGACGGGTGTTCGTCATCACCGTGGACGATGCGGCCACTGCGGCATCCGTCTTGGCTGCCGCTGCCCGCGGCTGACGCCGCTTCGTGACCGTGAGATCGAGGAGATCCATCATGACCCGCACCCGTATCGCCGCCATCGTCAGCTTCGTCGTCCTCTCCTGCGGTCTCGCCTGGCTCGTCGCGCTGCCTCTGTGGCTCGGCGACGGCCTCGCCGAGCCGATCGCAGGGCTGCTGCTGCCCGCGATGATGTTCACTCCGACCGTTGCCACCGTCATCGTGACGTTCGCCCTGCGCGTGCCGTCGTCGGGGGAGCGCGTGCGGTTCCTCGGGCTCTGGCCCCTCCGCCCGGCGAAGCGCGTGGTCTGGCTCATGGTGCTCGGCTGGCTCGCCCCGCCGCTGCTCATCGGGCTCAGCGTCGTCGTCGCCGCAGCGCTCGGGTTCGTGCAGATCGATCCGACTTTCGCGCGGGTCGCGGCACAGCTCGCGCAGATGCTTCCCGAGGGCGCGCCGACGCCCCCGGTGGAGCTCTTCGTGATCTCGCAGATCGTCATGATCCCCGTCGCCGCGCTGATCAACTGCGTGGTGGCGTTCGGTGAAGAGCTCGGCTGGCGCGGATGGCTCGTTCCCGCGCTTCGTCCGCTCGGCACGTGGCCGACACTGCTGATCAGCGGAGTCATCTGGGGCGTCTGGCACAGCCCGGTGATCCTGCTCGGCTACAACTTCGGCCGCACGGACATCACCGGAGTGCTGTTCATGATCGGCGGCTGCGTCGCCTGGGGCATCCTGCTGGGGTGGCTGCGCCTGCGGTCCGCCTCGATCTGGCCCGCGGTGCTCGCGCACGGATCTCTGAACGCGGCGGGCGGCCTCGTGATCCTCTTCGCCGCATCGCAGCCCGACCTCGCGCTCGCCGGGCCATTGGGCGTCGCGGGATGGGTCGTGGCGGCCGTCGTGATCGCGATCCTCGCGGTCACGGGGCAGTTCCGCCAGCAGCCCGAGCTCGCGGGCGCACCCGGGCGGCTGCTCTCGGCCCCGCGCGAGGCGCGGCATCCGTCGACCTCTTGACGCTCCCGGTACCGCGCGGTTGGCTGAGGGCATGGACTCCACACCCGACGCCTGGGCGA
>NZ_DALZXX010000162.1:0-4359 GCF_031988965.1 Microbacterium sp.
GGGAGCGACGAGCGGCTGCATGGCCCCAGGCTATGCCGGGATGGCGGAATTCTCGCGTTCCTGCGGGGATTCTGTCAGACTCCGAGACATGCGGGCGCCCCACCCGGTGGCGTCCGGTGACGACCGCACAGGGGGATCGCATGGCCGACGCCGGAGGATCCGCGGTGGAGCCGACAGCCGAGCAGGCGCCGCAGACGCACGCGCGCACCGCCGCAGAGCAGAGGTCTCAGCAGCTGCGGGAGGTCTCGCCGCGGTTCCGGGACGCGCTCGACTCCCGCCGCCATGACCGGGTGGGCGCCGACTGGGCAGGCGGGCTCCCCGCGCAGTACGGAGTCGCCCCGCGCATCCGCGTCGGCCGCACGAAGTGGTTCAACCTGCTGTGGCTGATCCCGATCGCGGTCGCGCTCATGATCGCCGGCATCGCCGTGGCTCGGGGCATCATCGACACCCCCGTTGTCCGCGACTTCCTGAACGACTACCCCGGCGCCACAGCGCTGCCCGAGGGCACACCCGAGGGCTTCCCGCTGTGGATGCGGTGGCAGCACTGGCTCAACGTCTTCTTCATGTTCTTCATGATCCGCTCGGGGCTCAGCATCCTCGCCGATCATCCGCGGCTGTACTGGACCCGTCATTCGACGCCGGGGCGCGAGTGGTTCCGCATGCAGCGGCCGGTGCCCGTCGACGACCCCACCTACACGGCGAAGGGCGACTCGCTCACCCTGCCCGACGGTGTGGGCCTGCCCGGACGACGCCACTCGATCGGCCTCGCGCGATGGTGGCACCTGAGCATCGATGTGCTGTGGCTGCTCAACGGCATCGTGTTCGTGGTGCTGCTGTTCGTGAGCGGCCACTGGGCGCGCATCGTGCCGACGAGCTGGGACGTGATCCCGAACGCCCTGTCGACGGCGATCCAGTACCTCTCGCTCGAATGGCCGACCGAGAACGGCTGGGTCAACTACAACGCCCTGCAGATGCTGGCCTACTTCATCACCGTCTTCATCGCCGCACCCCTGGCGCTGCTCACCGGCCTCGGGATGTCGCCTGCCCTGTCGACGCGGTTCCGCCGCATCAGCCGCGTCTTCAACATCCAGTTCGCGCGCTCCCTGCACTTCCTGGTGCTGTGCTGGTACGTGATGTTCGTGGTGGTGCACGTGGCGCTCGTCTTCGCCACCGGGGCGCTGCGCAACCTCAACCACATGTACGCGGGCGACGACACGACCTCGTGGACGGGATTCTGGATCTTCGTGGCGACCTCGGCGGTGCTGGCCGTCGTCTGGGTCGCGGCGACGCCGTTCACCTACCGGTATCCGCGGGCGATCCGTCGCATGGGAATGGCACTGATCGGTCCTGTGCAGCGTCTCTTCGAGCACGTCGACTCGAAGCCGGGCGAGTACACCGAGAAGGACATCTCGCCGTACTTCTGGTCGAACGGCCGGGTGCCCGACAGCGATGAGTACAAGAGGCTGCAGGAGGGCGGGTTCCGCGACTACCGGCTGCGCATCGGCGGGCTCGTCCAGCAGCCCGTCGCACTGAGCGTCGACGACCTGCGCGAGATGGCGCGCCACGACCAGATCACGCAGCACTTCTGCATCCAGGGATGGTCGGGCGTCGCGAAGTGGGGAGGGGTGTCGATGGCATCCGTCCTCGATCTCGTGCGCCCGACGCCGGAGGCGAAGTGGGTCGTCTTCTACTCGTTCGCGGAGGGTGCGGAAGGCGGCCTCTACTACGACGTGCAGGACATCGATCAGATGCGGCACCAGCTGACGATGCTCGCGTACGACATGAACGACGAGCCGCTGACGTTCTCGCACGGGGCGCCGCTACGGCTGCGCAACGAGGTGCAGCTCGGCTTCAAGATGGTCAAGTGGATCCAGGGGATCGAGTTCGTCGAGAAGTTCGAGGACGTGGGCGGCGGCCTCGGCGGCTATAACAACGACCATGAGTTCTTCGGGTACCGGCAGTCGATCTGATCCATGAGCATCCGCACGGCCGTCGCGGCGATGCCGCCCGCGAGCTTCTCATTCGTGATGGCGACGGGCATCGTCGGCACGGCGTTCACGACGGCGGGGTACCCCGGCGTCGGCGTCGCCGCCCTGATCCTCGCCACGGTCGGCTACGTGCTGCTCGTGATCGCGACGATCGTGCGGGCTGTGATCGCGCCGGCGGTGCTGCGCCGTGATGCGCGCGACCCGGGGCGGGCGTTCGGGTTCTTCACGGTCGTCGCCGCGACCGGGGTCACCGCGACGCTCGCCGCATCTCTCGGCATCCGGTGGGTGCTGCCTGGGGCGCTCGTCATCGAAGGCCTGCTGTGGCTGCTGCTGATCTACGGGCTGCTGCCGTGGATCGTCACGCATCCGTCGGTGCGTCCTCTGCTGCCGACCGTCGACGGCGGGTGGTTCCTGCTCGTGGTCGCCACACAGTCGCTGTCGGTGCTCACGAGCACGGCAGCCGGCGACCACCACCTGCTGTCACTCGCCGCGCTCGGTCTCTGGGGTGTCGGGGTGGTGGTCTACCTGCTGCTCATGGCCGTCGTCGTGGTGCGATTGCTGTCCGACGCCGAGGGAGCATCCGATGTCGCGCCGACCGCGTGGGTGCTGACGGGCGCGACCGCGATCTCGGTGCTCGCCGCGAGCCGCGTGCTCACGGCCCCGACGCCGGCGCTGCCCGAGGCCGCGGGCGCGGTGACGGTCATCGCGATAGTGCTGTGGTCGTTCGGCACCTTCCTGATCCCCTTCCTCGTCGGCCTCGGCGTCCGCGACCTGGTGCGTCGGCCGGCGGCCCGGCGTTTCACGGTCGGATGGTGGAGCATCGTGTTCCCCATCGGCATGTATGCGACGGCGACGCTCTCGTTCGGCGTCGCGGTCGGCATCGCCGAGTTCGAGACGATCGGTGCGATCGCGGTGTGGTTCGGAGGGGTCGCCTGGGTGCTGGTCGCGGTGTTCGGAGTCGTGCGGGCCGTGACAGCATCCCGGCCGAAGGAATCCGCTTCTGCGGATTGAGCGTGGTTGATGTTCCGCATCTGCGGTAATCTGCTCCCATGCAGAGCTTTCGGATCTCCCGCGCCGCCCAGCTGCTCGGGGTGAGCGACGACACGGTGCGCCGGTGGATCGACCAGGGCCTGCTGCCGACGACGGATGCCGTGCCCGCCGAGATCCCGGGCGATGCCCTCGCTGCTCGTGCCGTCGCGCTCGCCGAGGAGGCGCAGGAGTCGGATCACGCCCTCTCGAGCGCCCGCAACCGCTTCGTGGGCATCGTGACCCGCGTGCAGATCGACGGAGTGATGGCGCAGGTCGACCTGCAGTCCGGACCCCACCGCGTCGTCTCGCTGATGTCGGCCGAGGCCGCCCGTGAGCTGCAGCTCGAGGTCGGCTCTCTCGCCACCGCATCCGTCAAGGCGACCAACGTCGTCGTCGAAGTGCCGAAGGACTGACACATGAACCGCACCCTCCGCACGTCCCTCGCCGCAGTCATGACCGTCGCAGCCCTCGCGCTCGCCGGGTGCGCTGCGGGAGCGGACTCGCCGACGCCGGCCGCCACCGATGATGCGGCCGAGAGCTCCCCGAGCGGTGAGCTCACGGTCTACGCCGCGGCCTCGCTGTCGACGGCGTTCGACGAGATCGGCGACGCCTTCACCGCCGAGAACCCCGACGTGCAGTTCAGCGGCGTCTACGACGGCTCGTCGACGCTGGTCACGCAGCTGCTCGAGGGCGCTCCGGCCGACGTGTTCGCCTCGGCCGATGAGGCCAACATGGACAAGCTCGAGGATGCCGCGGTCGATCCGACCCTGTTCGCCTCCAACACCCTCGTGATCGCGGTGCCGACCGGCAACCCCGGCGGCGTCGAGACCCTCGACGGCCTGGCCGAGGTCACCACCGTGCTGTGCGCGCCCGAGGTTCCCTGCGGTGCGGCCTCCGAGACGCTGCTCTCGAACGCCGGTGTGACGGTCGACGCGGCGAGCCTCGAGCAGAACGTGACCGCGGTGCTCACCAAGGTCGCCGCCGGTGAGGCCGACGCGGGCCTCGTCTACGCGACCGACGTGATCGGTCGAGACGACGTCGAGGTCATCGTGCCCGAGGGGGCCGACGAGGTCGTGAACCACTACCCGATCGCGGCGCTGTCCGAGGCGCCGAACTCGGCCGCGGCCGAGGCGTTCGTCGCGTTCGTGCTCTCGGACGAGGGTCAGCGGATCCTCGCCGACCTCGGCTTCGGGGCGCCGTGAGCGCGGCCGCAGCGCGCGGCTACATGCCGCGCGCGCTGGCCGTCCCCGCGCTGATCGGTCTCGCGTTCCTCACCCTTCCCCTGGCGGCGTTGATCGCCCGCGTCGAGTGGTCGACCTTCGTCGCCGATGTGACGTCGGAG
>NZ_DALZXX010000162.1:4369-5836 GCF_031988965.1 Microbacterium sp.
CCCTCGGCACCGGTCTGATCGCCACGGTGCTCTGCATCGTGATCGGCCTGCCCTTGGCGCTGACGATCGCTCGGTCCGGTCCGCGACTCGCTGCGGTCCTGCGCGCGGCGGTCACGGTGCCGCTCGTGCTGCCGCCGATGGTCGGCGGCGTCGCCCTGCTCTACCTGTTCGGACGAGCCGGGTGGTTCGGCGGTCTCGGCCTCTCGTTCAGCACCCCGGCCGTCGTGCTCGCGCAGACCTTCGTGGCGCTGCCCTTCCTGGTGCTGGCTGTAGAGGGCGCGGTGCGCACCTCGGGGGTCGAGTACGAGCGCACTGCTGCCGCGCTCGGAGCGGGCCGCTGGACGATCCTGCGCCGCATCACCCTGCCCCTGGCCGCTCCCGGGATCGTGGCCGGCGTCGTGCTGTGCTTCGCCCGGGCGATCGGCGAGTTCGGGGCCACGGCGCTCTTCGCGGGCAACCGCCCCGGCGTCACGCAGACCATGCCCCTGGCCATCTATACGGCCTTCAACGGTGCCGGTGTGACGCAGGGGGCAGCGGTCGCCCTCGCGCTGCTGCTGCTCGCCACGGCGATCGTCGTGCTGTTGCTCGTGCGCGGCTGGCGGCCGGGGGCTGCGCGATGAGCGCCGTCGATGGTCTGCGCGCTCACGTCGTCGTGCCGCGCGAGCACTTCACGGTCGACGTCTCGCTGCAGGTGGCGGCGGGTGAGACTGTCGCGGTCATGGGGCCGAGCGGTGCCGGAAAGTCGACCCTGCTGCAGGCGCTCGCCGGGCTCGAAGCCCTCGGTGGGAGAGAGATCGCGGTCGACGGTCGAGTCGTCGACCGGGTCGAATCACCGCGGGTCGTGACTGCGCCCATGCACCGCGGCATCGTGCTGCTCGGGCAGAAGCCGCGACTGTTCCCGCACCTGTCGGCGCGCGAGAACGTCGCCTTCGGGCCGCGTGCGGCGGGCGTCGACGTTCGTGGGGCGCGAAAGGATGCCGACGATCGGCTTGCGCGGGTCGGGCTCCCCGGGGCGGGAGGGCGGATGCCGCACGAGCTCTCCGGGGGAGAGCAGCAGCGCGTCGCCGTCGCGCGTGCGCTCGCCGCATCCCCTCGCGTGGTGCTGCTCGACGAGCCGCTCGTCGCCCTCGACCCCGAGACCGCGGGCGACATCAGGCGGATGCTGCGCGACCAGCTCGCCTCGACCACCACCGTCGCGGTCACGCATGATGCCGCCGATGCAGTGGCCCTGGCCGAGCGGCTGATCGTAGTCGAGCGGGGGCTGGTCACTCAGCACGGTCCGGTGCGCGAGGTTCTCGCCGCACCGGCATCCGGGTTCGTCGCGTCGATCGCCGGAGTGAACCGCTTGGTGGGCGTCGCGAGTGGGGGATCGTGGCGCAGCGGGGACGTGCGGATCGGCAGTGCCGATCCTGCATCGCGTGCGCTCGCCGCCACCGACGGGGCGGCGCTCGCTGCGGTCTTCCGGCC
>NZ_DALZXX010000163.1:0-5809 GCF_031988965.1 Microbacterium sp.
TGCCGCCGGGAGCCTCCGTCGTCGGAGGCAGCAGCAGCCAGCTCGTCTCGATCGGCGCGCCGGCAGGGCCGTCGACGACCACCGGAACGCGGACAGCACCGGCGACCGCAGCCGCGAACGCCGCGACGGTGCCCTCTCCCCCGTCGGCCATCGGCCGATGCACGAACGTCGCGGTCGAGTCGATCGACGCCCAGCCCTCGGCGAGGGATGCTGCGGCATCCGCTGCGGTGATCGTGCCCTTGAAGCTGTCGGGGGCGAGCACCACCCTCGTCATCGGATGCCCGGCGTGCTGGCGCGCACAGTGACCTCGAGCGGCAGCGCCGACTGCTGCCAGTCGGCGTCGACCGTCGCGCGGAACGCCTGGTAGCCGACCTCGCTCAGCGGCACCCGCACGGTCGTGAGCGCCGGTGTCACGTCGCTGCTCGACGGGACGTCGTCGAAGCCGCACACCGCGATGTCGGCGCCGATCTCGCGTCCGGCGTCACGGATCGCCGACATCGCACCGATCGCGACGACGTCGCTCATGCCGAACACGAGCGTGCCCGGCTCGACGCCGTCGGCGAGAGCGGCGTTCATCGCCTGCGCACCCGACTCGCGGCGGAAGTCGCCACGGATCACGCGATCGACGGATCCGCCCTCGGCCTCGAACCCGGCGCGGAATCCGGCGAGACGCTCGTCTGAGGTCAGCACTCCTTCGGCCGCGGCGATCGCCAGTGCCGAGCGGTAGCCGAGCGCTGCCATGCGCCGACCGAGCTGCTCGGCCCCGGCGCGGTTGTCGATCTCGACGTGGCGGTTCTCTGCACTGCCCGCGCCGAACGTCACGACGCGTCCCCCGAAGCGGGCGTACTCCGCCAGTTCACGGGTGGTGTCGGAGTCGGTCGGCTCGGCGGTGCGGGATGCCGCGAGGATCAGCCCCTGGGGTCGCTGCCCTCGCAACGCCCGCACGATGCGCGCCTCGCGCACCGGATCGCGCTCGGTGATCGCGATGGTCACGACGAGCCCTTGCTCGTCGGCGCCGCGGGCCACCCCGGCGGCGATGAGTCCGAAGTACGGGTCGGCGATGTCGGCGACCAGCAGTGCGATCACCGGCGAGGTGCCCCGAGCGGTCGCCTGCGCCGAGACATTGGCGGTGTATCCGAGTTCGGCGGCAGCCTGCTCGACGCGCTCACGGAAGGATTCGGCGACCTTGCGCTCTGATCCGTTGAGCACCCGGGATGCCGTCGCGAGCGAGACTCCCGCCTCACGGGCCACGTCGTGCAGGGTCGGGGCGGCGCCTCGCGCGTGACGTGGCTGACGCACGCGGGAAGGGCTTTCCGGCAGGCTCATGCCCTGAGCATACTGCGGTCCAGCACCCGGATGAGGGAGCGCGGCGGCATCGCGCACAGCCCGTTCTCCGACGATCATCCCGGGCTACGCCGAGAGGTAGGCGCGGAGAGCCGCGGCCTCGCCACGCAGCAGCGCGGGGTCGTCGCCGGGCACGAACTCGAGCAGCGCGTCACGCACGCCCGGCGTTGCGGAACCTGCCTGCGCTTCGGCGAAGAAGCGCGTCCACAGTGCATCCCTCGCCCGCAGAGGAAGCCGCTCCTGTGCGGGCCACCACGAGAAGACGTGTGCGGCGCTGGTGTACGCGGCGAGCGCACGGTACTCGGCGAGCACGGCCTCGACGCTGGCGCCCACGGTCGGCTGCCAGTAGGTGCTGAGTGCCGGGCTGCCCACATCGGCGAGTAGACGGAGCGTGGTGGGGGCCGTGTCGGCGAGCGTCCCCGAGTGGAATTCGAGAGCGAGACCGATGCCGCGGGCATCCGCCTCCGCCGCGGCATCGCGCAGTCGTGCGACGGTCTCGCCCCACTGCTCCTCGGATGCCTCGTCCGACCCCAGATGCCCCGCCCAGATGCGCACGCGGTCGACACCGAGCGCCTCCGCGCTGTCGAGGATGGGCGAGAGCGGCTCATCGGCCCCGGAACGGAAGTACGAGCCGTACGAGCAGGACGTGAGCCCGGCATCCTCGGTCTCGGTGGCGATCTGCGCCGCCCGCTCGATGTCGCCCACGGGGACGTGCACGTCGGCGCCCCACTCGATGACCTCGAGGCCCGCTTCGGCCGCGAGTCCGACGACCTCCTCGGCCTCGAGCGCGCGGAAGGTCACCGAACAGAGTCCGGGTCGGATCTTCGTCATGGGGTCATCCTCTCAGGGGTGCGGCGGAGTCTCACGGGGCTACCGATATGTCGGTGGATCCGGTACGCCCGCACGAACGCAGCACGGATGCAGGGTCGGAGAAGCTTCCTCGACCCTGCATCCGTGATCGGGACCTGCGGATGCTCGCACCGCGCCGCGCCTTCGCGGGCGCGGGTGCGGCAGCCGTCAGTGTCCGGTGAGCGCCGGGACCCCGGAACCCAGGTGCGGGGAGACCGCGGCTCCGAAGGTCTCGGCCGTGCGACGGACGACGTTCTCGGGAGCATCCGCCCAGATGTCGGCGTTGAAGATCTCGACCTCGATGTCGCGGTCGTACCCCGTCTCGATCACGGCGCGCGTGAGCGAGCCGAAGTCGATCACGCCGTCGCCCGTGTAGTGCCGCGAGAGCAGCACGTCGGCGGCGAGCGGCGTCTTCCAGTCGCACACCTGGTAGGTCGCGATGCGGCCTTCACGACCGGCGCGCGCGATCTGCTCGAGCACCTGCGGGTCCCACCAGATGTGGAAGGTGTCGACGGCCGCACCCACGACATCGGCGTCGAAGTCGGCTGCGATGTCGAGCGCCTGGCCCAGGGTCGAGACGACCGCCCGGTCGGACGCGTACATCGGATGCAGCGGCTCGATCGCCAGCGTCACGCCCGCGGCCTTCGCGTCGGTCGCGAGCACGCCGATCGCGTCGCGCACGCGCTCACGCGCACCGATGAGGTCGCGGGATCCGGCGGGGAGTCCCCCGGCGACGAGCACGAGCACGGCGGTCGATCCGTCGGCACCGGCGGCGGCGAGTGCCGCGGTCTCCTCGATCGCGCGACGGTTGTCGTCGAGTGCGGCGACACGCTCCGGCCCCTCGGGGAGGGTGAAGAAGCCACCACGGCAGTGCGTCGTGAACCGCAGACCGGAGTCTGCGAGCATGCGCGCGGCGACGTCGAGTCCGACCTCGTTCACGGGCTCGCGCCACAGGCCGATCGCCTGGATGCCGGCATCCGCCGTCACCCGGAGTGCGGTCGCGAGGTCGGCGTGCTTGATGGTGGCCTGGTTGATCGACAGGCGGGGGTCGACGGTCACAGATCCACTCCGTTCAGGCGCAGCATCCCGTGCCAGCGCTCGCGCGCGAGCTCAGGGTTCTCGAGTGCGAGCGAGGCGTTGGCGAGCTCGACGATGCGGCTGAGGTGCGGAAGGCTCCGCGCCGAGTGCAGACCGCCGACCATCTGGAATCCGGGCTGATGCCCGTTGAGCCACGCGAGGAACGCGACTCCCGTCTTGTAATAGAAGGTCGGCGCTGCGAACACCTGACGGCTCAGCTCTTCGGTCGGGCCGAGGATCTCGAGGTAGCGTGCGGGGTCACCGGCATCCAGCGCCTGGATCGCGGCGGAGGCCACCGGGGTGATCGCCGCGAACGCGCCGAGCAGCGCGTCGGAGTGGCCGTCTCCCTGACCGGTGCTGTCGCCGCCGATCAGGCCGACGTAGTTGAAGTCGTCGCCCGTGAACATGCGCACACCCTCGGGCAGCTGCTCGCGCACCGAGATCTCGGACTCGGCGTTCAGCAGGCTCATCTTCACGCCCGCGACCTTGTCGGGGTTCTCGGCGATGATGTCGAGCAGCACCGCGGATGCGGTCTGCCAGTCATCCGCTCCGAAGTAGCCCGCGAGCTCGGGGTCGAAGGCCGTGCCCAGCCAGTGCAGCACCACCGGCACGGTGGCCGACTCCAGCACCGACCGGTAGACGCGACGGTAGTCGTCGGCACCCGTCGCGACCCGCGCGAGATGGCGGGACGCCATCAGCACGGGACCGGCCCCCTGCTCTTCGGTGAAGTGCAGCTGCTCGGTGTAGGCGTCGATCACCTGGTCGAGCGAGATGTGCGACTCGTCGACGTGGTCGGTGTTGACGCCGACCACGACCGAGCCGCCCTCTTCACGAGCGACCTCGGCGCTGCGCGAGATGAGCTCGCGCGTCGCGGCGGCATCGAGTCCCATATTGCGCTGCGCGGTGTCCATGGCGTCGGCGACGCCCAGGCCCCACGAGTAGACGTTGCGACGGAACGCGAGGGTCGAGTCCCAGTCGATGTCGGCGGGCTGGCCGGGGGTGTTGTCGGCGTGCACCTTCGGCACCACGTGGGCGGCGGCGTAGGCGACACGGCTCTGCAGCGGCGAGGACGGGCGGGAGTATCCGCCGCCCTCGCGCAGCTCGGCATCCGTCACCGCACCCGCGGCGTCGAGAAGTCGGAGAGTCGACATGCTCAGCCCAGCGTCAGCGGCGAGAGAGCGACCTTGCGGCCTTCGGCGCTCGAGGTCAGGCCGGCCTCGGCGAACTGCACGCCGCGGGCACCCGAGAGCAGGTCGAAGGGGTACTTCGTGCCCTCGACGAACGAGACCAGGTACTCCTCCCACTGCTGACGGAAGCCGTTGAGGAAGACGTCGTTGGTCGGCACCTTCTGCCAGTCGGCGTCGTAGTCGTGGCTGTCTTCGAGGTCGGGGTTCCAGACCGGCTTCGGCGTCGCGTTGCGCGGCTGGATCTTGGCGCCGAAGAGTCCGACGACGGCCGACCCGTGGGTGCCGTCGACCTGGAACTCGACGAGCTCGTCGCGGTTCACGCGCACCGTCCAGCTGGAGTTGATCTCGGCGACGATGCCGCCCTCGATCTCGAAGATGCCGTATGCGGCGTCCTCGGCGGTGGCGGTGTAGTGCTCGCCGTTCTCGTCCCAGCGGTCGGCGATGTGCACGGCGGCCTGCGCGTAGACGCTCTTGACCTCGCCGAACAGGTTCTCGAGCACGTAGTTCCAGTGCGGGAACATGTCGACGATGATGCCGCCGCCGTCTTCGGTGCGGTAGTTCCAGCTCGGGCGCTGCGCCGGCTGCCAGTCGCCCTCGAAGACCCAGTAGCCGAACTCGCCGCGCACCGACAGGATGCGGCCGAAGAAGCCCGAGTCGATCAGGCGCTTGAGCTTCTGCAGACCCGGCAGGTAGAGCTTGTCGTGCACGACGCCGGTCTTGACGCCCGCCGCATCGGCGAGACGCGCGAGTTCGAGGGCCTCGTCGAGGGACTCGGCCGTGGGCTTCTCGGTGTAGATGGCCTTGCCGGCGGCGATCGCCTTGCGAAGGGCCGACGCGCGTGCCTTGGTGACGAGGAAGTCGGCGTAGATCTCCCACTTCGGGTCGGCCAGGGCGGCGTCGAGGTCGGTCGTGTAGTCCTCGATGCCGTGCTTTGCGGCGAGCTCGGCGAGCTTGGCCTCGTTGCGACCGACGAGAAGCGGCTTCACGGTGATGCGCGAGCCGTCGGGCAGCTCGATGCCGCCCCCGTCGCGGATCGCGAGGATCGAGCGCACGAGGTGCTGGCGGTAGCCCATGCGCCCGGAGACGCCGTTCATGATGATCCCGATCTCGCGGGTTGTCGCCTGTGACATAGCTGGTCCGTTCTCTTCTTTCAGATCCCGCGTCTTCTGCGGGGAAACTCGTGTGTGTGACTCCGAGCGGGTAAGCGCTTTCCGACAGCATGCCATGCGTCCGACGAACGCGCAAGTGGTGGCGGAAAACGCTCTCCGTGGCTGTAGCCAATACGTCCGTCCGGGGCCGGCCGCGTGCGGGGTCGATTCCGCACCCGAAACGGCCGTTTCCGGTGCGTTTTC
>NZ_DALZXX010000164.1:0-5806 GCF_031988965.1 Microbacterium sp.
CGGTCGCGTCGTCGATCCGCGCGGCGTCGATCGTCACCGTGCCGAGGTCGGACTCGGCGATGCGGGCGTGGATCTCGCGCGCCCACTCGCGGTTGGCCGGGAGGGAGGGGTCGGTGTCGGCCGTGTTGGTGAACCCGGGCGCTCCGCCCGAACCCGCGCCGGCACCTGCAGCCGCCGAATCGCCGTCGAGTTCCCGGGGAGCGTAGACGGCCGTCTCGAGGAACGGTTCGCCGGAGTCCTCGGAACCGCGCGAGATTCCGAGCACAGCCTGGGTGAGCCCCTCTTCGGGAGCGGGTGCCACCGGCACGGGACGCAGCGACTCGTGCAGCGGCGCCCGACGATCCTGCGTGCGCAGCGGGCCGAGCTGCAGGGTCGGCGAGGTCGAGCGGCGCAGCGCATCGAGGAAGCGATCCCGTTCGCGGGCGAAGAGCGCCTCGTCGTGATCCAGCCGGAACGCCGCCGACAGGAAGTTGTCGTTCGAGGCGTTCTCTTCGAGCCGACGCACCAGATAGCTGATCGCGACGTCGAACTCGTCGGGCTTCACGACCGGCACGTACAGCAGCACCTCGCCGACCTCTCGCGAGACGGCCTGCACCTGGCCCTGGGCCATGCCGAGCAGCATCTCGAACTCGACGGGCGGCTGCCCCGAGTCGGATGCCGTGATCACGCCGCGGTCCTGGGCGAGCAGCCAGGCGTAGGCGGTGCCGAACAGGTTGTGCCCGGCGACGCCGAGCCGCACCACCGCGACGTTCTCGGGGCGCAGCGCCCAGTCGAGGCAGCGCAGATAGTTGGCGTCGGTGTCGAGCTTGGTGTCGTACGTCGCCTGGGTCCAGCCGTGCATGCGCGCCTCGACGCGCTCCATCGCGAGGTTCGCGCCCTTGACGAGCCGCACCTTGATCGGCGCGCCTCCTCGTTCGACGCGCTCGCGCGCCCAAGCGGTGAGCTGCTGCAGCGCGGGCAGCGCATCGGGAAGGTACGCCTGCAGCACGATGCCCGCTTCGAGTCCCTGCAGCCGCGGATCCTCGAGGATGCGCGTGAACACGGCGATCGTCAGATCGAGATCGCGGTACTCCTCCATGTCGAGGTTGATGAAGGTCTGCTCGTCGGGGCGGGCAGACGCGCCCGCCGCCGTCAGGTACAGCGGCATGAGTCTCTCGACGACCTCGTCGACGACCTGATCGAACGCCCACATCGAGATACGGCTGACGATCGCCGAGACCTTGACCGAGACGTAGTCGACGTCGGGGCGTCGGATCAGGTCGTGGATGCCGTCGAGCCGCCGCGTCGCCTCGCTCTCGCCGAGCACGGCCTCGCCCAGCAGATTGAGGTTGAGTCGCGCACCGGATTCGCGGATCTTCGCGATCGCCGGACCGAGCTTGGCCGGACGCGCGTCGACCACGAGGTGCCCGACCATCTCGCGGAGCACGCGCCGCGCGATCGGCACGACGGGCGTCGGGAGGATCGGAGCGATGCCACCGCCGATCCGCACGGCGGAACGCAGGTACCACGGCAGGAACTCGGGCACGATGGGCGCGAGACGATGCAGCCGGGACGCCGCGGCTCCCAGGCTCTCGGGGCGCATGACACCGTCGACGAACCCGAGCGTGAACGGCAGCCCGTTCGCGTCCTGCAGCACACCGGCGAGACGCTCGGCGGCCGGATCGACGTCGGCGGCCGCCGCCTCGATCACCCAGCGGCGGGCGAGTTCGACCGCTCGGTCCGCGAGAGCGGCGGATTCGGCATCCGCGGGAAGCGACGTCTCTGCCATGGCCTCAGCCTAGATCCGGCATGCAGGCATCCCGGTGAGCGACGGGCGGGGACTCCGGGGACGCATCGCGCCTCAGCGCTGCGCGACCATCTCGGCATACCCCTCGCGGAACGTCGGGTACTACAGCTCGCCGAGAAGCGCGAGCAGCAGGCTGCCGTCGAGCACGGTGCCTCCGCCGACCGCAGGGTCGACCGCGGGAGGCGTCGCCACACCGAGCTCGGCAGCGATGAACGCCGCGACGTCGCCGAGTGCCACCGGCGCCCTGTCGACGCCGTGCACGAGCGCGGGCGGAGCCGCCGCCCGCAGCAGCACCTCGAGGAGGCGCACGACGTCGGTCTCGTGGATGCGGTTCGTCCGTCGCGTCGCATCGATCGCGTCGCCGGCGCGCACGCGACGGATCAGTGAGTCGCGCCCGGGGCCGTAGATCCCGGCCGGACGCACGACCGTCGCGCCCAGCAGCTCGCGAGCGAGGCGCTCCCCGTCAACGAGGGCGGCGCCACCGGGACTCGTGGTCGCGGGAGCATCCTGTTCCGTCAGCGGATCCGGCCCCGGACGCCCCTCGAACACCCGCGTCGACGACACGAACACGACGCGCGACGGCATCGACGGCAGGGCGTCGGCGATCGCCGGCAGGGCGAGCGGGTAGATCGAGCCGCGCTCGGAGTCCGCCCGGCTCGGCGGCAGCGTGATCACCACCGAGTCGAACTCGGGAAGCTCCTGCGCGAGGGGCTTCTCGAGGTCGGCGACGATCGTGCGGAAGCCGGCGGGCAGTCCCGCCGCGTTCCGCCGGATCGCGGTCACCTCACCACCGCCGGCGAGAATCCTCTCGCCCAGGCGTACGCCGATCTTGCCGCATCCGACCAGCAGCGTGCGCCCCGGCTCGCGCTCGTCGAGTCCCCACGAAGACGCCATCGTCAGCTCCAGACGCTCGGCGCAGCCGTGCGCGTGGGCGGAAGGGCGGATGCCGCGGCCCAGTCGTGCACCCACGGATCGATCTCGGGCACACCCTCGGGCTTGCCGACCGCGGCGAACAGTTCCTCGTTGCTGACGGTGCCGCCGGTGCGGCGCAGCATCCGCGCACGCACGATCGCTCGGGCGTACACCTCGCCGGCCACCACGGCTCGATGCTCCAGGAAGACCGCCTTGTCGTCGTGGCCGATGAAGCGCGACTGCACCTCGAAGCGCTGCCAGAGCTGCAGGGATTTGCGGAACGTGATCGTCTCGCTCGACACCACCGCGTACCAGCCGCGTTCCTTCATGGCATCGAAGAGCCCGGTGCGGATCAGCAGATCCCACCGCCCGAGGTCGAACAGCGAGAGGTACCGGCCGTTGTTCATGTGGCGCAGGATGTCGATGTCGGTCGGCAGCGTCGTCAGCCTCACCGACGCCACGGATGCGGGGTCGAGGGTCTTACCGCGCCGGGCGCGGCGACGGGCCGAGAGAACCACGAGGAGGGTGCGCCAGATCACGTTCACGAGACTCGATCGTAGCCATCGACGAACGAACCCCGAACTTCGTTGTGCAGAACCTCCATGAGCTCGTCGGGCCGCAGCGACAGCATCCGCTCGATTTCCTGTTCCCCGAGCCCGCGCGTAGAGTCGCGCTATGAGCGCCGAAGCCCAGTCTGATGTCATCGTCCGTCCGGTCCGTGATGTGGATGCGGAGGCCCTGGGTCGCGTGCACGCGCAGTGCTGGCACGAGACCTACGACCACCTGATCAGCAAGGCCGCCCTCGAGAAGGTGTCCCCTCGCCGCATGGCCGAGCTGTGGACGCACTGGGCCGCACAGGGCCCCGACTTCACGATGAAGGCCGCCCTCGTGGACGGCGACATCGTCGGCTTCGTCGGCTCGGGTCCCGCGCGCGACAAGGATGCCCCCTCGATGCGCGAGCTCTACTTCATCTATCTGCTCGACGCGTTCCACGGCACCGGCATCGGCCAGAAGCTCTTCGACGCCGCGGTCGAGAGCGACGAGCCCCTCTACCTCTGGGTCGCGGAGGACAACCCCCGTGCCCACCGCTTCTACACGCGTAACGGTTTCACGCTCGACGGCGCCAGCCACACCGAGCCGTTCCTGGGCGAGACGCTGACCGAGGTGCGCTTCGTGCGCTGAGCTTCGTGCACTGAGCCTGAGACCGGCACGCCGGTTCCGCGTTCACGATTCAGCATGAACGGCCCCCCTGCCGCCGGCAGGGGGGCCGTTCTGTGCATTCGGCAGCGGATCCGTGCTGAGTACTGAACCGGTCAGCGCCCGGAGACGGTGCCGAACACCTTCGCGATGGGCGCGATCACCAGCGGACGGGCGGCCACCCACCCGATCCCGATCACCACGAGGGATGCCACGAACACCCAGAACCCGGTCCAGGTGACGGCATCCTGCGACGCGTACATGTGGTTCAGGTTGCGCAGGAAACCGGTGAGCATCACGAGGGCGACGTGCACGACGATGAATGCCACGAAGTACAGCATCACCGGGAAGTGCAGCGCGCGGGCCCACTCGATCGGGTAGGCCTTCGAGAGGGCCTCGGCTTTCTTCGGCCACATGCCCGACATGCGGAAGCCCGTGACCGCGGCCAGTGGTGCCGCGACGAAGACGGTCGTGAAGTAGGCGAGCTGCTGCAGGCTGTTGTAGTTGTTCCAGCCGTTCTCGTGGGGCCAGTCGAAAGAGAGGTACTGCAGACCGGCCGACAGCGCGTTCGGGAAGACCTCCCAGCTGGTCGGCACGATACGCGCCCAGTGGCCCGTCGTGAACAGCAGCACCACGAAGATCACGCCGTTGACGAGCCACAGCACGTCGAGCGCCTGGTGGAACCAGATCGTCAGACTGACTTTGCCCTTGGGGTTGTTCCGTGGCGTCCAGAACGCCGTCGGACGCTTCTCGCTGCGGATGCGCAGGCCCGAGCGGATGATCAGCACCATCAGGAACACGTTGAAGAAGTGCGCCCAGTTGATCCAGGGCGCGAACCCGGGTTCGACCGCGAAGGCCGGCTCGTACTCGCCGGGGAAGGCGATGAGGAAGTCCTGCATGAACGGCAGGCTCAGCAGCGTGCGCACGAGCGCCACGACGGATCCGGCCAGGATGCCGAGGGCTGCCGCTCCGACGAGGACCGCGATCCCCTGCGTCCAGGTCGGACGACGAACGGATGCCGTGTCCGACGCCGCCTGCGCGGGGATGCGCCGCGGGGCGGTGCCGTTCCAGACGGTGCGGGGAGCAGGCAGCGGGATGCTCACGTCGACCGCGGCGACCACCGCCACTGCATCGTGGCCCGTGTCGTCTCGCTGCTCCGCTGCTCGCTCAATGACCGGAGACGAGGCGACCTTGCCCGCGGGTGGCCACGGCTCGCCGCCGGTGACGCGCGGAAGACCGCGGCGGATGGATGCTGCCCCCGTTTCGTGGCGCGTTTCGTCTCGCTGCTCCGCTGCTCGCTCAACGACCGGGGGCGAGGCGACTTCCCGGTCGTCGAGCGAGGACGACGAAGTCGACCGAGACGACACGCGCTCCTCCGCCTCCCGGTCGTTGAGCGAGGACGACGGAGTCGACCGAGACGAAACGCGCTCCTTCGCACTCGACGCCACGGCCGTGCCCGCAGGAGGCCACGGCTCCCCGCCGGCAACCCGCGGAAGACCGCGGCGGATCGACGCCGCACCCTCACCGTGGGACGTGTCGTCTCGCTGCTCCGCTGCTCGCTCAACGACCGGGGGCGAGGCGACTTCCCGGTCGTTGAGCGAGGACGACGAAGTCGACCGAGACGAAACGCGCTCCTCCGCACCCCGGTCGTTGCCCGTTTCGTCTCGCTGCTCCGCTGCTCGCTCAACGACCGTAGACGATGACGAGGCGGGAGGCCAGGGTTCACCGCCGGGCACGCGCGGGAGCCCGCGCCTCAGCATCCGCGTCGCCATGGCTACTTCTTCCGCGCCTCGAGGGCCGCGATCACCTGCGGGACCCCCGTGAACAGGTCGCCGACGATGCCGAAGTCGGCGACGTCGAAGATCGGCGCCTCGCCGTCTTTGTTGATCGCGACGATGTTCTTCGCCGTCT
>NZ_DALZXX010000165.1:0-3998 GCF_031988965.1 Microbacterium sp.
TGCCGTATCGCTCGGCGTGCTGGATCTGCTCCGTCGCCAGCGCATACCGTTCGGCCGGGGACGCGTCATCGAGAAGGCGCGTGAAGAAGGCGATCGTGGGGCCGGTCATGCGGGCTGCTCCGTTCGTCCGGGGACGGCTGCGAGCAGCTCCCTGGTGTAGTCGTGCTGCGGGGCGTGGAAGAGCTCCTCGGTGTGGCCCTCCTCGACGATGCGGCCCCGGCGCATGACCGAGACCGTGTGGCTGATCCGGCGCACGACCGCCAGATCGTGCGAGATGAACAGGTAGGTCAGCCCGAGCTCGCCCTGCAGCGAGGTGAGCAGTTCGAGGATGCGAGCCTGCACCGTCACATCGAGCGCCGAGACCGCCTCGTCGAGCACGACGATCTCGGGGTCGATCGCGAGCGCCCTGGCGATCGCCACACGCTGGCGCTGACCGCCGGAGAGCTCCCGAGGAGTGCGCGTGGCGACGTCGCTCGGCAGCGACACCCGATCGAGCAGGGCGAGCGCCCGGCCCTTGCGTTCGGCACGCGAGCCGACGCCGAAGTTCTGCAGGGGCTCCGAAACGATGTCGACGATCTGCTGCCGCGGGTCCAGAGACGCGAACGGGTTCTGGTAGACCAGCTGGACGCGGCGGCGCAGCGCCCGCAGCCTTTGACCCGACAGCCCCGTCACGTCCTCGCCGTCGATCTCGATGGCACCGGCATCGGGCTGGTGGAACCGCGTGATCAGACGCGCGGTGGTGGTCTTGCCTGATCCCGACTCCCCCACCAGGGCGTGGGTGGTTCCTCGGCGCACGCGGAACGAGACGTCGTCGACCGCACGGAAGCGCTCGCGACCGGCGACCCTGAACTCCTTGATGAGACCGGTGGCGGTGATCGCGAACGGGTTCTCGGCGGCGACCGCCGCGGCATCCCTCAGGAAGGGCGGCGCCTCGGGCCGGCGGAAGCCCGTGATGAACGCCGGGGCATCGGCCAGCAGCTGCTTCGTGTAGGCGTCCGTCGGCGCTGCCAGCACGGTCTCACTCGGCCCCTGCTCGACGACGCGTCCGTCCTTCAGCACGACGAGGCGCTGCGCCCGGTCCGCGGCGACACCGAGGTCGTGGGTGACCAGGAGGATGCTCGTGCCCTCGTCGCGGCGCAGCTCGTCGAGCAGGTCGAGCACCTTGCGCTGCACCGTGGCGTCCAGTGCGCTGGTCGGCTCGTCGGCGATCAGCAGTCGGGGTCGCAGCGCGATCGCCGACGCGATGAGCACGCGCTGCCGCATTCCTCCGGAGAGCTCGTGCGGATACTGGCGCACACGCAGTTCCGGATCGTCGATGCCGACGCGGTCGAGCAGCTCGATCACCCGCGCCCGACGCGCACGACCGTCGCGGTGCCCGTGCAGCTTCAGCACCTCTTCGACCTGAGCGCCGATCGGGCGTACGGGGTCGAGCGAGGTCACCGGGTCCTGCGGGACGAGACCGATCTCGGGCCCGCGGATGCTCCGCAGGGAGCGATCCGTCCACCCCGAGATGTCGAGGTCGCCGAGACGCACCGTGCCGCCCTCGACCCGACCGCCGGCGGGCAGCAGGCCGAGCAGCGCGTGCGCCGTCGTGGATTTGCCCGACCCGGACTCCCCCACCAGCGCCAGTGCCTCGCCCTCGGCGATCTCGAACGAGACGCCGTGCACGACCTCACGCTGACCGGTGCGGGTGGCGTACGAGACCCTGAGGTCATCGACGGCGAGAACGGTCATCGCGAGTTCCTTCCGATGCGGTGCGAGATGCGGTTCGCGCTGAGCACGACCGCGACGACGACGAGGCCGGGCAGGGCCGTCAGCCACCAGGCGGTGGCGGTGTAGTTGCGGCCCTCCGCGATGAGCAGACCCCACTCGGGCGTGGGCGGCGGTGCGCCGTAGCCGAGGAATCCGAGCGTCGAGATCGCCAGGATCGCGGTGCCGAACTGCAGTGCGGCGAGCGCCACGATCGGCGTGAGGGAATTCGGCAGCACGTGGCGACGGAGCACGGTGAAGAACGTGCCCCCGCTGCCGTACGCCGCCTCGACGTACTCGCTGCGCCGCACGCGAGCGACCTCCGACCGCATCAGACGGGCGAAGGCCGCGACGCTGCCGAGACCCACGGCGATCGCCGCGTTCACGGTGCCGAACCCGAGCAGGATGATGACCGACAGCGACAGCAGCAGACCGGGGATCGCGAGCAGCACGTCGACCACCCGCATCAGGATGTCGTCGACGACACCGCCGAGCGCCCCGGCGATCGCTCCGACGAGGGTGCCCAGCGCAAGCCCGACCGTGACGGCGATCAGAGCGCCGGAGAGCGAGTGCACCGCACCGTGGACGACGCGACCGAACAGATCGCGACCGAGGGTGTCGGTGCCGAACCAGTGCGCCGCGCTCGGCGGAAGCAGCTTGTCGGCAGGGGTGCCGGTGAGCGGGTCGCCGGGCGCGAAGACCCCGGGGATCAGCGCCCAGAGCACCGCGAGCGACACCACGACCACAGCGAGGTACAGACCCCAGGGTCGCGCACGCAGCCCGCGGGCCCTTCTGCGCGGGGCGGATGCCGCGGCATCCTTTTCCGGAGGCTCGACAGCGGGGTCGGTCGATGCGGCGATGGCGGCGACGGTCATGCCGAGACTCCTGCCTTCGAGAGGGCACGCTGGCGGGGATCGATCAGCGGGGTGACGAGGTCGACGGCGAAGCTGATGAGCACGAAGCCGAGGGCGGACAGCAGCACGACGCCCTGCAGCACGGGGATGTCCTGATTCGACACCGCCTGCTCGGTGAGCCGGCCGATGCCCGTGCGGCCGAACACGGTCTCGGTGACGACCGCGCCGCCGACCAGCTCTCCGAACAGCACACCGGCGATGGTGAGTGTGGGCAGCGCGGCGTTGCGCGCGACCGAGCGGGTCAGGACCCACGACGGCGGCGCGCCCTTGGCACGGACGACCGTGATGAAGGGCTGCGCCTGCACCTGATCGATCGCGCGCACGAGCACCTGCGCGAGAGGCGCCGAGATGGGCACCGCGAGCGTGAGCACCGGCAGGATCAGCCCCGCGACGGGATCGGCGCCGACGATCGGCACCCAGCCCAGACCGAACGAGAAGATCTGGATCAGCAGGATGCCGAGCCAGAACACGGGTACCGCGACGAACAGTCCGGGCACCTGACGGATGCCGTTGCGCAGCCATGCGAACGGTGCCAGCGACGAGAGTCCCGCGACGAGCACCGCGATCAGCAGCGCCACGACGAGCCCGAGCGACGCCAGCAGCAGGGTCGACGGCAGCGCCTCGGCGAGCATGGTCAGCACCGGAGTGCCGAACTGCGTCGAGAATCCGAAGTCGCCCGCCAGGAAGCCCAGCCCCGCGTGCACATACTGCTGCCACCAGGGCAGGTCGGTGCCGTACGTGGCGCGGATCCCGTCGAGCTGCTCCGGCGACAACCCGAGGCTGGGGTCGGAGAACTTGATCAGGATCGCATCGCCCGGCAGCAGCTGCAGCAGGAAGAAGGTGGCCGTGAAGGCCGCGATCAGAACGATCGCGGCCTGCCCGGCTCGTCGAAGGACGAAGCTCATCTATGCACCGTGTCCGTCACACTCAGTGCTCGGCGAGCCAGACGCCCGAGAAGGTGGGGCGACCGACCGACTCGAAGTCCACACCGTGCACGTAAGTGGCGGCGCCGTAGACCTGCGGCTCCTCGAACAGCGGGATGACGTACGCCTGCTCGGCGATGTAGTCCTGCACCGCCTGCGAGGCCTCGACCCGCTTCTCGGTGTCCGGCTCCGAGGCCACGGCCTCGAGCAGCGCGTCGAGCTCGGCGTCGTTCGAGATCAGGGCATCGCGGTTCTTCGTGTAGTACTGGCTCTTGATCACGTCGAAGTCCGCGCGTCCGACCATCGAGTGGTAGAAGCCGGTCTTGAGCGGGTCGCGGGTGTCCGCCGCGTAGGAGCCGGCATCGGCGGGCTTCACCGTGAGCTCGACGCCCACCTTCGCGAGCTGCTGGGC
>NZ_DALZXX010000165.1:4008-5780 GCF_031988965.1 Microbacterium sp.
GCGACGAGCTCGAGAGTCTGCTTCGAGAGCGGCTGCGGAGCCGCCTCGTACACGGTGATCGACAGGCGCTCGCCGTCCTTCTCACGGATGCCGTCGGAACCCGGCTCCCAGCCGGCCTCGTCGAGCAGCTTCTCTGCCTTGTCGGGGTCGTAGGCGTAATGCTCCGACTCGTCCTTGTAGCCGAGGGCCTCCTGCGACAGCACCGACGTCGCGACGGGGTAGTTCTCGGTGAACAGGGTGTCGACGACCTCCTGCGCGTCCACGGCGGCGACGAGCGCCTGGCGGACCCGGATGTCGGCGAGCAGCGGGTTCTCGGGACGCAACGAGATGGAGTTGTTCACTCCGCGGGTCTGCGGGGCGTACAGCGTGAAGCCGGAGCTCTCGACGCGGTCCTCGTCGAAGGCCTGCACGTAGCGCACGTAGTCGGCTTGACCTGCGAGCAGCGAGCCGATGCGCACGGAGTCCTCGGGGGTCACGAGCACGTGCACGGCGTCGAGGTACGGACGGCCCTGGTTCTCGGCGCTCTCCGGCGCCCAGGCGTAGTCCTCGCGGGCGGTCAGGGTGAACTCGGTGCCGAGCTTCTCGTCGGTGACGGTGAAGGGCCCGGCCCCGATGATCGCCTCGGCGTTGCCGGCGCCGAAGTCCTCGATCGTGCCGTCGAGGGTCTCCGGCGAGAGGAGTCCGGAGTTGATCGTCGACGTCGCCTGCAGGAACCCGGGGGCCGGGGCCGAGAACCGGAACGTGACGGTGTCCTCGTCGACCACCTCGCTCGAGGCGTAGTTGTTGATCGCCTCGGAGACCGTCAGGCCACGCTCGGCATCTCCGAGCCCGTAGGTGTCGAAGTTCTTCGCGACTGCCGCGGCATCGAGCGGCGTGCCGTCGGAGAACGTGACGTCCGGCTTCAGGGTGAAGGTGTACTCGGTGGCGTCGTCGTTCACCGTCCAGTCGGAGGCGATCCACGGCTCGATCTCGAGAGACTCGGGGTTCTGCCACGTGAGGCGCGCGGTGATGTTGTTGACCACGCCCCCGTTCGGGTAGAAGCCCGCCTGCGGCGGGTACAGGTTCGTGAACGTCTGGTGCTCCAGGTACGTCAGCGTGCCCCCGGTGATGGGGTCGCCGGCCGCGGCCGAGGTGTCGGACGGCGCGGGCGACGATGCGCAGGCGGCGAGACCCGCTGCGAGGACGAGCGGGAGCGCGACGGCTGCTGCGCGGATGAGACGGCGGGTCATGCGGGTCCTCCTGAGAAGGGATGCTGTGTTCGTGGTGTGCGGGTGAAGGTCACGCTAGGGACTCCGCGACCCGGGTCGCGAATGCAGTCGTCATGCGCGGACGTGACCTGTCACGAGGCGTCATGACCGGTCACCGGGCGCAACGCGGAGTAACGGATGCGGCGCTTCAGAGTGCGGCGAGAGATGATGCCGCGCCGTCTCGGGCGCCGACGCCGAGCCGTTCTCTGAGCGTCGGTCGGTCACCGTCGTCATGGGCACGGCCGAGGAGTCCCCGTCGACGCAGCTCGGGAGCGGCGAGTCGGGTGAAGGCCTCGAACTGCGCCGGCTGGAACGCCGAGAGCACGTTGAAGCCGTCGGCCGCCCCCTCGTCACGCCAGGTCTCGAAGTGGTCGGCGATCGTCGAGGCATCGCCCACGACGAACGCGGCGGGCACGGCGTGAGCCGCGACCAGATGGCGCCAGGTCAGCGCACCGCTCGCTCCCTGCCCCGCGACGCGCACGCCGGCGATCCGGCCGAGCCTGTCGAGCAATGCCTCGCCGGCAT
>NZ_DALZXX010000166.1:0-5633 GCF_031988965.1 Microbacterium sp.
CGGCCAGCGGTCCGCCGTGCACGCCGGCGCTGGTCGTGAAGCGCACGCGGTTCAGCTCGGGGTCGGTGAGGCCTGCCGCGCGGACCTGACCGCCGCCGCCGGCCGCCATCGTCTGCACCCAGCGCAGCGACGGGTTGGCGCGTACGGTGCGGGCGAGGGCTGCCGGGTCGACGTCGGGGATCCCGTAGAGCGCCTCGGCGCGGTCGACGAGGGTCTCGAACCGATGCTGCTGCTCGGGCGACCGGCGGAACGCGGGGTCGCCGGAGAAGTCCGCGGCATGTCGCATCGGGGGAAGGAGATCCGGCTCGAACACCAGGTCGATGCGGGGCTCGATCTCGACGATCCGCTCCGCATCCTTCTCCTTGAGGGGTGTGGCGACGACGACGCTGAGGCGATCCGCGCTCATCGCTGCGCCTCGCGCGCCGCACGCAGCTCGACGACCTCGGCGTCCTTCGCGGCCTCGAGAGCGACGATGGCATCGGCCCCGGCGAGGGCCGCCTCGACGCGCGACGGCGGGATCACGATCACACCGTCGGAGTCCGCCACCACGATGTCTCCGGGGGAGACGACCACCCCGCCGAGAGCGACGGGCACGCCGATGCGCCCGGGACCGTTCTTGTAGGGGCCGGCGGGGGTGAGTCCGCGGGCGAAGACGGGGAACCGCAGCGACTCGATGATGTCGCGGTCGCGGACGCATCCGTCGACGATGGCCCCGGTGGCGCCGAACAGATCGAAGCGCTGGGCGAGGTTGTCGCCGAGGATCGCGCGGCCGTCGTACCCGCCGGCGTTGATGATGACCACGTCGCCCGGCTGGATGTGATCGAGCGCCTCGATCACGGCCTTGTTGTCTCCCGCGGTGGTGAGCACGGTGAGGGCGCTGCCGACGATGCGGGAGCCCGGCCAGATCGGCGCGATGCCGGCGTCGACGATGTCGAGCCGCTCGAGTCCGTCGCCGAGGTTGGCGGTGGAGTGCTCGGCGAAGCGGGCCAGCGTCTCGGCGGAGGGGCGCTCCCAGGAGGGGGCGATGGCGATGTTGGTCTCGGTCATGATGTCTTCCTTCGAATCAGGGGTACAGGCCGCGGTTGAGGTGCGCGTCGTAGACGCGCGCCACCGCGATGGTCATCGCCGACTGGCGGAGGGTGGTGCGGTTGCGGATCGAATGGGCCAGGACCTCGTCCCAGGCGGCAGTCATCCGCTCGCGAAGCCGCTGCTCGACCGTGTCGAGCGACCAGCGGTAGGTCTGCCGACCCTGCGCCCACTCGAAGTACGAGACGACGACGCCTCCGGCGTTCGCGAGGATGTCGGGGACTACGAGGATGCCGCGTTCGGCGAGCCGGTCGTCGGCGTCGGTCGTGGTCGGGCCGTTCGCGCCCTCGACGACGATCCGCGCCCGCACCTCATCGACGTTGGCCGCCGTGATGACGCCCTCGACAGCGGCGGGCACGAGCAGGTCCACCTCGAGCGTCAGCGCATCGCCCGCGGCGAGAGCGTCTGCGCCGTCGAACCCGAGGACCGTGCGATGCATGTCGACGTGACGATCCAGCGCATCGAGATCGAGTCCGCCTGCGCGGTGCACGGCGCCGTGCTCGTCGGAGACGCAGATGATGCGCACGCCGGCGTCGGCGAGGAAGCGGGCGGCCGAGCGGCCGACCTTGCCGTAGCCCTGTACGGACGCTGTCGCGCCCTCGACGCGGATCCCCCGGTGCTCGAGTGCGGCGATCGCGACGAGCGCGACGCCCCGAGACGTCGCGGTCGCGCGTCCGAGCGAGCCGCCGAGGCTGAGGGGCTTGCCGGTGACGACGTCGGGCACGGTATAGCCGACGTTCGCCGAGTAGGTGTCCATGATCCAGGCCATGGTCTGCTCGTTCGTGCCGATGTCCGGGGCCGGGATGTCACGATCGGGGCCGATGATCGGAAGGATCTCATTGGTGTAGCGGCGGGTGGCACGTTCGAGCTCGCCGGTGGAATGCCGAGTCGGGTCGATCGCGATGCCGCCCTTCGCACCCCCGTAGGGGAGGTCGACGAGAGCGCACTTCCACGTCATCCACATCGCCAGCGCACGCACCTCGTCGAGGGTGACGCCGGGGGCGAAGCGCAGCCCGCCCTTCGCCGGCCCACGGGTGAGGCTGTGCTGCACCCGGTACCCGCGGAGCGTCAGCATGGTGCCGTCGTCGGTGCGCAGCGGCACTGCGACGGAGAGCTCACGCCGCGGCGTCACGAGCATCTCGAAGACGTCGTCTCCGTAGTCGAGGATGTCCAAGGCCTGCCGCAGCTGACGCCTGGCGTCAGTGAGGGGCGTCGGGACCGAGGTCACCGGTGTATCGAGCAGCATCCTTGCCTCCATGCGAAATGCGAAGCCAATCTCATTTTGTATGACGATCATGCCTCACTCCCGAGTCGAGCACAAGGCCGGCCTGAATCGTCGACAGACGGGCATCTGCCCGAAACATTCCCGAAATATGGGGCTTCTATGGTCATCAGCCAACACCCTTCGAAATCCCTTGACGGGTGAATCTTGACCAAATCAAAATGCAACTCTATTCTCAGATGCGATCCTGTTCGCAGGATCGAGGGCGTAGAATCTCCTCACGCCCCAGGGTTGCCCGATTTCGAAGGTGAGACATGCAATGACTGCAGAAGCGCAACCACTCAGCACCGAACAGGTCGCTGTCGTGACGGCCGATGGCAAGGTCGTCCGCAAGGCGACCATCGCCGGGGCCATCGGAAGCTTCGTCGAGTGGTACGACTACGGCATCTACGGACTGCTGGCCACGTATCTCGCGATCAACATCATGGGGGGCGCAGACACAGGAGCGCTCTTCCTCACGAACGTCGGATTCCTGGTGAGCTTCATCGCTCGCCCGTTCGGCAGTGTGATCTGCGGGTACCTCGGTGACCGGATGGGGCGTAAGACGCTGCTCTCGGCGCTCTTGATCCTCATCTCGGCCGCCACCGCCTGCATCGGCCTGATCCCCTCGCACGAGGTCATCGGGGTCGCCGCCCCCATCCTGCTCATCGGACTGCGCGTGCTGCAGGGCTTCTCGGCCGGCGGCGAGGTCGCCGGTGCGATGGCCTTCGTCGGCGAGTACGCCCACAACGCGACCCGCAACTTCTCGATGTCGTTCATCGCCGTCGGCTCGTTCCTCGCGCTGATGTTCGGCTCGGCGTTCTCCGCCGTGCTCATCACGACGCTCGGCGACACGACCATGGAGGCGTGGGGCTGGCGCATCCCGTTCCTGTTCGCCGCTCCCCTCGGCTACATCGGCTTCTACATCCGCAGCAAGATGGAGGAGACCCCGCACTTCGAGGCTCTGCGTGAGCGCAAGTCGGTCGCTCGCAACCCGCTGAAGGCCGTCTTCACCTCGAAGCGCACGATGCTCGCCATCGTGCTGACGATCTTCCTCCCTGCGCTGAACGGCCCCGGCTACTACCTGCTGTTCGCCTACATGCCGACGTACCTGAAGACCTCACTCGGCGAGGGCCAGAACTTCACGATGTTGCAGGCGCTCCTCGTCACGGCGTCCAGCCTTGTCGCGATCATCATCTCGATCCCGCTCATGGCGCGTCTGTCGGATCGCATCGGCCGCAAGAAGGTGCTCGCGTTCTCCGCCGTCGCCACCGCGATCGTCGCGTACCCGATGTTCGCGATGATCACCACCGGACAGATGGGGCTTGCGATCATCGCGACGATCGTCATGGCCATCGCGTTCTCTGGCCACGCCGCGGTCATCCACACGGTGCTCACCGAGATGTTCCCGACGACGGTGCGCTACAGCGCGTACAGCATCGGATTCAGCCTCTCGACGATCATCTTCGGTGGAAGCGCTCCGCTGGTGATGACCGCGATCATCAACGCGACCGGCAGCAGCATGGTTCCGGCCTTCGCCGCGATCATCACTGCCGTCATCACACTGGTCGCCCTGGTCTTCGTGAAGGAGACCCGCGGAACCGCGCTGCGCGCGGAGTGATCCCGCGGAGTGATCCCGCGAGAGCATGGACTCTGAGAAGAAGGAGAAGGACATGGGCGTGAATTCGGTCGCCGTCGTCGCCGATCTCGGCGAGAGCTTCGGCAACTACACCATCGGCAACGACGAGGCCCTGCTCGACCTCGTGACGTCGTCGAACATCGCATGCGGCTTCCACGGCGGTGACCCTCGGGTCCTCGACAAGACGGTCGCCGAGTGCGTCAGCCGGGGGATCGAGCTCGGGGCGCACCCCGGATACCCCGACCTGGTGGGCTTCGGCCGCCGCCTCATCGAGGCGTCGGAGGAGGAGATCCGCACCGACGTGCTGTACCAGATCGGCGCGCTCGACGCGTTCGCCCGGGTGCACGGCGGAAAGATCAGCCATGTCGCACCTCACGGCCGCATGGGCAGCATCGCGCAGACGGATGCGAAGCACGCCAGGGCCATCACGGATGCCGTCGCGGCGTACGACCCGTCGTACATCGTGATCTGCCAGCAGGGGCTTCTCGCCGAAGAGTCGCGCAAGCGCGGACTCGAGGTCGGGTACGTCTTCCTCGCCGACCGCGGGTACGGTGCCGACGGCTGGCCCGTCGCCCGGTCGCACCCCGGTGGTCTGATCTACGACCCGCAGGCGATCGGTGACCGCGTGGCCCAGGTCGTGCGCGACGGCACCGTGACCACGGTCGACGGCGAGGTCGTCCCGCTCGGCCACGACGCCGACATCGTGCTCCTGCACGGTGACCACCCCACGGTGCTCGAGAACGGCACGGCTCTGCGTGCCGCTCTCGACGCCGAGGGGATCCGTGCGACGGGTCTGCGCGACGTCCTCGCTGAGAAGGCCGCGCTCGCCGCGCGCTGATCGGAGTCCCTGATGTCTGCATTCCCGCTCTCGATCGCCGAGTACGGCGACGGCGCCGTGATGGTGACGGTACGGAGCCCTGAGGAGACGGAGCGCCGTCACCTCATCGGCGAGCTCCGCGAGCGGGTGCTGACCGACCTGCCGCCGGGCGTGGAGGACATCGTGTCAGGGCTCGAGTCGCTGCTGGTCGAGTTCGACCCGCTGGTGACCACGTCCGAACAGGTGTCGTTCGCGCTCGGCGCGCTCGGCAAGGCCGACATCGTCTCGGGCGCCCGCCCGGGGCCGTCGAGTCTGGTCGTCCCGATCGTCGTGAACGACGAGACGGCGCCCGACCTCGCCGACGTCGCGGATGAACTCGGCCTCTCTCCCGACGAGGTGATCGATCTGCTCGAGTCGTCGACGTTGACCGTCAACCTCCTGGCGGCCGCGATGGCGCCGATGATGGACGGCCTAGATGTCCCGAGCCCCGTGCGCCGCCAGGCCACTCCGCGCACGGACGTGCCTGCGGGCTCGGTGATGATCGCGGGCCGCAACGCGATCATCCAGCCGTTCCCCGGCCCGACCGGATGGCGGGTCATCGGACGCAGCCCGCTGCGGATCGTCGACATCACCCGCGACGCGCCCGTGTCCTTCGCACCCGGCGACCGGATCGCCTTCCGCCGCATCAGCGAGACCGAGGCCGCAGCTCTCGACGGCGTCTTCCTCGAAGGGGGCGTGCGATGACCACGACGATCCACTTCCACGAGGTCGGCTGGCGCACCACGTTCCAGGACCTGGGGCGCGTCGGCACCGAGCGCCTCGGCGTGCCT
>NZ_DALZXX010000167.1:0-5616 GCF_031988965.1 Microbacterium sp.
CGCGATCGCCGGAGCGCAGCGCGGCGGCCATGGTGCCGGGGGCATCGACATCGGTCGCCTCGCCGGCGATGAAGAGGCGGTCGTCGACGGGCTCGGCCAGCGCCTCGCGCGCGGCGGCCTGGATGCCGACCGGCGTGAAGCTCGCCGCACCGAGGGAGAAGGGGTCGTTCGTCCACGAGCTGCGCACGAAGGCAGCGGGCGTGATGCTGTCGGCGGTCGGCTTCGGGGTCGGCGAGCGGTCGGGCGTGGGAGTGGGCACCGGCTCGGGCGTGCAGGAGGCCAGCAGGACTCCCAGGACACCGGCTCCGGCGCCGATCAGCAGTGTGCGACGCGTCATCCTCATCGTGTCGCAACGATACCGCGCGCAGGTGGATGCGAGGGTGCGGCAACCCCTCCTGCACCGACTCCGATCTCGTGGCTTCTGTCCTCAGGAGCGGGAGATGGCACCCTGACGCGCTGCGCCGGAAGACACAACACTGCCATTCTGGCGCGACGTTCACAGGATGGAGTCATGACGATGAACGACCCCCAGATCTGGACGCTGATCGGAGTGTTCGGCGCCGCACTGTTGGGCGGCTTCACCCTCGTGACGACCCATTTCGGCAAGGTGGTGCGGTCTGAGATCGGTCGTGTCGAGGGAACACTGTCCGGCAAGATCGAGGCTCTCGACGGAAGACTGTCCGGCAAGATCGAAGCGCTCGACCACCGCCTCACCGGCAAGATCGACGCACTCGACCATCGTCTCAGCGGGCAGATCGAGGCTCTCGACGGAAGACTCACCGGACAGATCGAAGCGCTCGACCACCGCCTCACCGGACAGATCGACGCACTCGACGCGAAGCTGTCGGGCCGCATCGACACCCTCGACGAAGAGGTCTCCGATATCGCGACCCGGTTCTTCGGAGCGCCGTAGCGCAGGCGGCCCGGGGCCTCACCTTCAGAGGGTCAGTCGCGCCCGGTGCCGGGGTGCCAGAGAACGACCTCGGCGGATCGACGGAGTCGACGCCCACCGGGCACGGGTATGACGCCGGCGGATCCGGCGGCGAAGACGCGCACACCCGGACGGTTCTCGCGCTCAGCCCTCAGGGCCGAGTCGAGTTCGGCGACGCGGCGGCGCAGCATCCGGTTCTCGTCCTCCAGGTCGAGCAGCCGCGCGATGGCGGGAAGGCTCATCCCCTCGGAGGAGAGCTGGGCGACCTCGCGGAGCTGTTCGATGTTGCGGGTCGAGTAGCGGCGTGAACCGCCCGAGGTGCGGCCCGGGACGACCAGTCCGATGCGGTCGTACTGGCGCAGCGTCTGCGGGTGCATGCCCGCGAGCTGCGCCGCGACGGCGATCGCGAACACCGGAGTGTCGGAGTCCATGCGCTGGTCAGCCATGTCGTCCTCCTCCGGGGTTCGCGATCGTCGTCTGGGTCATCATCACCGCCGTGCCTTCGCCATCAGGTCGGCGCGCGGGTTCTCTGCGGGCTCGAGGGACTGGAACTTCTCCAGCGCCTCGCGGGCGGCGTCGTCGAGGTGCGCGGGCACCGCGATCTGCAGCTCGGCGAGCAGGTCTCCCGTGCCCTTCGCAGTGGTGACACCACGCCCCTTGACGCGCAGCACGCGTCCCGACGGCGTGCCCGGAGCGACGCGGAGCTTGACCGTGTCGCCGCTGAGCGTCGGCACCTCGATGGTCGCCCCGAGCGCGGCCTCGGTGAAGGTCACCGGCACGACGACGCGCAGGTTGAGTCCCTCACGGGTGAAGACCGGATGCGGTCGCACCGCGATCTGCACCACGACGTCACCGCTCTCTCCGCCGTCGGGCGAGGGACGCCCACGACCGCGGAGTCTGATCTTCTGACCGTCCGCGACACCCGCGGGGATCTTCACCTTGAACGGCTTGCCGTCGTCGCCCTGCAGGGTGATGGTCTCGCCCTGCACAGCGGTGGCGAAGTCGAGGGTGGTGCGGGCCGTGACGTCGGCGCCCTTCTGAGGACCGCCGAAGCCACGGAACCCGCCCGAGGTCTGCCCGAAACGACCGGAGCCGAACGAGCCGCCCTGCCCCTGATTGAACATCGCGAAGATGTCCTCGAAGTCGGCGGACTGCCCGCGCCCCTGCTGGCCGAACCGGCTGAAGACGTCTTCGAAGCCGCCGCCGGACTGGCCGCCCGCCGTGAAGCGGGCGCCCGATCCCATGGCGCGGATCTCGTCGTACTCCTTGCGCTGTTCGGCGTCGGAGAGCACCGAGTAGGCCTCGCTGATCTCCTTGAACTTCGCCTCGGCCTTCTCATCGCCCTGATTGGAGTCGGGGTGATACTTGCGGGCGAGCTTGCGGTACGTCTTCTTGAGATCAGCGTCGCTGACGTCTTTCGAGACCCCGAGGGTCTTGTAGAAGTCCTTGTCGAACCAGTCCTGGCTAGCCATCGATCACCTACTCTGCGGGGACGGCGACGACGACCTTCGCAGGGCGCAGCTCGACGTCACCGAGGCGGTACCCCACCTCGACGACCTCGAGCACCGTGGTCTTGTCGACGCCCGGTGTGGGCTGCTGGAAGATCGCCTCGTGACGCTGCGGGTCGAATTCCTCGCCCTTCTCGCCGTACGAGACGACACCGAGCCGCTCGACCACCGCGCGCACCTTCTCGGCGATCACGGCGAAGGGCGTGCCCTCGACGAGGTCTCCGTGCTGAGCGGCGCGAGCGAGATCGTCGAGCACGGGGATGAGGCCCTTCGCGGCCTCGCCCTTCGCGCGCTCGATCTCGACCTGGCGCTGCTCCTCGGTGCGGCGGCGGTAGTTGGCGTACTCGGCCTGGAGGCGCTTGAGGTCGTTGAGCAGGGTCGACTCCAGGTCGGCGAGCACGGCGTCCTCCGCCGCGGCCTCACCGGTCTGCGTCGCGCCCAGGATGTCGTCGACCGTCAGGTCGTCGGAGGCGCCGTCGACCGGCGTCTCGTCGGATCCTTCGGCCGCCGCGGCCTCACGCGAGTCGGGGTTCTGCGGCGAAGGGCCGGTGCCATGAGCATCCGACCCCTCGCTGCGAACCTCGTCGTCACCGTCGAAGTTCTTGTCCGTCATGATTACTTCTTCTCGTCCTCGTCGTCGACGACCTCGGCGTCGATGACGTCCTCGTCGGAGGAGGTGTCATCGGCCGGAGCCTCGCCCGCGGCGTCGGCGCTCGGAGCGCCTTCGGCCTGGGACTGTGCGTAGATGGCCTCGCCGATCTTGCCCTGCGACTGGTTCAGCTTGTCGAACGCGGTCTTCACCGCCTCGTCGTCTTCGCCGGCCAGAGCCGTCTTGAGCGCGTCGACGTCGGCCTTGACCTCGGTCTTGACGTCCTCAGGCAGCTTGTCGTCGTTCTCGGTGATCAGCTTGTCGATCGAGTAGGCGAGCGTCTCGGCCTGGTTGCGGACCTCAGCGGCCTCACGGCGCGCCTTGTCCTCAGCCGCGTGCTCCTCGGCCTCGCGCACCATGCGCTCGATGTCTTCCTTCGACAGCGACGAGCCGCCGGAGATGACGATCGACTTCTCGGTGCCGGTGCCCTTGTCCTTGGCGGACACGTGCACGATGCCGTTGGCGTCGATGTCGAACGTGACCTCGATCTGCGGGATGCCACGGGGAGCCGGGGCGATTCCGGTGAGCTCGAAGGTACCCAGCGGCTTGTTGTCGCGGGTGAAGTCGCGCTCGCCCTGGAAGACCTGGATCGCGACGGACGGCTGGTTGTCGTCTGCCGTGGTGAAGGTCTCGCTGCGCTTGGTCGGGATGGCCGTGTTGCGCTCGATGAGCTTGGTCATCATGCCGCCCTTGGTCTCGATGCCGAGGCTGAGGGGCGTGACGTCGATGAGCAGGACGTCCTTGCGCTCACCCTTGAGGACACCTGCCTGGAGGGCTGCGCCCACCGCGACGACCTCATCGGGGTTGACACCCTTGTTGGCCTCCTTGCCGGTCTCGCGCTTGACGAGCTCGGCGACGGCGGGCATACGGGTCGATCCACCCACCAGCACGATGTGGTCGATGTCGGCGACCTTGATGCCGGCCTCGCGGATGACGTCCTCGAACGGCTTCTTGGTGCGGTCGAGCAGGTCCTTCGTCAGGTCCTCGAACTTCGCGCGGGTGATGGTCTCGGAGAGCGAGACGGGTCCCGACTCGGTCAGCGACAGGTACGGCAGGTTGATGCTGGTCGAGGTCGAGGAGGAGAGCTCCTTCTTGGCCTGCTCAGCGGCTTCCTTCAGACGCTGCAGGGCGATCTTGTCACCCGAGACGTCGACGCCCGTGGTCTCCTTGAACTGCTTGATCAGGTGATCGACGAGACGCTGGTCCCAGTCATCTCCACCGAGGCGGTTGTCACCTGCGGTCGAGCGCACCTGGATGGTCGAGAAGTCGTCGTCCTTGCCCACCTCGAGCAGCGAGACGTCGAACGTTCCGCCACCGAGGTCGAAGACCAGGATGAGCTCGTCCTCCTTGCCCTTGTCGAGGCCGTACGCGAGAGCTGCGGCGGTGGGCTCGTTGATGATGCGCAGGACGTTGAGGCCCGAGATCTCGCCGGCCTCCTTGGTGGCCTGACGCTCGGCGTCGTTGAAGTACGCGGGGACGGTGATGACCGCGTCGGTCACCGTGTCGCCCAGGTACGACTCGGCGTCGCGCTTGAGCTTCTGGAGGATGCGCGCGGAGATCTCCTGCGGCGTCCACTTCTTGCCGTCGACGTCGAACGACCAGTCGGTGCCGACGTGACGCTTGACGGATGCGATGGTGCGGTCGACGTTCGTGACGGCCTGGCGCTTCGCGGTCTCGCCGACGAGCACCTCGCCGTCCTTCGTGAACGCGACCACCGAGGGGGTCGTGCGGAAGCCCTCGGCGTTGGCGATGACCTTCGGCTCGCCACCCTCGAGGACGCTGACGACGGAGTTCGTCGTACCGAGGTCGATTCCAACAGCACGTGCCATGTGATTCTCCTTTGTTGCTGAGGTTGATGTGGGTCTGGAAATCCGGGGCGATCAGGAAAACCTGAGTCGCGATGGCTCAACTGTACTCCGACCTCCGGACACTGTCAAACAAAGTTGATACGAATTGGCTCAACTTTGGATTCCGGGGCTCACGGATCGACCGCTCGGTCGGCGAGATCCTCGAAACACCCCCGACACACTCCTCACCTAGAGTCCTGGCATGAGCCGCCCCCTCCTGCTCGCCGTCTCGCACGGCACCTCGGATGCCGAGGGAGCCCGCGCGATCGCCGACCTGGTCGATGCCGTCGCCGCAGCACGTCCCGACGTCGAGGTGCGCAGCGCCTTCGTCGACGTGCAGCAGCCGGACGCCGCAGACCTGCTGCCGACCATCGACGGACCCGTCGTGATCGTCCCTCTGCTGCTCTCCCGCGGATTCCACGTGCACCACGACCTGCACGGGATGGCGGCGAAGAAGGCGGATGCCGTCGTCAGCGCCGCGATGGGCCCCGATCCGCGGCTCGCCGAAGTCCTCGCGGATCGCCTCGCCGCCGCATCCTCCACGAAAGGGCCGGATGCCGCAGACTTCCCCGACTCCCCCGGCAACCCCGCGACCCCCGTGATCCTCGCCGTCGCCGGCTCGCGCGACCCCGCCTCGCTCACGGATGCCGAGGCGATGGCCTCCCTGCTGTCGGTCCGCCT
>NZ_DALZXX010000168.1:0-4533 GCF_031988965.1 Microbacterium sp.
GAGGCACGGGCGGGCGATCGTCGAGAGCCGCACCTTGACGCCCCGCCGACCCCCGTGTCACACTACTGTGACCGGTCACAGTGACCACCGACGACCCTGAGGTACCCGTGAGCAACGAAGCCCCCGTCTTCTCTGCCGAGATCGACGCATCCATCCAGGCCGTCCGCGAAGACGTCGCCCGTCTGCACGGAGAGCTCGTCCGTTACGACCTCATCGTCTGGACCGGCGGCAACGTCTCGGGCCGCGTGCCCGGCGCCGACCTGTTCGTGATCAAGCCCTCGGGAGTCTCGTACGACGATCTGACCCCCGAGAACATGATCCTGTGCGACCTCGACGGCGCCGTGATCCCGGGCACCCCGGGCAGCGACCGCTCGCCCTCGAGCGACACCGCCGCGCACGCCTACGTCTACCGGAACATGCCCGAGGTCGGCGGCGTCGTGCACACGCACTCGACGTTCGCGGTCGCATGGGCCGCCCGCGGCGAGGAGATCCCCTGCGTCATCACGGCCATGGCCGACGAGTTCGGCGGACCGATCCCGGTCGGCCCCTTCGCGATCATCGGCGACGACTCGATCGGCCGCGGCATCGTGCAGACCCTCAGCGGCCACCGCAGCCGCGCGGTGCTCATGCAGAACCACGGCCCGTTCACGATCGGCGTCGACGCGAAGGATGCCGTGAAGGCCGCCGTCATGGTCGAGGATGTCGCCCGCACCGTGCACTACGCCCGTGAGGCCGGCCCGCTGATCCCGATCCCGCAGGAGGCCATCGACAGCCTCTTCGCCCGCTATCAGAACGTCTACGGACAGAACTCGGACGCCCGCCGATGAGCAGCTCGAACACCGCACGCGACGACATCCGCGCCGGCCGCACGAGCCTCGGCATCGAGTTCGGCTCCACCCGCATCAAGGCCTGCCTGATCGGCTCCGATGCGACCGAGGTGCTCGCCACCGGGTCGTTCGCGTGGGAGAACCGGCTCGAAGACGGGCTCTGGACCTACTCGATCGACGAGGTCTGGGCGGGCCTTCAGGCCGCGTACGCTGCCCTCGTCGCCGACTCCGAGAACCGCCACGGCGCACGCCCCGAGTCCTTCGGCGCGATCGGCATCTCGGCCATGATGCACGGGTACCTCGCCTTCGATGCCCAGGGCGAGCTGCTCACGCCGTTCCGCACCTGGCGCAACACCAACACGGGTGCGGCGGCTGCCGAGCTCACCGACCTGCTCGGCGTGAACATCCCGCTGCGCTGGTCGATCGCGCACCTGCATCAGGCCGTCGTCGACGGCGAGGCGCACGTGCCGCAGCTCGACTTCGTCACGACTCTGGCCGGATACGTGCACACGACGCTCACGGGCGAGCGAGTTCTCGGCGTCGGCGATGCCTCCGGCATGTTCCCGATCGATTCGGCGACCGGCGACTACGACGAGCGGATGCTGCAGGCCTACGACGCCCTCGCCGGCGACCGGCTCCCCGCGAAGACCAAGGTCCTGCTCCCGACCGTGCTCCCCGCCGGCGCCGCCGCAGGAACGCTCACCGACGACGGCGCGAGGCTCCTCGACCCGACCGGTGCGCTGGCATCCGGCATCCCGTTCTGTCCGCCCGAGGGCGACGCGGGCACCGGCATGGTCGCGACCAACTCGGTGTCGCCGCGCACCGGCAACGTCTCGGCAGGCACGAGCATCTTCGCGATGGTCGTGCTCGAACGGCCCCTCGCCGAGGTGCACCACGAGCTCGACCTCGTGACTACTCCGGCCGGCGACGCCGTCGCGATGGTGCACTGCAACAACGGCGCGAGCGAGCTCGCGGCCTGGGCGGGGCTGTTCACCCGGTTCTCGGCCGCGGCCGGCCAGCCGCTGAGCGACGACGCCGTCTTCGACGCCCTCTTCCGCGAGGCTCTCGACGGTGAGGCGGATGCCGGTGGGCTGCTCGCCTACAACCACCTGGCCGGTGAGCCGATCGCCGGTCTGACCGAGGGGCGCCCGCTGTTCGTGCGCACCCCCGACAGCGCGTTCACGCTCGCGAACTTCATGCGCTCGCAGCTCTACGGTGTCTTCGGCACGCTCGCGCTCGGGATGCAGGTGCTCGCCGCCGAGGGCGTCGAGCTCGACCGCATGTTCGCGCACGGAGGCATGTTCCGCACCGCCGGGGTCGCACAGCGCTTCCTCGCGGGAGCGCTCGGCGCGCCTGTCGCCGTCGGCGAACTCGCCTCCGAGGGAGGGGCGTGGGGCATCGCGGTGCTCGCGTCGTACCTCGCGCACGCCGAGACGCAGACGCTGGGCGAGTACCTCGAACGCGATGTCTTCGCCTCGGCATCCCTCGCGGTCGCCGACCCCGACCCCGCCGACGTCGCCGGGTTCACCGCCTACCTCGACCGCTACCGCGCAGGCCTCGCCATCGAGGCCGCCGCAGTCGACTCCCTCTGAACTCTCCCCGCTGATACCGGAACATCGAAGGACCCCTCATGACCCGCACCCCGCTCACCACCTCGCTCGACGGCTACGAGGTCTGGTTCCTCACCGGCAGCCAGCACCTCTACGGTCCCGAGACGCTCGCGCAGGTCGCCGAGCAGTCGCAGGAGATCGCCCGCATCCTCGATGAGGCCGGCGAGGTCCCGGTGAAGATCGTCTGGAAGCCCGTGCTCACGGATGCCGCCGCCATCAAGCGCACCGCACTCGAGGCCAACGCCGACGACCGCGTCATCGGTCTGATCGCCTGGATGCACACGTTCAGCCCGGCGAAGATGTGGATCGCCGGTCTCGACGCGCTGCAGAAGCCGCTCGCGCACCTGCACACGCAGGCCAACGTCGAGCTGCCGTGGGCCGACATCGACTTCGACTTCATGAACCTGAACCAGGCGGCGCACGGCGACCGCGAGTTCGGCTACATCCAGACGCGTCTCGGCGTTCCTCGCAAGACCGTCGTCGGCCACGCGAGCGACCCGCGCGTGCGTCAGGAGATCGCGACGTGGCAGCGTGCGGCCGCCGGTCTCGCGGCATCCCGTTCGCTCAAGCTCGCCCGCTTCGGCGACAACATGCGTTACGTCGCCGTCACCGAGGGCGACAAGACCGAGGCCGAGCTGCGGTTCGGCGTGCAGGTCAACACCTGGGGTGTGAACGACCTGGCGGATGCCGTCGCCGCGGCATCCGAGTCCGAGATCGACGCCCTCGTGGCCGAGTACGAAGAGCTGTACGAGGTCGTGCCGGAGCTGCGTCGCGGCGGCGACCGCCACCAGTCGCTGCGTGACGGCGCCGCGATCGAGATCGGCCTGCGGTCGTTCCTCGAAGAGGGCGGCTTCGGCGCCTTCACCACCTCGTTCGAAGATCTCGGCGCGCTGACGCAGCTGCCGGGTCTCGCGGTGCAGCGACTGATGGCCGAGGGATACGGCTTCGGCGCGGAGGGCGACTGGAAGACCGCGATCCTCGTGCGCGTCGCCAACGTGATGGGCGCGGGGCTTCCGGGCGGGGCGAGCCTGATGGAGGACTACACCTACGACATGACACCCGGCGATGAGCTGATCCTCGGGGCGCACATGCTCGAGGTCTCGCCGTCGCTCACGACCGCGAAGCCGACCCTCGAGATCCACCCGCTCGGCATCGGCGGCAAGGACGACCCGGTGCGCCTTGTCTTCACCGCCGACCCCGGCCCCGCGATCGTCGTCGCGCTCAGCGATATGCGCGACCGGTTCCGCCTCACCGCGAACGTCGTCGAGAACGTGCCGCCGCGTCAGTCGCTGCCGAAGCTGCCGGTCGGCCGGGCCGTCTGGAAGCCGCAGCCCGACTTCACCACCTCCGCTGCCGCGTGGCTGACCGCGGGTGCTGCGCACCACACCGTCATGTCGACGGCCGTGGGGCTCGAGGCGTTCCGCGACTTCGCCGAGATGGCCGAGGTCGAGCTGCTCGTGATCGACGATGCGACCACGCTGCCCGAGTTCCAGAAGCAGGTGCGCTGGAACCAGGCGTACTACCGACTCGCGCAGGGGCTGTGATGACCGACGTCTCTGCTGCCGCCGGTTCCGCCGTGGATGTCGCGACCGCGGCGCGCCCGCGCTCCGGGCGCCAGCTGCGCATCGCCGGACACGGCTACGAGGCGGTGATCGCGAGCGTCGGCGCCTCGCTGCGCGTGCTCACCTTCGAGGGGCGCGACCTCGTCGTGCCGTTCGAGGCCGACGAGGTGCGACCCGGATACCGCGGCACCACGCTCGCGCCGTGGCCCAACCGGATCGTCGACGGCCGCTACACCTTCGGCGGCGTCGAGCATCAGCTCGCCCTCACCGAGCCCGGCCGCGGCCAGGCGCTGCACGGTCTGCTCGCGTGGGCGGAGTTCGAGGATCGCCTCGTGACCGACGACCGCGTGGTGATCGCGGCCGTGATCGAACCGCAGACCGGATACCCGTTCCGCGTCGAGGTCGAGACGGAGTACCGCATCGACGCCGACGGGCTGCACCAGACCGTGACCGCGCACAACCTCGGGGCGGATGCTGCGCCGTGGGGCACCGGGCCGCATCCGTATCTCGTCGCCGGCCCCGACGCCCAGGTGG
>NZ_DALZXX010000168.1:4543-5351 GCF_031988965.1 Microbacterium sp.
GGACGCTCACCCTGCCGGCATCCGAGGTGCTGACCGTCACCGATGACCGGCTGAGCCCGGTGGCCGTCGAGGCCGTGGCGGAGCATCCGCAGTGGGACTTCCGCGCTGCGCGCCCGATCGGCGACGTCTTCATCGATCACGCATTCACCGGTCTCGCGCGCGAGGGCGGTGTCGCCGAGGTGCGGCTGGTGACGCATGCGGGAAGCGGCGTCGCAATGACCTTCGACGAGCGCTGCCCCTGGGTGCAGGTGCACACGGCCGATAACCCGGGGATCGACGCGATCCACCGCATCGGCCTCGCGGTCGAGCCGATGACGTGCCCGCCCGACGCCTTCAACTCGGGAACCGACCTCGTCGTGCTCGAACCGGGCGCGGCGCATTCGGCATCCTGGAGGATTGCCGCGGTCTGAGCGCGCATCGGCTGCCCGGCGCTGCGCTGCGGTGCGGTGCGGTGCCCGCCCGCGCCCAGCCCAGGATGGTGCGGGGTCGAATGAGCACCCGGCGCCTAGTGCGGGGCCAGTTTCGCACCGGAATCGGACCTTTCCGGTGCGAATGTGACCCCGCGCTGAACGCCCGGTGCGGATCTGGCCCCGCGCTGAACGCCCGGTGCGGATCTGACCCCGCGCTGAACGCCCGGTGCGGATCTGACCCCGCGCGCGTCCGGTTGGGGGCGTGACTCGCGGACGCCTGAGCGTGCGGGGCCAGTTTCACACCGGAATCGGACCTTTCCAGTGCGAATGTGACCCCGCGATGAACGCCCGGTGCGGATCTGACCCCGCATCGGGTCTAGCCGGGAGGTGCCACCGGT
>NZ_DALZXX010000168.1:5361-5583 GCF_031988965.1 Microbacterium sp.
GACCAGCGCCCGCGCGGCGGATGCCGAAGACTGCGGGTTCTGCCCGGTGATGAGCAGCCCGTCGACGATCGTGTGATCGCTCCAGGGCTCCGTGACCTCGACAGCGGCACCCTGCGCGCGCAGCGCCGACTCCAACAGGAAGGGTGCGCGGTCGGCGAGGCCACCCATGCGCTCCTCCTCATCGGAGAAGCCCGTGATGCGGCGTCCGGCCACGAGCGGCTC
>NZ_DALZXX010000169.1:0-5453 GCF_031988965.1 Microbacterium sp.
TCGTCACGTTCATCGACGAGATCCACACCCTCGTCGGCGCGGGTGCCGGCGGCGCCACCTGCGCGTGCACGACCTGGCTGCCGATGGCGGCCGCGACGATCAGCGCACCGACGAGGCCGGCGATCGTGTTGTCGCGCACCCGGCGCCGGATCCGACCGTCGTGCCACTCCGTGCGGGCGGCGTGGAGCCGTGCGCGCTCCGCTTCGGTGCGCTGCTGCGCGTTCTTGGAACCGCGTGCGGCCATGCCGTACTCCTTCGTGGACGTCGACTCTCGGCGTACAGGGGACAACGTGGCGCTCGGCGGCACCGACGTCTCCGAGCCTAGCGGCGACCTCCGGATCCGCCGATCTCGAGCGTGATGTCGGAGACCGGCGTTAGCCTGGACTGATGACCTCCGCCGCACTGCTCTCCGGGCAGACGCCCCTCGCCGTGCGCATGCGCCCGATCTCCCTCGACGAGGTGGCGGGCCAGAAGCACCTGCTGCGTGCGGGGTCGCCGATCGTGGCGCTGGCAGATCCCGACGCCACGTCACCCGGCGCCGTGTCGATCATCCTGTGGGGGCCGCCCGGCACGGGCAAGACCACGCTCGCACAGGCCATCGCCCGCTCGTCCGGGCGTCGGTTCGTCGAACTCTCCGCCATCACCGCCGGTGTCAAGGACGTCCGCGAGGTGATGCAGGAGGCGATCACCCAGCGAGACCTGTACGGGCAGACGACGATCCTCTTCCTCGACGAGATCCACCGCTTCACGAAAGCCCAGCAGGACGCCCTCCTGCCCGGCGTCGAGAACGGGTGGGTCATCCTGATCGCCGCGACGACCGAGAATCCGTCGTTCTCGGTGATCTCTCCACTGCTGTCGCGGTCGCTGCTCCTGACGCTGCAGCCGCTGACGGACGACGACATCGGACTCCTCGTCGACCGCGCCGTGACCGACGCGCGAGGCCTGAACGCTGCGGTGACTCTCGCAGACGATGCGCGTGCCGCCCTGATCCGTCTGGCGTCCGGCGACGCCCGACGTGCGCTCACCGGTCTCGAGGCCGCGGCTGCGGTCGCCATGTCCCGCAGTGGCGGCACCGGTGACGAGAGCACCGTTCCGTCGGCGACGGCCGACGACGTGGCGCAGGCCGTCGACAAGGCGCTCCTGCGCTACGACCGGCAGGGAGACGAGCACTACGACGTCATCAGCGCCTTCATCAAGTCGATCCGCGGTTCCGATCCCGATGCCGCGCTGCACTATCTCGCTCGCATGATCGAAGCGGGGGAGGACCCTCGCTTCATCGCTCGGCGTCTCGTCATCTCGGCGTCCGAAGACGTGGGCCTCGCCGATCCCCAGGCGCTCTCGATCGCGGTCGCCGCGGCCGATGCGGTCGCCTTCATCGGCATGCCGGAAGGGCGCATCCCGCTCGCCGAGGCGACCGTGTATCTCGCGACGACGGCCAAGTCGAACGCGGCATACGTCGGGATCGACGCCGCGATCGCCGACATCCGGTCCGGCGGCTTCGGACGCGTCCCGCTGCACCTGCGCGATGCGCACTACCCCGGCGCCAAGCGACTCGGCCACGGGCGTGGCTATGTCTATCCCCACGACAGCGAGTTCGGCATCCTTCCGCAGCAGTACCTGCCGGATGAGCTGCAGGGCAAGCGCTACTACGAGCCGAAGAACCTCGGTGCGGAACGTGACATCTCCGCACGTCTCGAGCGCATCCGCCGCATCCTCGACGGGCGATGATCCGGATCTGTTAGACTTGATCGGCTCGAAACCGTGTTTTCGGGCATCTCCTCGTTCACACCCCACCTTGCTGGCGCCCCGGCGTGCGCTCCAAGGCAGAACGCGGACGATACGTCCGCGAGTCGTGAGAGACACGACCGCGTCATCGGAAGGACAACTTCGTGACCACGAAGTCCCAGGACCGCCGCAAGGTTCGTCTGAGCCGTGCCCTCGGCATCCCGCTCACCCCGAAGGCCGCCCGCTACCTCGAGAAGCGTCCCTACGCTCCGGGTGAGCACGGCCGCACCAAGCGCAAGGCTGACAGCGACTACGCCGTCCGTCTGCGTGAGAAGCAGCGTCTGCGCGAGCAGTACGGCATCCGCGAGAAGCAGATGCGCAACACGTTCAACGAGGCTCGTCGCACCGAGGGCCTGACCGGTGAGAACCTGGTCGAGCTCCTCGAGATGCGTCTCGACGCGCTCGTCGTGCGTTCGGGCTTCGCCCGCACCACCGCACAGGCTCGTCAGCTCGTCGTGCACCGTCACATCCTCGTCGACGGCCAGCTCGTCGACCGCCCGTCCTTCCGCGTGAAGCCGGGTCAGCTCATCCACGTCAAGGCCAAGAGCGAGGGCACCGAGCCCTTCCAGGTCGCAGCGGCCGGCGGTCACGCCGAGGTCCTGCCTCCCGTTCCCGGCTACCTCGAGGTCGAGCTCGACAAGCTCCAGGCTCGCCTGGTTCGTCGCCCGAAGCGCGCCGAGGTCCCCGTGACCTGTGAAGTGCAGCTCGTCGTCGAGTACTACGCAGCTCGCTGAGTTCAGCTTTTCCGCAGAAGGCGTCGGGGTCACCCGACGCCTTCTGTCGTTTCGGCATACGATGGTGACACCGCGCCTTCGCGGGTCAAGGGCAAGGATGACGACATGAAGAACGTGCTGTGGTTCCTGATCGGTGTGATCGGCGGCTTCGTCGCGGCGCATTTCATGAACAAGGACCCCCGCGGTCACGACATCCTCGCCGAGGTCGATGCTCGTTTCAACGAGTTCACCGGCATCATCAGCGACGCCTACCGTGAGCAGCAGGCGCGACTCACAGATCCCGCAGACGACTGATCGCCACGGCCCGTCGGCCGCGACGCTTCGCCCGCTCTTCCACACCCTGTACGCAAGGACACCTGGCACCCCTATGAAAACTGCGGAGATCGCGCAGCGCTACCTCGACTTCTTCGAGAAGAACGACCACGTCATCGTCCCTTCCGCCTCTCTGGTGAGCGACGATCCGTCCCTGCTGTTCACGGTCGCCGGAATGGTGCCGATGATCCCGTACCTCACCGGTGTGGTGCCCGCGCCGCACCCCCGCATCGCCGACCTGCAGAAGTGCATCCGCACCAACGACATCGAAGAGGTCGGCAAGACCGCGCGTCACGGCACCTTCTTCCAGATGATGGGCAACTGGTCGTTCGGCGACTACTTCAAGGAAGGCGCGATCCGGTACGCGTGGGAGCTCCTGACCAGCTCCGAGGCCGATGGCGGTCTGGGCTTCGAGGAGAAGGATCTCTGGGTCACCGTCTATGAGACGGACGACGAGGCAGAGGCGATCTGGCGCGACATCATCGGCCTGAAGCCCGAGCGCATCCAGCGCCTCGGACGTGCCGACAACTACTGGAACACCGGACAGCCGGGCCCGGGCGGGCCCGACTCCGAGATCTTCTTCGATCGCGGTCCTGCGTACGGCAAGGACGGCGGCCCTGCCGCCGATGACTCGCGGTTCCTGGAGATCTGGAACCTCGTGTTCATGCAGGACTTCATCGAGAACATCCGTGGCAAGACCGAGTTCGACATCGTGGGCGAACTGCCCCAGAAGAACATCGACACGGGTATGGGACTCGAGCGCGTCGCCTTCCTCAAGCAGGGCGTCGAGAACATGTACGAGACCGACCAGGTGCGTCCCGTCCTCGACCGTGCCGTCGAGCTCTCGGGTCGTCGTTACGGCGCCGAGCACGAAGACGACGTCCGCTTCCGCGTGATCGCCGACCACGTCCGGTCCTCGCTCATGCTGCTCTCCGACGGGGTCCGCCCGTCGAACGAGGGGCGCGGGTACATCCTGCGTCGCCTCATGCGTCGCACGGTCCGCGCGATGCGCCTGCTGGGTGTCGACGAGCCGGTGTTCCCCGAGCTCTTCGCCACCTCGCGCGACGCCATGAAGTCCGCGTACCCGGTGCTCGAGAAGGACTGGTCGACGCTCTCGGCAGCGGCCTTCGCCGAGGAGGAGACCTTCCGCCGCACGCTCGCACAGGGGTCGACGATCCTCGATCTGGCTCTCGACGAGACGAAGAAGAAGGGCGACTCGGCGCTGAGCGGCCGAGAGGCCTTCCTGCTGCATGACACCTACGGGTTCCCGATCGACCTCACCCTCGAGGTCGCGGAGGAAGCCGGTCTGAACGTCGATCGCGCTGCCTTCGACTCGCTCATGCAGGAGCAGCGCTCCCGTGCGAAGGCCGATGCGCGCAACCGCAAGCGCCAGCTCGCCGATGTGTCGGTCTATCGCGACCTGCGCGCACTCGGCGAGACCGGTTTCGACGGCTACAGCGAGCTCGAGGTCGACTCGCGCATCCTCGGGATCCTGGTCGACGGTCAGGTCGTGACGAGTGCGGCCGAGGGACAGATCGCCGAGGTCGTGCTGGCAGAGACGACGCTCTACGCCGAGTCCGGCGGCCAGGTCGCCGACAAGGGAGTGATCGTCGGTGCAGGGTTCGAGCTCGAAGTGCTCGACGTGCAGCGTCCGGTTCCCGGTCTGATCAGCCACACCGTCGAGGTGAGCCGTGGATCCGTCGCCGTCGATGACGCCGCGACGACCGTCGTCGACGCCGCGAACCGACGGGCTGCTCGTCAGGCGCACTCCGCGACGCACCTCGTGCACGCGGCGCTCCGCGACACGCTCGGGCCGACGGCCACCCAGTCGGGATCGCTGAACCGCGCGGGGTACATGCGCTTCGACTTCGCCTGGTCTCAGGCGCTCTCGACCGACACCCGCACCGAGATCGAGGACATCGCGAACCGCGCCGTGCAGGACGCCCTCGAGGTGACCACGCGGATCGTCTCGCTCGACGAGGCGAAGGAAGCCGGCGCCATGGCGCTGTTCGGCGAGAAGTACGGCGATGTCGTCCGCATGGTGGACATCGGCGGACCGTGGTCGCGCGAGCTCTGCGCAGGTACGCACGTCAACAGCAGCGCCGAGATCGGCCTGGTCAGCGTCGTGGGCGAGTCGTCCGTCGGTGCGTCGAACCGACGGATCGAGGCTCTCGTGGGGCAGGATGCCTTCCGCGAGCTGGCGGCCGAGCGAGCTCTCGTGTCGCAGCTCACCTCGTCGCTGAAGACGCCCCGCGACCAGCTCGCCGAACGGATCGCCGACCTGTCGTCGAGCCTCAAGGCGGCAGAGAAGCGGATCGCGCAGTTCGAGGCCAAGGAGCGCGCCGGTCAGGTGCCGGCGATCGCCGACGCAGCCAGTCGTGTCGGGGCTTTCCGTGTCGCAGCGCAGTCCCTCGGAACGATCGCCTCGGCCGATGATGTTCGCGAGCTCGTGCTCGGAGTCCGCGATCGTCTCGGCTCCGACCCCGCGGTCGTCGCGCTCGGCGGGATCGTGAACGACCGCCCGGTGGTCGTCGTCGCGACGAACGACGCCGCTCGCGCAGCAGGCGCCAAGGCGGGAGCGCTCGCGAAGCGCGCTGCAGCGGTGCTCGGCGGCGGCGGCGG
>NZ_DALZXX010000170.1:0-4987 GCF_031988965.1 Microbacterium sp.
CCGCACCGCTGACCCGCACCGCTGACCCGCACCACCCGGCTGCAGAAGAGAGTCCATCATGGCCGTTCGCGTCGACCTCAACATCTCCCTCGACGGATTCGCGACCACCACAGACCAGACACCCGAGAAGCCGTTCGGCGACGACTGGCCGCGACTCGTGGCCGCCTATGCGGCGACGCGGACCTTCCGCAGCCGCGTGCTCGGCGACGACTCGGGCGCCGGCACGACCGGTGTCGACGAGAAGTACGCCCACGCGTACTTCGAGGGCGTCGGCGCCGAGATCATGGGCGCAGGCATGTTCGGCCTGCATCAGAACGTCGACGACCGGGAATGGCGTGGGTGGTGGGGTGAGACCCCGCCGTTCGAGGTGCCGGTGTACGTGCTCACCCACACCACGCGCGACTCGATCGAGTTCGCGAACGACACGGTGTTCCACTTCGTCGACGCTGCGCCGGAGGAGATCCTTCCGCGCGCGATCGACGCGGCCGACGGTGGTGATGTTCGCATCGGCGGTGGGGTGAACGTGGTGCGGCAGTTCCTGCGCGCGGGACTCGTCGATCGTGTGCACCTGGCGGTGGCGCCGCTCGTGCTCGGCAGCGGAGAGCGCATCTGGGAGGGGCTCCGCGGCCTCGAGAACGGCTACGAGGTGCACTCCGAGGTGGCCGAGAGCGGTGTCACGCACGTGACGTTCGAGCGTCGCTGAGCTCGTCCGCTCGACGGCCGACATCGTCGCGGCCAGTAGGATTCCCTGCGTGGCAGCATCCTCGAAGCGCAAGAAGAATCATGCCCGCGTGAGCGGCAATCCCGCCAAGCGGGCCAGCGGCAACCCCGCCAACCGGCCCGTCATCGAGGCGGGCCCGGTCACGGTCGGGGACTGGATCGGTGCGGCCCGTCTGCGCACGCTGCCGCTCGCCGTCGCCCCGGTCGTGATCGGCACCGGAGCCGCGCGCAGCACCGGGCCCGAGTTCCACTGGGTGATCGCCCTGGCCTGCCTCGCGGTCGCGGTGCTGCTGCAGATCGGTGTGAACTTCGCGAACGACTACAGCGACGGCATCCGCGGCACCGATGCGGTGCGGGTCGGTCCCGCCCGCCTCACCGCCTCCGGCCGGGTGAAGCCGCGTACCGTGCTGATCATCGCCCTCGTGTTCTTCGCGCTCGCCGCCGTCGTCGGCCTCGCGATCGTGATCCGCACCGAGCAGTGGTGGATGCTGGCGGTCGGCGCGGCGTGCATCGTCGCCGCCTGGTTCTACACCGGCGGCAAGCGCCCGTACGGCTATAACGCTCTCGGCGAGGTCTTCGTCTTCATCTTCTTCGGCCTGGTGGCCACGCTCGGCACGACCTGGGTGCAGGTGTTCGAGCTGCCGCAGCAGGCCTGGCTCGGCGCGATCGCCGCCGGGCTGTTCGCCTGCGCGGTGCTGCTCGCCAACAACCTGCGCGACATCGACCAGGACCGCGAGGTCGGCAAGCGCACCCTGACGGTGCTGATCGGCAAGCGCGCCACCCAGGCGCTGTTCACGCTGTTCGTGATCGCCCCCTTCGGCATCCTGATCTTCCTCGCGCTGCTGTATCCGATCGCGTGGGTCGGTCTGCTCGCGCTGCTCGCGGGACTCCCGGCGATCCTGATCGTCTGGACCTACCGGCAGGCGAAGGAACTGGTGATCGCGCTCGCGCTCACGTCGCTCACGGCTCTGCTGTACGCGGGCGCACTGTTCTGGGCGTTCGCCGGCTGATATCCATCGGGCGGGGAAGTCAGGGGGCGTGCCCTGGACGGACCTAGGAGGATCGCGGAGATGGTGGTCGCGCCCGCCGGTCGATGAGCGAGAACGATGCCCCGGCGCGGCGGTTCGCCGTCAGACCCGCGGCGCAGACCCCGTACTGCCGGAATCGGGACGCCCGGCGCCGTCGATCGCCTCGTCTTCGGCGTCCGCGTCGGCCTGAGCGGCCTCGCTGCGTCCGCCCCGACGCTCGACGAGGCGCGCCGAGGCATCCGCGAGCGGAGCCCGCAGGAACAGCATCGAGATGCTCACGCCGATGAGGGCGGCGAAGATCGCGGCGAGCCACCAGAACTCGCGGAAGATCGGGAAGAAGAACCACATCACGGCCAGCGGGACGAGGAATGCCAGCAGCCGCAGCACGGTGTAGACGAGGAAAGGCGCACGGTTCTTCACCCGAACAGTCTACGTTCGCGCTCTGAGGCACCGGCTGGGAGCGGGGCTCGTCAGGAGTCGATCCCCAGGGCGCGGAACGGGATGCCGCGCACGACGCGGTGCCACGGATGCTCGCCGAGCGACCACAGCAGCTTCGCGTCGAGGTCGAGGGCGAGGTCTTCGCAGCCGACCGGCAGTGGCACCCGGTCGCGCTCGAGGGCGTCTCGTCTCCCGGTCCACAGAGCGCCGGGGTGCATCCGGTCGGACTGCGACACGAAGTGACGTTCGCCCCAGCGCACCGCGCCCTGCATGCGCGGGAGCCCGGGCGAGAAGCGCTCCTGCTCCTCGAAGTGCCCGTCATCGGTCTCGGGGATCGTGAACTCCGCGATCCGGCCGGAGTCGGCCGTCAGATACTCGCCGATCAGCACTCTCCTCAAGGGTGTGCCGTCGGCGTCGAAGACGCGGCCGAGATACGAGCAGCGCAGGTCGATCGGATGCACGCGCGTGCGCACGGCGACGAGAGCGGATGCCCGCACACCGCGCCCCGAGAGCCCGGCGATTCGACGCGCCTCGGCACCCCGCACCCGCCGGATGGCGGACAGGTCGAACTCCCAGATGCCCCGGCCCGTGGCGGCGACGAAGAGCCGGTCGCCGAACCACGCCAGACCTCCGGCGTGGATCGGCGCGGGCTGCAGCATCCCGTCCTCGTCGATCGCGAGCAGCACGTCGAGGTGCCGTGAGCGTTCGAGGTCGACGAAGGCGACCCTCGAGGCGAGGTGCGTGCCGTCGAGCTTCTGACGGAACCAGCTCACGGCCAGCGTTCGACGCCCCTGCCACTCGCCGAGGTCGACGCCCTGCGGATACCAGCGGCGGGTCCAGGTGCGAGCGCTGAGCCAGCGCAGGTCGACGGTGCCACGGTGCTTCTGGCGCACCGGGCGCCACGTCGTCCCGAACGGCCACAGCATGTGTCCCATCGTCGCCGATCCGCGCCGGCGGCGCGAACCGACGGCACGAGACACCGCGCGTTCACCTCGTCGTCTCCGATCGGCAAGGAGCGCCTGACACCATGCCGGGACCGTCCACCCCGGGAGTTCCGTGCGCACACCGCTCGTCACCGTCATCCTTCCTGCCAAGGACGCAGGCGCGTACATCGGTACGACGCTCGAGACGCTGACCCGCCAGTTCGACGACCCGGCGGCGCTGAAACTCGTGGCGATCGACGACGGGTCGCGCGACGGCACCGGCACGCTGATGCGACGGTACGCGGAGCGGTTCCCCCACGCCGAGGTCATCACCAATGCGACCCCGCGCGGCCTTGCGACGGCCCGCAATCAGGGACTCGCGCACGTCGAGGGCGACGCGTTCTGCTTTCTCGACGGTGATGACTGGATGCAGCCGCGGCGCCTCGAGGTGCTCGCGCGCCGACTCGACGACCTGGGCTGCGACGTCCTGCGCACCGACCACGTGACCGTCACCGACGGCACGCGCGTGCTGAAGCCTGCGCCGTATCCGTGGCGTGATCGCGTCGCGTCGCCGCGCGACGCGATCCTCCCCGAAGACGAGTCGACCATGGTCGACTATCCGTACGCCTGGGCCGGCATGCTTCATCGCCGGGTGCTCGACGACGGCCTCGCCGCCTTCACCCCCGGGCTCTTCACGGCCGAGGACCGTCCGTGGATCTGGCGCCTGCACCTGCAGGCCCGCTCGTTCGCGGTGGTCGACGCGCCCGCCCTGCTGTACCGGCGTGGTGTCTCGACCTCGCTCACGCAGGCGCGTGACCGGCGGCAGCTCGATTTCGTGCGGGCGATGCACGAGGTGCTCGACATCGTCGAGGCGGATGCCGAGGCGGAGCGCTTCCTGCCGAAGGCGGTGTGGACAGTGCTCGCGCTGAGCTCACGGCATCTGGTGCGCGCGCGCCGCATGACCCCCTCGTTGCGGAGGGAGATGCGCAGCGGCATCCGAGGTCTTCTCCAGCGGCTGCCCGAGGGGACGACGGGGACAGTGCTGACCCGGCTCGACGGGCCGCGTCGCCGGGTGCTGGCCTCCCTGCTCCGCGAGACCGCCGCGGGATCGGAGCACGTCGGTGCGGACGGTGTGCGCGTATGACCCAGCTCTTCGCGCTGCACAGCGCCTACGGACTCGCGACAGCGGCCGCAGCCCTCGACGGGGGTCTGCTGGGTGCGCGCGGCGAGCGGCTGCTCGTGCCGTTCCACTCGTCCCGCGTGCCCGAGACCTCGGTCGGCATCATCGCGGATCCCGCACTCGCGACCCTGCGCGCGCGCTTCGACCGGATCGAGGACCTCGACGAGCTGGTCGGGCCTCTGCATCCCGGTTCGTGGGAGCCGGAGCCCGCGGATCTTCCGCTCCTGCGACGACTGCTGACGCGCGCGTGGGGTCTCGACGACGACCTCGAGATACTGCTGCAGAGCCCTCAGGTCGCTCCCGCGCGCACCCTGATGCGGGTCTTCCCGCATGCGCGCATCACGATCGTCGGAGACGGGTTGATGACCTACTCGCCGATGCGCATCGCGCTGCCGCACACCGTCACCGCGCGTATCGGCCGGGTCGTGCACGCCGACGTCGTGCCGGGGGTCGTGCCGCTCGTCGGGTCGCCGCACGCCGAGCCGGTGCCGGTGCCGCCCGCGGCCTTCGGCGTCGTTCTGCGTGAGGTGGCCGATGCGGCGGTCGATCCGGTGGCCGAGGCACCGAGCGACGACGGCACGTCGACCGTGCTGGTGCTCGGGCAGTACCTCTCGGCGCTCGGACTGGTGAGCGAAGCCGAGGAGGTCGCTCTGCAGAGCGCGATGATCGACCGCGCCGCCGCGCACGACCCGCAGCGC
>NZ_DALZXX010000170.1:5137-5437 GCF_031988965.1 Microbacterium sp.
AACTCACCCCGTACGAGAACAGCAATCGTGTGCCGGCGACGATCGTCGACGCGCTCACGCGGCGTGACTCGCCCTATCGGGATCCCGAGCGGATGCAGCTGCTGATCGACGCGGTCGGATACGTCATGCAACCCGGCGTCGCCCGTCACCTGCGGGCCCGAGCGGAGGAGCTGCTCGCAGGCACCGATGAGACCGACCGGGACCGGTACTTCAGTGCGGAGCGGCTGACTGCGCTGCGGCTGCCGGGTGCTCCCACCGACGGTGCGGTGCGTCGCGCGCTGCGCCCCGCGGGCGGGGTGG
>NZ_DALZXX010000171.1:0-5401 GCF_031988965.1 Microbacterium sp.
GAGGTCGCACTGTGGGATCCGTACGTGCCCCCGCAGGGACAGTTCGCGGTGGCGAACGCCGTCGAGGCGCTCGACCTCGAGGTGCTGCCCGCCGGGCACGCGGAATACCCGGGATCGGATGCCGTCACGGCCGCAGCGATCCGCCGCGGCCGTGCACACCTCGAGCGCGTTCTCGGTACTTGAGTCCGACCTACCGCAGGTCGAACGTGACCCGCACGGGACCGACGATCGCCGACTCTCCCACGGTCACGACCGGCGCCCCCGACTCACCGGCGACGGATGCCGCATCCGAGCGCCCGCTCGCGGCGTCGAGCCGTTCTGCGTCGACGTCGAGCGTCACGACACTGCCCGCCGGTGCGTCGATGAACGCGTGCGCTCGGCCGTCGGTGCGCGTCCAGCGCACCCAGGGCTCATCCGCGGCGCGCGCGATCGCGGCATCCAGGATCTCAGACGCGAAGATCGCATCGCCGTGCACGTCGTTCCACGCACCGAGCTCGTCGAGCGTCTGCCGCTGCAGATCGGTGACCTCGCCCGCGGCCGTGAGGCCGATGTTGAGCAGCAGGTTGCCTCCGCGCGAGACGACGTCCACGAAGTGGCGGATCGCGCCGGCACCGTCGAGCGAGTTCGTCTCGTCTTCGAGTCGGTTGTGCCCGAACGAGAATCCGACGCCGCGGCAGTTCTCCCAGACGCCGCTTTCGGCATCCCTCCCCTGCTCGTACTCGCTGGTGCGGAAGTCCCAGTGCGTCTCTCCGAAGCGGTCGTTGACCACCGCATCCGGAACCGTCGCGTACAGGTGGTCGAAGAGCTCGACGAGACTCTTGTCGCCCTCGGGCTTGCCCGCATCGGGCCACTCGATGTCGCCCCACAGCACTGCGGGGCGATACCGGTCGATGAGGTCGATCGTGTGGTCGTATGCGTAGTCGGCGTAGGCCTTGTCGACAGGACGGTTGTTCGCCTCGATCTCATCTGCGATCACCGGGTTCTGCCCGAACCACCAGTCGAGACCCCCTGAGTAGTAGACCCCGAAGCGGATGCCGCGCTCGTCGGCCGCGTCCCGGAACTCGCCGATGAGATCGCGCTTCGGGCCGCGCGCCACCGTGTTGCGGTCGCCCGTACCCGGGGCATCCCACAGCGCGACGCCGTCGTGATGCTTGCTCGTCGGCACGAAGTACCGCGCACCCGTGCGGGCGACGAGGTCCATCACGGCACCGGCATCGAAGCGCTCGGCCTGCCACTGATCGATGAAGTCGTCGTAGTCGGCTCCGCCGTAGACCTCCTGCTGGTGCTGGTGCGCAGGGCTGCCCTCGATGCGGATCGTGTTGTAGTACCACTCGGCGTAGGGGTTGTGCGCGAACCAATGCGCGGAATCGAAGGTGCCGAGCGGGCCGATCGGCTCGGCCCACGCCGGGACCGAATACGGCCCCCAGTGCACGAAGATGCCGAGCTTCGCATCCCGGTACCACTGCGGCACCTCCCGCTCGAAGCGCTCGTAGTGTGCGGGGCGGACGGTGTCGCTCGTGAACATGGGTGCCTTCTCCTTCGTCGGTGAATGAAGTCGTGTCAACGGGTCACGCGGGGATGAGTCCCTCTGCGGCGAGCGCGTCCCACAGTTCGGCGGGAACCGTGGCGCTCGCCCATTCGGCGTTCTGCCGCAGCTGCTCGGGGCGGCTGCCGCCCACGACGACCGAGCGGACGACGTCGGACTGCAGGGGGAACTGCAGCGCAGCGGCCGGCAGCGGCACGTCGTGCTCGGCGCACACTCGGGCGATGCGCACGAGTCGGTCCCAGAGCTCGTCGGGCAGCTGTCCGTACTCGTAGCGTCCGTCGCGGCGCGGCTCGTTCGAGGCCAGCAGTCCGGAGTTGAAGACGGATGCCGCGACGATCCCGGTGCCCTTCTCACGGCAGGCAGGCAGCACCTCGGCGGCGGCCGGCTGCTCGAGCAGCGTGTAGCGGCCGGCGACCATGATCAGGTCGAGGTCGGCCGCGCGCACGGCCGCGGCGAGAGCATCCGACACCATCGATCCGATGCCGATCGCGGCCACCTCTCCGTCGGCCCGCAGCTGCTCGAGCGCCGGCAGCGCCTCGGCGAGCGCCAGGTCGAGATCGTGTCGCTCGGGGTCGTGCAGGTAGAGCAGGTCGATGCGCTCGATGCCGAGACGCTCGCGCGATTCGGCGAGGCTCGCGCGGATGCCGCCGGCCGAGAAGTCCCACACGCGCCGCAGGTCGTCGGGCACATGGAAGTCGTTGGCGGTGTCGAGCCCGCCGTCGTGGTCGGGGTTCGGTCGCAGCAGTCGCCCGACCTTGGTCGAGAGCACGTACTCCTCGCGCGGCTTGGTCTGCAGGAACGCGCCGAGGCGGCGCTCCGAGAGTCCGAGACCGTAGTGCGGTGCGGTGTCGAAGAAGCGGATGCCGCTCTCCCATGCGGCGTCGAGCACGGCCCACGCCTGGTCGTCGGTCAGCGCGCGGAAGAGGTTGCCGAGGTTCGCGGCGCCGTACCCGAGGGTCGGCACGCTCAGCCGATCACGCGACGACATGCTGCCCCGTCCACTCGTAGGTCGCGATGCTCTCGGCCTTCATCTCCATGCCGTTTCCCGGCGTCGTGGGCGCCATGTACGAGCCGCCCTGGATGTCGGTGGGGATCACGAAGTGCTCGTGCAGGTGGTCGACGAACTCGATCATCCGACCTTCGCGCGTTCCGGTGACGGCGACGAAGTCGAACATCGACAGGTGCTGCACGGCTTCGCACAGCCCCACACCACCCGCATGCGGGCAGACCGGCACTCCGAACTTGGCGGCGAGCAGCAGGTTGGCGATGTTCTCGTTGACGCCGGCGACGCGCACCGCATCGATCTGCATGACCGCGATCGCCTCGGCCTGCAGCAGCTGCTTGAAGATGACGCGGTTCTGCGCGTGCTCTCCGGTGGCGACGCGGATGGGCGCCACGCCCCGGGCGATCTCGGCGTGGCCGAGCACATCGTCGGGGCTCGTGGGCTCCTCGATCCAGGCGGGGTGGAACTCGGCGAGCGCGTTCACCCACTCGATCGCCTCCGACACCTCCCAGCGCTGGTTCGCGTCGATCGCGATCGGGAAGTCGGGACCGCAGACCTCGCGGGCCTTGCGGAAGCGGCGGATGTCGTCGTCGAGGTCGGCGCCGACCTTCAGCTTGATCTGCGTGAACCCGTCGGCCATCGCCTCACGGGCGAGCCGCTCGAGTTTCTCGTCGGAGTAGCCCAGCCAGCCGGGACTCGTCGTGTATCCGGGGTAGCCGGTGGCGAGCAGCTCGCGCTCGCGCTCGGCGCGGCCGGGCTCCGCGGCGCGCAGGATCTCGAGTGCGTCCTCGGGTGTGAGCGCGTTGGTCAGGTAGCGGAAGTCGACGAGGCCGACGAGCTCCTCCGGCGACATGCGCGCGAGCAGCTGCCACAGCGGCAGACCGGCACGCTTGGCCTTGATGTCCCACAGTGCGTTGATCACGGCGCCGATGGCCATGTGCATGACGCCCTTCTCAGGGCCGAGCCAGCGCAGCTGCGAGTCGCCGATGATGTCGCGGAACGTCGTGCCCATGTCGTCGAGCAGCGGTTCGATCTCGCGGCCGACCAGGTGCCCGGCGAGCGCGTCGATCGCGGCGACCTGCACGTCGTTGCCCCGACCGATCGTGAAGACGAAGGCGTGACCGTCGATGCCGTCCCCGGCGTCGGTGCGGACGATGACGTATGCGGCCGAGTAGTCGGGGTCGGGGTTCATGGCATCCGACCCGTCGAGGCTCAGCGACGTCGGGAAGCGGATGTCGGTCGTGTCGAGGGCGACGATGCGGCTCACGGGGTCCTCTCATGCACGGGGCGGGGATTCGTGCAGATCTCTTGGAGTGTAAACATCCGATGTCTATACTGTCAACGAGGCACGCCAGGTCGGCGCCGTCGAAACGGGAAAAGTCCCGGGAGATCAGGAGAGACAATGAAGTTCGCACGTCTGGGCCCCGTCGGCGCCGAGATCCCCGTCGTCATCGAAGGCGACCGCCACCTCGACCTGCGCACACTGACATCCGATGTCAACGGCGACTTCCTTGCCGGCGACTTCCGCTCTCGCGTCGCCGAGGCGATCGCCTCGGGCACTCTGCCCGACCTCGCGGATGCGGCGGCGATGCGCATCGGCGCTCCGATCGCCCGCCCGAGCGCCGTCATCTGCATCGGCCAGAACTACGCCGCCCACGCGCGCGAATCGGGCGCTGAGCCGCCCACCGTGCCGATCATGTTCCTGAAGACGCCGAACACCGTCGTCGGCCCGGACGATGCCGTCACGATCCCCCGAGGCAGTGAGAAGACCGACTGGGAGGTCGAGCTCGGCATCGTCATCGGAGCCCGCGCCGCCTGCCTCGATTCGCCGGAGGAAGCGGACGCGCACATCGCCGGCTACGTCGTGGCGAACGACGTCTCGGAGCGCGCCTTCCAGATGGAGGTCTCGGGCGGGCAGTGGTCGAAGGGCAAGATCGCCCCCGGCTTCAACCCGACCGGCCCGTGGCTGGTCACCCCCGACGAGGTCGACGTCGACGATCTGCGGTTGCGCAGCTGGGTCAACGGCGAGGCCCGTCAGGACTCGAACACGAACGACATGATCTTCGACGTGCGCGCGATCGTGCACCACCTGTCGCAGTACGTGACGCTCGAGCCCGGCGACCTGATCCTCACCGGCACCCCGCAGGGCGTCGCGTTCGGCGGCAGGTTCCCGTACCTGAAGGCGGGCGACGTCGTGGAGATCGAGATCGAGGGACTCGGGCATCAGCGCCAGGAGTTCGTGGCATGGGAGGCACAGAAGTGAGCAGCGCACTCGACGGACTCGTCGCGATCGTCACCGGCGGAGCATCCGGGATCGGGGCGGCCATCGCCGCCCGCCTGCAAGCCGACGGCGCGCAGATCGCGGTGCTCGACCGCGACATCTCCGGAGCGGATGCCGTCTTCGCCGCGTTCACGGCCGACGTCTCGGACCGTGCGTCGGTGGATGCCGCCGTGGCCGCCGTCGCCGAGAAGTTCGGCCGCATCGACATCGTCGTGAACAATGCCGGCATCGGCGCGCAGGGCGACATCAGCGCGAACGACGACGAGGAGTGGGCACGCGTGCTCTCGATCAACGTGACCGGCATCGCGCGCGTCACGTCGGCAGCGCTGCCCTGGTTGAAGAGGTCGCCGAGCGCGGCGGTCTGCAACACGGCTTCCATCGCCTCGACGACCGGGCTTCCGCAGCGCGCGCTGTACAGCGCGTCGAAGGGCGCGGTCTCGGCGCTGACGCGCGCCATGGCTGCCGACCACCTGCGCGACGGCATCCGCGTGAACGCCGTGAACCCCGGCACCGCAGACACCCCCTGGGTCGGACGCCTGCTCGACTCGGCAGCCGACCCGGCCGCCGAGCG
>NZ_DALZXX010000172.1:0-5326 GCF_031988965.1 Microbacterium sp.
GCGATTGGCCGGCCTCGAGTCCGCGGGCGAGCACCTCGGTCGCCCGCGCGCCCAGCGCTGTCAGGCTGCTCGCCGGCAGCTCCGTTCGGGGATGCGAGGTCTGCAGGATGCCGGCGGTGTCGTACATGCCGACCCATGCGCCGAGCCGGCGCCCGAGCTCGGCGAGAGTCGCGTCGAGTCCACGCGGACGCAGTGCCGCCAGGGCGAGCGCGCGCTGCGTGTCGAGCGCCCACGACCTGCGGGCGTAGGCCTGAGCGGCGATGGCCTCGGAGTGCGCGCGAGCCACGGCGATGAACGGCGTGCGGTACGGCACCTCGAAGAGCGGCATCCCGTGGTGCGCGCACTGGGCGATCAGGTCGTCGGGGATGCCGGCGCGATGCACGTCGGTGCCGAACCCGAGGCCGAGCACCCCGCGATCAGAGAGCCGACCGACGTAGACGTCGAGATCGGCATCCGCATCGAACTGTGTGCCCGTGGTCAGCAGAGCGAGGTCTTCGGCGAGGAACGGCGTGGGGTCGGCGAGGTCGGAACTGTGCACCCAGCGCAGCGGGCGATCGAGGGCACCGGGGGAGAGCGCGGATTCTGTCGAGACCAGGCGCAGACCGAGATCGCGGCGACCGAGCAGGGCGCGCAGCGTGGGCTGCTCGGCGGCATCCATCGCAGCTCCTTCGATCGATGTGCGATTCCGAGCGTGTACAGCTCGGCGATTCTCTCCTCCAGATTGTACAGAACGGCGAGTGCGCGGGGCTGCTCGGCGGTCGTACGCTCGCCCACATGGCACTCCTCGACACCGCAGCTGTTGCAGTTCCCCTCGGCGGACCCGAGCTCCCCCAGGAGCGTCGCCTGGTCACCGAGCTCCCCGGCCCCCGGTCGGCGGAGATCCTGGCTCGAAAGGCCGCAGCGGTGCCCGCGGGCGTCGGACACACCGTGCCGGTCGCGACCGTCGCCGCGGGCGGTGGCGTCGTCGTCGACGCCGACGGCAACTCGCTCATCGACCTCGGCTCCGGCATCGCCGTGACCACGGTGGGGAACGCCCATCCGAAGGTCGCCGCCGCCGTCGCCGCTCAGGCCGCGCAGTTCACCCACACCTGCTTCATGATCTCGCCCTACGAGTCGTACATCGAGGTCGCCGAGGCCCTCAACCGGATCACCCCCGGCGACTTCGCCAAGAAGAGCGCGCTCTTCAACTCGGGCGCCGAGGCCGTCGAGAACGCGATCAAGATCGCCCGCAAGCACACCGGTCGTCAGGCCGTCGTCGCGTTCGACCACGGCTACCACGGCCGCACCAACCTGACCATGGCGCTCACCGCCAAGTCGATGCCGTACAAGAGCGGATTCGGACCGTTCGCGCCCGAGGTCTACCGCGCGCCGATGTCGTACCCGTTCCGCGACGGTCTCTCGGGCGCCGAGGCCGCGGCCCGCACGATCCTGCAGCTCGAGAAGCAGATCGGTGCCGACAACCTCGCCGCCGTCATCATCGAGCCCATCCAGGGTGAGGGCGGATTCATCGTGCCCGCAGACGGCTTCCTGTCGGCGATCCTCGACTGGTGCCGCGCGAACGGCGTCGTCTTCATCGCCGATGAGGTGCAGACCGGCTTCGCACGCACCGGCCACATGTTCGCGAGCGAGATCTTCGGCATCGAGCCCGACCTGATCACGACGGCCAAGGGCATCGCGGGCGGACTGCCCCTCGCGGCGGTCACCGGCCGCGCCGAGATCATGGATGCCTCTCACGCCGGCGGCCTGGGCGGCACCTACGGCGGCAACCCCATCGCCTGCGCCGCGGCGCTCGCCGCGATCGACGTCTTCGAGAACGACGGCGTGATCGAGCGCGCGCGCGAGATCGGCGAGATCCTGACGACGCGCCTCACCGCCATGCAGCAGCAGGACGCCCGCATCGGCGACATCCGCGGACACGGCGCGATGATCGCGGCCGAGTTCGTCGACCCCGAGACCCAGGCTCCGGATGCCGCGCTCACCGCGGCCGTCGCCAAGGCCGCCATCGCGCAGGGCGTGATCGTCCTGACGTGCGGCACCTACGGCAACGTCATCCGCTTCCTGCCGCCGCTCGCGATCGGCGACGAGCTGCTCAACGAGGGCCTCGACGTCGTCGCAGAAGCGCTCGCCGCGGCCTGACATGTCGACCGAACCGGAATCGCAGTGGGATCGGCCCGTCTCGCCTGAGACGTCGGCCGGTTTCGCCGGCGCGAACCCGCGCACGAAGAAGCTGCGGTCCCGTCACGTCACGATGATCACGCTCGGCGGGATCATCGGCGCCAGCCTGTTCGTCGGATCCGGCAACGTCATCCGCGCCGTCGGACCCGCCGCCGTGCTGTCGTACCTCATCGGCGGTCTGCTGGTGTTCCTCGCGATGCGCATGCTCGGCGAGATGGCGGCCTCGCGTCCGGCCATCGGTTCGTTCATGGAGTACGCGAGGGTGGGCCTGGGCAATTGGGCCGCCTACCTCGTGGGCTGGCTGTACTGGTACTTCTGGGTCGGCGTGCTCGCTTACGAGGCGGTGCTCGGCGGTGAGACGATGGCCAGCTGGTTCCCTGTGGTGCCGTCGTGGGCCTGGTCGCTGGTGCTGATCGCGATCTTCGTCGGCACGAACGTCATCTCGGTGCGCACGTTCGGTGAGGTCGAGTTCTGGCTCGCCAGCATCAAGGTGCTCGCGATCGTCGTGTTCCTCGGCGCCGGTCTGCTCTTCGCCTTCGGGCTCTGGCCGAACTCCGAGGTGTCGATCTCGAACCTCTGGGAGCACGGAGGATTCGCCCCGAACGGCTACGGCGTCGCCTTCACCGGCGTCGCGCTCGTGATCTTCTCGTACTTCGGCACCGAGATCGCCGTGATGGCGTCGGCCGAGTCCGAGGACCCGGCCAAGGGCATCCGTCAGGCGACGAGCACCATCATCTGGCGCATCCTGCTGTTCTTCGTCGGCTCCGTGCTCATCATCGTCACGGTGGTTCCGTGGGATGAGCTCCCCGTGCCGACCGACGTCGCGAACGCGCCGTTCACGTACGCGCTCGAGCAGTTCGGCATCCCGGGAGCGAGCGTCATCATGCAGCTCGTCATCTTCACCGCGGTGATCTCGGTGCTGAACTCCGGCCTGTACTCCGCGTCGCGCATGTTCTCGGCGCTCGCAGAACAGGGCTTCGCGCCGAAGATCATGACGAAGAAGTCGAAGAGCGGAGTGCCCGTCATGGCGCTTCTCGCCTCGACGATCGGCGGCCTCATCGCCACCCTCGTGAACTTCTTCACCCCCGGCTCGGGCATCTTCGACTTCATCATGAACTCGGCAGGGCTCGTCGCCCTGTTCGTGTACGTCTTCATCGCGCTGACCCAGTGGCGGCTGCGCCAGAAGATGACACCCGAGGAGGTCGCGAACCTCAAGCTCAAGATGTGGTTGCACCCGTGGCTCAACATCGTGCTGATCGCCTGCATCGCCGCAGTGCTCGTGGTCATGCTGACGACCGAGGGCGGGCGCACCCAGGTCTGGACGAGCCTCATCGCCACCGGCGTGCTCGTGCTGTTCTGGCCGCTCGTGCGCCGCAACCTCAAGAAGCGCGACGCCGTGCCGGCGACACAGACCCCGGGAAGCGACGCCGTCGCGACCTGAACAGACGTCCGGTCGCGACTCAGGTCGGGGGATCACGAGTCGCGACCGGCACACCTTTCCAACGAAGGAGAAGCAGATGGCTGAGATCACTCGTGACGTTCTGATCATCGGAGCCGGAGCCGCGGGGCTCACCGCGGCGAACGACCTGCGCACGGCGGGCCTGTCGGTCGCCGTGCTCGAGGCGCGTGACCGCGTCGGTGGCCGACTGTGGACCGACGTCATCGAGGGCGCGATGCTCGAGATCGGCGGCCAGTGGGTCTCGCCCGATCAGGATGCCCTCAAGGACACGATCGCGGAGCTCGGTCTCGAGACCTACAGCCGCTATCGCGAGGGCGACAGCGTCTACGTCGGCCCGGACGGCACCGTGCACCGCTTCACCGGCGAGATGTTCCCGGTGTCCGCCGAGACCGAGGCCGTCATCGCCGAGATCACCGCGATGCTCGACGCCATGGTCGCCGAGATCGACCCGGACCGGCCGTGGGAGCACCCGAAGGCCGAGGAATGGGACCACGTCACGTGGGACGCCTGGCTGCGCCAGCAGACCGACGACGACGAGGCCGTGCGCAACCTCGCCTTCGCGACCGGCTCGGCGATGCTCACCAAGCCGACCCACACGTTCTCGCTGCTGCAGTCGCTGCTCATGGCGGCATCCGCCGGCTCCTACTCGAACCTCGTCGACGCCGACTTCATCCTCGACAAGCGCGTCGTCGGCGGTCTGCAGCAGGTGCCGATCCGTCTCGCCGAGCGCCTGGGCGACGACGTGCACCTGAACCAGCCGGTGCGCACACTCGAGTGGGCGCAGGACGGCGTCGTCGCCACGACCGACGATCACACCGTGCGCGCGCGCTTCGCGATCCTCGCGCACGCGCCCGTGCTGTACGACCGCATCTCGTTCGTGCCGCCGCTGCCGCGCCGTCAGCACCAGCTGCACCAGCACCTGTCGATGGGCTTCGTGATCAAGGTGCACGCCGTCTACGACCGTCCGTTCTGGCGCGAGCAGGGTCTCAGCGGTACCGCGTTCAGCCCCTACGAGCTGTCTCACGAGGCGTACGACAACACCAACCACGGCGACGAGCGCGGCACACTGGTCGGCTTCGTCAGCGACCAGAACGCCGACGACCTCTTCGAGCTGTCGGCCGAGGAGCGCAAGGAGCGCATCCTCGAGTCGCTGTCGCACTACTACGGTCCCGAGGCCAAGAACCCGGTCGTCTACTACGAGAGCGACTGGGGCACCGAGGAGTGGACCCGCGGCGCGTACGCCGCGAGCTTCGACATGGGCGGTCTGCACCGCTACGGCGCCGACCTGCGTGCTGCGGTCGGTCCGATCCACTTCGCCTGCAGCGACATGGCCGGTGCCGGATACCAGCACGTCGACGGCGCCATCCGCATGGGCCGTCTCGCGGCCGAGAACATCCTCGAGTCGGCTCGCGCGGGCGCGACGGTCGAGGCCGGCTGATGACCGAGTCGATCGTCGTCGGCTACACGGCGACGGATTCGGGGGCGGATGCCGCGGCACTGGGCGCCCGGCTCGCCCGCAGCCTCGGCGCGGTGCTGCACCTCGTGATCGTGCTCCCGTTCGAGGGCACCCGCAGCGCGGCTGTGCCGCCGGAGCGCGCCTACGAGGACCACCTCCGCCGTCAGGCCAAGCAGTGGCTCGAAGAGGCCGTCGTGGGACTGCCACAGGAGCTGATCCGCAGCGGCCACGTGCGC
>NZ_DALZXX010000173.1:0-5133 GCF_031988965.1 Microbacterium sp.
GTGCCGTCGAGGGCACCCATCCTCCTCCTGGCCGAGCGGGGGGGGGCCCTCGACGGCACCGCCGCGCTCGTCCCTGCCCCGATCGACGGCCCCGCCTTCGCGAGGGAGGCGGCGATCGAGGGGTCCGTGCTGCTGCAGAACGACGGGGTGCTGCCGCTGGACTCCGGCACCCTGACCCGCGTCGCGGTCATCGGCCACAACGCCACCGAGGCGCGGACGCAGGGCGGCGGGTCCGCCACGGTGCTGCCCGAGAAGGTCGTGTCTCCGTGGGATGCGCTGCGGGCGGCGTTCGCCCACGCCGACGTGCGCTACGAGATCGGCGCCGTGGTGCAGGAGGGCGTGGCCGAGATCCCCCTGTCATCGATCGTCAACCCCGTGACCGGCGACCCCGGACTGCGCGTGAGCTTCCTCGACGAGGCGGGGCACGAGCTGTTCGCCGAGGACCGTCGCGCCACCGCTCTCGTCTGGTTCGGCGGAGATGCGCCGATCGGGGCGAGTCGCACCGTGGTGCTCTTCACCCGGTACACGCCGTCGGAGACGGGCAGCATCGAGCTGGGCTTCGCCGGGGCGAACCCGGGTCGCGTCTTCGTCGACGGCGACCTCGTGCTCGACGACGCCCCCGTCCTCGAGGGCACCGACCTCGGTGCGGCGTTCCTCAATCCTCCGTCTCTCACCACCGCGGTCTCCGTCGAGTCGGGCCGCGCCATCGACATCCGCGTCGAGATCACGCGGGCATCGCAGGGCGCGCTCGACGGGGCGCTGAGCATCACGCTGGGCATCGCTCCCGAGCGCACCGACCCCGATGCCCTGATCGCCCGTGCGGTCGAGGCCGCGAGGGACTCCGAGGTCGCGATCGTCGTCGTGGGCACGAACGCGAAGGTCGAGTCCGAGGGCTACGACCGCGTCGACCTCGACCTGCCCGGACGCCAGGACGTCCTGGTGCGCGCGGTCGCCGCCACCGGCACCCCGACCGTCGTGATCGTCAACGCCGGCTCCCCCGTGGTGCTGCCGTGGGCGGGCGAGGTCTCGGCGATCGTGCAGGGGTACTTCGGCGGACAGGAGTTCGGACACGCGATCGCCGATGTCGTGACCGGTGCCGCCGAGCCGGGAGGGCGCCTGCCCACCACGTGGCCCGCCTCGCTCGACGACGTGCCGGTGACCGATGTGACCCCGACCGACGGTCGCCTCGTGTACGGCGAGGGACTGCACATCGGCTACCGCGCCTGGCTGAAGCGGGAGACGCCCCCGGCGTACGCCTTCGGTCACGGGCTCGGGTACACCACGTGGTCGTGGGGCACCGCGCAGCGGCATGAGGACACCGTCGAGGTGACCCTCGCGAACACCGGTTCGCGCCGCGGCAAGCAGGTGGTGCAGGTCTACGCGGAGCGCACAGACTCCTCGGTCGAACGGCCGCTCCTGTGGCTGGTCGGCTTCGCGGTGGTGCACGCCGAGCCGGGTGAGACCGTGACGGCGGTCGTGCCCGTCGCTCCGCGACGACTCGCGCACTGGGCCGACGGCTGGGTCGTGGAGCCTGGCCGCTTCACGCTGCACGTCGGATGCTCGGCGACGGATCTGCCGCTGCGGGTCGACTGGGATCAGCGATGACCGATCTCACGCGCCTCACCGGCGCGCTGCAGCGTCGGGCGGACGAGCGCCTCGCGGTGCTCGTCGCCCGCCTCGACGACGCCCTCGCCGACGATCCCGATCTGTCCTTCCAGGTCGCCGCGTATCGGCATCGCCCGACTGCTGGCGGTCGGCGTCACCGGAGTCGACGGCCGACCGCCGCTCCTCTCCGCCGACACGGTCGCCCAGATCGGCCAGCAGCAGATCCGCGGCTACGACGAGGTGCTGCACCAGAGCGACCGCGCCCACGCGGTGGTCTTCCAGAAGCCCTCGCAGCAGCTGGCCTTCGGCGGCCCGCGCGCCTTCGGACACGGCGGTGCGATGGGCGCTCTCGCCTGCGTCGACCCCGACACCGGCATCGCGTTCGCGTGGACCATCGCCCGCGGGCCCTGGCCCGGCGGCGCGGACCCCCGCGCGGTGCCCCTCGCACGCGACCTCGGTCGACTCCTCTCCCTTTGACGGCCCCACGACTCGGAAAGCATCCTCATGACGACGCTGTACAACCCGCTCCTCAACGGCTTCCACCCCGACCCGTCGGTCGTGCGCGTGGGCGACGAGTGGTACCTCGCCACCTCGACGTTCGAGTACCTGCCCGGCATCCCGATCCACCGCTCACGCGACTTCGAGAACTGGGAGCTCATCGGGCACGTGGCCACGCGCGACGATCAGCTCGCGGTCGCCGACGTCCCCACCGCGGGGGGCGCGTGGGCTCCGACGATCCGACACCGCGACGGGGTGTTCCACCTGGTCATCACGGATGCGATGGGGCGCGGGATGCTCCACTTCACCGCGGTCGACGCCGCCGGCCCCTGGAGCGACGGCGAGCTGATCCGCACGCACGACGGGTCGCGCTCGCTCGACGGGATCGACCCCGACATCGCCTGGGGCGACGACGGCACGGTGTACATCACCTACTCGGGACTCCTCCTGAGCGGCGAGGGGGTGGGCCAGCACCTCGGCATCCAGCAGGTCAGGGTCGACCTCGATCGGCACGTGGCCCTCGAGGAGCCCCGCTCGGTCTGGTCGGGCACCGGGGGCCAGTTCCCCGAGGCGCCGCACCTGTACGCGGTCGACGGACGCTGGTACCTCATGATCGCCGAGGGTGGCACCGAGCGCGGCCACGGCATCTCGATCGCGCGCGGCGACTCGCCGGAGGGCCCCTTCGAGACCGCGCCGCAGAACCCCCTGGTGTCCGCGCGGTCCACGATCCGCCCCGTGCAGAACACCGGCCACGGCGACCTCGTCATCGGGCCGGACGGCGACTGGCTGTGCGTGCTGCTCGGCGTGCGCCCGCGCAGCATGACCCGCGCATTCTCGGCGCTCGGTCGCGAGACCTTCGTGACGACCGTGCACTGGCGGGACGACGGCTGGCCGGCCATCGACCCGGTGCCGCTGAACCCGCGACCCGGCACCCGCGTCGACGTCGACTTCTCCGCGCAGCGCACGCTCGACGGCGAGTGGATCGCGGTGCGGACCACTCCGGCGTCGATCGCCGACCTCGACGCGCGCCCCGATGCCCTGGTGCTGCACGGAGCGGGACGCACGCTCGACGATCCGCACCCCGTCTTCCTCGGCCGCCGTCAGGAGCACCTCACGAACGCCGTCACCGTGACGGTCGACGTGCATGCCGGCGTCGGCGGTCTCGCGGTGCGCTACGACGAGCGCTTCCACGTCGAGATCGAGGCCGGAGCGGGCGTCGTGATCGCCCGGGCCGTCGTCGCCGACCTCGTGCAGGAGTGGAGCATCCCGCTGACGTCCGAGGTGCTCGACCTCCACATCGAGTCGCGCCGACCCGCCGCCGGCGGTGCCTTGCCGAAGACCTCCGACGTGTTCCACCTCGCCGTGACGACGGAGGGCGAGCGCCGGGAGCTGGCCACGGTCGACGGCCGCTTCCTCTCCTCCGAGACCACCGAGTCGTTCACGGGACGGGTGATCGGCGTCTACGCCCGCTCCGGCGACGTGGCGGTGCTGCGGTGGACCGCCGAAGGCGACGACGAGTGAGCGGCACCGCGCAGATCGCGACGGTCAGGGCCGAGCTGCGCGACGACCCCCCGTTCGTCGCCACCCCGACCCCGCGCCTGAGCTGGACCGTCGTGTCGCCCGACGACGGCTGGCTGCAGTCGTCCGTCGAGATCGCCGACGGACTCGAGACCGTCGCGCTCGACGGCGGCGAGAGCGTGCTCGTCGACTGGCCCTTCGCGCCGATGACGGCCGGCGAGGTCCGCTCCGTCCGCGTGCGCGCGCACTCCGTCGGCGGGTCGAGCACGCCGTGGAGCCGACCGCTCGTCGTCGCCTCGGGATTCCTCGCCGAGAGCGAGTGGGTCGCGCAGCCGGTGGGACTCGCCGACCCCGACCGCGAGGCCCAGCCGGCCGAGGTGCGGACGTCGTTCACGCTCGAGCGTCCGGTCGAGCGGGCGCTGCTGTTCTGGACCGCACTCGGCGTCGCCGAGCCCGAGGTCAGCGGCGCCGCCGTCGCGGACGACGTGCTCGCCCCCGGCTGGACCGCCTACCGGGATCGTCTCGTGCACGAGACGATCGACATCACCGCGCTCCTGCACGACGGGGCCAACGAGCTGCGTGCGACCATCGCCGGGGCCTGGTACACCGAGCGATACGGCTTCTTCGCCTTCGCGGCGCGGCTCTACGGCACACAGCCGTCGTTCCTCGCCCAGATCCGCCTCACGTACGCCGACGGCACGATCGAGACCGTCGCCGCGACCGGTGAGGGATGGCAGGCCGCCGGAGACGGGCCCGTCGTCGACAGCGGCATCTACCCGGGTGAGCACCAGGACCTGCGCCGCAGCCCGTCGTCGTGGGCACCGGTGCGCATCGGCGCCGCCGCGCTCCCGGGCTACGAGGACGTGCCCGTGCCCGAGGCCCGCATCGCACCACCGGTCCGACGCACCGACACTCTGCCCGTGGCGTCGGTGATCGAGACGCCGTCCGGTGGACGGATCCTCGACTTCGGCCAGAACCTCGTCGGCAGGCTGCGCATCCGCGCACAGGGCGACGAGGGAGCCCGCCTCGTCGTCCGCCACGCCGAGGTCCTCGAGAACGGCGAGCTCGCCCTGCGCCCGCTCCGCAACGCCGCCGCCACGGCGACCTTCGACCTCTCGGGCGGCGACGACGTGCTCGAGTCGCGGTTCTCGTTCTACGGTTTCCGCTACGCGGAGATCACGGGCGTCGAGGTGTCGCCGGATGCCGTCGAGGCGGTCGTGCTGCACACCGACATGCGGCGCACCGGATGGTTCGAGTCCTCCCACCCGCTTCTCGACCGCCTGCATGAGAACGTGCGCTGGGGCATGCGCGGCAACTTCCTCTCGATCCCCACCGACTGCCCGCAGCGCGACGAGCGCCTCGGCTGGACCGGCGACATCCAGGTCTTCGCCCCCACCGCGAGCTTCCTGTACGACTGCGACGGATTCCTCGCGTCGTGGCTGCGCGACCTCGCGCTCGAGCAGCGGCGCGCCGACGGAGCGGTGCCGCTCGTCGTCCCCGCGGCGCTGCCCG
>NZ_DALZXX010000174.1:0-5131 GCF_031988965.1 Microbacterium sp.
GAGCGTGGCGGGCGAGGGGGTGAGGCCGCCGAGCGCGAGGGCCTGGGCGAGTTCGACGCGTGCGGCGCCGACCGCGCCGGCGATGCGCACTCCGGTGGGGTCCTGCACGGCGATCTCGAGGGCGACGGGTCGTGTCATGGGTCCATTCTGGACTGTCGGACACCCCTGATCGGCCACGCCCTTCCCCTCGCGAGGGAAATTACTTAGACTGGCATGGCCACCTTCCGGCTCGCCCGACGCCTTCGCTGCGTCCGCGCCGTCGATGCGATGAGCGATGCCCAGCTCGCCGTGCTCGCCACCCTGCGCATGCACGGTCGTCGCACCATCACCGCTCTCGCCGAGCGCGAGCGCGTCACCGCGCCGTCGATGACGAACATGATCAACGGCCTCGAAGAGCAGGGTCTCGTCGTGCGCACCCCCGACGCCGAGGACCGGCGCCGAGTGCAGGTCGACATCACGGATGCGGGGATCGCGATCGTCGCCCAGACCATCCAGCGTCGCGACGAGGCGCTCGCCGAGATGCTCGGCGAGCTCGACTTCACCGAGAAGGAGCTCGCGACACTGCGCGAAGCGAGCGCCCTGATGCGCAAGGTGGTCGACCGATGAGCGCCATGTTCCGGTCGTTCGCGAACATCAACTACCGCATCTGGTTCGCCGGGGCCCTCGTCTCGAACATCGGCGGCTGGATGCAGGCCACCGCGCAGGACTGGGTCGTGCTGACCGAGCTGACCGACAACGACGCGGCGGCGATGGGCGTGACGATGGCGCTGCAGTTCGGACCGCCGCTCGTGCTCGTCAGCCTGACCGGGTGGGTGGCGGATCGCTTCGAGCGACGGCGCATCCTGCTCGCCACCCAGACCTCGCTGCTGCTGCTCGCCATCGCTGTGGGCGTGCTGCTGCTGAACGACGTCATGACCCTGCCGATGATGTTCGGCTTCGCTGCCGCCTTCGGCGTCGTGAACGCGTTCGACGCCCCCGCCAGGCAGGCGTTCGTGTCGGACATGGTCTCGTCGGGCGACACGTCGAACGCGGTGGCGCTGAACTCGGCATCCTTCAACCTGGCCCGCATGATCGGGCCGGCCGTGGGCGGTCTGCTGATCGTCGCGATCGGATCGGGGTGGGTGTTCATCGCGAACGCCGTGACCTTCCTCGCGATGCTCATCGCTCTGCTGATGCTGCGCACCGGCCAGCTCGCGCCGAGGCCGAAGAACCGCCGCCCCGGCGGCCTCGCCGAAGGGTTCCGGTACGTGTGGGGCCGCAGCGACCTGCGCGTCGTGTTCGTGACGGTGTTCCTGATCGGCGCCTTCGGCATGAACTTCCCGATCTTCGCCTCGACCATGGCGCTGGAGTTCGGCGCGGGCGCCGACGGCTACGGCATCCTCAGCTCGGTGCTGGCGATCGGCTCGCTCGCGGGGGCTCTGCTCGCCGCCCGGCGCGACCGCGTGCGCGTCGTGATCTTCGCGGCCGGCGGCTTCGGCATCGCTGCGTTCGTGTCGGCGGCGATGCCGACCTACGTGAGCTACGCCGTCACGCTGACGTTCACCGGGTTCATGATCGTGACCCTGCTGACGACCGCGAACGGCTACGTGCAGATGACGACGGCGCCGGCGCTGCGCGGGCGCGTGCTCGCGCTGTACATGGCGGTCATCATGGGATCGACCCCGGTGGGCGCCCCGATCGCGGGATGGGTGGCCGACACGTTCGGCCCGCGCAGCGCGATCATGCTCGGCGGCACCGCCGGATTCGTCGCGTGCGCGATCGGAGCGATCTGGGTCTTCACCTCGGGCCGCCTGCACCGCGCCGAGAACAGCCGGTTCCTGATGACACTCGACGAGACCCGGCCGCTCGACGTGATCGAGGCGGAGGCCGTGCGCCGGCCCGAGCCGGTGGAGTTCAGCGACGAGGCCGCCATCACGACGCCCATCCGCACCACCCGAGACGACGAACCGATCCGCTGATCGCGGCGCGATCGCACCCGCTGATCACCGGCGCGCGGTTTGTCAATGCCCTCCACGCGCGGCGGAGGCAGTCGTAGCGTCGCAGCATGGACCAGAACACAGGACGCACCCCGCACTCCGAAGAGCCGGCCGAGGGATCCGCCGAGCGTGACGAACTGCACGGCAACGCCCAGGGATCGACCCAGGGCGGGGCCATTCAGGGAGACAGCTCGCACGGCGATGCCGCGCGCGGTGCGATCCAGGGCGAAGCGCAGGACGGCAACGCCCAGGGCGCGGCGCAGGGAGGCGCGATCCAGGGCGACAGCTCGCACGGCGAATCACCCCGCGGGGCGATCCAGGGCGATGCGAGCCCCGACCGCGAGGCAGCACTCGGCGGCGATGAGAACACCGAGGAGCAGCTGACGGCCGACAACGACGTCGAGCGCGACACGCTGCGCACCCTCGACCCGGACGACGCTCCGGCCTGAGACACGACGCGAGCGCGCCGGCACCCAGGGGGGCGGGTGGCGCGCCGGGTCGTGATGATCGGAGGATCAGAGGACGATCCGCAGACGGTCGGTCAGACCGGTCGGCGGATCGTCCTTTCACGTGTCGGAGAGCCGCAGCCGCGCCGGCGGGATCGCGCTCTCACGGCCCTCAGGCGCCGAGCACCAGCTTGAGCTGCTCGACGGCCCAGTCGAGCTCTGTCGCGCGGATCACGATCGGCGGAGCGATGCGGATGGTCTGACCGTGCGTGTCCTTGACGAGCACGCCCCGGTCGAGCAGCTTCTCGGCGATCTCGCGGCCCGTGCCCTTCGCCGGGTCGATGTCGACGCCCGCCCACAGGCCGGCGATACGCACCTCGGTGACGCCTCGGCCGATGAGCGGCGCGAGAGCTGCGGCGAGGTGCTCGCCCAGCGCGCGGGCCCGCTCCTGGAACTCCCCCGACTCGAGCATCTCCACCACGCGCAGCCCCACGGCCGCGGCCAGCGGGTTGCCGCCGAACGTCGATCCGTGCTCGCCGGGCCGGATGACACCGAGCACATCGGTGTCGCCCACCACGGCGGAGACGGGAAGGATGCCGCCGCCGAGCGCCTTGCCCAGCAGGTACAGGTCGGGAACGACGCCCTCGCGGTCGCACGCGAACGTCTCGCCGACCCGTCCGAGTCCCGACTGGATCTCATCGGCGATGAACAGCACGTTCTTCTCGTCGCAGATCTCGCGGATGCGGCGCAGATACCCCTCCGGCGGGATCACCACTCCGCCCTCACCCTGGATGGGCTCGATCAGCACGGCGGCGGTGTCATCGGTGATCGCCGCAGCGACGGCATCCGCATCCCCGTACGGAACCACGTCGAAGCCCGGCGTGTACGGACCGAAGTCCGCCCGCGCCTGCTCGTCGTCGCTGAAGCTGACGATCGTGGTGGTGCGGCCGTGGAAGTTGCCGGCAGCGACGATGATGCGCGCCTTGCCCTCGGCGATGCCCTTGATGCGGTAGCCCCACGCGCGGGCGACCTTGATGCCCGTCTCGACGGCTTCGGCGCCCGTGTTCATGGGCAGCACCATGTCCTTGCCCGCGAGGCTCGCGAGTGCGGCGGCGAACGGCTCGAGGCGATCGCTCATGAACGCGCGGCTCGTGAGCGCGACGCGACCGAGCTGCTCGGTGAGAGCCGCGACGATCGCCGGATGCCGGTGGCCGAAGTTCACCGCCGAGTAGGCGGCGAGCAGATCGAGGTAGCGCTTGCCTTCGGCATCCGTCACCCAGGCGCCCTCACCGCGGGCGATCGTGACGGGCAGCGGGTGGTAGTTGTGCGCGACGTGCGGCTCCGTCGTCACTTCGACGCCGGACTCGACGGCGGTCATGACCGGCCCCGCAGCTCGAGCGTGCAGCACTTGATGCCGCCGCCGCCGAGCAGCAGCTCGGACAGGTCGACCATGATCGGGTTGTAGCCGCGCTCGCGCAGCTGCACCTCGAAGCCCGTGGCGCGCGGCGAGATGATCACGTTGTAGCCGTCGCTCGCCGAGTTGAGGCCGAAGACCGAGCCGTCCTCGTCGGACACGAGGATCGCCTCGGGGAAGCGCTCCTCGAGCATCGCGCGGCTCGCGTCGTCGAACGCACCGGGCAGGTAGGCGATGTTGGCGCGCTCGGGGCCGCCGTTCTCGATGCCCTGCACCGGGTCGAGCACCGCGATGGCGGTGTCGAGGTGGTAGAAACGCGGGTCGACGAGGTTGAGCGACACGACCTCGCGACCGAAGACCTCGCCGACCTCGCGGTGGCTGTCTCCGGTCGAGCGGAAGCCCGTGCCCGCGAGGATCACGTCGCCGACGAGCAGGAAGTCGCCCTCGCCCTCGTTGACCTCTTCGGGGATGACCGTGTCGTACCCGGCGGCGCGGAACCAATCGGCGAAGGCCGGAGCCTCACCCTGACGCTCGACGAAGCGGAACTTCGGCACGTAGGCGCGGCCGTCGATCAGGAATCCGCCGTTCGCGGTGTAGACCATGTCGGGGAAGCCCGCGAGGGGCTCGATCAGCTCGACCTCGTGACCGAGCTCGACGTACAGGTCGTGCAGCTTCTGCCACTGCTCGACGGCCTTGGCGGTGTCGGTCGGCTTGGCCGGCTCCATCCACGGGTTGATCGAGTAGTTCACCGTGAAGTGCGAGGGCGTGCACATCAGGTAGTGACGGTGGTGTGCGGTGCGGACCGGGGTCGCGGTCTCGGACGTCGACGCAGTGGTTTCGACAGACATTGGGCTCCTCGAACGGGATGCGGCGGACGCTGTCCAGGGGCCCGGCGGTCCTTCGACCCGCGCCGCTCGGTGAGAGTCGGCGGCGGGGAAGATGCGACTCGAGCACGCCGCAACCCATTCTGTCACCCGCCCCCTGGATGCCGCCAGAGCGCCCCCCTGCTGCCTTCGAGTCGCTCACTATGCAGTTTCGGGGCGGCAGATTCTGCCAAGTGCGCTACTCGAAGGCGCCGCGGACGACGAGCTTGCCCACGGTATGACCGGCTTCGAGGTGGGTCAGCGCGGCGGATGCCTCGTCGAAGCCGTATTCGCGCTCGATGACGGGAGTGAGGCGACCGTCGGCGGTGAGATCGAGAAGCTTCGCGAGCACCTCGGGGCGAGGCGTCGCCGCGAGCGGTCGGACGCGCCGTGTCGAGCCGATCGACCGCGAGAACGCTTCGAGCATCCGCG
>NZ_DALZXX010000175.1:0-5104 GCF_031988965.1 Microbacterium sp.
GGCTGCCGCACCGCCAAGATCAAGGTCGCGGAGCCCGGGCAGACGCTCGCCGACGACATCGACCGCGTGCGCGCCGTGCGCGAGGCCATGGGCCCCGAGGGGCGCATCCGCGTCGACGCCAACGGCCTGTGGAACGTGGACGAAGCCGAGCACGCCGTACACGCCCTCAATCAGTTCGACCTCGAGTACGTCGAGCAGCCCTGCGCCACGGTGCCCGAACTCGCCGAGCTGCGCACCCGCGTGAAGTACATGGGCATCCCGGTCGCCGCCGACGAGAGCATCCGCAAGTCGTCCGACCCGCTCGCCGTCGCCCGAGAGAAGGCGGCCGATCTGCTCGTCATCAAGGCGCAGCCGCTCGGCGGCATCACCCACGCACTGCAGATCGTCACGGCTGCGGGCCTGCCGGTCGTCGTCTCCAGCGCCCTCGACACGGCGATCGGGCTCTCGCAGGGGGCCGCGCTCGCGGCAGCACTGCCGACGCTCGACTATGACTGCGGTCTGGGCACGTCATCGCTGTTCCTCGATGATGTGGCCGACCTGCGTCCGGTCGACGGATCGATCTCGGCAGAGCGGGTCGCGCCGGATGCGGCCGCGCTGAGCCGACTCGCCGCCTCGGACGATCGTCGCGACTGGTGGCTCGACCGACTCAGTCGCTGCTACGAGGTGCTCGCCGCGCGCTGAGCCGCACTCATCCGACGGCGTGCCGTCACGTCACTCGGCGAGCAGCAGCTGCACGAGCCTGCCGAGTTCCTCGCCGCCGGAGTGACGCAGCTGGTCGGAGTCCTGCCCCGCCATCGCTCCGCGCACGGTCATGCCCTCCCAGATGATCATGAGCATGCGCGCGGCCTCGTCGGCCGGAACCTTCAGCTCGAGAGAGCTCACTGAGACGATGTCGGTGATGATCGTCGCGATGCTCGAGACCATCTCGCGCTCCTGCGCGAGGTAGGCCGCGCCGAACTGCTGATCGCGCAGTGCGCGGATGCGGATCTCGCTCATGAGCATCACACCGAGGCGGTCGTCGCCTCCGGCATCCATGATCTGCTGCACGAGATCGACCGGATCGCAGCCGGCGGTGAGACCCCCCTCTGCCGCGATCTCGTCGACGCGATCGCGCACGGCGCTCACCCGCTGCTCGGCGACACTGCCGGCCAGCATCAGGAACAGCTCGTCCTTAGAATCGAAGTTGGAGTAGAAGGCGCCGCGGGTGAAGCCGGCGCGCTCGCAGACGGCCTCGACGGAGGCGCCTTCGAGACCGACCTCGGCGAACACCTGCGCGGCGGCGTCCAGAAGCCGGGCTCGCGTGTTCTCGCGGCTTCGAGGGGCGGATGTCGTCATCGAGCCATCCTTTCACTGGGGTTGCTGCACCTGTCGAAGGATCTCACACCCCGCACACAGACTCCGGGGCTCGGATCACCTTACGATACATCTATGTATCGGATACACCTGTGTATCCGACCCGGATCATCTGAGGAGCTTCGTGTCCACACTCCTGTCCTCGCTCGGCCGCTGGTCTTACCGGCATCCGTGGCGTGTCCTCGTCTCCTGGCTCCTCGCGCTCGGCATCGCCGGTGCGGGAGCACTCGTGCTCGGAGCGGGCACCGACAACTCCTTCTCGATCCCCGGCACCGAGTCACAGGCCGGTCTCGAACAGCTCAACCGCTCGTTCCCCGCGGTCAGCGGTACCAGCGCGCAGATCATCGTGGTCGCAGCCGACGGTGACTCGATCACCGACGACACGTATCGAGATGACATCGAGGAGACCGTCGACAAGCTGGCCGACCTCGACGACTCCGTGCTGTCGGCCACCTCGCCGTATGACGAGATGGTCAGCGGCATGATCAACGACGATGAGACCGCGGGCATCATCCGCCTGCAGTTCGACGGACAGTCGACCGATGTCTCGGACGAGACGCAGGACGAGCTCCGGACCGTCGTCGCAGACCTCGCCGCCGAGCTCCCCCCGGGGTCGCAGACCTCGCTCGGCGGCGAGCTGTTCGCCACCTCGATCCCCGGTGTGACGCTGACCGAGGCAGTCGGGCTCCTGATCGCCCTGCTCGTGCTGATCGTGACCTTCCGCTCGTTCGTCGTCGCGGGCCTCCCCCTGCTCACGGCCGTGCTCGGTGTCGGCATCTCGATGGCCGGCATCTTCGCGGCGACCGCCTTCGCGACCGTCTCGTCGACCACCCCCCTGCTCGCGCTCATGCTCGGGCTCGCCGTCGGCATCGACTACGCGCTGTTCATCATGGCCAGGCACCAGGATCAGGTCCGTGAGGGCGTCGACCCCGAAGAGTCGACGGCCCGCGCCGTGGGCACAGCCGGGTCGGCCGTCGTGTTCGCGGGCGTCACCGTGCTGATCGCGCTGATCGGGCTCGGCTTCGCCGGCATCCCCTTCCTCACCACCATGGGCATCGCCGCGTCCGCCGCCGTCGCCGTCGCGGTCGCCATCGCGGTGACCCTCACCCCGGCGCTGCTCGGGTTCATGAAGGGTCGTGTCGCGGGTCGCCCGCGCAAGCCGCGCAAGCCGCGCAAGCCGCGCAAGGCGAAGGAGGGCACGCCCACCCCCGCTCCCCGTCGCCGTTTCAGCGACCGCTGGGTGACGGGCGTGACGAAGCGACCGATCCTCGTGTCGCTGGCCGTGGTGCTCGGCCTCGGCATCGTGGCCATCCCGGCGCTGAGCCTCAACCTCGCTCTGCCGAACGCCGGCGTGCTGCCGAAGGACAATGAGGCTCGACAGAGCTACGACCTGGTCGCCGAGGAGTTCGGCGCCGGCTTCAACGGACCGCTGATCCTGACAGGCACCATCGTCACCTCGACCGATCCCCTGACGCTGATGGAGGATCTCGGCGACGAGGTGGCGAAGATCGACGGGGTCAAGGAGGTGGCGCTCGCCACCCCCAACGAGACGGCCGACACGGGCATCGTGCAGATCATCCCCGAGACCGCACCCGACGACCCCGCGACCGCCGACCTGGTTCGCGAACTGCGCGCACATCACGACGAGTGGCTCGACGAGTTCGGCATCGACCTCAAGGTCACCGGCTTCACAGCCGTCGGCATCGACATCTCCGACCAGCTGGGCAACGCGCTCCTGCCGTTCGGCGTCTTCGTGATCGGCCTGTCCCTGATCCTCCTGACCATCGTCTTCCGCTCGCTCTGGGTGCCGATCACCGCTGCCGCCGGATACCTGCTCTCGATCGTCGCCGGGTTCGGCATCGTCGGCGCGGTGTTCGAGTGGGGCTGGTTCGCCGACGCCCTGCACGTCGCGAAGGTCGGTCCGATCATCAGCTTCATGCCGATCATCCTCATGGGCGTGCTGTTCGGCCTCGCGATGGACTACCAGGTCTTCCTCGTCTCCCGCATGCGCGAGGACTTCGTGCACGACGCTGACGGGAAGAGCCCGGATCGCGCGACCAGACGCGCCGCCGCCCTGCGTGCGGTACGCAGCGGCTTCACCGGATCGGCGAAGGTCGTCACCGCCGCGGGTCTCATCATGTTCGCCGTGTTCGTGGCGTTCGTGCCCGAGGGCGACTCGTCTCTCAAGCCGATCGCACTGGGCCTGGCCGCAGGAATCGCGATCGACGCGTTCCTGGTGCGGATGACGCTGATCCCCGCGCTCATGGCGATCCTCGGCGAGCGCGCGTGGGAGATCCCGGCGTGGCTCGAGCGGATCCTTCCCCGCGTCGACATCGAGGGCGAAGCGGTGGAGCGCGAGCGCCACCTCGCCGAGTGGCCCGGCGACGACTCGGTGATCGCCGCGGACGATCTGTCACTCTCCGCCGCCGGAGTCGAGCGACTCCACCTGCGGGTGGCTCCCGGTGCGGCTGCCGTTCTCTCCGGCTCGTCGCCCGGCGCGCTCCGCACCCTGGCCCTGACGATCGCGGGTCGAGTGGCCCCCGAAGACGGACGGCTGCGGGTGGCCGGTCACCTGCTGCCCGGCCGTGCCGCATGGGTGCGCGCGCACGTCGGCGCGGTGATGGCCGCCGATTCCGGAAGCCTGTCGGCAGATCTCGCCGAGGCGCTTCGAGGCACGCCCGCACTGGTCGTGATCGACGGCGTCGACCGGCTCTCCCGCGCCGATCGCGACCAGGTCGCCGCACGCCTGCGGGACGCACGCCCGACGACCACAGTGCTCGTCACGGCGCACTCCCCCGAGATCGCGCTCGAGCTGCTCTCGGATGCCGGACGCGGCCCGGTCGACGTGATCGACGTCGACGGCGCCGCACCGCGCCGCGCCTCCCTCCCCTCTGCGGCCCAGGGCGCAGACGAATCCTCCGAATCGACCGAGGTGACAGCATGACCCTCCCCATCGAGCGAGCACGCTCGCGCAAGCCGATCACGTGGCTGACGATCCTCGGCATCCTGCTGCTCCCGGCAGCCGTCGGCGGCATCCTGGTCGCGGCCCTCCAGAACCCTGCAGAGCGGCTCGACTCGATGACGGCGGCGATCGTCAACCTCGACGAGCCCGTCGAGATCGACGGCCAGCTCACGCCCCTCGGACGTCAGCTGGCCTCCGGCCTCGTCGAGGGGTCGGACGAGCTCGACTCCAACCTCACGTGGGTCATCTCGAATGAGGACGATGCCAAGGACGGTCTCGCCGACGGTTCGTACCAGGCCGTCATCACCATCCCCGAGGACTTCTCCGCGGCGGCCACCTCGGCGGGTCAGGCGATCTCCGACGGCGGCGGCGACGCCGAGCAGGCGACCATCCAGGTCACCACCCCCGACGACGGGCTCGTCGCCGACGACCTCATCACGAGCCAGATCGCGAACGTCGCGGCCTCCAGCCTCGGCACGATGCTGTCGGAGGCGACGACCGAGAACATCCTGGTCGGCTTCACGACCATCGGCGATCAGATCGGCGAGGCCGCAGACGGCGCCGCGCAGCTCGCGACCGGATCGAGGGATGCGGCCACCGGAGCCGCTGCGATCCCGGACGGTGCCACCCAGCTCGCGTCGGGCGCCTCCGAACTGGGCACGGGCGCCTCGTCGCTCGCCGACGGCCTCGACACCCTGACGTCGAAGACCCGAGAGGCGGCGGCCGGAGCCTCGCAGATCGGCCTCGGCCTGACGACGGGAGCCTCCGAGCTGCAGAAGAACGCCGACG
>NZ_DALZXX010000176.1:0-5065 GCF_031988965.1 Microbacterium sp.
GTCGACTTGCCGACGCCGGGCTCGCCGCTGAGCAGGATCGCAGCGCCCGGGACGATGCCTCCGCCCAGCACGCGGTCGAACTCGCCGACGCCGCTCGTGCGGCGCGGGGCGTCTTCGGTGGTGATCTGCGTGATGGGGCGCGCAGCGCGGGCGGCGGTCGGCGCGAGGGGCGTGACACGACTCAGGATGCCGGTCTGCGCACTCTGCTCCTGCACGGTGCCCCACTGCTGGCATTCGCCGCACCGACCCACCCACTTGGCGGTCGTCCATCCGCATTCCGTGCAGACATAGGCAGGGGGAGCGGGTTTGCGGGTGGCCATGCAGCCAGGCTATCGCCGGTATCCGACATCCCTATTGCGGAGGGCATTATTCACGGCGGAACCACTCGCTGGGGCGCTGGCACAACGGGATACTGGGTTCATGGCCAATGGCGGGCCCGTCTGCGGGCCGATTTCGAGCTTCTCGCGCGTGCGTATCCTGCACGCGCTGTTCGAAGGCGGCAGCGGGCAGTCGCGTGCCGAGCGCACGATCGGCGAGCTGTGCGACGCCACCGGGCTGCATCCGAACACGGTGCGCGAGCACCTGCAGCGCCTCATCGAGGGCGGCTACGTGATCCAGGCCAGCGAGCACCGCACCACCCGCGGACGTCCGCGCACGCTGTACAGTGCCGCGACCGGCATGAGCGATGCCTCCAGCCCCATCGCTCGCGACAAGGCCAAGGCCGCCGCCGAGCGCGGTGACCTGCTGCGCCGGGTGCTGCCGGCATCCGCATCCGCTCTGGGTCGCGATGCGACCTACCAGCTGGATGCCCTGATCGAACACTTGGAGGAGAGCGGCTTCGAGCCCGTCGTCGATGACGAGCAGCTCACCGTCGATCTCAGCCCGTGCCCGCACGCCGCGGGTCGCGCCGAAGACCGTCCGATGCTGTGCTCCGTGCACCTCGGCCTCATGCAGGGGGTGCTCACCGAAGCCGGTGGGCCGCTCGCTGCCGAGGCCGTGCGCACGCCCGCCCTCGCGGCGGACTGCGCTGTGCCGGCTGAGTGCGTGGTGCAGCTGCGCCTGACGGAGATGACCGCCGCCTAGGCGAGCATCTGTCTTATTCACGGTCTGCGGCCCCGCGGGGCGGCGGGCCGGTCAATAGCGTGGCACCCGGCGCACAGAAGACCCGGCGCGCAGAACATCCGGCGCACAGAAGAACCAGGGCACGGAAGAAGGAGTGGCTCATGGAATGGCTCGACCCGCTGGTCCTGTCTCGATGGCAGTTCGGTCTCACGACCGTCTACCACTACCTTTTCGTGCCGCTGACGATCGGCATGGCGCTGGTCGCGGCGATCTTCCAGACCGCATGGGTGCGCACCGGCAAGGTGCAGTACCTGCACCTGACCCGGTTCTTCGGCAAGATCTTCCTGATCAACTTCGCCATGGGCGTTGTGACCGGCATCGTGCAGGAGTTCCAGTTCGGCATGAACTGGTCGGACTACTCCCGCTTCGTCGGCGACGTCTTCGGAGCCCCGCTCGCGTTCGAGGGACTGCTCGCGTTCTTCTTCGAGGCCACGTTCATCGGCCTCTGGATCTTCGGCTGGGACAAGCTCCCGCAGAAGCTGCACCTCGCCACGATCTGGTGCGTCTCGATCGGCAGCATCCTGTCGGCGTACTTCATCATCGCCGCCAACGCGTTCATGCAGAACCCGGTCGGCTACGTCTTCAACCCCGAGACCAACCGCGCCGAGCTCACCGACTTCTGGGCGCTGCTGACGAACCCCGTCGCGCTCGCCGCCTTCCCGCACACGATCTTCGGCGCGCTGATGTTCGCCGCCGGTGTGGTCATCTCGGTGTCGGCCTGGCACCTGGCCCGCGGCCAGCACTTCGACACGATGCGCATCTCGCTGAAGTTCGGTCTGTGGGCGATGATCGTCTCGACCGCCGGCGTCGTGCTCACGGGTGACCAGCTGGGCCTCGCGATGTACGCGGCGCAGCCGATGAAGATGGCGGCCGCCGAGGCGACCTTCAACACGGTCTGCGGTGCGGATGCCTCCTTCAGCATCTTCACCCTCGGCACGCCAGACGGCAGCTCCGAGCTCTTCTCGATCCGCGTGCCGTACCTGCTCTCACTGCTGTCGACGCACACGTTCGACGCCTGCGTGCACGGCATCAACGACCTGAACGCCGAGTACGCCACGACGTTCGCCGACACCGGCCTCACCGAGTTCGCCCCGATCCTCTGGGTCACGTACTGGGCGTTCCGCTGGATGATCGGCCTCGGCATCGCCGCAGCGCTCGTCGCCGTCGCCGGCCTGTGGCTGACCCGCAAGGGCGCCAAGAAGCCCCCGGCTCCGTGGATGTGGAAGCTCGCGATCTGGTCGTTCCCGTTGGCGCTCGCCGCCAACATCATGGGCTGGGTCTTCACCGAGATGGGCAGGCAGCCCTGGATCGTCTTCGGGCTCATGACCACGCAGGACGGCGTCTCGCCGGGAGTGAGCGGGGTCGAGGTGCTCATCTCGCTGATCGCCTTCACCGCGATCTACGCCGCGCTCGCCGTGGTCGAGATCCGCCTCATCATCAGGGCGGCCCAGAAGGGCCCCGACACCGAAGAACAGCCCCACGAGGAGACGGCCCAGCTGCCGTCGGTCGTGTACTGAGAGAGGGATCAGTCATGGAATACATGTGGTTCTGGATCGTCGCCTTCCTCTTCGTCGGCTACTTCGTGCTCGACGGGTTCGACTTCGGCGTGGGCATGTCGCTGCCGTTCCTCGGCAGGAACGACGTCTCGCGTCGCCAGGTCATCAACACGATCGGCCCGATCTGGGATCTCAACGAGACCTGGGTCATCGTCGCGGGCGCGTGCCTGTTCGCGTCGTTCCCCGAGTGGTACGCCACGCTGTTCAGCGGCTTCTACCTGCCGCTGCTGCTGATCCTGCTCGCGCTGATCCTGCGCGGGGTGTCGTTCGAGTACCGGCACCAGCGCGAGTCGGCGAAGTGGAAGCGCGGCTTCGACCGGATGATCGTGATCGGCTCGGCCGTGCCCGCGTTCCTGTGGGGCGTCGCCTTCGGCAACATCGTGCAGGGAGTGGCGATCGATGAGAACCACATCTATGTGGGCGGCTTCTTCGCCCTGCTGAACCCGTACGCGCTGCTCGTCGGCGCCACGACGCTGCTGCTGTTCTTCCTGCACGGCGTGCTGTTCGTGGCGCTCAAGACCGACGGACAGGTGCACGAGGATGCTCGTCGCCTGGTGAAGCTCGCGGCCGTGCCGACCGTGCTCGCCGCCGCCGTCACCGTGGGGTGGACCGTCATGATGGCCGCGGGTCGCGAGGCGCCGCTGCTGTACTTCGTCATCGCCTGCGGTCTCGTGGCCGCTCTCGCTCTCGTGGCGGCGATCGTCGCGTCGCTGCGCCGGCTCGACGGATGGGCGTTCACCTTCGGCGCCGGCACCGTGGCATCCGCCGTCGTGATGCTGTTCGCGGCGCTGTTCCCGTACGTGATGCCGTCGACGATCGACCCGGCCTTCAGCCTCACGATCGAGAACGCATCGAGCACGCCGTATACGCTGACGATCATGAGTTGGACCGCGCTGATCGCCCTGCCCCTCGTGCTCGCGTACCAGACGTGGACCTACTGGATCTTCCGCAAGCGCGTCACCCGCAGCTCGATCGAGGGAGCTCCGGCGCACGCGTGAGTCCCTTCTGCACCGACGACGTGTCGTCACGTCGTCTCGCTTCGCTCGCTCGACGACCGGGAGTCGGTCGTTGAGCGAGGCCGCGCGAAGAGCGCCCGGAACTCGGTCGTGGAGCGAGGCCGCGCGGAGCGCGCCCGAGACGAAACGAGCCCACGCGTGAAGCCCGTCGACATCCGCCTGATCCGCTACGCGAGCGCGGCGCGGGGATTCCTGCTGCTCTCGGGCGTGATCGGCGTCGCGCAGACCGCGGTCACGATCGCGTTCGCCTGGATGCTGACCGATGCCGTCACCGGCGCGCTCGCCGGGCGTGACGTCACGGCATCCCTGCTCTGGCTACTGGGCCTGGCCGCCCTTCGCGGGATCCTGATCGCCGCCTCGGATGCCGCGGGCATGCGCGCCGCTGCCCGGACCGGTGTGCAGCTGCGCGCCGCGCTGATCGCGGCGGTGGGTCGTCTCGGACCCGGCTGGCTCGCGCAGCGCAGCCGGGCGGGACTCGCGCTTACCGCCGGGCACGGCCTCGAGGCGCTCGACGCGTACTTCGCCCGGTACATCCCGCAGCTCGTGCTGACGGTGGTCGCGACACCCGTGCTCGTCGCGGTGATGTGGTGGCAGGACTGGCCGAGCGGGCTGACCGCGGTCATCACGCTGCCGCTGATCCCGCTCTTCCTGATCCTGATCGGCATCGCGACCCGCACGGTGCAGCGCAGGCAGTGGCAGACGCTGCAGCGTCTCGCGGCGCGCTTCGCCGACACCGTGCAGGGCCTCTCGACCCTGCGGCTGTTCGGACGCGAGCGCCGCGCCGCCGCGCAGATCGAGAAGACGGCCGACGAGTACCGCCGCGAGACCATGAAGGTGCTGCGGTTCTCGTTCCTGTCGGGCTTCTCTATGGAGCTGCTCGCCTCGATCGCCGTGGCGTTGATCGCGGTCGCGATCGGTTTCCGCCTGCTGTCGGGCGACCTGTCGCTCGAGGTCGGGCTGTTCGTGCTGCTGCTGGCGCCCGAGGCGTTCCTGCCGATCCGGCAGGTCGGCGTGCAGTTCCACGCCGCCGCCGAGGGGGTCGCGGCCACCGAAGACGTGTTCGCGGTGCTGGATGAGGCCGGGGCTCAGGAGGATGACGTTCACGACTCAGCAGGAGATGTCGGGATCCGCGCGTCGGGTGCCCTGACAGCGGGTTCGGGCGATGCTCATGCTGAATTGCGAACGGGGAACGCGCGGGAGCTGGTCGTCGCCGGCCTGCGCGTGCGCGATCTGCCGCCTGTCGCCTTCGCCGCAGCACCCGGAACAATCACCCTGATCGAGGGGCCGAGCGGTGCCGGCAAGTCGAGTCTGCTCGCGGCGCTGCGCGGCGCGGTCGAGTTCGAGGGCGCGGCCACCGTCGGCGGGGTCGAC
>NZ_DALZXX010000177.1:0-4732 GCF_031988965.1 Microbacterium sp.
TCCCGGCCGCAGCCGGATCCGCACCCGAGATCGTCGAGACCGTCAGCGATGCCGGCTTCGCGCATCCGGGCATCGGCTTCACGGCCGACCACCTCGAGAACATGCGCACGCAGGTGCTCGCCGGGGTCGATCCGTGGTCGAGCTACTACGACGCGATGGTCGACACCCGCTACGCCGCGCTCGACTACCGCGTCGAGAACGCGCAGCCCGGCACCGACGTCCCGAAGAACGACGCCTATGCCAGCGTCTCGATGCGCTCGATGGCGCAGCGTGACGGCATCGGTGTGATGACCCAGGCGCTCGAGTACGTCGTCACGGGCGACGAGCGGTACCGCGCGAACGCCCTGCACGGGCTGCGGGCGTGGAGCAGCCTCGACCCGGCGAAGTACGAGTACTTCGCCGACGCCCATATCCACACGGGCGTGCCGCTGTACTACATGCTGATCGCGGCAGAGCTGATCCGCAGCACCGAGCCGGCCGACGCCGACCTCGACGGGTACGACCTGCGGTGGACGGATGCCGACCAGCAGCGCATCGAGGACAATCTGATCCACCCGGTGCTCGAGACCTTCCTGTCCTCGAAGAACCGGCTCTGGAACCAGCACCTCTACGGGGTGATCGGCATGATCTCGGCGGCGATCTTCCTCGACGACGCCGACCTCTATGCCGAGCGGGTGGAGTGGTTCACGGTCAACGCCGGCTACGAGAGCGAGCACGACCTGTACGGCGGCAACGTGAACGGCTCGCTGGAGCAGCTGTTCCGGGAGATCCCTGCGGATGCGGCCGGGAACACGACCGGTGCTCCGTTCGTGCAGCACATGGAGATGCTGCGCGACCAGGCGCACGGCCAGGGTGACGTCGACCTCTTCGTCGCCCTGGCCCGCATCGTCGACGCGCAGGGCACGAGGATCGATCCGGATGCCGGGACGGTGTCGGAGGCAGCGGATGCCGTCTCGCCCTACGACTTCCTCGACCACCGCATCCTCGACGGCGCCGACACCTTCTACTCGTTCATGATGGGCGAGGAGGTCCCCTACGTTCCGGCGAACGAGGGCGGAGCGATCTCGCAGGCGTACCGCGGCCGGCTGCAGGATCCGCTGAGCGAGGCGTATCTGCAGTACCGCTACGTCGCCGACGTCGATGTCGCCGCCGAGGCTCCCCATGTCGCCGAGCTCTATGAGCAGCGCGACGGCCCGCTGTACTACTACGGCACGGGCGTGCAGAACTTCTGGAACGACCGCGGCTCCGATTACACCGGTGCCGAGTACTGGGTCGCGTTCCCCGAGGAGCTCGCCGACGTCGACGGCTCGGTCGCACCGCTCGCGCCCGGCGCCGAGCTCTCGGTCGGGACGTTCGGCACCCCACTCGGCGCGGGCGCCGCGCGCGATGAGGATGCCGACGGCGCGTCGTTCATCCGACTCGATGCCGGTGCCGACGATGCGAACCTCGCGATCAGGCGCGCCGTCTGGGGTGACCGGGCCGCCGCCCAGTCGCTGGTGGGGGTGAAGGTGCGCAGCGACGGCACTGCGCGTCTGCAGGCCGCCCGAACCGCGGAGGAACCGCCGTTCGCCGAGATCGTCGTACCCGACACGGGTGGTGAGTGGCGCTACGTCTGGCTGGATCTGGCGCTGGCGAAGACTCCCGCCGCGGTGGGGGACAACATCCTGTTCCTGCGTGCGACCGGCTCTGACGCGAAGGTCGACGTCGCGGGGCTGCTGGCAGGCCGGCGGAGTGCTCACGCCGCCGGCGTTCACGGATGCTCCCGCGCTCGATGCCGTGCTGGTCGCGGGCGAGCCCTGGACGCGCGGAGTCGAGACGACGGACGCCGCCGGCGAGACCGTCACGCTCTCGCTGCAGGATGCCCCTTCGGGGGTGACGCTGCAGGGTGACGAGCTGAGCTGGACTCCGTCGCAGCCGAGCGCCGCGGCGATGACGCTCGCGGCATCCGACGGCACGACGGTGACGGCGCTGCCCGTGACGATCACGGTGGCCGAGAGCCGCGATGCGGCGATCGCCGAGCTGGTCGGCCGCGTCGGCGCGAGCGCGGACTACACCTCGGCGAGCTGGACGTCGTTCCTCGAGGCGCGTGCGGATGCCGAGCAGGGGGCGGCGGGTGCGGATGCCGCGGCCTTCTCGGCACTGCTCGAGAGTCTCGGCGATTCCGTGTCGGGTCTCGTGACGCTGAACCCCGTGCTGGCCGACGGCACGCTCGACTACCGCACGCTCGTGAGCGCTCCGCCGCTCACGGCCGCGCAGCTGACCGCCATCACCGACGGCGACAACCAGACGAGCTGGGGAGACCAGCGCGTGCCGAGCATCGTGTTCGACTTCGGCTCGGCGTTCCGCGTCGATGCCGACCGGTTCGGCTTCCAGGCGAGGGACACGTTCCCGAACCGCGCCGAGGGCACGAACGTCTACGGCTCGAACGACGGAGCCACGTGGACGCTGCTCACCGAGCATCCGAACGCGGGCCAGGACTCCTCGATGGAGTGGGTCGAGGTTCGCGCCGAGGTGCGTGACCAGGCGTTCCGCTTCGTGAAGTTCCAGGTCGACGAGCCCGGCGTCCCGTCGGACCCGGCGTACCCGGGCATCTGGAGCATCGCCGACATCCGCATCGACGGATCCCGCATCGAGGCCGTCGGGTCGATGGACACCGTCTCGATGTCGTCTGCCGCCGCGGTCGCCGGGCGCGTGGTCGCCGGTGACGAGGTGACGCTGTCGATCAGCGGTGACCCCGGCTCGACCGATGTCGCCGTGACGGTGCTCGGCGTGCCGGCCTCGATCACCTCGACCGAGTCGGGGACGTGGGTCGCGCGAGCCGTGCTGCCCGACAGGGGGCCGTCAGGCGCGTCGGTCGGGTTCACGCTCGACTTCACGACGCCCGACGGGCGGCAGGCCGACACGGTGTACGCCACCACCGACGGGTCGACGCTGTTCCTCTCGAGCGATGACGGACGCATCGATTCCGCGTTCCGGGAGGCGACGGTGCTGCGCCCCGACGGAGTTGTCGACGGCGCCTGGACGCAGTACACGGCCAGGATGCTCGACGGCGATCCGGCGACGCACTCCGACACGCGACTCAACTCGGGCACCTACGGCAACATGTGGGACTTCGGACCCGACACGACGGTGTCGCTCAGCGGAGCCGACCTGCTCGTGCGTCAGGACGGGTACGGCACCTCGCGCATCGCGGACATGCGTCTGGAGGGATCGAACGACCTGCAGTCGTGGACGCGGCTCACCCCTGCGGCGCCCGCGAAGACGCTCGACTGGCAGCAGTGGACGGTGACGGACGACACGGCCTTCCGCTACATCCGGCTGGTGAACGGCCAGATCCTGAACGTGGCGGAGCTCATCGTGTTCGGCGAGGTCGCGACGGGCCCCGCGGTGCCCGCCTGGGACCCGGCCGCGGTCTACGACACCGGTGACGAGGTGTCGCACGACGGATCCGTGTACACGGCGCAGTGGTGGACGCGGAACGAAAGGCCCGGCAGCACCGCGACAGGGTCGTGGATGCAGCAGGGTGCCCCGGTGCCCGAGGCGGGCGATGGCGTCCGCACGTGGACGCCGTCGCACGTCTACGTCGGCGGAGAGACGGTCGCGCACGAGGGGCACACCTTCCGCGCGGCCTGGTGGACCAGGAACCAGGAGCCGGGCGACCCGCACGGCCCCTGGCAGGATCTCGGGGCGTACTGAGGCTGGCGAGCGTGAGCGGTGCGGTCGGAGTTCTCCGGTCGCACCGCTTCGTCGCCGTGTCTGCGCTCTGCGGGGTGTCGTCCGGTTCTCAGGCCCGCACGGGGCCGGTCGATCCGCGGACGATCAGCTCGCTCGGCAGCACCACGGCACCGTCGTAGGCCCCGCCGACGGCGATGCGTCCGGCGAGCTCGCCGACGTCGTGGAACGGCGCCCGCACCGTCGTGAGCGAGGGCGTCAGGTCGGCCACGAGCTGCATGTCGTCGAAGCCGACGACCGAGATGTGCGCCGGGATCGCGATGCCCGCCTCGTGCAGCGCACGACAGACGCCCACGGCCATGACGTCGGTCTGGCACACGATCGCGGTGACGTCGGAGTGGTTGTCGAGGAATGCGACGGTGGCGGCGGCGGCCTCATCGGAGGAGTTGCCGCTCTGCACGGCCAGCGCGGCGTCGAACGCGATCCCGGCGCCGGCGAGTCCGTCCTGATAGCCGAGGAAGCGCTGGTGAGGGGTGGTCATCTCGTCGAGCGAGCCGACGAAGGCGATGCGACGATGCCCGAGCCCGACGAGATGCTCGACGCCGCTGCGCACTCCGCCGCGGTGGTCGTAGTCGATCGATGCGATCTGCGGGTGGTGGGGGAGCGCGGCACGACCGCACAGGATCAGCCTCGCGCCCACTCGCGCGAGCGTGGTCGCGTACCGCTGGGCGCGCTGCTCGAACTCCTCCGTCGCGGGCGTCGAGCCGACCAGCAGGACCGCCGCGACCCGCTGCTCGCTGAGTGTCTCGATCAGCGCGGCCTCGCGGTCGACGTCTCCGCCGGTCGTGCACATCGTGAACAGGTGCCCGTTCGCGGTCGCGACGTCTTCGGCACCACCGGCCATCGTGGCGAAGGTGGGGCCGACCATGATGCTCGACACGAACGCGATGCTGCGCCGGCCGACGCCCATCATCGACCGGGCGAGACCGTTCACGACGTAGCCGAGCTCTTCGGCGGCGGCAAGCACACGCGCATGGCTTGCGGATTTGCCCGCGGCCCG
>NZ_DALZXX010000178.1:0-4700 GCF_031988965.1 Microbacterium sp.
CACGATCAGCTGCGCGAGCTCGGTGCGATCCCCGTCGCCTACGGCGAGGGGCTGGCCGAGCGCGTGCGCGAGGCCGCTCCCGACGGTGTGACCGTCGCACTCGACTGTGCGGGCACCGATGAAGCCATCGAGGTGTCGCTCGAACTCGTGGCCGACCGCGACCGCATCGCGACGATCGTGCGCGGACCGGATGCCGCATCGTTCGGGATCCGCGCCTTCTCCGGTGGTTCTCCCATACCTCTGAGCGACCAGGAGCTCGCCTGGCGGGCCGAGGCGCTTCAGGCGACCGTCGACCTTCTCGCTGCCGGCGACTTCACGATCGAACTCGGCCCCGAGCTTCCCCTCGCCGACGCCTCGCAGGCCCACGAGCTCGTGGAGTCCGGAGCGGCCTCGGGCAAGATCGTCCTGATCCCGTAGTCCTCAGGACCAGACGCGGGCGGCCGTGTCGGCTGTGGTCATGGAGATGGAGTTCGCGGTGATCAGTCGCCGCGTCGCTTCGGCCAGCAACGCCTTCATGCCCTGGAGCGCGGTGGTCCACTGCTGCTGGGCCCGGGCGTACGCGCGTTGCGACTCGCCGTCCCATGCGGACTGCAGCCGCTCGACCTCGGATTCGAGAGCATCCAGTTCGTGCTCGAACGCTCTCACGGCGAGCGCGAGCCGCGCGACCGTATCGGCGATGGAGTCGTGACGAACGGAGATCTTCATCGCAACTCCGTGAGTTCTTGCCCCAGGTCGAGTTCGCGCAGGACATAGGGCTGCGAGACGGTATCCGTGAGGTAGAACATGTAAAAGACGGCCGCAGCCTCGTCGGCGGTGAAGATCTCATTCGAGAACACTCGAATCGCGCGGTCGTCGCTCATGGGGATGAGGGTGGTGGTGCCGTCTGCGGGCTCGGGCCTGCCGACCGTGTACAGGTGGCTTTCGCCATCGGGCCCGGGTAGCCGGACTTCGACGGTCATCGCGTCGGCGGAGCCCGCGGCCTGCATGAATGAATCGTTCGCGTCGTCCCGGAACCCGGCGATACTCTCCGGGTCCGCACCACGCCAGATGATGTAGGTGTATTTCCCGCCTCCATCGAGGTGGCCGAGCATGAGTCGCAGGTGCTCGGGAATCGGGCGTCGATAGTCGTCGAACCAGCCCGTCAAGCCGCTTGGCGATGTTTGCGCGAAAGGTCCGTACTTGGTCATGGCAAGATCACCGTCTCTACCTTCGTAATGAGAATCTCTTCCCCGTCGAGGAAGCCTCGAGCCGGGGTACCGCCGTTGACGGCGTCGTCAAACTGTCCTTGCGTGTTGCCGGGCCTCGAATAGTCCTTGAACGCGGAGCCAGACTTCACCTCGATTGCTGTGTAAGTATTCGAACCGTCGCCGTTCTTCTCGAGGCCGTCATAGTATCGACCGTTCTGGGGCGAGCCTTCGAAGTCGACTCTGACCTTCGTTCGAATCACATTGGCGTTGTTTTCCTTCGCGTAGATGTCCAGCCCGAGCTTTTCGCTGTCCGCCCACGGTTTGTTCTGTTGCCCCTTCGCGAACCTTCCCGCGTAATCTCGACCGTCGCCGCGGTCGACGCCCGGGCGACGATCCGCCACGCTGTGGGACTCCTGGGACCACCGGCTGGCAGCATCGCCGATCATCATCGCGCCAGCTCCGGCGATCCCGACTCCTGCGACGACGACTGCGGGAGCACCTGCCAGAGCACCGGCACCGGTGACGGTGACGGCGCCTCCTCCGGCCGCGACACCCGCACCGCCGATGAAAGTGGCAGCGCCGCCGAGGAGCTCCAGAATGATGTCCGGATGCTCCCACAGGGTCTGAGCGGAGATCGCGAGCATGTCCATCGTCGCCAGGAACGGCTGAACGACAGCGACCGTGACGATCGCCTCGGTCATCGCGTACTGCGCCTGCGTCGCAGCTTCCGAATCGGTCAGCGGCATCCGGGCCGCGTCCGCGGCCTCGTCCAACCGGATCGCGCAGTCGCGAGCGTAGACCTCGAGCGTCGCCCGCGCGTTGAACAGGACCTCACGCGCCTCATCGTGGGCGGGACCCGACGGGTCGACGAAGGGCACGTCGACCTCGGGGCGCCGCAGCCCGTGCCCGACGCGCAGCTCCCGCACGTGCGCGCGGTGAGCGGTCAGCGCTGCAGCAGCCTGTTGCTCTGCGTCGTTCCACAGGCTGATCGCACGGTCGGCTTCGTCCTGTGCCCACTGCAGCGCGTCGGCCCAGGTGAACAGTGCACGCGCGCCGGAGAGCAGCCACTCCCCAGCGCGTTTCCAATGCAGCAGTTGGCGCTCGAACCGCTCGAGGTACGCGTCGTAAGCGGCGCCTCTCCATGTGCCGTCGTCATCCACCGCCGCGAGATCATCGCGCACCCGGTCCGCTTCGACGCTGCGGGCCTTCCATGCTTCCGCCGTTGCCCTGACATCCGACACCGACCCCGGCACGAGGTCGATGGACGACTGGGTCTGCCCCAGCTCCATCAGTCGTTCCAGACCATCGCGTCGACTTCGGCCTTGGCCGCATCGGTGCCTTCGTCGAAGATCCGGCCAGTCGTGCGCAACCTGTCAGCGAAGTCTTCGGTGTCGCTCACTCGGGCGGACAGCCCATCGGACCATGCGGTATGGAAGCCCGCAGAGGCCCCGGTCACCCATTCGTGTCCGGCATCTCCGGGAGCCGCCACCTCCGTCGATTCGAGCTCGCCGACGATTCGGCGCGCCTTCGACGCCATCGCCCGCAACACATCGGTGTCGACGTCGTAGGACTTTTCGCCACCTGTCGCCATGCGTCGACGTTAGCAAGCTATACGTCGCCATATGACGACATTCAGAAGTATGCCGATACTCTCGCAAAAGAGACCAGCCCACCCCGACGAGGACGCGTCGGGGTGGGCTGGCAGTGAGTGCTCGTGCGGCTAGGCGGGGGCGACCGGGCGGCCGATCGAGAGCATCAGACGGTTCGCCCAGTTGAAGAACGCCGCGCCGTGGATGACATCGGCCACTTCGAGGTCGTCGAGCCCCGCCGCGCGCAAGCGGGCGATCTCGCCCGATCCGAACGCGCTCGGGGTGTCGGTCAGGGCGACGGAGGCGGCGACCACCGCGTTCCACCGCTCGCCGAGATCGGCGTCCACGCCCTCGTCGAGCAGGCGATCGACGTCCTCGACCCGCTTGCTGTGGTGAGCCGCGAAGCGCGAGTGCACCGATGCGCAGAACACGCAGCCGTTGCGGCGCGAGGCGGCCGTCGCGGAGAGCTCGCGCTCGGCACGGGGAAGGCCCTCAGCGGCGTTGTAGAAGATGTCCTTGTCGACGAGCGTGCGCGCCTTGAGCACCTCGGGGTCGCGCGCCAGCAGCCGGAAGTAGTCGTTCTTCGCGCGGGAGGCGTCGACGAGACCGTCGTAGTGGCGCTCGGTCAACTCCTCTTCGGCGAGCGGCGGGAGATGAGGCGTCCACCCGACCTCCGCCCGAGTGAAGGCCTCGGGGTGCGGTGCGTCGTCGTGCAGAAGCTCGGTCATGCTGCCGCCTCCTCGGAGTCGGATGCCGCGGCGATGCCGGCGGCTGCGAGAACCCTCAGGCCGGTGATGACGCGCTGCTGGAACGCGAGGAACGAGACGAGCTGCGACAGCGTCACGATGCCGTCGGCCGACCAGCCCGCATCGACCAGCCGCTGGATGTCGTCCGCCGACGACTCCCGCGGGCGGAACACGAGCAGGTGAGTGTGCGCGAGTGCGGCGGCGACCCGCTCGCCGAGCACCTCTGCAACCTCGGGCGACGGCGTGTAGCGCTCGCCGTCGGTGTTCTCGTCCTGCAAACCTGCTTCCGTGTACGAGCCGAAGGGACCCGAGACCGCAGCATCCGTGGCCTCCGCGATCACCACGGCCGCGCGCTGCGGGTCCACGGCCAGGGCTCGGTCTGCGTAGAACGTGCCCGTCGCATCCGTGTCGCCGGCGAGGCGGGTGGCGAACGCGGCGATCAGCTCGCGCTCGGCCCGCGACACCTCTTCCGTCGACACCGGTGCGAACAGGGCGTCGAAGCTCGCCTGCAGCTGCTCCCTGGTGACGGGGCGACGGCGCCGCAGGGCATCCAGCTCGGGCGTCAGCCCTACGATCTGATCGACGATGTCGGTGGTCATGCCTTCTCCTTGATGGTGTCGGTGAGGGTGTAGCCGAGAGCAGGGGCCACCTGCTCGGCGAAGAGCTCGATGGAGCGCAGCACGTGCTCGTGCGGTGCATCGACCGAGTGCACCTGGAACGCCACCTCGGTGGCCCTGGCCAGGGTCTCGTCGGCGGCGAGCGACTCGGCGACCTGCTCGGGGGTGCCGAGGTGGGTGTCGAGCGCGACGATCAGCTCGTCGAGGTCGTCGCCCGGGATCGTCTGCCCCTGGCGGCGGAACCCTTCGGCGGCACGGCGCAGCCCGACCTCCGCGAAGCGCAGCGCCTCGGCGCGATCGTCCGCGACGAACACGGTGCGCGAGGCGGTCACGCGGGGGGCCACGCCGTCGGGCAGAGCCTCCAGGTACGCGTCGATGATCGGGTCTTGCAGCGCCGAGAGGGATGCGTGCAGAGCATCCGTCGACCGCGGCTGGGTGCGCGAGAGCAGCAGGCCGTGCCCGTGGATGCCTGCCCGATGGCCGCCCGGTGCCGAGAACGTCGCCTGCCAGATCCGGTCGGCGAGCGTGCCGGCATCCGGATAGAGGGTGTTCTCGGCGCCG
>NZ_DALZXX010000179.1:0-4658 GCF_031988965.1 Microbacterium sp.
CGGCGGCCACCACGTGGCACACCGTCATCGCGACGCCGACGAGCCAGCCCCCGACGCCGAGCAGCAGGCCACCGAGGGGTCCGCCGGCGAGCTGCAGCGCGGCATCCCTGCCCTGGTTCGCGGCCTGCGCCCGGCCCATCGCATCGTCGGGCACGAGTTCTTTCAGCGCGCTCTCGCCCGCGACGTCGAACAGCCCGCTGCGTGCGGCGAGCAGCACGTTCGCTGCGAGGAGCGTGCCGAAGGTGAGCGCATCGGCGAGCGCGAGCAGCGTGAAGGCACCCGAGAGCAGGATGCCGAGGAGCGAGCCGAGCAGCATCAGGACGATGCGTGGATGCCGGTCGGCGAGGATGCCGCCGGCGAGCGTGAAAACGAGGCGCGCGACCATGCCCGCGCCGCCGATGATGCCGGCTTGCGCGGGGTCGTTCGTGACGATCAGCGCCAGCAGCGGGATAGCGAAGCCGAAGAGCGCGGCGGAGAGGCCCTTGCTCGTGTCGCTCACGAGCCAGGTGAGGTAGCGGGCGTTCCGCCACAGGCGGTGCGGCGCGGTCGCGGTGGTGGTCATGGGATCCACCGTAGTTGCGCAAGAAAAGTTGCGCAAGACTCATTGCGCAACTTTCCCTGCGGATAGACTGCCGGGATGAGTGAGGGCGCGGAGGGCGAGCGACAGCAGGCTGATCAGGTCTGGATGACGTCGGCCATGCTCAAGGCCTACGCGCACCCGCTGCGCCGCCAGATGCTGCGCCTCTTCGCACGCCGCGAGCACCTGCGTGCGGCCGATGTCGCGGCCGACCTCGATGTGCCGGCCAACAGCGCGAGCTTCCACCTGCGGGTGCTGGCCGACGCGGGGCTCATCGAAGAGGCTCCCGAGCATGCCCGCGACCGTCGCGACCGGGTCTGGAAGTCGCGCAAGGGTGCGATGAGTGTCGGAGGTCCGGAGCATCCGGTACCCGACGAAGCGCTGGGCAGCGCCATGATCCGATCGATCGCCGATGACCATCAGGCCATGATGGCGCGCGTCATCGCGTGGACGCCCGAGTACGTCTCGGGACGCACCGCCGAGGTGCACGCCGCGTTCTCACAGCGCATGGTCCGCCTCACCGAGGCGGAGTTCGACGCCCTGATGGATCGTGTGCAGGACGTCATCTCCGACGCAGTGGATGCCCATGACAAGGATGACCCGGCCGGACGCCCGTGGCAGATCGACATCCTCGCCGCCGACGACACGATCTGATCTCGGTCGACGTCCTCAGTCGACGTCGTCGTCGGGCGCGCGCTGGCCGCTGAGGATCAGGATGCGGCGCAGATGCATCGCCGCGAGCACGCCCGGTCCCATCGAGCGCCGCACATCGATCGTGCGGTCGTCGACCGTCTCGAGCAGAAGGCGGATCGCGCGCGCGGCCTCGGCCCGCACCCGGTGATCCTCGGAGGTGAGCGGCTCCTGCTGCGCGATCACCTCGGCCACCGCGTGGCAGGCCGCCGAGAGGGGGTCGGGCAGCGCGGGGTCGAGGTCGAGCGCGCCGGGGCGATCCCAGATGGTGTCGGCGATCTCGTCGGAGATGTCGCGGATCAGGTGCGCGATGCGATCGAGCGCCTCGAGCTCGGCATGGATGTGCCGGGTCTCGCCGCGTCGTCCGCGCGCCCTGACGTTGCCGCGTCGGCTGTCGTCGGCCTCGGACAGGGCGGTGCGCAGTTCGGAGGTCGTGTCGGCGAGCGACGCCGCATCGTCGGCCCACTTCTCGTGCTCGGGCGGCCATGACTCCGACACGGCGGACCCGATGTCGTGCAGGTGGGCACTCAACTGATCGCGGAAGGCGTCGACCCGCGCCGCGGCGGCGAGGGTCAGGGGAGCGGGAGCGATCACGATGTTGACGATCAGGCCGATCACGATGCCGACCGCCATCTGCACGAGGTAGCCGAGTGAGTAGTCGTCGGCGTTCTGCCCGCCGACGATCAGCACGAACAGTGCAGCGACGGGCACGTACTCCCGGGCGGCGCCGAACCAGCCTGTGCCGGCCACGAGCATGCCGACTCCCACCACGGCAGGCACGGTCCACCAGGTCGGGCCGACCGTCATCACGACGAGCAGGGCGAGCCCGATGCCGGTCGCGAGGCCGAGCAGGGTCTGCAGGCCCGATCGCACAGAACCCATGAGCGTCGGATACATGCTCACGAGTGCGCCGAGCGGGGCGTAGTAGGGGTACTCGTCGGTGACGCCGGGAGTGTGCGGGGCGATCAGCCACGCGAGCCCGACGGCGAGCGTCGTCTTGGCGACGAGCAGCAGGCGTGCGGGGTGCACGGCCTCGCGGATCTCGCGCGCGGCCCCCGAACGGCGGGCGCGCAGTCGCGTGCTGATGGTGTTCACGGCATCCCTTCGTCTCCTCCCCTGCAGAGCGACGCTATCCGTCGGCATCCGCTTCTCCCAACGGGTTGCGTGGCGAGCGCGGGCCGGGTATCGGGCCGGGTGCGATGATGCCGGACGCGACGACGCCGGCCGCCCTGTGCGGGCGACCGGCGTCATCGGCGGGACGCCCGATCAGGGGATCGCCCGCCGGAAGGCGAGGAACGAGACTCCGCTGAGCACGACCGTGGCGACGAGTCCCCAGAGCGCGAGGCCGAGTGCACCCGCGTCGAGGATGCCGGTCCAGACCTGGTTCCACAGCTCGAGCCTGGTGGCGAGGAATGCGAGCCCGACGAGGATCAGCGCGAGCCCGACGCCGACGATGGTCAGCACCGTCGGCCCCCAGCTCTTGTAGATCGTCGCACCGGTGAAGCCGAGGACGAACAGGAAGAGCGCGAGCGTGAAGTACACGACGAACGCCCCGAGCGGACCCGCCTCCCACAGCCACGGCAGGTAGAAGACGTAGCCGTTGACGCCGTATCCGTTCGTCAGCGTCTCGATCGCGCCGCCGATCAGGAACAGCACGCCCATGAACGCGCTGCCGAGGATCGCCGTGAGCAGCGTGCCGAAGAAGAAGTCACGGCGGGTGATGCTCATCGCCTGCGAGAACGGGAACGTGAGGGTCATCGCCGAGATGCCGATCGCGAAGAAGTACCAGAGCGGCGCCTGGCCGCCACCGCCGTACTTCGGAGTGGAGACCGGGATCATCGCGTAGATCAGCACCGAGAGCACGACAGCCGAGGCGAGCACGATCAGCGGAACCCAGATGAACGTCTGGCGGTTGATCAGCTGCAGGCGGATGACGTTGAGTGTGCGTCGCATCAGCGCACCTTCTCCTTCACATCGGTGGCTCTCGTGGTGGCATCCGCCCTCTGCGTGAGGCGGACGATGAGCTGCTGCAGCGAGACGGGAGCGAGGTCGAGTCCGGATGCCGTGACCTCGGCCCGCTCGGCGGGCGACAGGTGTCCGAGCACGGTGACGGAGGCCACGCGGCCCAGCGCCTCGCGGTGCAGGACCTCGCGTCCGGAGGCCCAGGTATCGACCTTGGCGGCGTCGCCGACGACGGTGACGGCGCGGTCGCGCACGGCATCCGTGTCTTCGTTCAGCAGGATCTGCCCGTTGTCGATCACGATGACCTTCTCGATGAGGTTCGAGACCTCGTCGATCAGGTGCGACGACAGGATGATCGTGCGCGGGTGCTCGGCATAGTCCTGGAGCAGTCGGTCGTAGAAGATCTGACGGGCGACCGCGTCGAGACCCAGGTAGGGCTCGTCGAAGAATGTGAGCTCGGCACGGGATGCGAGTCCGATGATCACGCCGACGGCCGAGAGCTGGCCGCGCGAGAGCTTCTTGATGGTCTGCTTCATCGGCAGCTGGAACTGCTCGACGAGCTCGTCGGCCAGCTCCTGGTCCCAGTTCTCGAAGAACAGGCTCGCGGCCTTGAAGGCGTGACGCGGGTAGGCGTCGTCCGGGTACTTCTGGCTCTCGCGGACGAAGCAGATCCGGTTCAGCACCCGCGTGTTCTCGTACGGGTGCTCACCGAAGACCCGGACGGTGCCCGAGGACTCGAAGTTCTGCGCGGTCAGGATCGACATGAGCGTCGTCTTGCCTGCGCCGTTGCGGCCGAGGAGCCCGTAGATCGCGCCGCCCTCGAGGCTGAGCGACACATCGTCGAGCGCGTTCTTCTCCTTGTAGTGCTTCGTGAGGTTCGTGACCTCGATGACGGCGGTCATGCGGGGGTCGTCCCTTCTGTCTGCGGTGTCTGTTCGGTGTGGGTCGCGCGCTCTCGGAGCAGCGCGGCGAGGTCGTCGGCGCCGAGCCCCAGCGTGCGGGCCTCGGCGAGGAGCGGTTCGATGTAGCGGTCCGCGAATGCGTCGCGGCGTTCGCCGAGAACGATGTCCCGTGCGCCCGCGGCGACGAACATGCCGATGCCGCGGCGCTTGTACAGCACTCCCTTGTCGGTGAGCATGGCGACTCCCTTCGCTGCCGTCGCAGGGTTGATCCGATAGAAACCGGCGAGCTCGTTCGTCGAAGGCGCCTGCGTCTCTTCCGCGAGCGAACCGTCGATGATCGAGTCCTCGATCTGCTCGGCGATCTGGAGGAAGAGCGGCTTGCCTTCGTCGATCACGAGTCCTCCGAGGTGGTTGGTGGGTTAGTTACTCGACTAGGTAACCACTGAACCTGATTCGTGTCAACCGTTTCTGCGATGCCTCGGCCCGGGCACGTTTTCGGAGCAGGCGGATGGCACGCCGGGCCGCGA
>NZ_DALZXX010000180.1:0-4626 GCF_031988965.1 Microbacterium sp.
ACCGCCTCCTCGCGGGCGCCGATGCCGACGAGTACCCGGAACCCCGACATGAAGTCGGCGGCCACGGCACCCGCCTCGGTCGCCGCGTGCTGCTCGGCGTGTCCTCGCCGCTCGAGCGGCCGGGAGACGATCCGCATCACGACCATCATCGCGATCGTCGAGGCGAAGACCACGAGCGTCGCGATCGGCGAGATCACGAGCATCGCGAGCGCCGCGCCGACGATCGCCGCGATCGTGGCGCACTGCTGCGCGACCGACCACGCGACGCCCGCGACGCGGTACGTGTCGGAGGTCACGTAGGTGAGGGCTTCCCCCGGGGTGACCGATCGTCGCGAGAGGCGTGGGCGCAGCATCCTCGACAGCGTGAGGTGCCGCAGCGCCTGCTCGCCGTACCCGTAGACGCCTACCATCAGCCGCGAGGCCGCCTGATAGCTCGCGGTGAGCCCGAGGAAGGTGCCGAGCAGGATGCCGATCCACAGCGCGAGAGCGGCGGTGTCCGAGGGGAGCACGGCGCGGTCGATCGTGGCGCCGATGATGATCGGGATCGCGGCTTCGGCGAGCGAGTGCACCACGAGCAGCGTCGTGGCCGCCGCCAGCGTCAGCCTGCGGCCCTGCGAGGTGAGAGCCAGCGCGAAGAGCCGTCGAGGGGTGGTCGTCACGGCGTTCGCCGTCCGAGCGGCAGCACGAGCGGGGTGCCGGACACGGGATCGGTGATCACCCGGCACGGCAGGTCGTACACGGCCTCGACGAGCTCCGCCGTGATGATCTCGCGGGGATCCCCCTGCGCGACGATCTCTCCGTCGCGCATCGCCACGAGGTGCGTCGCATAGCGCGCGGCGTGGTTGAGGTCGTGCAGCACGGCGACCAGCGTGGTTCCGCTGCGATGCAGGTCGGCGAACAGCTCCATCAGGTCGATCTGGTGCGCGATGTCGAGGAAGGTCGTCGGCTCGTCGAGCAGCAGGTGCCTGGTCTGCTGGGCCAGGGCCATCGCCACCCAGACGCGCTGCCGCTGGCCGCCCGAGAGCTCGTCGACCAGCCGGCGCGACAGGTCGGTGACACCGGTGGCGGCCATCGCCTCCGATACCGCGCGCTCGTCGGCGCTGCTCCATGTGCGCATCGCGCTCTGGTGCGGGAACCGTCCGCGGCCGACGAGATCGGCCACCGTGATGCCGTCGGGGGCGATCGACGACTGGGGGAGGAGCCCGAGCCTGCGCGCGGCTTCCTTCGGCTTGAGAGTGCGCAGCTCCGCGCCGTCGAGCAGCACGGTGCCGGTGCTCGGGCGCAGCAGGCGGGCGAAGCCGCGGAGGAGAGTCGACTTGCCGCAGGCGTTGGGGCCGATGATGATCGTGAACGAGTCGTCCGGCACCTCCAGCGACAGGTGCGAGACGATCGGGGTGTCTCCGTAGCCCAGGGTGATGTCGCGGGCCAGCAGCGAGGTGGTCATCGATGTTCCTTTCAGGCGCGACGCGCGTACTGGGCGGCGAGCAGCCAGGCGAGGTAGAGGCCGCCGACCGACACGGTCACGACGCCGACCGGCACGGCGACGAGCTGGGCGACGGCGTCGGAGACGACGACGAGCGCCGCGCCGGTGAGCATGACGGGGACGGTGCCCATGGGCGTGTTCGATCGGGTGAGCCGCTGCGAGATCTGCGGTGCGGCCAGGGCGATGAACGAGATAGGGCCCGCGGCAGCCGTGACCAGCGCGACCAGGGCGACGCCGAAGACCATCGCGGCCAGCCTCGTGCGCCCGGGGCTGATGCCGAGAGCGGTCGCCGCGTCGTCGCCCATCTCGAGCACGGGCAGCGTGCGGTTCAGCGGGAGCGACGCGAGCGTCACGACCGCGAAGACGATCGCGGCGGGGATGAGCTGGTCGAACCCGAGGGAGGCGAGCGAGCCGGCTCCCCAGGTCGCCGCCATCATCGCCTTCTCGACGCTGACCGAGATCAGGATCCAGGATGTGAGCGAGCCGAGCCCCGCCGAAACGCCGATGCCCACGATGATCAGGCGGAACGACGACAGGGTGTTCTTGTGGGCGAGCGCGTAGACGAGCAGAGCAGTGAGCAGCCCGCCGACGAGCGCGCCGACGGCCTTGAACATGTAGGTGTTCAGTTCGAGCACGACCATCATCAGCGTCACCCCGAACTGCGCGCCGACGCCGAAGCCGATGATGTCGGGGGAGCCGAGAGGGTTGCGGGTGAGGGACTGGAAGATACCTCCGGCGAGGGCGAGCGCGGCCCCGCAGAGCACGGCGAACAGCACGCGCGGCAGTCGCCACTCGAAGACGACCTGGCGGATGTCGGGGTCGGACGACGGATCGACGATCGCGCGGATGACCGAGGGGAAGCCGACCTCGTAGGCGCCGATCGTCATCGATGCGAGACCGGCTGCGATGATCACGACGACCAGCACCGCGCTGACGACGATCGCGCGCACCGGGATGAGGGCGGCGATGCGGGACGTCTCGATGCGCACGAGGCGCCGCCCGTGGTCGACCGGGGTGAACTCGGGGGTGCGCCGGTCGTGAGCGGGCCGCTGGCGCTGATCGATGCTCACAGTCCGCTCACCCGCTTGCGACGCACGAGCATGATGAGGATCGGCGCGCCGAGCAGGGCCGTGACGATGCCGACGCGCAGTTCGCCGCTGGGCAGCACGATGCGGCCGAGGATGTCGGCGAGCAGTAGGAAGGCCGGGCCGATGACCATCGAGTACGTGAGCACCCACCGCTGATCGGGGCCGGTGAACCAGCGCACGACGTGCGGGATCATGAGTCCGACGAACGCGATCGGACCGGCGGCGGCGACGCTCGTGCCGGCGAGGATCGTGACGGCGATGATGACCAGCACGCGCGTCACGCGCACGCGGGCGCCGAGGGACTGCGCCAGGTCGTCGCCGAGGGCGAGGGCGTTGAGGGGTCGCGCGCACAGCAGCGCGATGATCAGCCCGACCGCGATGAGCGGGGCCGCCCAGGCGAGCTGATCGAGCGTGCGGCCCCCGATGGATCCGACTCCCCAGAAGCGCATGACCTGCAGGGTGCCGAGGTCGCGGAGCACGATCGCGGTGGTGAAGCCGGTGAACGCGGCGCCGAGCGCGACGCCCGCGAGGGTCAGCTTCATCGGGGTCGCGCCGGACCGCCCGAACGAGCCGAGCACGGAGACGAGCACGGTGAGCACGAAGGCGCCGAGCAGCGCGAAGGGCACGTAGGCACCCGGGGTGGTGAGCCCGAGGATGCCGACGGCGAACGTGACGGCGAAGGATGCTCCGGCGTTCACGCCCAGGATGCCGGGGTCGGCGAGGGGATTGCGGGTGAACGCCTGGATGAGCCCGCCGCACACGGCCAGCGCCGCTCCCGCGACGATGCCGAGCAGGGTGCGGGGAACGCGCAGCTCCGCCACCATCAGGTGCAGCGGATCGTCGTCGTCGTAGGCGAACAGCGCGGTGACGACCGTCACCGGGTCGATCGCGCGGTTGCCGACCGCGAGCGAGGCGATGGCGGCGGCGATCAGCACGATCACCGCGACGATCAGGCCCGCGGTCAGCGCGCCGGTGCGGCGCGGGGAGTCGTCTGCACGACTCCCCGCGCCCGTGTTCGAGACGTCCGTGCCGTCTTCCGTCGCCAGGGACATCTCTCGGATCACTCGCCCGCGATCGTCGGCTCGCCCTGCAGCGCGGCTGCGAGGTCGTCGACGTAGGTCGGCAGGATGTACTTCAGCGAGAGCACGGTCGGCGCGCTGATCGCGGAGGCCTGGGCATCGTCGGCATAGATCACGTACGACCCCGCGGCGATGGGCTCCCAGCGGGAGACGACCTTGTTCTCGACGGTGTAGGTGCCCTCGTCCACGCTGCTGCCCCAGGCGGCGAACAGGTCGGCCTGCACGTCGTAGAGCTTCTCGAGGCTGACGCCGGTGTACCAGTTGTCGCCCTCGGCGGTCGCGAGGAAGCTGTCCATCGCCGATGTCGAGGTGAATCCGAGCGCCTCGGTGATGCGCACGCGCGGGTCGTACTCGAGGTAGACGCCGAGGTCGGTGCCGCCCTCGTTCAGGGTCAGGCCCCAGACGAACGTCTTGTCGTCGAACTCGGGGTGCGCGTCGGCGAGCTCGGTGATCATCTCCTCGGTCTCGGCGATCAGCTCCTCGGCCTTCTCCTCCTCCGACATCGCGGTGCCGATCGTGCGGGTCATGTCCTCCCACGTGCTCGGGTCCCAGGCGCGCTCGATGTAGGGAACCGTCGGGGCGATCTCGGTCAGACGCTCGTACTCGACGTCGGTGATGCCCGAGTAGAGGCTCAGGATGAGGTCGGGCTCGAGCGCCTTGATCGCCTCGTAGTTCGGGCCGTCGTCCGTGAAGGGGATGATCTCGGGGGTCTCGCCGTACTCCTCGGTGACGAAGTCCTCGAACCAGGGCTGGAAGCCGCTCTCGTCTGCGCCCCAGACCTCCTCCATCCCGACCGGGTTCGTGCCGAGCGCGGCGACGATGTCCGACGTCATCCACCCGAGGGTCACGATGCGCTGAGGCTTCTCGGGGATCACGGTCTCGCCGTGGGCGTGCTCGATGACCACGCCGTCGGTGGCGGCGGAGGCGGGCTCTGCGGTCTCGGCGGGGGCCGAGCAGCCGGCGAGGGTGAGGGCTG
>NZ_DALZXX010000181.1:0-4623 GCF_031988965.1 Microbacterium sp.
TGCTGCCCGTGCTGCTGTTCTTCGTCGTCTTCCAGCGCTTCCTCGTCGACGGCGTGGCCACGCAGGGACTCAAGGGCTGACCGGAAACCGACAATCTCACACAACGCTCGTGTCGCAGTTCGGCATCCCGCTACACACGTCGCCGTGATCACTGAGTCTGCCGAGGGTGCGTTCGCCTCGCTGAACAGCAAGCCCGAGAGCGGCGCGGGCGCACCGGTTCGCCGCATCGTCCACTCTGCTCAAAGATCCGGGACCGCGCCCCGCGCGCGAATGAGCGTCTTACCCTGCTGATGTCACCGGCAATTGATTGACAGATCGCATCGGCGAGGCGAGGCGAGGCGAGGCGAGGGATGGGGACGGGATACTGGTTGTACGGATAGTCTTCTCGGATCCGGGAGGGTGATCCATGAATCGCAGTAAGCGTGCCGGCGCCGGGCGGCCGGCGCCCACCATCTACGACGTCGCGACCCTTGCCGGGGTCAGCCCGTCGACAGTGTCGCGAGCGCTGAATCAACCGGGCCGGATCACCGAACAGACGACCGCTCGCATCAAGGCAGCGTCTGACGAACTCGGATTCCGGTTCAACCCGGCTGCAAGGACGCTGCTCACCGGAAAGACGGGAACGATCGGCCTCGTCCTCGCCGACATCACCAACCCCGTGGTCTTCGGGGTCATTCGTGGTGCGGAACGCGCCGCGTCCGCCGCGGGCTACACCCTCATCATCGCTGAGTCGCAGCAATCGGGTGCGAAGGAAGCCGACACCGCGCGGAGTCTGTTGCGAAGCGTCGATGGCCTCGTGCTCGCAATGTCCTGGCTCGACGATGATGACATCCGTGAGCTCGGCGCGGAGAAGCCGCTCGTCCTCGTCAACCGCGAGGTGTCGGGAATCGATGGCGCCTATCCGGACGTGGAGCCGGGAATCACCCAGCTGCTGGATCATCTCGTCCGACGCGGGCACAAGATGGTGACCTATCTTTCAGGGCCGGAGCGCTCCTGGATGAACGCGCGACGGTGGGAATCCATCTTTGCCGGAGCGCGGGCGCGCGGTCTTGCGGTCTTCGAGATCCCAGGAGGAGAGCCGACCGTCGAGGCGGGGAGGGGCTCGTTCGACAGGGTCATGGCTTCGCCCGCCCGTGCGGTCATCGCCTACAACGACCTCATGGCCATCGGGCTGCTCCAGGCGGCACAGGATGCAGGGGTTGAGGTCCCGAGAGAGCTGGCGATCACGGGATTCGACGACATCTTCGGGTCAACCTTCACCTCCCCACCGCTCACGACCGTTGCGTCCCCGCTCGAGGAAGTCGCAGCTCGTGCAGTCGAGAGTCTCGTTGGGCACGTCTCGTCGAGGGCGGCTCTCCAGACAGTGCTCATCGTCCGCGGTACGAGCTGAGTCCGAGTCTGGTACGAGCCGCGCCGATGCCGCTCGCTCTTGCAGTCAACCGATTGACAAAGTATCGTTCGAGCAAGCGTTTTCCAGCGCTCGCATGCAGCGCTGCGCGAGAAAGGAACGATGGTGTTCAGTTCACGAAGAAGAGTTGCGGCTTCGGTCGCCCTGCTGATCGGCGCGACGCTCGTCGTAGCCGGATGTTCCGGTTCGAGTGGCGATCCCGAGGCGGTCGGAGAGACTCTCGACCCTGACGAAAAGGTGACGTTGAACTTCACCTATTGGGGCAATGACGTGCGTGCCGAGATGTACGACGAGGTGCTCGCCGCCTTCGCCGAGCAGTACCCCAACATCACGGTGAACACGTCGTTCATGACCTTCGCCGAATATTGGGAGAAGCGACAGACGGAGGCGGCTGGCGGGGGGCTTCCCGATGTCATGCAGTTCTCGGACAGATATCTGCGTCAGTATGCAGAGAACGGTCTCCTCTCAGATCTCTCGCCGTACCTCGGTGACACGATTCGGGTAGATGCGCTCCCCGACACGCTCTTGGGAGCTGGTGAACTCGACGGCCGAACGCTCGCGATTCCGGTCAGCACGAACAATTGGTCGCTGTGGACCAACCCGCAACTCCTCGGCGGGATCGGCGTCGACGACTTCGAAGGCGGCGACTGGGGCGACTACCAAGACTGGCTCGTCGATGTCAGCGAGGCTTCGCAGAAGGCGGGGCAGCAGTTGTGGGGGGCGAATGACTACACCGCGTGGATGCAGAACTTCGAGATTCAGCAGCGGGCGAAAGGCGAGGACCTGTTCACCGAGGGTGGTGAGCCGAACTTCACGAAGGACGACCTCCGAGAATTCTGGTCGAGCGTTGAGGATCTCCGCGGCACGGTATTGATCCCGCAGCAGAAGCTGGAGGAGGTGGCGCCGATGGGCGGCTTCGACGCGGCGTTGCAAACAGCCGAGCTGGCCTGGGACAACCTGGGCCCGGGATATCTCAGCAACCTTGGCTCCGCCTACGCTGAACTCGGATTGCATGAGCCGCCGGTCACGGTGGAGGGCGCGAAGGACCTGTATGCGCCGGCTGGCATGATGTTCGCCGCTTCCTCCAAGACAGAACATCCTGCCGCCGCAGCCGCGCTGATCGACTTCCTCGTCAACGACGAGATCACTGGAGAGGTCTTCGGGCTGAACCGCGGAGTTCCCGCATCGGAGACCGCTCTCGCCGGCGCCGACTTCGAAGGCATCGAAGCGCAGATCATCGAACACCAGGCATCGCTCGAAGACCGCATCGGAGCGGCACCACCCGTGCCGATCATCGGCTACGGGTCGCTCTTCGAGAAGTTCCGCGCCCTCGGGCAAGAGCTCAACTTCGGCACGATAACCGTCGACGAAGCCGTGGAGCAGTTCTTCGCTGAGATGGACGTCATCGTTCAGGAGGGATAACGGGGGAGCGAATTGTCGCGATGCTCGAGCTGGCGCGACTCGACGTGAGGGAGCGCCGCGCGTCACGCGCCGCGCTGTTACCTCTCGCGCGGACAGGCGCGTGTTCCTCCCGACTAGCCGCGGCATGCTCGGGCGGTCCGGCGCCTCATCTGGGCCGGCCCGCGGAGAACATGGGGAGGGCGAGCGATGCTCGCGACGCGCCACAACCTCAGTCTGAAGTAGCTCAGGAATGTCCCGAATAGCTGTGGAACCCACGTGTGGAGGGGCTGACGGGAATCGAACCCGCGCTATCTGCTTGGGAAGCAGAAGTTCTGCCATTGAACTACAGCCCCGTACCTGCATCCGAGGAGCGGGTGACGCCAGCCTACCTCCACGATCCGTCATGGCCAAAGTGTCGGCGGCGTGTGGTGACTAGGCTGGTGCCGTGCTTCTCAGCGACCGCGACATCAGAGCAGAACTCGCATCCGGCCGTATCGGCCTGGATCCGCATGAGCCGGAGATGATCCAGCCGTCGAGCATCGACGTGCGTCTGGACCGCTACTTCCGCCTCTTCGACAACCACAAGTATCCGTTCATCGATCCGTCGGTCGACCAGCCCGAGCTGACGAGGCTGATCGAGGTCAACCCCGATGAGCCGTTCATCCTGCACCCGGGGGAGTTCGCGCTCGGCGCGACGTTCGAGCAGGTCTCCCTCGCAGACGACATCGCTGCCCGTCTCGAGGGTAAGTCGTCGCTCGGTCGCCTCGGACTCATCACGCACTCGACCGCCGGCTTCATCGACCCCGGATTCACGGGGCACGTGACGCTCGAGCTCGCGAACGTCGCGACGCTGCCGATCAAGCTGTGGCCGGGCATGAAGATCGGCCAGCTGTGCTTCTTCCGCTTGACCTCGCCGGCCGAGAACCCGTACGGCTCAGGCCCGTACGGCAACCGGTACCAGGGGCAGCGCGGGCCGACGGCATCCCGGTCGTTCCAGAACTTCCACAAGACGGACGTCGGCACGACCGACGTCGGAGCCGTAGGGGGCTGACATGAGCGGTGACAGCAGAGACCCGAACATCCCGTCGGAGGATGCTGTCATCCCGCCGCCTCCGCGCGAGGTGCCCATCCCGGACGGACTGCTCTCACCGCCTTCCACGGAGGCGTCGATTCCGGATGCCGTCATCCCGCCGGCCGACGTGGTGATCCCGCCTCCTCCGCCCGAGGCCATGCTGCCGACGACCCGCAGGTCACGTCCGAAACCCGCGATCCTCACCGGTGAGCAGCCGGCGCCGGTCGCCGCGGACTGGGCGCAGCCCTCGGTGGCGCCGGAGGTGCCGACATCGGGTGGGTACCGGGTGCTGTCGGCGGTGATCTTCGGGTTCCTGCTGGTGCTTCTCCTCGCCGCGATCGCGGCGGCGTTCTACCTCGGCTCCGTCACCTTCGCCCTCGGAGAGGTCTCCGACTCCGTCACGTCGGCCGCGGCTGAGTGGCGCGGGTGGCATGGGTGATGTGAGGTACGACCCCGAGGTCGACGCGGCGTAGGCGGACAGCGAGCGGGCCTGAGTCCCGGGCAGCTCCTGGCGGGGACAGAAGAGCACCCGCTGCGGCCGATTCGGGTGCGCTTTCGGCCCCGCACCGACGGAAACGGCACCCCTCCGATCGGAATCGAAGGGGTGCCGTGAGCAGCGGATGCGGATGCGGAGGCCGTCAGGCGTCGCGACCGCGGCTGAAGCCGGCGTCGAAGCCGCGCTCGTAGGCGTGCTGCGCCACGCGAGCGGCCCGGTGCGCGCCGTGGAGGTCGTGTCCGCGGT
>NZ_DALZXX010000182.1:0-4620 GCF_031988965.1 Microbacterium sp.
GACGAGTCGATGTCGCGCTGCGCGAGCTGCAGGGCCTCCGACGCCAGGTGCGCCACTCTGCGCGCGCTGGAGAGCGCCTGCTCGCGGGTGTCCTCCGCGGGGAGCAGATCGGACAGATCGACACGCAGGCGTTCCGCCTCAGCGAGGCGTGTCCTGGCGTCGGCGCCGATCCAGCCGCGATGGCCGGCGATGAGTCCGCGGGCGACCCCCAGCTGACGATCGGCGTCGTCGATGGCGTGTTGCACCTGCTGGATGCTCGGCAGCGGGTTCTCCGCACGGTGCCGAGCCTTCGCGATGGCGTCGTCGAGTGCGGTGTTCGCTGTCCGCAGCTGAGAGAGCTCGGCGAAAGGATCCCCGGGGGTTCCTGCAGGGGTCAGCGCGCTGAGCGCCTCCTGCAGTGCGGCGACGGCCGATGTGACGGCCGGCACCTGCGGCGCCGTCCGGGCCGCGATCAGGTCGCCGCGGGAGTCGGCGACGACCTCGGCCAGTGTCGATTCGGCCCGGAGCGCCTCGATCTCGAAGTCCTCGACGGCATCGAGCAGGGCCGATGCGCGACGGGTCGCTTCCGTCGCCGTCTCGAGAGCGAGGTTCGCCTCCTCGTTCTGCTTGGCCGCGCGGCGTCGTTCCGACACGTCGGCGCCGTGGGTGGCGAAGGCGATGAGCTGTTCGGCCTCGGCGGCGCTCGCCGTGATCTGGTGCATCGCCGAGTCCGAGTATCTGTCGGACAGGCGCGCGACAGTCTCGTTCGTGTGCGGGATGCGCTCGCTCAGCGCGGATGCCTCTGCCCTGACCTGCGCGATGATCTCGGGAGCGCGGCGCACCTTCGAGATCGACGCGGCGAGGTCGGATGTCTTCTCGTCGAGCAGGTCCTGCGCCCAGTCGCAGAGCTGGATGATGCGCGCGTTGCGCGTGCGGAGCTCCTCTGGGGTGTCCGGGATCTCGTCGTGGTTGAGCTGGTGCATCTGGAAGGCCTCGCGCAGGTGCGTGCGCACGGCGCTGAGTGCCTTCTTCAGGTCGCCGGTGAGCGACTCGCCCAACTCGGCCTCGGCGAACACGAGCTCATCGGACGTCGATCGGATGCGTTCGTCGGCGGCCACCAGGGACTGCTCCGCTCGTCGTGCCAGATCGGCGTCCTGTGCCGCCAGTGCTTCCTGTTCACGCTTGCGCCTGCCCCATATACCTGCCATAGGACTGATCCTAGTTTCCAGGCGGCGGACTCTGGCTGTGCATCCGCTCCAGGCGAACGGTTCAGACGAGCGCCGCGCCCGGCTCCCTCGCGGGTCGTCCGCGCTTGGGACGGTCCGGGGTGAGCCCCAACGCGAGCGCGTGCTGTGGATGCTCGGCGAGGCGGGCCTCCACGTGGTCGAGCCAGCGAAGTTCCGCATCCGCGCTGAGAAGCATCGAATCCACGACGAGCGACCAGGCGAGGCCCTCCGGGGTGCTGTCGTCGCGCGAGGAGCGCAGGTGGCGCAGGGACTCCAGGTGTTCGCGCGATGCGCGACGCTGTGCGGCGATCACGGCGGTGGCATCGGAGCCGGGAAGCGTGGCCGCGATCGTCACCTTGATCGCGAGCTCATCCCGCGTGGCCTGCCCTCGCTCCACAGGCGAGGCCATCCATCGCTCGGACTCGGTCCGACCGGCGTCGGTGATCTCCCAGTACACGTGACCCTGTGCATCCGCGGTGCCACGCGCCACGAGCGCGTCGCGTTCGAGCCGCTCGAGCGTGTTGTAGATCTGCCCGACGTTCAGCGGCCAGACCGATCCCGTACGGCGGTCGAACTCATGGCGCAGCTGATACCCGTAGCACGGACCCTGCGCGAGGATCGAGAGCAGACTCTGGCGCACCGACATGTCGACCTCCTGTGTCGATCACTATATGCATACCGGGAAACCTTCGCCGTGAGCGCCATGCAGGCGACGTGCAGGTCACAGCCCGGTAACATGACAAGGTATGCCTGGTGCGCGCCCGACTGGCGGCGCCGGAACCATCGACAGGGAGATGACATCTGTGGCCAATCCTCTTGAGAAGCTGCTGCGCGCCGGAGAAGGGCGAGTCATCCGTCGCCTGAACCAGGTGGTGAAGGCCGTCAACGCGCTGGAAGAGGACATCTCCAAGCTCACGGACGACGAGCTTCGCAACGAGACCGTCGAGCTGCGAGAGCGCTTCGCCAAGGGCGAGTCGCTCGACCAGCTCATGCCCGAGGCCTTCGCCGCCGTGCGCGAGGCGGCCAAGCGCACGCTCGGCATGCGCGCGTACGACGTGCAGATCATGGGTGGAGCGGCGCTCCACCTCGGCAACATCGCGGAGATGAAGACCGGTGAGGGAAAGACGCTCGTCGCGACGTTCCCGGCCTACCTCAACGCCATCGCCGGAGAAGGCGTGCACGTCATCACGGTGAACGACTTCCTCGCGAGCTACCAGGCCGAGCTGATGGGGCGCGTCTATCGCGCGCTCGGGATGACCACCGGCATCATCGTCTCGGGTCAGACCCCCGCCGTGCGTCGTGAGCAGTACGCCGCCGACATCACCTACGGCACGAACAACGAGTTCGGCTTCGACTACCTCCGCGACAACATGGCCTGGCGCAAGGAGGATCTCGTCCAGCGCGAGCACTACTTCGCGATCGTCGACGAGGTCGACTCCATCCTCATCGACGAGGCTCGCACGCCGCTCATCATCTCCGGTCCGTCGTCGGGCGAGGCGAACCGCTGGTTCGCCGAGTTCGCGAAGATCGCTCGCACCCTCGAAGCCGGGGTGGACTACGAGGTCGACGAGAAGAAGCGCACCGTCGGTGTGCTCGAGCCGGGTATCGAGAAGGTCGAGGACTACCTCGGCATCGAGAACCTCTACGAGTCGGCGAACACCCCGTTGATCTCCTTCCTCAACAACTCGATCAAGGCGCTCGCGCTGTTCAAGAAGGACACCGACTACGTCGTGATGAACGACGAGGTCATGATCGTCGATGAGCACACCGGACGCATCCTGGTCGGACGTCGGTACAACGAGGGCATCCACCAGGCGATCGAGGCCAAAGAGGCCGTGCCGGTCAAGGCCGAGAACCAGACGCTCGCCACAGTCACGCTGCAGAACTACTTCCGCCTCTATGACAAGCTCGCGGGCATGACGGGTACGGCCGAGACCGAGGCCGCCGAGTTCATGTCGACCTACAAGCTCGGAGTCATCCCGATCCCGACGAACCGGCCGATGGTCCGCAAGGATCAGTCGGATCTCGTCTACAAGAACGAGACGGCCAAGTTCGCACAGGTCGTCGAAGACATCGCCGAGCGCCACGCGGCGGGGCAACCGGTGCTCGTCGGCACAGTCAGCGTCGAGAAGAGCGAGTACCTGTCACGCCTGCTCGCCAAGAAGGGCGTCAAGCACGAGGTTCTCAACGCGAAGAACCACGCTCGCGAAGCTGAGATCGTCGCGCGCGCCGGCCGTCTCGGAGCGGTCACCGTCGCGACCAACATGGCCGGTCGTGGAACCGACATCATGCTCGGCGGCAACGCCGAGTTCCTCGCAGTCCAGGAGCTCAAGGGCAAGGGCCTCGACCCGGTCGAGACCCCCGAAGAGTACGAGGTCGCGTGGGATGAGACCTACGAGTCCATGAAGGCCGTGGTCGCGGAGGAGGCGTCGAAGGTCCAGGAGGCAGGAGGCCTCTACGTGCTCGGCACCGAGCGCCACGAGTCGCGGCGCATCGACAACCAGCTGCGAGGTCGTTCGGGCCGTCAGGGCGACCCCGGCGAGAGCCGGTTCTACCTGAGCCTCACAGACGACCTCATGCGTCTGTTCCAGTCGGGTGCGGCAGAGGCCATCCTGGCCCGCACGAACTTCCCGGACGACGTGCCGATCGAGTCGGGCCTGGTCTCGCGGGCCATCCGCAGTGCGCAGTCCCAGGTCGAGTCGCGCAACGCCGAGATGCGCAAGAACGTGCTCAAGTACGACGACGTGCTCAACCGTCAGCGCGAGGCCATCTATGCCGACCGTCGTCATATCCTTCAGGGCGATGACATCGCGGACCGCGTCCAGCACTTCATCGAGGACGCGATCAGCGGGGTCGTTCGCGACCACACAGGCGAAGGGCACAACGAGAGCTGGGACTTCGACGCTCTCTGGACCGAGCTCAAGACGCTCTACCCCGTGAGCGTGACGATCGACGAGGTCGTCTCCGAGGCCGCGGACCGCAAGGGCGGAATCTCGGCGGACGGACTGACGCGAGAGCTTCTGTCCGACGCGAAGATCGCGTACGAGACCCGTGAGGAGTCGCTCGGAGAGGCGGCGACGCGAGAGCTGGAGCGTCGCGTCGTCCTGCAGGTGCTCGATCGCCGCTGGCGCGACCACCTCTACGAGATGGACTATCTCAAGGACGGCATCGGTCTGCGTGCGATGGCACAGCGCGATCCGCTCATCGAGTATCAGCGTGAGGGATACGCGATGTTCCAGTCGATGATGGGGCAGATCAAGGAGGAATCGGTCGGATACCTCTACAACCTCGAGGTCGAGGTGCGTCGAGCCGCTGATTCGCAAACCGCCGAGGTCGAGGCGAAGGGGCTGTCCGACGGCGGCGCCGAGCAGCGTCTCGAGTACTCCGCTGCGAACGATGCAGGCGAGGTCGAGGT
>NZ_DALZXX010000183.1:0-3543 GCF_031988965.1 Microbacterium sp.
CCAGCCCGCGTATCCGCCGCCCGGATACCCCCAGCCCGGATATTCGCAGCCCGGATACGCTCAGCCCGCCCCCTCTGCCGCTGGTTCCTATCCGCTCTCGTCCTCCGCACCCCCTCCCCCGCGATCCGGCGGCCGCAATCTGGCCGTGGTGCTCGGCATCGTCGGCGCGATGGCCGTGCTGCTGGTGATCGGCGTCGCCGTGGCGGTCAGCCTGATTCTGGGGTCATCCCCGGCGACGCCGATCGCGGTGCCGAGTCCGACGTCCGTCGCCCCCGAGGGCGGGCAACCGTCCGAGCCGAGCGCCATGCCCGACGACGGCTCATCCGACGCACCGGCCGATCCCGAGGCCGGCGCGGCCATCGCCGACCGGCTCGAGCAGAAGATCGACGAGTACAAGCGGCTCCGCGATTCCGGCGAGCTGTGGCAGAGCATCCCCGACACCGAGTTCAATCGCACCGCCGTCAGCGCGTTCCTCTACTTCCTCACGGATATGAAGGTCGCGACGATCTGGGGCGTGGACGCCGCGACCGCCGACGAGTACGAGCAGCGCATGACCATGCTCGAAGAGCGGCTGCTCGCGCAGCAGCCGCTCGGCGACGACATCGAGATCACCCTCGAAGACAGGGTCTTCACCTACGACGGCGAGACGGGCGAGGGCGGATACACCGCCAAGTAGCGGAGCGTTACGCTCGAAGCATGAGCGACTGGACCAGCACCGCGATCGCCCTGCTGGAAGCCGACGCGAACCGCAGCGCAGACACGCACCTGCACCTCTTCCCGCTGCCGCCCGAGTGGGGCATCGACCTGTACCTCAAAGACGAGTCCGTGCACCCCACGGGCTCGCTCAAGCATCGCCTCGCGCGCTCGCTGATCCTCTACGGGCTCGTGAACGGTCGCATCACCGAGCACTCCACGCTCGTCGAGTCGTCGAGCGGGTCGACCGCCGTCTCCGAGGCGTACTTCGCCCGGATGCTGGGACTGCCGTTCGTCACGGTCGTGCCGCGGTCGACGAGCCAGGAGAAGATCGACCTCATCGAGTTCTACGGCGGCCGATGCCACTTCGTCGACCGTGCCGAGGACATGTCTCCCGAGGCGCAGCGCCTGGCGTCGGAGTGCCACGGGCACTATCTCGACCAGTTCACGTTCGCCGAGCGAGCGACCGACTGGCGCGGCAACAACAACATCGCCGAGAGCGTGTTCAGCCAGCTGTCACAGGAGCGGCATCCGATCCCCCGGTGGATCGTCGTGGGCGCAGGCACCGGCGGCACCAGCGCGACCTTCGGCCGCTACGTGAAGTACCGCCGCCATGAGACGCAGATCGCCGTCGTCGACCCCGAGGGCTCGGCGTTCTTCGACGGATGGGCCGGAACCGTCGATCCGCCAGCCGGCCGCCCCAGCCGCATCGAGGGCATCGGCCGACCTCGTGTCGAGGCATCGTTCGTGCCGACCGTGATCGACGAGATGATCCGCGTGCCCGACGCCGGGTCGATCGCCGCGATCCGGATGCTGCGCGAGCGCACGCTGCACTGGGCCGGAGGATCGACCGGCACCAACCTCTACGGCGTGTTCCAGCTGATCGCACGCATGCGCGCCGCCGGCGAGACCGGCAGCATCGTCACCCTCATCTGCGACAGCGGCATCCGCTACGCCGGCACGTACTTCAACGACGACTGGGTCGCCGAGCAGGGCTGGGATCTCGCCCCGCACCGCGCTCGGCTCGACCACTTCCTGGAGACCGGCGACTGGGTCGAGTGACGGCCGGTTCGCTTGGCCTGCTCGTTCACAACTCAGCACGGACTCCGTCGATCAGCCACCTGGCCGCCCGTTTCGCCAGGGGAGCGACCGATGGTGCTGAATCGTGAACGGCTACGCTGGTGCGTCCACGACGAGCCCGACAGTCTGTGCGCGGCGGGCGGCGGCGATCTCCGTGTATTCGATCAGCAGTGTCGGAGTGTCTAGCTTGACCGCCATGCGGAAGGGGTCGCTCACCGTGAGCGACCCCTTCACCCCGTCGTCTTTCGTGTGTACGAGCGCGAGCTCGATGTGTTCGTCTCTTCTGACTGCCTGTCCAGTGAATCGGTAGTCGTCGAAGCTTCGGCCCCAGACGAGCAGCGAGAGTGGGAACGCAAGACGGGCAGCCGGGTGTTCGACGGAGAAGGAATTGCGAGGAACGTCCTGCACCGGTGTCTCACTCCTGCGGGTGTGTGTATAGCCGTCGTAGTCGTCGACCAGCTCTCCATCTGTCCGGTGGAGCTTGTAGACGAGATCCCTCGGCGAAGCGTCGAGAAGGAAGTGTTCGACTGGCGCGTCGGCTCCCTGCCGGAGGGCGACCTGGGCTCGACACGAGGGAATCAGTGGCCCGGACATCAGAAGGGTCAACGCGTGTACGAAGTGTTCGCTCGCGTGGGGAGCTGCGTCCAGCGGATTCATCCGTCCACACTAGCTATCACCTTCGTGCCCGCCTCGACCGCTTCTTCGAGTCGGGCACCCGGGTCGACTCGGGTCGCCGGTGCGCGATTCAGCACGGACTCCGTCGATCAGCCACATGGCCGACCATTTCGGTCGGGATGCGACCGATGGTGCTGAATCGTGAACGGCTACGCTGGCCGCATGACTACTCTCATCCTCACTGTCGCGGGTGCTGATCGCCCCGGACTCGTCGCAGCCGTCGCCGATGTCGTCGATGCCCATGGCGGCAACTGGGAGAACAGCTCGCTTGCCGAGCTCGCCGGAACCTTTGCCGGAGTCATCGAGGTGTCGGTCACCCCCGAGCACTCGGAGGGGCTTCAGGCCGCACTCCGCGAACTGCAGGGCCAGGGCCTGCTGACCCTCGCCGTCCTCACCGGGGCATCGGCCGAACCGGATGCCGACGACAGGATGCTCGAGATCCAAGTGCTCGGCAACGACCGCCCCGGCATCGTCCGAGAGGTGTCCGGCGTGCTCAGCGCCCATGACCTCAGCATCGAGGAGCTCGCGACCGAGACCCGCGACGCGGCGATGGCCGGCGGCCGCCTGTTCGAGGCATCCGTGATCGCTCGCGTCCCGTCCTCGGTCGACCTCGACGCCCTGCGCCGTGACCTCGAACGCATCGCGACCGAAGTGCAGGTCGACATCACCGTCGCCTGACGCGTCGGCATCCGACGCACCGAATCGGTCCCGGCCGCGGTCAGCGCACCCTGTCCCGATCCGCGGACCTGGTCCCGATCAGCGGACGGATCGGCGGGAATGGCACGTAGATCGGGACAGCGCCCGCAGATCGGGACAGCGCCCGCAGATCGGGACGACCCCCGCATCGGGACGCCCCGCAGCCACCTCAGTCCAGCCCGGGCACCGGTTCCGCCGCGGGCGACTCGGCACCCGAGTACCGCCGCACCCAGTACTCGGTCTGGGCGACATGGGCGGATGCCGCAGCCGACGCGGCGACCGGATCGGCCGCGGCGAGGCCCCGCAGGATCGCGCGGTGTCCGGCGTCCGAGTGCAGCTTGAGCTCGGCCGCATCGTCGGCATCCGGAATGCGATACGCGCGCGACCGTGAGCGCAGCA
>NZ_DALZXX010000183.1:3553-4554 GCF_031988965.1 Microbacterium sp.
CGATCAGACTCGTGAGCGCGTCGTTGCCCGCGACCTGCGAGATCGTCATGTGAAAGGCGTGGTCGAGCCGCGAGTGGGCCTCGAAGTCATCGCTGCCCTCGATCTCGTCGAGGATCCGGCCGAGCGAGTCGATGGTCGTCGCGTCGATGCGGGCTGCGGCGAGCGCGGCCGCGTGCGGTTCGAGCACACGGCGCAGCTCGGTGAGTTCGAGCACGCCGGCCATGGGCAGCAGCCCGACGGTCAGCGACAGGCTGCCGATCAGGTCGGCGGCGCGCAGCTCACCGACGTAGCTCCCGGAGCCGTGCCGGGTCTCGAGCACGCCGAGTGCGGCCAGCATCCGGATGGCTTCGCGCAGCGATCCGCGTGAGACGCCGAGCGTCTCGCACAGCTCACCCTCGCTGGGCAGGCGGTCGCCCGGGCGCAGGGCGCCGTCGGCGATCAGCGTGCGCAACCCGTGCAGGGCCGTGTCCAAAGCGCTCATGGTCATCCTCCCGCCACCGCCTGATCCCTCTGTGAGTCTGTCGGACATAGCCACCGCATCAAATTCGTATGACAACTATGTTTCATACTCACCTTTTCGTAGCCATTTCCCAAGCGCTGTGGCAAAGTTGTGCAACAACTCCCCCCGACGCACCGACGAGGACCGATGCCCGCACCACTCTTCCCCGCCCCGCTCACGCTGAACTCCGGCATGCGAGCCCGTGACGCGTGGCCCCTCGATCCCGACGTGATCCACCTCAACCACGGCTCGTTCGGCGCCGTGCCCACGGCGGTCGTCGAGCAGCAGGATGCACTGCGGCGGCGCGCCGACCTCAGCCCCGTCGAGTGGTTCCCCCGCATCGCCGAGCGCGTGCAGGCGGCCCGCGAGCGCACCGCCCCGTTCGTCGGCGCCCGCGCCGAAGACAGCGCCTTCGTTCCCAACGCCTCCGCCGCCGCGACCGTCGTCTACAACGCGCTGCAGCTCGAGCGCGGCGACGAGATCCTGGTCACCGATCAGGGCT
>NZ_DALZXX010000184.1:0-4543 GCF_031988965.1 Microbacterium sp.
CCGGCGCGGCGGATGAGCCGCCGGTCAGTGCCAGCGTCTGCCCCGGGTGGATCACCGACCTCCAGGAGAGTCCGTTCCACGCGAGCACGTCAGCGGTGCGGAGAGAGAACCGGGTGGCGATCGTGAAGACGGTGTCACCGGGCTGCACGGTGTACGAGGCGGGAGCGGCTTCGGTGGCCACCGCGCGCATCGGAAGCGGACCGAGCGATTGCACCGTCGGGGCGCTGTCTGCGGCGGCGGGGCTCGGCGCTGCGGCGAGGGCCCCCGAGAGTGTTCCCAGGACGGCAGCGGGCACTCCGAGTCTCAGATAGCGCGTTCGACGCGCGGCGGTGTGCGTTGTCAAGGTGTCTCCCTTGGTCGACGTCCGCCCACGCTGTCACGTCTGTATACGGAAGTCAACAGAAGTGACTCATGGTGACAGCGTGACAGGAGTGAAGAATGTGCGGCGCGCGCCCTGAGGTGAGATAGTTGCTGTGTGTCTGCGCAGTCTGAGAACCACCCCGCCGAGAGCCTGTCGTCCGCCGAGCAGATCGGCGACGCGGCAGTGACCCCCACCGACTGGCTCACGATGCCCGATCTCGTCGAGGTCCTCGACGAGCCCCTCGGTCGCGTCCGCAGACTCATCGACGAGCACTACCTGGTGGGCTCGCGTCGCTCCGGCGTGTTCGCGGTCCCGTCCGTGTTCATCGTCGACGGCCACCCGCTGCCCTCTCTGCGAGGCACCATCATCGTGCTCCAGGACGCGGGCTTCTCCGACGATGAGGTCGTCGACTGGCTGCTGACCGACGAGGAGACGCTCGGCCGGTCGCCGATCGCCGCACTGCTCGCCGGTCACAAGAGCGAGGTCCGTCGCCTCGCCCGCACGCTCGCCTGACCCTCGCCGTCACGGAGTCTCGGGCCACAGCCGCGCTATCCCGTCTCCGGCCTGTTCGCCCGCGATCGTGACTCAGGCGGCTCGCACCGTCGCGGCGCGGGCGAGATCGCGCAGGTCGCCCACGGCGGCGTTGTCGAGGCGTGCTCCGGAGAGAGCCCGATCCGCCTCGATCGCATAGTCGGAGATCATCGACTCCACCTTCTCGAGGGCACCCGACGCCGAGATCGTCGCCTGCAGGAACGCGATCTGTTCGGCGGTGAGGTCCGGGTCACCGAGCATCTCGTCGAAGAGGGTGCGCGTGGACGTCTCGAGAGTCTGACGGGTGAGGGCCACCAGTACGGTGCGCTTGCCCTCGCGAAGGTCGTCGCCCGCGGGCTTGCCCGTGACGGACGCATCGCCGAAGACTCCGAGCACGTCGTCGCGCAGTTGGAAGGCCATGCCGACCGGGTGGCCGAAGCGCCGCAGCGATAGGACCTGGTCGTCCGCAGCGCCGGCTATCGCCGCGCCGAGCACGAGCGGCTGCTCGATGCTGTAGCGCGCCGACTTGAGCGAGACGACCCGGAGTGCGCGTTCGACGTGCGAGTCCGTCGCGTTCACGCTCCACGCCGATTCCTCGGCGATGTCGAGGAACTGCCCGACGGTGACATCGCGTCGCATGCGCGCGTACTCGCGGCGCACGGACGCCGCGTGGGGGAGCGCTGCGACGGCATCCTCGAACAGGTCATCGCTCCAGGCGACGAGAAGATCTCCGAGCAGGATCGCCGAGGAACGGCCGAACGCGGCGGCGTCGCCCCACCACCCGGCGTCGCGATGGGAGCGCTCGAGAGCGCGATGCGCGGCAGGGCGGCCTCGTCGCGTGTCGGAGTTGTCGATGAGATCGTCGTGCACGAGGGCCGCCGACTGGAAGATCTCCAGGGAGGCGCAGACATCCCACAGAGCGATCGATTCGGCGGCCGAGCGGTCGGCGAATCGAGACACGCCCCGCCACCCGGCGTGGCAGAAGCGGGCGCGCAGACGCTTGCCGCCCACGAGGGTGTCGGCCGCGGAATCGATCAGCGCGGATGCGTCGGGGCCGTACTCGGCGGATTCGACGCGCATCCTCTCGAGGAAAGAGCTCAGGCGTTCGGCGACGGCGTCGGAGACGAGTGTGGGGGACGGCACGACTCCCAGCATACGTAAAGCCAATCCGGGGTCCGACAGCTAGCCTCGGGCGACATACCGCGCGTAGAATGGACGGACGATACCCGAGGGGGACGAAATGCCACTCTCCGAACAGGAGCAGCGTCTGCTCGACGAGATGGAGCGCCATCTCCTCCACAACGACGCCGATGTCGTGAGCGCGCCGTCAGGCGACCGAGCTCTCAGCTACCGAAATCTGGTCTACGGGGCTCTTCTGCTCCTCGCCGGCGTCGGCGGTCTGATCGTCGGCGTGGTGCTCGGCGACGTCTGGGGTGTCGTGGTCGGCGTCATCGGCTTCGCCGCGATGCTGGGCGGCGTGATGCTCGCAGTGACTCCCGTGCGCAAGCCGCTCTCGGCGGCGCCGCGCGAGCGGGCGCCGAAGCAGCACAGTTCCGCGTCCTTCATGGACCGCATGAACGATCGATGGGATCGGCGGCAGGACGGTCACTGACCCTCCTCCACATCTTCTTCCGAAGGCCCGGATGCTCTGAGCATCCGGGCCTTCGTCGTTCCCGGATGCGATCGTCTGCGCCTTCGCGCTCTCCGTCAACGTGAACGTCCTCCACTGGCCCTCCACCAGCCCTCCACCAGCCCTCCACTGGGCCTCCACCTGCCTCCACCGCGTGATTACGCGGTTCACGTGCGCGCGCTCGACAGCCGGGGGAGTGTTTCTGCCAATTGACCGTAGGTTTGTGGAGGAAAGTGGAGTAAAGTGGGGCGCACCTCGAGTTGGCCGGACGGAGAGGGGGTGATGGCTGATGTTGCTGGGAACGCATTCTCCGAAGCTGGACGACAAGGGCAGGGTCATCCTCCCCGCGAAGTTCCGCGAGGACCTCGGTGGCGGCATCGTCGTCACCCGTGGACAGGAACGCTGCCTCTACGTGTTCAGCACGGCCGAGTTCGAGGCGATGCACGAGCGGATCCGTCAGGCGCCGCTCGCGAACAAGCAGGCGCGTGACTTCATGCGCCTGTTCCTCTCCGGAGCGAGTGCGGAGATGCCCGACAGCCAGAACCGCATCACCATCCCCGCGCACCTGCGTCAGTACGCGGGTCTGCAGAAGGAGCTCATCGTCACCGGAGTCGGCGCGCACGCCGAGATCTGGGATGCCGAGAGCTGGAACACCTACCTCGCGGCCGGCGAGGAGTCGTACTCCGAACTCGAGCAGGAGGTGATCCCGGGACTGTTCTGACCACGGCTGTGATGCCCCGCCGCTCCCGCCCCGACACACTTCCCCGGTGCCGGGTCGAGAAGCGGAGGGGGATCAGGGCCCTGGTCACCGAGATACAGAGATCACCCGAGAGAGATCATGAGCCTCCGCGACATCCACACCCCCGTACTGCTCGAGCGCTGCGTCGAGCTGCTCGCTCCCGCGCTCCAGCACGACGGAGCGGTGCTGGTCGATGCCACGCTCGGCATGGGCGGGCATTCCGAGGCGCTGCTCGAGCGTTTCCCGAACATCCGTCTCGTGGGACTCGACCGTGACACCGACGCCCTGCGGATCGCGGGGGAGCGGCTCTCGCGCTTCGCCGATCGGATCACGCTCGTGCACACGGTGTACGACGAGATCGGTCTGCACGCGCAGGGGGCATCCGGCATCCTCTTCGACCTCGGGGTGTCGTCGCTGCAGCTCGACGAGGCCGAGCGCGGGTTCGCGTACTCGAAGGATGCCCCGCTCGACATGCGCATGGACCAGACGAAGGGCGTCACCGCGGCCGAGGTCATCGCCACCTACAGCGAGGGCAACCTGCGACGCATCTTCGAGCGCTACGGCGAGGAGAAGCTCGCGGGTCGCTACGCGCGATTCATCATCGCCGCTCGCGAGAAGCAGCCGATCACGCGCTCCGGTGAACTCGTCGAGATCCTCATCGCAGCCACGCCGGCCGCGGCGCAGCGCGCCGGCCACCCGGCCAAGCGCGTGTTCCAGGCGCTGCGCATCGAGGTGAACGCCGAGCTCAACGTCCTGGCCGACGCGATTCCCTCCGCGATGGATGCGCTCGCCGTCGGCGGACGCATCGTCGTGATGTCGTACCAGTCGCTGGAGGACCGCCTCGTCAAGCAGGCCTTCGCCGCAGGCGCCGCGTCGACTGCTCCGAAGGGGCTCCCGGTCGAGCTCCCCGAGCACGCGCCGCGCTTCAAGATCATCACGCGCGGCGCCGAACTCGCCGATGACGAGGAGCGGGCGCGCAACCCGCGCGCCATCCCCGTACGTCTGCGCGCAGCCGAGAAGGTCAGGGAGAGCGCATGAGCCTCAACGCCGCCGTCCGCCGCGTGCGCTGCCCGCATCGCCGGACCGCTCGAGCGACCGTACTCCGAGCCGTCGGCTCCAGCCCGTCACCGGCACGCCGGTGCGCCGCAAGCCGAAGCTCGCCTACGCGCTCGTCGCGGTGGCGGGAGCGATGGCGATCGGCGCCGCGCAGATCGGCCTCTCACTGGCGATCACGCAGGATTCCTTCGTGCTCGCCGGCCTCTCCTCGCAGCAGCACGAGCTC
>NZ_DALZXX010000185.1:0-4528 GCF_031988965.1 Microbacterium sp.
GCCGACATCCGTGAAGGGGTGCCTGGAGGGCTTCGACGCATGGCTCGCGCTGTCAGACGGCGCGATGGCCGTGGACTCCCCCCTCGGTCTCCACGGGCCGGCGGATGGACCGACCGGCACGTTGGTGAGGGTCGGCGGCTGAACGCCGGCACCGCGTCCCTCAGGCTGCCGGGATCTCATCGATCGATCGATACACGGGCAGCCCTCGATCGAGCGCGATCTCGACGTCCTTGTCCGCGCCCGCGGAGTCGCCGGGCAGGCGCAGCACGGCATCGCAGTGCTGCAGCAGTCGGTGCGCCGTCTCGTACATGACGTCGCCGTCGGCGGCATCCGCCTCGTCCATCCCGCGGAGGATCGGCAAGGCGACCCATTCGCCGATCATGGGCACGTGCCCCAGGCGGTGGATGGGAGCTGCGGCCTCTTCGAGGCGCTCGAGGTTGCGGGCGATGAGATCGGGGTCGCCGCCGGTTCCCGAACGGTAGGGGCCGGCGATGAGAATCAGGAGTGGAGTCGTCATGCGGAAGACTGTATCGTTAACCGTGCAAGAACATGCAACTTCACGAAAGAACAAGATCTGAGGAGTCGGATGCTGGGCGCACAGCGCAAGGACCTGCTGCGGGAGACCCTCCGCAGAGACGGCCGGATCGTCGCGAAAGACGTGGCACGCGACCTCGGGCTGTCGGAGGATTCGATCCGCCGCGACCTGCGCGAGCTCGCCGAGGCCGGGGAACTCGTGCGCGTGTACGGCGGCGCTCTTCCCGTGCCCGCGGCCGATCGGCCCGTCGAGCAGCGCCTCACCCTGTCGACCGACAGCAAGCAGCGCGTGGCTCGCCGAGCCGTCGAGCTGATCGCCCCGGCATCCACGATCGTGCTCGACGCCGGCACCACGACGCTCGCGATGGCGCGGATGCTGCCGCACCGCACCGATCTGACTGTGATCACGCCGAGCCCGGCAGTCGCGATCGCGGTCGCCGAGCACTCCGACGCACGCATCGTGATGATCGGCGGCGAACTCGCCCGGTTCTCGATGGTCGCGAGCGGCCCGCTGGCGATGGAGGCCGTGCAGCATCTCGCCGCCGACGTGTTCTTCCTCGGCGTCACCGGCATCGACCCGGCGCATGGTCTCACCACCGGTCACCTCGACGATGCGGCGACGAAACGGGCGATCGCCGGGCGCTGCACGCAGACGTTCGTGCTCGGCAGCGAGGAGAAGATCGGCGCGGCCTCGCACTTCCCCGTGCTCGACCTCGACGCGGTCGCCGGCGTGGTCGTCGACCCGCACGACCGCAACCCCGTCATCGACACGCTCGCCGAGCGGGTGCCCGTGCTGCGCTGAGCCCTGACCCGATCCGCCCCGATCCGCCCCGTCCCGTGCGGGCACAACTTCGGAGCGACCACCCCGACACCCCGCCCACGAGCCGACAGCCTCGGCGAGTCGCCGACCGTCTCCGAAGCCGTGCCCGGCACAGGAGACGAGAGTCAGGGGACGAGGGACAGGAGACGAGGGTCAGGTGATGGTGGCCGCCACGATCGTCGGGGTCATGATCGCGATCATCGCGGCGGTTATCGCATCGTTGACAGCCTTGGCGACGGCATTCCCCGCGGCGGATCCGGCGGTGAGGTCTTCGATCCGCTTCTTGAGGTCACGCGACGAGACGCCACCGCACTCCTCGCGCAGGATCGCGTGAGCCGCGTTGAGGTTCTGCAGGATCGAGAGCAGCGCCAGATCGGCCTGCGTCGGGGCGAGGGTTCCGGCGAGCACGGCGGCCAGCCTGGCCCGCAGCGTCTGCTCGGGCGTGGAATCGGACTCCGGTGTGCGAGCTGCACCCCATCCGAAGAAGCCGCGCTCGCCCCGGACCAGCACGCCCTGCACGACCAGCGACTCGACGACGACCTCGAGCGGGTCGAGCTTGGGCCGCGTGACGAGCGACTGCAGACGCTTTCCCCGCAGCGGCACGAGACGCTCGAGCGTCGTGTCGAGGATCGGGTTGCCGGTGGGCTCGGTCGACACGATGTCGACCACCGGGTTCTTCTCGTTCGACACGGTGACCCGCCCGTGCAGCGCGAGGTCGACGATCACGGCGGCGATCTCGCCGTACAGGCGGTTGACGCTCACCGCGCTCTCGACGCGGCCGTCGGACCGGAGCAGCAGCATGTGGAGTTCTTCGACGATCAGCATGCATCCACGCTATGACGACGTCTCGCGCCCCGGCATCCCCCGAACGGATGACTTGTGGATGCACGAACGCCGCGCCCTCCGAGGAGGACGCGGCGCTCGAATCGGCACTCGATCGCTACGCGCCGATCTTCTTGGCGTCGTCGGTGTTGAGCAGACGGAAGAGCACGGCGGCGATGACCGCGCCGACCACCGGGGCGAAGATGTAGAGCCACAGCGACGCCCAGTCGAAGTAGCCGCCGACCGAGAGACCGAGCGCCACGGCCGGGTTGAATCCGCCACCCGAGATCGACCCGACGGTCGCCGCGCCGATGAAGACGGTGCCACCGATCGCGAGCCCGTAGAAGGAGTTGCCCTCGGTGTTCTTCGACGTCGCGGTGTTGAGCACGACGTAGACGAGGATCAGCGTGAACAGCGCCTCGACGAAGAACGCCGGGCCGACCTCGATGACCTTGGCTTCCCCACCGGCGGGCCAGACGGCGAGGCTCGCCAGCGCGGCGAGCGCGCCACCGACGAACTGCGCGACGAGGTACGAGATGAAGTCGACGACGCCGAGGCCGCCGCGCAGGAAGACGCCGACCGAGACGGCCGGGTTGAGGTGCGCGCCAGAGATGTGCCCCGTCGAGTAGACGAGCACGGCGAGCGTGAAGCCGATCGCGAGCGGAGTCAGCGGGCTCCCGCTGTTCACCGCCGCGATGATGGTGAGGACGAAGAGGAAGGTCGCGATCGCCTCGGCGACCGCCTTCCGAAGTGTTCCGGTCATGCGTGTGCCCCTTTTTCTGAATGTCAGAGGAGAACGACCACTCCGTCGACCGCACACCCCGGCCGACTCGCCCTCCATTTCGAGCCTGAATCTAGCGGCGCGATCGCCGGGACACTCCGCGCCGCGCTGGATTCCTGAGTAAATGCTGAGTGTGTGTCTCAGGATGCCGGTGTATTACGCGCGCGCGGCCGCTGCTCTCGAGTCACAGACATACTCTGTCAACCCCGTCGCCACCCACCCGCACGGTTCCTATCGTCGTGACATGACCCACCACGAGAGCCACGACGACAGCCAGCCCCACGACCATGACCAGAGCCACGACGAGATGTCCCGTGAGCAGAAGCGGCACGACCAGCTGACCTCTGCACCGGATGCCACGGAGGCCGACGCCGCACCGCGCATCGAGGTCTCGGAGCATGAGGGCAACACGCGCATCGACATCCTCGAAGATGCCGCGGTGCGGCCCCGGGCCCGGCGCCGACGCCGAGGACGACGCGGCGGACGACGTCCACGTCGACACCGACCGGACCTGACCGAAGAACACTTGCCAATTCGGAAAGCGATCACTACGCTTTCCGATATGGAAAACGACTTCTCGGGACCGCCGCCTCGACCGACCTCCGCCGAGGCGCGGGAGGCCCTCGACCGTCTGAACCAGGACGGCGAGATCCTCGCACGTCGAGTCGTGACGCCCTGGTGGTACCACGTCGGGCTCGCGGCCATCATCTTCACGATGATCGCGTCGCAGGCGCTCCCCGGCGTCGCGAGCATCACGCTGGTCGCGCTCGCGATCGTCGCGATCCCGGTCCTCACACTGACCTACAGCCGGTTGTACGGCATCTCGACCTCGTACCGGGGCGGCCCACGCAGCACGAGGATCCTGATCGCCACGATCGCCGTGCTCGCGATCGGGATGGTCTCCGCCCTCGCGATCAAGACCATCGGAGCATCCCCGTGGTGGGTCCTGATCCCCGCCGGTCTCGCCGCGCTGGCGACGGTGATCCTCGGCCGGCGCTACGACGACATGCTCCGCGCCGAGCTGGCCCGCACCACCGACGGAGCCGCATGAGCACCGAGGTCACCCCACGATTCGACGACGTCATCCACTCGCCCGTGCGACTGCGGATCGCCGGGCTGCTGCGCAGGATCACCGAGGTGGAGTTCGCCGCGGTGCGCGACACCCTCGACATCAGCGACGCGACTCTCTCGAAGAACATCAAGGTGCTCGTCGACGCGGGCTACCTCGCCGTTCGCAAGGAGAGCTCACCGGGGCGCGCCGACGCGCGCAGACTCACCTGGATCGCGCTGACCCCCGAAGGGCGGCGCGCGGTCGAGGGACATCTCGCCGAGCTCACCCGCATCGCCGCGGGCTGAGGCGAGGCCGAACCACCACCGCGCACCACCCGGACGCCAGGCGACGCCCGTCGACTCGGAACTAGTTGCGCGTCCGCTGCGGGCGGGCCCCGACTCCGGGGTAGATTGCCCTTGTGACCACCGCTCTCGACGACGACATCCCCGCGCGCCGGGGAACCTCGCCCGGTCCGGAGCGCGGCGGCGGAGCGACCCTCGCCGATGTCGCCCGACTGGCG
>NZ_DALZXX010000186.1:0-2963 GCF_031988965.1 Microbacterium sp.
CGCGCCGGGCGGAAGATGCTCGGCGGTCATGCGGCCCCTCCCTCTGACGTCGAGCCGGAACCCGCGCGAGCGGCGGAGCGGGATCCGACGCGGAGCGTGCGCAGCCGCGCCACGAGCATGGTCGCCCGAGCGAGCTCGACCCCGAGCAGTGCGGCCATGAGCAGCGCCGCGATCCAGTACAGCTCGATCACGTTGCCGACCTCTCCCGAATCCGAGTAGGCCACGGTGGTCGACGGCGCGTCGGGCAGCGTCGGCTCGGAATCGGCCGTGCGGTGCTGGTACTCGACGCCCAGCTCACCCGCGATCGTCTGCAGGTTCGCCTCGTCGATGACCGACAGCGCGTTCGAGCCCTGGTACTCGATGTATCCCTCGCCCTCCGCGGGATCGAACGACCCCGAGGTGAGCTTCATCGGGCCGCCCTCGGCCGTGCCGTATCCGAACACGGCCCCGGCGTCGGTGAACGCCGCGCTGTCCTCGAACGACTCCGGCGGCGACAGAGCGGTCTGCTCGCCGTCGCCGAAGTAGAACACCATGCGCGACCGGTCTTCCGAGTTCGCGGCGGCATTCGCCAACGTCTCGTGCAGCTGCTCGGCGGCGATGCCGATCGAACTGCCCCGAGAGCGGCTGGTCACCTCGGGACGCAGCACCTCGAGCGACGACATCAGCGAGGTCGTGTCGGTGGTCAGCGGCATCCGGACGTCGGCGGACGCATCGAAGGTGATCAGCGCGAATCGCGCGCCCGGATACTCGTCGACGATCGCCTGCACATCGGCGCGCACACCGTCGAGACGGGGCTCGCCGTCGCCCCAGTCCTCCGCGACGATGCTGGCGGTGGTGTCGACGACCAGCACGACGTCGGTGTCGGTCGCCAGGGTCTGCGTGGTGCCTCCGGGGATGCCGGGGCGAAGCAGCATCACGAAGCACGCGAGCAGCATCACGAGACGCATGGCCCAGAGTGCCCGGGCGCCGGCCCTGGTGCCGGATCCCGTGGTCGGGGCCTTCACGAGGGCGAGCACCGCGAGCACCGCGATCGGGGCGAAGAGCAGCACCAGCAGGAACACGTTGAGGACGGGCTGGAAGATCACAGTCTCACCCTCCACAGCACGACGATGAAGGCGAGGGTCGACACCATGAGCACGACGATCCACAGGTTCGGACTGTCGCTCCAGACCACCTGCGCCTGGCCCTTGAGCGCCGTGGCCTCCTGCTCCTGCACCTGGGCGACGATGTCTTCGACGGTCGTCGTGTCACGCAGACCGTAGGCGGTGCCGCCGGTGGTCTCGGCCGCCTCGGTGAGCTCGGCGCTGATCTCGGCATCCTTGCCCTGCACGGGATTCAGGCTGAAGACGCGCACGCCGATCGACTTCGCGTAGGCCGCGGCCTCCTGCAGGGTCACGATCGACGCGCCGTTGATCTCGTTGTCGGTCGCGAAGATGATCGACCGGGAGCGCTCGTCGTCGGGATGGTCGAACGCGAGCGCGCACGCCGCGAGGCCGTCGCCGATCAGCGAGGCGCCGTTGCCGTTCATCGTGCCCACCCAGTGCTCGGGGGTCTGCTCGGTGAAGTCGAAGCTCTCCCTGATGCTCTGCAGGTGCTCGCGGATGAAGGGGTAGTCGTCGGTGAGGGGGAAGATCTGCACCGGCGAGCTGTTGAAGATCGTCAGCCCGATGCGCTCGCCCTCGAACTCCTTCAACAGCTCCTCGAACACGGTGAGCACCTCGACGTCGACCTCGGTCATCGACCCCGACACGTCGAGGCACAGCATGATGTCGCGGCTCGTGTTGACGGGCTGGATCGTCTGCGAGGTCATGGGCCGCGCCGCGACGACGCCCGCCGACGCCGTCGCGATGACACCGAGCAGCAGGATGCCGCAGAGCGCGACGATGCGTCGGTTCAGCGCCGTGCGGAACGAGGGAAGCGCGCGTACCCGCTCGGCGCGCGCGATGCGTGCCTGCTCGTGGGCGTCGGAGCGGCCCGTGCGGCGCAGACCGAGCACGAGGCCGACCGCCACCGCGACGACCACGATGCCGGCGGCGACGAGCAGCATCCACCAGTTGGCTAGTGCCATGAGCGCACCACCGCCCTGGCCGCCTCGGCTCCGGCGAGCGGATCGATCGCCGGTCCCTGGCGGAAGATGCTCGGATAGTAGTGACGCTGCATCGCGTCGATGAGCGCCGGGTGCGCGCCGCGGGCCACCAGGTCGTCGAGCGCCATCACCGGGGCCTCGAGTCCGCTGTACTCGTTGACGAACGTGCGCACGACGCGGCTCAGCTCGAGGTTGGCGTTGCGTGCCGAGAGCGTGCGTGCGCGGTAGTCGTCTTCGATGCGCTGGATGCTCTGCAGGTACTCCACCCGCAGCTGCGAGAGCACGTCTGTCGTCTGCAGCACCGGACCCTGCGTCGGGTCGGTGAGCGTGAGGTCGCGGCGCGGCCTGGTCAGCAGCGTCACGACCCAGGCCGCCGCGATCAGGAGCAGCAGCACGCCGATCGCGAGCAGGATCCAGCCCCAGCCGTACTGGGCCGGGGGGTAGAGCTCATCAGAGCCGGGCATGCGACCTCCGGTTCAGCAGCTGCAGCAGCTGCGAGACGGCGTCGTCCTGACCGGTGAGCACACCGTGGCTGATCTCCATGCGGGTCAGCAGCTCGGCGAGGCGTGCGGCATCCGCCCGGGTCTGCGCGACGAGCTCGCCCACGATGTCGAGGTCTCCCTGCGCGAAGTCGGGCACCTCCCACATGCTGTCGACATCGGCGCGGATCGTCTTCGTGGTGTGGTCGAGCACCGGATCGGCGTCGCGCAGCGTGAGCCACAGCACGTCGTGCTGCACGCGCAGTCGGCGCAGCATCCGCTCCGTCTCGGTCGTGATCGGCGCCTCGTCGGTGACCACGACGACGATCATGCGCCGCGAGATCGTGCGCGTGACGTACGACAGCAGGGCGTCGCGGTCGCTCGGCGCGGTGCTCGTG
>NZ_DALZXX010000186.1:2973-4514 GCF_031988965.1 Microbacterium sp.
GACCGGTCGATCGTGCGCAGTGCGTGCTCGAGGGCCCCCTCGCTGCGGCCCGGAGCTCGTCGGCGCACGCCGTCGGCGTCGCCGTGGACGAGCGAGAAGTCGTCGCCGTGGCGCAACGCGAGTACGCCGAGTGCGCCTGTCGCGAGGATCGCGAGGTCCTTCTTCGTCTTCTCGTCGCGTGCGAGCGCCGACATCGAGCGGCCCGTGTCGACCACGAAGAGGATCGTGTGCATGCGCATCGCACGGTGACGTTTGACCAGGGGAGTGCCCAGCCGCGCGGTCGCTCGCCAGTCGATGTCGCGCACCTGATCGCCGTACTCGTACTTGCGCAGGTCCTCGAAGTCGAGGCTGCGCCCGTGCAGCAGCGACGCGTAGGCGCCGTCGAGCGCGTGCAGCGACTTGCGCGACGAGTGGATGAAGAGCTTGCTCTTCACCTGGGCGATCAGGCTGGGCATGGGAGAGTCAGGGGGTCGGCACGGAGGCGAAGATCTGGTCGATGATCTCTTCGCTGCGGATGCCCTCGGCGTCGGCCTCGAACGTCAGCAGCACGCGGTGGCGCAGCACGAGGTGGCGGAGGGAGCGGATGTCTTCGGGCAGCACGTGTGCGCGGCCGTTGAGCAGCGCCAATGCGCGCGATGCCTGCAGGAAGGCGATGCTCGCGCGGGGGCTCGCACCGTACTTGATGTACCGGGCGCGCTCCTCGCCGATGTACGGCGCGGGGTTCCGGGTGACGTACGCGATCGAGACGATGTAGTTGCGGATCGCCGGGTCTACGTACACGCGACTCGCCACGTCCTGCAGCAGACGCACGTCGTCGAGAGTGATCGCGCTCGAGACGTGACGGTCGGGATCGAGCACGCCCGAGTCGATGCGTCCGAGGATCTCGAACTCCTCGGCGGGGCTCGGGTACTCGACGATCTCCTTGAGCAGGAAGCGGTCCATCTGCGCCTCGGGCAGCTCGTATGTGCCCTCCTGCTCGATGGGGTTCTGGGTCGCGATGACCAGGAACGGCTGGGGCAGGTGGTGCACCTCGCCGCCGATCGTGGTCTGGTGCTCCTGCATCGCCTCGAGCATGGCGCTCTGGGTCTTGGCGCTCGACCGGTTGATCTCGTCGAGCAGCACGAAATTCGCGTGCACGGGGCCGAGCACCGTGCGGAACGACCCGGTCGCGGCGTCGTAGATCTGGTTGCCGGTGATGTCGCTGGGCAGCAGGTCGGGCGTGCACTGGATGCGCTTGAACTGCGCCTTCACGGTGTCGGCGAGCGTGCTCGCGGCCGTGGTCTTGGCGAGGCCCGGCACGCTCTCGAGCAGGATGTGGCCGCCGGCGATCAGCGAGATCAGCAGGCTCATGCGCAGGCGCTCCTGGCCGACCATCTTCGCGGAGTAGGCATCGGAGACGGTCTTCAGCACCTCGCTCGCGCGGCGCATCTCGGCGTCGGTGGGAGCGGCGGAGTTCTTGGGCGCCGGGGTCGATGCCGACGATGCTGTCGCGGATGCCTCGGCCCGGGTCGCGGGAGGAGCCGGCGGGGCGGGCGGACCCG
>NZ_DALZXX010000187.1:0-4502 GCF_031988965.1 Microbacterium sp.
TGCGGACGGCATCCGCTCTGGGGTTCGGCCGCGACGGGCAGATCCTCGGGGTGATGACGGCGATGGGCGAGAGCAGCCTGCGCAACATCGACTACGGCGACTGGGAGACCAGCGGGTTCACGAACCCCGACGGCAGCCGGACGACGAGCATCGGCCTCTTCCAGCAGCAGGAATGGTGGGGCAGCGTCGAGCAGCGGATGGATCCGGCGACCGCCGCGACCCTCTTCTACGAGCGGCTCGCGCGGGTGCCGGAGTGGCATGCACTCGACCCCTCGCTCGCGATCCATCGGGTGCAGATCAATCTCGACCCGACCTACTACACGCGGTATCAGGCCGACGCGACCGCCGTCGTCGACGCGCTGTCGGCGCCCTGCTGATCGTCACGACGCGATCGTCGCGTCGGGCCGATTCTCACGGCGGGAGACCAGGGAATCCATGGTGAGGTGCACCTAAGCTGGGGGCGTGGCGCAGAGCATCTACATCACCTCGGCCGAAGGCCATACCGGAAAATCCACGATCGCCCTCGGCGTCCTGGACGCGCTGATGCGGGTCACCCCGCGGGTCGGCGTGTTCCGACCGATCGCGCGCTCGGTGACCGAGCGCGACGAGGTGCTCGAGCTCCTGCTCGCGCATGACGGCGTGCAGCTCGACTACGACGACTGCATCGGCGTGACCTACGACGACGTGCGCGACGACCCCGATCGGGCGCTGTCGACCATCGTCGCCCGATTCAAGGCCGTCGAGGCCCAGTGCGATGCGGTCGTGATCATCGGCAGCGACTACACCGATGTCGCCAGCCCCGCCGAGCTCGGCTACAACGCCCGCATCGCCGCGAACCTGGCGGCACCCGTGCTGCTGGTGCTCAGCGGCCGCGACCAGCAGCGGCAGGCCGAGCAGCTCGGCACCACGACCGCACGCTCGGCAGCGGCGGTCGGTCAGATCGGCGCCCTGGCGCTCGCCGAGCTCGAAGCCGAGCGGGCCGAGCTGTTCGCGGTCGTCGTGAACCGCGCCGACCCCGAGGCGCTCACCGACATCGAGGCGGCGGTGGCCGCGGTGCGTCCGGCGCGCAGCACTCCCGTCTGGGCCATGCCCGAGGATCGCACCCTCGTCGCACCGTCGATCCGCGGCATCCTCGCGGCGGTCGAGGGGCGACTGATCAAGGGCGACCCCGACCGGCTCGCACGCGAGGCCCTCACGATCGTCGTGGCCGGCATGTCGATGGTCAACGTCCTGCCGCGGCTCACCGAAGAGGCGGTGGTGGTGATCCCCGCCGACCGCACCGAGGTGCTGCTCGCCACGCTGCTCGCCGATGCCTCCGGCACCTTCCCGCGGGTCGCCGGCATCATCCTGAACGGCCCGTTCCCGCTGCCGGAGCCCATCGTGCAGCTGCTGGACGGCTTCCCATCGACCGTGCCGATCATCGCGACCGACCTCGGCACCTACGACACCGCGGTGCGGGTCATGGGCGCACGCGGCCATATCTCGCCCGAGTCGCGCACCCGCTACGACCGCGCGCTCGGCCTCTTCCAGACCCACGTCGACATCGCCGAGCTCACCACCCAGCTCGGGCTCGCCGAGTCGCGCGTGGTCACTCCGCTGATGTTCGAGTACGGCCTGATCGAGCGGGCCCGCGCCGACCGCCGCCGCATCGTGCTTCCCGAGGGCGACGACGACCGCATCCTGCGCGCGGCCGCGACCCTGCTGGCACGCGAGGTCGCCGACCTCACGATCCTCGGCGACGAGACCGCCGTCCGGGCCCGGGCCGTCGAGCTGGGCGTCGACATCTCCGCCGCCCAGGTGACCAGCCCGACCGATCCCGAGCTCGTCGAGCGCTTCGCGACCGAGTACGCACGGCTGCGCTCGCACAAGGGCATCACGGTCGCGCAGGCAGCCGACACCGTGACCGACGTGTCGTACTTCGGCACCATGATGGTGCACCTCGGGCTCGCCGACGGCATGGTCTCGGGAGCCGCGCACACCACGGCGCACACGATCCGCCCGTCGTTCGAGATCATCAAGACCAAGCCGGGCGTGAACGTCGTCTCGAGCGTGTTCCTCATGGCCCTCGCCGACCGGGTGCTCGTGTACGGCGACTGCGCCGTGATCCCTGACCCGACCAGCGAGCAGCTCGCCGACATCGCGATCTCGTCGGCGGCGACCGCCCGTCAGTTCGGCATCGAGCCGCGCATCGCGATGCTGTCGTACTCGACGGGGGAGTCGGGGTCGGGCGCCGACGTCGACAAGGTGCGTGCCGCGACAGCCCTCGTGCACGAGCGGGCTCCCGAGCTGCTCGTCGAGGGGCCCATCCAGTACGACGCCGCGGCCGACGCCGCCGTCGCGAAGGCGAAGCTGCCGGACTCCGCGGTCGCGGGGCGAGCGACGGTCTTCGTCTTCCCCGATCTCAACACGGGCAACAACACCTACAAGGCGGTGCAGCGCTCCGCCGGCGCCGTCGCGATCGGCCCGGTGCTGCAGGGCCTCAACAAGCCCATCAACGACCTGTCGCGCGGCGCGCTGGTCGACGACATCGTGAACACCGTCGCGATCACCGCGATCCAGGCCCAGGCGGAAGGGACGGCGTCGTGACCGCGATCCTCGTCATCAACAGCGGGTCGTCCTCGCTCAAGTACAGCCTGCTCGACATCGAGAACGAGAACGAGCTGGCGAGCGGCCTGATCGAGCGCATCGGACAGGATGCCAGCGCGATCACCCACACCGTGCGACCCGACACGACAGCGGATGCCGTCGTCACCATGCTCGATGCGTCGTACGAGGACGAGCGTCCCGTGGCCGACCATTCAGCCGCCTTCTCGGTGATGCTCGAGCAGTTCGAGACCCACGGCCCGTCGCTCGTCGAACGCGCTCCGGCCGCCGTCGGGCACCGCGTGGTCCACGGCGGCGCGCGCTTCTACGCGCCCACCCTGGTGACGCGCAACGTCGAGGAGCAGATCGAGGAGCTCGCGGTGCTCGCTCCTCTGCACAACCCCGCGAACCTCGCCGGCATCCTCGCGGCGAAGGCCGTGTTCGCCGACGTGCCGCACGTCGCGGTGTTCGACACGGCGTTCCACCAGACGCTGCCGCCCGCGGCCTACACCTACGCGATCGACGCCGAGCTCGCGGCGCAGCATCGCGTACGGCGCTACGGGTTCCACGGCACGAGCCACCAGTTCGTGAGCGAGTCGGCGGCGGCGTTCCTCGGGCGCGACCTGGGCACGCTGCGTCAGCTCGTGTTCCACCTCGGCAACGGGGCCTCGGTCACCGCGATCGACGGCGGGCGCTCCGTCGAGACCTCGATGGGCCTCACACCGCTCGAGGGCCTCGTCATGGGCACGCGCTCGGGCGACCTCGACCCCGCGGCGCTCGTGCACCTGTCGCGCCGCGCCGGCTACTCGATCGACGACCTCGACGCGCTGCTGAACTCGCGCAGCGGCCTCAAGGGACTCGCCGGACGCAGCGACATGCGCGACATCCTCGCCGGTCGCGACGCCGGAGACGCGGCGGCCACCCTGGCGTTCGACGTGTACATCCATCGACTCCGCGCGTACGCGGGCTCGTACATCGCGCAGCTCGGCGGTGTCGACGTCATCTCGTTCACCGCGGGGGTCGGCGAGAACGCCGCGCCCGTGCGTGCCGAGGCCATGGCGACGCTCGGGTTCGCCGGGGTCGAGCTGGATCACGGACGCAACGCGGCGCGGGAGCGCGGCATCCGCCGCATCTCGACCGACGCCTCACCCGTCACGGTGCTCGTGGTCCCCACGAACGAGGAGCTCGAGATCGCGCGGCAGACCGCCCGGATGCTCTGACGTGCACTGACCGCTGGAGACCCGGCTGCTGAAGACCCGACCACCCGAATCCCGTTCGGGGGTTACCGCCGACGCCCCACCGCAACTACGCTTGCACAGTGGCACGGAGAGGTGCCGGAACCCCTCGTCCTTCTCCTGGAGGCTCCTGTGCCCGAAGCACTGCCCGATCTGCTCCGCGCCGACGGTGTCCTGTTCGACCTCGACGGCGTGCTGACGCCCACGGCCGAGGTGCACATGCGCGCCTGGAAGGTCGTGTTCGACGACGTGTTCGCCCGCTGGGGCATCGAACCGCCGTACACCGATGCCGACTACTTCGACTACGTCGACGGCAAGAAGCGCTACGACGGCGTCGCGAGCCTGCTGCACAGCCGCAACGTCGAGGTGCCGTGGGGCGCGGTCGACGATCCGCCCGAGGCCGAGACGATCTGCGGCATCGGCAACCGCAAGAACGACGCGTTCGCGACCTCGCTGCGCGCCGAGGGCATCGCGCCCTACCCCGGTTCCCTCGCGCTCGTCGAGATGCTCTCCGCTGCAGGCATCCCGCTCGGTGTGGTCTCGAGCTCGAAGAACGCCGAAGAGGTGCTCGGTGCTGCCGGCATCCGCTCGTTCTTCCGCATCGTGGTCGACGGCGTCGTCGCCGAGCGCGACGGCCTGGCCTCGAAGCCGGCAGCCGACATGTTCGCCGCCGGTGCGGTCGCG
>NZ_DALZXX010000188.1:0-4489 GCF_031988965.1 Microbacterium sp.
CGCGTCGGGCTCGCCGCCGTTGGCGCGCGCGGCCCGACGATACAGATCGAGCCAGCGGTCGAGCTCGGGCAGCACGGGGAACCAGATGAACCCCGCGTAGTCGGCATCGCGCGCCGCCACGACTCCTCCCGGCGCCGTGACTCGACGCATCTCGCTGAGGGCCCGCACGGGGTCGGCCACATGCTGCAGCACCTGGTGCGCGTGCACGACGTCGAAGGTGTCGTCGGCGAAGCTGAGGTCGTGCACGTCCTCGACCGAGAAGTCGATGTTCGTCAGGCCCAGACCCGCCGCGCGATCCCGAGAGAGAGACAGTGCCGCGTGGTCGATCTCGGTGGCGGTGACGTGACCCACGGTTCCCGCGAAATCGACCGTGATGCTGCCGGGGCCCGCCCCGACGTCGAGAAGCCGTGCACCCGCGGTGAGATGGGGGCGAAGGTACTCCGCGGAGTTCGCGATGTTCCGACTGCTGTGCGAGCGGAGGACGGTCTCGTGGTGTCCGTGCGTGTAGATGGCCATGATCCAGTCTCGCAGGAGACCGCGGACGAACGGACTCGCAGGTCAGCGCAGATCTGCGACGGCGCGGCGGATCGCCTCGCGATCGGGCTTTCCCGAGGTCAGGACGTCGAGTGCATCCACGAGGATCAGGCGGGCGGGTCTCGCGTGCTTGCCGAGCTCGTCGGCGACGATGTCACGCGCGTGCGCGAGCTGTTCGGCCTCGCTGCGCCGCAGCGCCTCACCGCGCGCGGCGACGATCACCGATGCCTCGCCCCAGCGGTCGTCGGTCACTCCCACGACCACGGCGCCGGTGAGCCCGGGAACGCGACGGACCAGCCGTTCGACCCGGTCGAGGGAGATGTTGATGCCTCCCGAGACGATCACGTTGTCGGCCCGCCCGTGCACGCGCACGGTGCCGTCCTCGACCAGACCGAGGTCACCCGTGTGATACCAGCGCATGCCGTGCTCGTCACGCGAGAAGTTCTTCGCGGTGAGCTCGCCGTCGCCCAGGTAGCCGTCGGCGAGCATCGGCCCCGCGATGCGCAGCTCGCCGTCCACCGTGCGCACGCCCACCGTGTCGAGCGGAACCCCGTCGTAGATGCATCCGCCGCTGGTCTCCGTCGAGCCGTAGGTACGGACCAGACGCACCCCGAGTTCTGCCGCCCGATCGCGGATCGGCTCGGGCAGGGCCTGCCCGCCGACGAGGATCGCGCGGTACGCCCGCAGCGCGGCGAGCACCGGACCGTCTCCCGACGCCTCGAGCAGCGTGGACAGCTGCGCGGGGACGAGCGAGGTGTACAGCTCCGGGATCGCACCCGATGCCCCTGCCGAAGGCCGGAGCATCGAGAGCGTCGACTCGGCGAAGGACTCCGGTGAGAAACGACCGCTCAGCGCGACCGGATGGGTGTCGGCGACCAGCGACCGCACGATCACCTGAAGGCCTGCGACGTAGCTGGCGGGCAGCGCGAGCAGCCATCTGCCGCCGCCGATCCTCGCAGCCGTCGCCTCCGCGCTCGCGCGCAGAGCCTCGCCGCTCAGCGCGACGCGTTTCGGGATGCCGCTGGAGCCAGAGGTGGCGATGACGACCGCGGTGCCGTCTGGCACTCGATCGGGCGCTTCTCCGAGCATCCCGAATCCGAGCGCGGGGCCCCCGTCGAGGGCCCGGGCGAGCGCGTCGCGGAGCTCGACCGGATCCTCGGCATCCGTCGATCTCAGTGCGACCATGGTGCTCTCCGCTGCGCTCGGTTCTGTCGGGAACTCGCTCGGTGCTGTCAGGAACTCAGTAGTGCCAGGGGAAGGACGACCAGTCCGGATCGCGCTTCTCGAGGAACGAGTCACGGCCCTCGACGGCCTCATCGGTGCTGTAGGCCAGACGCGTGGCCTCGCCCGCGAAGACCTGCTGCCCGACGAGACCGTCATCGACCGCGTTGAAGGCGAACTTCAGCATCCGGATGGCGGTCGGCGACTTGGTGAGCACCGTGCGCGCCATCTTCAGCGCCTCGCGTTCGAGCTCGGCGTGCGGAACGACGCGGTTCACGGCGCCCGCCTCGTACGCGCGCTGCGCCGAGTACTCCTCGGCGAGGAAGAACACCTCGCGCGCGAACTTCTGGCCGGTCTGCCGCGCCATGTACGCCGAGCCGTATCCGGCATCGAAACTGCCCACATCGGCGTCGGTCTGCTTGAACCGCGCCTCCTCCGCCGAGGCGATCGTGAGGTCGCACACGACGTGCAGCGAGTGTCCGCCGCCCGCCGCCCACCCGGGCACGACCGCGATGACGACCTTGGGCATGAAGCGGATGAGACGCTGCACCTCGAGGATGTGCAGTCGGCCGGCGCGCGCCGGATCGTGCACGGTCGTCTCGTCGTCGGAGTACTTGTAGCCGTCGCGACCGCGGATGCGCTGATCGCCACCGGAGCAGAACGCCCAGCCGCCGTCCTTCGGGCTCGGTCCGTTGCCGGTCAGCAGCACGGCCCCGATACGGGGATTCTGCCGGGCATCGTCGAGAGCACGGTACAGCTCGTCGACGGTGTGCGGGCGGAAGGCGTTGCGCACCTCCGGGCGGTTGAAGGCGATCCGAGCGACCCCGCCGTCGGTGCTCACGTGGGCGGTGATGTCGGTGTAGTCCTCGGCGCCGGGCGCGAGCACCCATTCGTCCGGGTCGAACAGGTCTGAGACGAATGCGCTGGTCACGGCATCCAGCCTATTCCCGACGGGGTTGCACACGCAGACGGCGCCGCCTGCGAGCGCAGGCGGCGCCGTCGCATCCCGCTCAGCCGCGGCGAGCGCGCGCGGTCTTGAGCCAGCCGTCGACGATGTCCCAGATCGGGAAGGCGACGAGGCCGAATCCGGTGATGACCGAGAGGATCCGCATGGTCTCGTCCGTCACGCCGTTGTCGGTGAAGACGAAGCGCAGGAACTCGGGGTTGAGGAGCTCCCCGCCCAGCAGCAGAGCGAGGGACCAGGCCGAGAAGACCACGGCCAGCACGGTGTTGACGACAGCGGCACCGACTGTCCAGCGGCGTCTGGCGTAGACCGCGACCGCCAGCAGAGCCTCGGCCACGATCAGCGCGAAGAGGACCGTGATGCCCCACGGCCACAGCCCGGGATTCAGGATGGCGATCGGGGCGCCGTCGGTCGGGAAGAACCCGATGAATGCGTCCCAGAACACCGCACCGACACCGAGCAGCACGAAGACGATGGACGCGATGGCGTCGGCTCGGCCCGCTCCGTTCTGAGTCGGCTCCGGCAACTGGTCGACGCTCCACCTCACACCCGTGTCCGCACCCGTCCGCTCGAGGATGAAGAACACCAGCGTCACCCAGAAGCCGACGTGCACGATCGAGCCGAGGGCCGCGACGACCGCCGTGCCGATGATCTCGCCCGTGGGCGCTCCGTCGACGAGCTGGCCGAGCATCACGCCACCGAACGCGCAGATCGGCACGATGATCAGGAGCAGCTTCAGCAGCCGCCACCAGACCAGGTAGTACTTCGGTCCGATGAGATGCAGCGGGCGATCGGCATATCCCGCAGCGAGGATGCCGGGGTCGCCGAGCTCGGTGAGGACCGCGCGTTCTGCATCGTCCCGAGACTCACCCTGCTCGAGCCTGGCGTCGATCGCGTCGGCGATCGATCCTTCGAGCTCGGCACGCACGTCGTCCTGCACCTCGGGCGTGAGGCTTCGGATGGTGGCGCTGATGTACCGCTCCGTGAGCGTGGCTGTCGTGGTCATGTCAGTTCTCCTCAGCTGTGAGGGTCGCGATCGCCGTGGTGAGCGAACGCCATTCTTCGGTCAGGGTGTCGGCGAGCCGGATGCCGGCCTCCGATGTGCGGTAGAACTTGCGAGGCCGCGCCTCGTCGGTGTTCCACTCGCTCGTGAGGTACTCCTGCTTCTCGAGCCTGCGAAGCAGCGGGTACAGCGTGTTCGCGTCGGTGGCGAAGCCGCGACGCTCGAGGTCTTCGAGCAGCGCGTAGCCGTAGCCCGCCGTGCGCAGCAGCTGCAGGCAGGCCAGCACGACGGTGCCGCGGCGCAGTTCCTGCAGGTGCGTGTCGAGGGTTTCGTTCATGTCTGCGACAGTACTGTGCGTCACACACCATTGTCAATGACACAGCGCTGTGTCGATTCGGAAAGCATCCCGAGGCCAGTGCGGCACGGCGGATGCCACGCGGCGGCCCTCTCGGAGCAGAATGAGCACATGCTCCCACCGCTCGCAGACCTGCTCGGCTCCGCCCGGGTCGTCGCCCTGCCCATGCACACCCGATTCCGCGGCGTCGACACCCGCGAGGCGCTGCTCATCGAAGGGCCGCAGGGGTGGGCGGAGTTCTCGCCGTTCCTCGAGTACGAGGATGCCGAGGCCGCGACCTGGCTCGCCGCGGCGATCGACTTCGCCTGGAACCCGCAGCCTGAGCCGCTGCGCGAGCGCGTCGGAGTGAACGCCACGATCCCGGCGATCGAGGCCGCACGGGTGGCCGAGGTGCTGGCCCGCTTCGCCGGCT
>NZ_DALZXX010000189.1:0-4388 GCF_031988965.1 Microbacterium sp.
GATCGGTGCCGCCCTCGCGGGGGCCGGCCATGCCGTCACGGGGATCACGAGCGGCTCGGACGATGACCGTGCTTCGGCGGTTCTGCCGGACGTCCCGGTTCTCGACGCGCTCGAGGTCGTGCGTCGCAGCGAGCTCGTGGTGATCGCGGTGCCGCACGATGAATTGCCCGCGCTGGTCGCGGGCATCGCCGAGGTCGGTGGCTGGCAGCTCGGGCAGCTCGTGCTGCACACCGATCCCGGTCACGGTATCGAGGTGCTGCGACCCGCAGCCGAGCGTGGGGCGATCCCCCTGGCGGTGCACCCGGCGATCACATTCACCGGCACCTCGATCGACCTTCGACAGCTGCGTGCGGGCTATGCGGCGGTGACCGCTCCCGCGGCCGTGCTTCCGATCGCTCAGGCGCTCGCGGTCGAGATCGGTTGCGAGCCGGTCGTGATCGCCGAGGGCGACAGGGCCGACTACGCGGACGCGATCCAGACGGTGACCGAGTTCTCGCGCTCGATCATCGCGCAGTCGACGTCGCGCCTGAGTGAGATCGGCGTCGAGAACGCGGGTGGATATCTGTCGGCGCTCGTGCAGTCGGCGGTGGAGGGCGCGCTCCGCGACGCCTCGCCTCCGACACCGCTGCTGTAGGGGCGACACCGCTGCTGTAGCCGCGACCCCGCCGCTGTATACCCCGACGGCTGCGGCAGACCCGCCCGCCCGACCGAACCCGCGACCCGTCGGCCGGAGTCAGCGACCGCCTGAGAACCCGCCGCCGCCTCCGCCGCCCGAGAACCCGCCGCCGAAGGATCCGCCGCCGCTCGACGAGCTGCTCGCACTGGGTGCCGAGTAACTCGCCGCGGCGTGCGACGACACCGCGAACGCTGCCAGCTGCGCCCGCAGGAACGGGGCGGAGGGGTCGCCGATCCACGTCGCGCCCCGCTGCTCGAAGGCGTACACGTTCTCGAGCACCGACCCCCACTCGTCTTCCATCCCGAAGAGCATGGCGTAGGGGAGCAGCCGTTCGTAGACGACGATGACGTTCGCCGTGCCGTCCTGTCGCCGCTCGGCACCCGAATACGACTGCAGCATCTGCAGCCGATCGGCCTCGGCGACCCGGATGAACTCCTTCACACCCATCAGGTACTCGTGCTCGCGCGCCCCCTCAGGTGTGAGCACCGTATGGCGCGCGAACGAGTAGAACGACGAGAAGAGCACCAGGAACGTGCCGATGCAGATCGCGATGAATGCCGGAAGCGCCGTGACCCGGCCGCTGATGATGCCCCACAGGCCCAGTCCGAAGCCGGCCAGGACCAGCGCGATCGCGACCCACTGCAGCAGCACCGCCGCTCGACTGCGGGCTTTGGTCGTGAGTCCCCGGGATGCCGCCGCGTCTGTGCCGCTCTGCGCGAGGGCCTTCATGCGCGCGGCGAACGACTCGCTCGTGGCGGGAAGCTCGGCGACGCCCTCGGCATCGGCGTCGGAGAACAGAGCGTCGAGCGCTTCGGCGTCGAGCTGATCGGGGCCACGTCCGTCGGGGATGCGGCGCAGCCGGGGCTGCACGTCAGCCGAGCCCTCTTCGATGCGCAGAGCGCCGCGCACGGCGAGATGGACGATCTCGGCCGGGATCGCGTCCTTCGCCTTCGGCACGATCGCCGCGGCGAGCAGCGGAGGCAGGGTGTCGGGCACGTCGTACTGGGCGATCACGATGCCGGTCGCCTGCCGACGCGACCTCGTGAAGGCGGAGACCGTGAACCATCCGGCGGCGGAGACGCCCAGTGCGCCGAGCGCGGCGACGGCGGGGATCGTGTCGGTGACCGGGTTCGGCTGCCGCGCCGAGGGCTGTGTGGCGGTGCCCTGATCGAACCCGATCGCGACGGTCACGCCCTCACCCGCCGACAGCCCGTCCGCCTCGACGGCGAACGTGGCTCCGTCGGCCGACAGCGGGCACTCGTCGGTCGAACCGGAGGAGCCGATGTAGCAGCGGGCGTCGCCCGTGAGGTGATCGGCGAGTGTGTCGTCGAAGGTGATGTCGGCGCGGAAGCTCTCGATCGGCTGAGTGCTGTCGAGGGGGAGGAGATCCCAGTAGAACTCGTCGACGCCCGTGTCCGCCGCGAGGATCACGTCGCGCATCTCGTACTCGATCACGTAGGTCGTGAGACCCTGCACATAGTCGTCGTCGCCGGTGAGCACGAAGAGGAGCCCGTCATCTTCGTCGGTCTCGAAAGGCACGCTCTGGCCGTCCTCGTCGGTGACGGAGAGCACACGGACATCGAGCCAGGCGTTCTCGTAGCTGGTCGGTAGTCCGCGCACGATGCCCTTGTTCTGGTCCTCGTCGGGGAACCGGGCGGTCAGCGACTCGGTCACGTGCATGCGCGCACGCCCCTCGGCGTCGAGGCCGATCTCGTAGCGCGCGTCCCACGACGCGTAGGAGAAGTCATCGACGTCGGCGCGGACGGCCGCCGCGGTGCTGCTCGCGCCCTCACCGTTCGCGCCGGCGGCGACGGTCGAGACGTCGGCGCTCGCCGCGGACGCGGGAACGAGCAGCGCCGCCGCGCAGAGAACGAAGGTCGTGAGGGCCTGGGCGAGTCGGAAGGCTGCCATTCTTCGAGGCTACCCAGAGTCGGCCGCAGGGCGGGGGAGGAGACCTCGGTAAACTGGACTCGACTTTCAAGGAGCCCCGAATGACTGACGCGTCTGCCGCGCCCGAGCCGACCACCGCCGCCACCGAAGAGGACGTGCACGAGCAGAAGGCCGTGCGTCTCGCGAAGCGCGAGCGACTGATCGCGAAGAGGGCGGATGCCGCCGGTGGAGCGTTCCCCGTCGGTGTGCCCGTCACGCACACGATTCCGGCCCTTCGTGCGGAGTACGACGACCTCGAAGCGGGCGCCGAGACCGGCGTGATCGTGGGCGTCGCAGGACGTGTGGTGTTCAGTCGCAACACCGGCAAGCTGTGCTTCGCCACGCTGCAGGCGGGCGACGGATCGCGGATCCAGGCGATGATCTCGCTCGCGAACGTCGGCGAGGAGTCGCTCGCCGACTGGAAGGAGTACGTCGACCTGGGCGACCACGTCTTCGTGCACGGCGAGGTGATCTCCAGCCGCCGTGGCGAGCTGTCGATCATGGCCGACGCGTGGGAGATCGCGTCGAAGGCGATCCTGCCGCTCCCGAACGCCTACTCGGAGCTCAGCGAAGAGGGGCGCGTCCGCAGCCGCTACCTCGATCTGATCGTCCGCGAGCAGGCGCGCAGCACCGTCCGGGCCCGTGCCGCGGTCAACGCCAGCCTGCGAGCGACGTTCGGCAGCCACGACTACCTCGAGGTCGAGACGCCCATGCTGCAGGTGCAGCACGGCGGTGCCTCGGCGCGCCCCTTCATCACCCACTCGAACGCGTTCGACACCGAGCTCTACCTGCGCATCGCGCCGGAGCTGTACCTGAAGCGCGCCGTCGTCGGGGGCATCGAGCGGGTGTACGAGATCAACCGCAACTTCCGCAACGAGGGCGCCGATTCGACGCACAGCCCCGAGTTCGCGATGCTCGAGGCGTACCAGGCCTACGGCGATTACAACCAGATGGCAGCCCTCACCCAGGAGCTCGTGCAGCAGGCGGCGATCGCGGTCGCCGGCTCCACGACCGTGACCTGGGCCGACGGCACCGAGTACGACCTCGGCGGCGAGTGGGACCGCATCTCGATGTACGAGTCGCTGTCTGCCGCGTCCGGTCGCACTGTCACTCCGCAGGACTCGGTGGAGGACCTCATCGCCTTCGCCGAGGCGAACGATGTCGACCTGCCGCCGCAGGCCACGCACGGCAAGCTCGTCGAAGAGCTGTGGGAGCACTTCGTGAAGGGCGACCTCGTGCGCCCGACGTTCGTGATGGACTTCCCCGTCGACACCTCGCCCCTCGTGCGCGAGCACCGCTCGATCGACGGCGTCGTCGAGAAGTGGGACCTCTACATCCGCGGCTTCGAGCTCGCGACCGGATACTCCGAGCTCGTCGATCCTGTGATCCAGCGAGAGCGCTTCGTCGAGCAGGCGAAGCTCGCTGCCCGCGGCGACGTCGAGGCGATGCCGGTCGACGAGGAGTTCCTGCGGGCTCTCGAGCACGGCATGCCGCCGTCCGGGGGCATGGGAATGGGAATCGACCGTCTGCTCATGGCGATCACCGGGCTCGGCATCCGCGAGACCATCCTGTTCCCCCTCGTCAAGTAAGAGGCCGTCGCGCAGGACCCCCGTCGGGGAGTTCTCCTGTCGATCACCGCGCAGGTCACGCACCTCGCCGGAACGCCCATTCGGGCAGCACCGCGGCGCCGATCATCGTGTCGAGCAGCGAGGCGAGTCCGTACTCGGGCTCGATCGCGCGCGCGAGATCGAGGTAGTGGCCGGCGTGGCTCGCGCGGCCGAGC
>NZ_DALZXX010000190.1:0-4380 GCF_031988965.1 Microbacterium sp.
GAGCGGCCCGCCCTCGCCCGTCGAGTCCCCCAGCGCTTCCGCTGGACCGACGCCGTCTGCCGACCCGCAGGAGCTCGCCCAGCAGACTCTCGAGGCGCAGCTCGAGGAGTGCGCCGGCGAGGTGGTCGTCGGCGGCGCCGTACCCGAAGGATGCGGCATCCGGATCCCCTGGGGAACGGAGTTCGCGGCCGTCGACGAGACCCGCTTCCGCATCGAGCGGATGCCGCTCCTCGAGCTGGCCGACGGCGACTTCGTCGCCCGGGGCGGCGTGCTCGTCGCGACGGTCACCGGTACGGGACAGGACGGGGCGGCGAAGACGGAGACCTACCGCACCGAGTCGTGGTCAGTCCGGGGCGACGTCATCATCTCGGGCGCACAGGTCGACCTCGACATCTGGTGACGTGCGCCTCCACGCCGCAACCCGGAAACGCCGAAGGCCCGATGCGATGCGCATCGGGCCTTCGGCGTCGGAATCAGAACTGCACGCGAGGCGGTTCGGAGATCGCACCGCTGTCGGCGACCTCGAAGAACTCCCGCTCGGTGAAACCGAGTCCCTTCGCGAAGAGGTTGTTCGGGAAGACCTTGATCTTGGTGTTCAGCTCACGCACCCCGCCGTTGTAGAAGCGGCGCGCAGCCTGGATCTTGTCCTCGGTGTCGACGAGGGCCTGCTGCACCTGAAGGAAGTTCTGGCTCGCCTGCAGCTGCGGATACGCCTCGGCGACCGCGAAGAGACTGCGGAGTGCCTGCTGGAGGTGGCCTTCTGCGATTCCGGCCTCACCGGGACCGCCGGCGGAGAGGGTCTCGGCTCGAGCACGCGTGACGTTCTCGAACACCGCCTTCTCATGCGACGCATACCCCTTGACCGTCTCGATCAGATTGGGGATCAGATCAGCTCTGCGCTTGAGCTGCACCGTGATGCCGCTCCATGCCTCATCGACACGGACCTTCAGCTGCACCAGCGAGTTGTACGTCGCCCAGAGGTAGATTCCGACGAGCAGAATCACACCGACGACGATCAGTACTGGCACGAGCCATTCCATCAGAGGCCCACCCTTCCTCGTGTTTCTCTCATCTTATCCGCGCAGTCTGCACGCCGACTGGGTGCGCGCCGCGTGCGGACGGGGGTGCGTCACTCCCCCAGCACTCGATCGAGATACCGGTTCGCGAATCGTCTCTCGGGGTCGAGTCTGTCGCGCAGCGCGACGAAGTCGTCGAACCGCGGATACCGATCACGCAGCTGCGCCGCGTCGAGCGTGTGGAGTTTGCCCCAGTGCGGCCTGCCTGCGTGCTCGAGCATGATCTGCTCGACCGCTTCGAAGTAGGCCGTGGGATCGGCCCGCCAATAGCGATGGACCGCGATGTAGCCCGTCGCTCTGCCGTGCGCCGTCGACAGCCATCGGTCGTCTTCCGCCGCGAAGCGCACCTCGATCGGGAACTCGATGCGCCATCCCCGCTGCTCGATCAGCTCCTTCACGGCGCGGAACGCCGGGATCACGTTCTCCGCGGGCAGCGCGTACTCCATCTCTCGGAAGCGCACGGTGCGGCTCTGCGTGAGAACCCGGTGGGACCGATCGACATACTGACGGTCGCCCGTGAGCGTCACGGCGAGCCTGTTGAACGGAGGCGTGATCGCAGGCACGAGCTGCGCTCCGGCGCAGACCACGCGGTAGACGCCGTTCGAGAGCAGAGTCTCATCGATCCATCGGCCGACGACGGGCAGCGGCTGCCGCCTGGTGGACTCCGGCATGCGGGTCTGCCGCTTCGTCAGGGCGACCTCGGTGTGCGGGAACCAGTAGAACTCGAAGTGATCGGAAGACGCGACACGATCGTCCAGGGTGGCCAGCACGTCGGCGAGCGGAGCGGGTTCGTCGACGGCGCTGAGCGCGTACGCGGGCACGCACTGCAGTGTGATCTCGACGATGATCCCGAGCGCGCCGAGTCCCAGCGAGACGGCCGGGAGCAGCTCGGGGCTGTTGTTCTCGTCCACGCGGAGGAAGTCGCCGGATGCCGTGACCAGGGTGACGCCCACCACCTGGGTCGCAAGACCACCGAAACCGGATCCGGTGCCGTGGGTTCCGGTCGATACGGCCCCGGCGATCGACTGCCGATCGATGTCTCCGAGGTTCTCCATCGCGAGCCCGTAGGGAGCGAGCAGCGCCGGGATGCGGTGGAGCCGGGTTCCGGCCAGCAGCGTGACCCGCCCGCTCTGCTGATCGGCCGCGACGAGTCCCTGCATGTCGTCGAGCTCGAGCAGCACCCCGGGTGCGATCGCGATGCCCGTGAAGCTGTGTCCCGCGCCCACCGCCTTGATGCTGAGCCCGTGCGCGAGAGCTGCCGTGACCGCTCGCTGCACACCTTCCGGGCTGCGCGGGCGTTCGACACGGAGCGGCCGGACCTGTGCGGAGCGTCCCCAGTTCTGCCACGTGCCGCCGATCCTCGTCACAGGAACGCCTTCCCCTCGCCGCGGTATGTCGGCAGTTCGTCGACGACCTCGTCGCCGGACACCAGGTGGTACCGATCGATGCGCTCCGCAGGCTCGCCGCTCTTCGAGTGACGGAACCAGACGCGATCCCCGATGCCGAGCCCCGATGCTTCCCGCCCCTGCAGCGGCGTCTGCACCTCGCCGGCGGCCTCGCGGGCCAGGGTCCGCAAGCCCTGCGGCCAGACCGGCAGCGGTTGCCGCGACGCCAGGGCCGGGCCCGAGGCGATCCACCCGCCACCGAGGACCGTGGCGATGTCGACGGCAGGCCGACGGACGACATCGAACGCGAACGCCGAGGCCGGCGCCGGACGGAACGAACGGTACCCGTCGAACAGGTGCCCCCCGAGGAGTCCGCTGCCCGCACTCGCTTCCGTGAGCGACTCGTCGCTGCCTGTGAACTCGAGCGATCCGGTTCCTCCGCCGTTGAGGAACTCCAGCGGCGCGACATCCGAGAGTGCCGCCACGATCGCCGCCCGACGCTCGCGGAGTTCGGCGCGGGAGCGTGACTGCACGAACCGGATCAGCGGCGCATCCGGACCGGCGTCATCGCCCTGCCCGGCGATCTGTGCTTCGTACATCTGCAGGCCGACGAGAGTGAAACCGGGGCGCCGGACGATCTGTCGGGCGAAGGCGGCGACCTCACCGGCACTGAACAACGCCGACCGTCGCACCCCGATGTGCCCGAGCGTGGACGAGCGCCACGAGGCGTCGGCATCGATCGCCACCCTGATGTCCGGTCGGCTGCCCGCCGGCGCGACGCTGTCGATGATGTCGAGGTGCACAGGATCGTCGACCATGAGCGTGATGCGTCTCGCCGCTTCCTCTGAGGAGAACAGCTCTGCCAGAGCCGCGCGATCGACTGTCGGGTACCCGATCACGATGTCGTCGTGGGTCTCGGCCAGCCAGAGCGCCTCCGCGAGTGTGAACGCCAGGATGCCGCGATACCCCGGCAGTGCGAGCACGGCGTCGAGCACCGCCCGCACGCGGACCGACTTCGACGCGACGCGGATCGGCAGCCCGCCCGCGCGGACGAGGAGATCCATCGCATTGTGCTGCAGGGCATCTCGATCGATGACCGCCACAGGGGCAGGCAGATGACCGGTCGCCGCGGACAGGCGTGGCCAGTATCGGGAGGGATCCTGCCACTCCGGAGCGACGGACGAGGGTCCCCGGTCAGGGCTCAGATCAGCGGTGAGGTCGAGCACTCCCCCACCCTACGGCGTCGGTGGACCGAGGGTCATCCTTTTCGGGACCGGGTCGCACGGGCCGTGATCGTCGACGCTGCGGAGGACATGCGGTCTCTCGCTCCGTGTACGCTGAGCCAGGGCATCGGCCGCGCGCCCCCGTAGCCCAATGGCAGAGGCAGGCGACTTAAAATCGCTTCAGTCTGGGTTCGAGTCCCAGCGGGGGCACCCACCTGTGAGATCGGGACTCAGCGTCCGAAGAGATCTCCGATCCCGGGGATCCCGAGGTCGCCCAGCTTCTGGCCCCACTCGCCCGCGGTGTCGCCGAATCCGGACACGGCCTCTCCTGCCGATCCGAGCACACCCTCGGCTGCGCCTGACACCCCGTCGACCGCGCCCGAGACTCCCTCCGCCGCGCCGGAGACCAGTTCCTCTGCTCCGAGACCGCCGGCGATCGCCTCGAGGTCGACGCCCTGCGCGAGTGCATCGAAATCCACGCCGAGACCCGCAGCCTGTTCGAGCAGAGGACCGGCGACCGCGCTCGTCACCGCTCCCATGGCCACCACTCCGAGCACGCCGACGGCCGCCCCGCCGACGACGCCGGCGGCTCCGACACCTCGCACCCGCGACAGCAGTCCCCGGATCCGCCCGGGTCCCGCAGCCTCGGTGCGACCGGCGGCTCGAGCGAGGTCGAAGGCGGATGCCGATGCCGGC
>NZ_DALZXX010000191.1:0-4334 GCF_031988965.1 Microbacterium sp.
GCCCGCCGTGCGCGAGTCGCAGCCAGCCGTCGTCGTCGAACACGACTCGCTGCAGGCAGGTCTCGCGCCCGAGCGTGCTGTAGCGCTCGCCGAGATGCAGCGTCGGCCGGCTGGCGAGGTGCACCAGCATCCACTCCCCGCTCGGCGTCTGCACGAGCTCGCCGTGCCCCGCCTTCTGCAGCGGGATCCCGGGCGCATCGCGGCTCGTGAGCACGAACGGCTGCGCGTCGCGCTCATAGGGGCCGGTGATCTGACGTGAGCGCGCCACCGTGATCGCATGGTTCCAGCCTGTGCCGCCCGCGGCGATCAGCAGGTGGTACCAGTCGCCGATGCGATAGAGGTTCGGGCCCTCGACCAGCGTCGGCTCCCGGTGGATGACGGTCGCGGTGCCGGAGGTGCGCTTCTCGTCGGGCAGATACTGTTCGAGCACCAGGCCGCTGAACGACGGATGCTCCGGCCGCTGGTCCCACTGCACGCCGACGATCCAGTGCGTGCCGTCCGGGTCGTGGAAGAACGAGAAGTCGAATCCGCGGGATCCGAGGTGCACCGGATCGCTCCAGGGACCGTCGATGCTCTCGGCGGTCACGAGGTAGTTGTCGATGTCCTTGTCGTCGCCGTCCATCGATCGCACGACCGAGTACGCGAGCCAGAACAGCCCCTCGGAGTGCGTGAGGCTCGGTGCCCACACACCACCCGAATCCGGGACACCGCGAAGATCGAAGCCCTCATCGAGCGCGTGCCCGCGCACGGTCCAGTTCACGAGGTCGGTGGAGTGATGGATGCGCACCGCGGGGTGGAACTCGAACGTGCTCGTGGCGATGAAGTAGTCGTCGCCGACGCGCACGATCGACGGGTCGGGATTGAAGCCCCGGAGGATCGGATTGCGCACGACGCCCCTCACACGACCCCCGGCACCCGCTCGAAGCCGACGAACGCCTCGCCCGCGACGAAGCGCGCGACCTCGTCGATCACGTCACGCCCGAGGCGATGCAGCTCGTTGCCCGTGGCCCCTGCGATGTGCGGCGTGAGGGTCACGTTCGGCAGGCTCCACAGCTCGTCATCGGCCGCGAGCGGCTCGGGCTCGGTCACATCGAGGATCGCGTCGATGCGTCCCGCACGCAGGTGCGTGCGCAGGGCGTCATGGTCGATGAGCGAGCCGCGCGCGGTGTTGATGAGCACGGCGCCGTCGCGCATGATCGCCAGTTCCTGCGCGGCGATCATGTGCTCGGTCTCGAGCGTGGCGGGTGCGTGCAGCGAGACGATGTCGGATGCCGCGAGCAGCTCGTCGAGGGTCACCTTGAGTCCGCCGAGCGAGACGATCTCCTCCTCCGAGGCGTAGGGGTCGTAGATCAGCACCCGCAGGTCGGTGGCCAGCAGCAGCTGAGCCACCCGCCGGCCGATGCGCGAGGCGCCCACCAGGCCGACCGTTCGCCCGAAGTTGCCGGTGTCGAGCAGATCGGCCTCGCGGTCGACGAACGCACGGCCTTCGCGGTAGATCTGCTCGGCATAGCGTGCGCGTTTACCGGCGAGCACGATCGTCGCCGCGGTGTACTCGGCGACGGCCTGCGCGTTGCCCTCTCCGGCGTTCGTGAACACGATGCCGCGCAGCGTGGCCTCGACCGTGTCGAGCACGGCACTCGCGGTTCCGCCCGCGAAGACGACGGCGCGCAGGTGCGGCATGCGGTCGAGCATCGCGCGGTCGACCCGGGGGCAGCCCCACCCGGCGAGAAGGACCTCGGCGTCGCCGAGCAGACGCGACGCGTGATCGCTCTCGAACTCGGTGAGCACCTCGGCGGGCACGTCGACCAGGCCCGACAGGCGGGCGCGATGCGGGCCGAACAGGTTCTCGGCGAGCGCCGGCGGGTTCATCGCGACGATCGCGCGGGGGCGGGCGTTCACTTCTTCAGCTCCTCGATGCTCCAGTCGTCGCGCCAGACGAGTTCGGCGCGACCCTCCTCGACGCGCAACGGCAGCCAGACCGGAGCGGATGCCGCCAGATCGTCGCGGTCCCAGCGGTCGCCGATGTAGACGTGCCCGCCGTCGACCGGCAGCACGACGCTGACCTGCGAGTCGAACGTGCGCGTGCCCGAGGGGGCGATGTCGCACCACGGCGACCACGGCCCGTCGAGCGCAGGCGCGGTCGCGTACTTGTTGTCGTTGAGATCCCAGCCGGTGAGGTCTGACCCGAACACGTAGTAGACGCCGTCGTGGCGCACGAGCGTCGGCGACTCGTACCCGATCTCCGGACGATCCTGCTGACGCAGCGTCGCGACGATCGACTCGACGCCGCAGTAGTCCTCGCGGAGCCGGTAGATGTGCAGCCCGTTCTCGCGGTCCTCGGAGAGCAGGTATCCGATGCCGTCCTCCTGGTAGACCCCGATGTCACGGCTGATGTTGCCGAGCGGGCGCTCGCTGCCGAGATAGTCGTAGGGTCCCTGCGGCCGGTCGGCGATCGCGTACCCGACCCTGGCGTCGGAGTAGTCGGCGCTCTCGATGTGCAGGATCAGCACCCAGCGTCCGTCCGGACGACGCAGCGCCTTGGGACGCTCGACGATGCGATCGGGGGCCAGGTCTCCCGTGCCCGCGGCGAGCGCGTCGCCGAGGTACTCCCAGTTGGCGAGGTCGGTGGAGCGGTAGCAGGCCACCGCCGTGAACCGGTCGCCCGCGGTCTTGTCCTCTCCCCAGGCGTACCAGTGCGCGCCGACGCGCTGGATGCCGATGCCGTGCAGCTGGGCGATGCCCCCGCGGTCGTCGGTGAACAGCTCGCCCGTGCGGATGGTGCCGCTCATGCGCCCTCCTCCCTGACCCGCAGGACGCGGGCACCGAGTCCTGCGTCCGTCGAGAGGCGGATGCCGCCGTCGACGATCTCGGCTCCCCAGCCGTCGGCGTCGGGGCTCGAGGGCGCGGGGAACAGCGTCTCGACGCCGGCAGGACCGGGGATCGTGACCGTGTTCGGCTCCTCCGATCGGTCCCACACGAAGAGCAGAGTCTGCTCCCGGTCGCGAAGACCGAGGCAGACCACATCGTCGTCCCACGACGGCAACCCGAGGGGCCAGAACGGCTCGCTCGTCGACAGCCCGCCACGCAGCGCCTTGTGCAGGTCGACAGCTTCGGCCACGAGCGCTCGCTGCGATGAGCGCAGTTCACCCAGGAAGCCCGAGAGATAGAGCCGTCCGCTGAGACCTGTCACGAGCGTGAACGCCGTCTCGGCATCCGTCATCCCGATGGCCGGATATGCCCAGTTGCCCGCCTGCTCCGGAAGGATCGATGCGGGGGCGGATGCCGCGATCGGCGGATACAGGCGGAAGTCCTGCTGGTCGGTGGTCGACTGCAGATGGGTGCGCGAGAGCAGGGCGTAGTCGGCGCGCATCGCGCCCGACGAGCAGTTCTCGATCAGGAGCTCGGGATGCCGCTGCTGCACCTCATCGAGCCAGTCGCCCACCGCGCGGATGTGACCGAGCAGGCCGTCGCCGGCTGCGGTCGCCTGCCACTCCGTGCCGGCGCCGGGGTTGATGTTGTAGTCGAGCTTCAGGAAGCTGACACCGTAGTCGCGCACGATCCGGTCGACGGTCTCGTCGAGGTGCGCCCGCGCCGCAGGATGCCGGAAGTCGAGGTGGTACCGGTCGTGCTCGCGCACGCGCACACCGAACCGGTGGAAGAACGCCTCGTCGGGCAGCGTCTGCGCGACGGGACTGCTCACCCCGACGACCTCGGGCTCGAGCCACAGACCGGATCGCATGCCCGCGGCGTGGATCTGGTCGATGATGCCGCGCAGCCCGTGCTCGTCGAACCGGCTCGTGGCCTCCTGCCACTCGCCGACCGTGTCCCACCAGTCCCCGATCGCGGGGTCGGCGAACCAGCCGGCGTCGATGCAGAACACCTCGGCCCCGGCCTCGGCGGCGGCGCTGATCAGGGGGCGCAGTGCCTCGGAGGAAGGCTGCCCCATGAGCGTGTTCATGAAGTCGTTGTAGACGATCGGCAGATCGGCCCCGTCGACGCGTCGGATCGCGCGTCGGTGCGACGTCAGCGCGGCGATCGCACGCTCGAAGCCGTCGAGCCCCTGTGTTGAGGCGGCGAGCGCGACCGGCACCGTGACGAACTCGTCGCCCTGCCCGAGCGCGTGGGCGAACTGGTGCTCGAGATCGGTGGGGCCGAGCAGCGAGAGCGTCAGTCCCTCGAGTCCCTGGCTCAGGTCGACGTGCCAGCCTGCTCCACTCTCGATCTGCCAGGCGAGGGCCGAGCCGTCGCGGTGCACCAGGGCGGCGACCGGCAGGTGCTCGCCCGTCGACCACGCACCGTGGCTGGTCAGGGTCGCGTGGCCCCGACCGTCCTGC
>NZ_DALZXX010000192.1:0-4291 GCF_031988965.1 Microbacterium sp.
CCGCGGCCTCCGGCGCTGAGCCCTGCGAGTGCGAGGATCTCCGAGGCGTTTCCGCGGATCGCCGTCGGGCGGTTCTCGACCAGCTGCTGCGCCAGCCTTGTGCGCACGGGGAGCGAGCCGATCGCCACGGGATCGAGCACCCACGGCGTGCCGGCACTGTTCGCGCCTTCCACCGCTTCGAGGCTCGCCGCCCGCTGTTCCGGGGTCGGCGTGCCGAGGTTGATGAGCAGCCCACCGGCCACGCCCGCGAACAGGCCCGACTCCGAGACGATGTCGACCATCGCCGGAGCCGCGCCGAGGGCGAGCAGCACGTTGGCCGTGAACCCCGTCACCACCGTGTTGGTGATGCAGTGGGTCAGCGGTGGTGCCTCGCGCAGTGTGGACAGGAGCTCCGCAGCCGAGGCCGCGATGGTCGATTCGGATTCCGGACGCAGACGATCGCTCATTGCGACATCCCTTCGCTAGTACGAACTAGATCAGGTTCGACGGGTCTGTTCTCAGCCGCGGATGCGGCACCCCGTGTCACTCGCTCGAAGTCTAGCGATCCGAAGCGGTCAGTCGAGGCTGTGCAGCAGTGCGAGCTCGTCTTCACGGCTCAGCCCCGCGCGGCGTTCGCGGTCGACGCCACGCTCGCGCTCGTCAGCGATGACGGTCGTGATCGTCTCGTCGAGCGGTCGCAGTTCTCCCCCGGCGGCGCGATACCGCGCGTTGGCCCGGCTCATGAATCCGGTCATGTCGGCGGGCAGCCAGAGGGGCAGCGATCGCTCCCCCGCCCAGTGCGCGACGCCGTTCGCGACGAGCCAGTCGTCGTCGGCGACGACCGTCTCACCGCCGTGCCCCGTGCTGCGCTGTATTCTCGCGACGACCTCGGAGAGGGGATGCCGATCGCCGATCGCGTTGACCACCCCGGTGGCCGACGTCGTGGCGATGAACTCCGTCAGGTCGTCGACGTCGATGACCTGCACGCCGCGCCCTTCGGTGTTCGGGATCAGCACCGGCCCGTCCACCGCCCTGAGGAATGCCGCAGCCCAGTAGCCGAAGCGGTCGCTGGGGTCGCCCTCGCCCACGATCAGCCCCGGACGCACGATCAGGGCGCGATCGCCGAGTGTGCGCACGACGTTCTCGGCGGCCACCTTCTCGGCGCCGTAGTCGTACTCGTCTCCGGGTTCCGCGGGGGCATGCACCGGCGAGGACTCGTCCCCGCCTGTCGTCACGTCGTCGGAGTACACCGACATCGATGACACGTAGGTCCACCGCCCGGCTCTGTCGCCCAGGGCGCCGACGGCGGCGGTGACGTGCGCGGCACGCGATGAGATGTCGATGACGTGGTCCCAGTCGCGTCCGGACACCGCGGCGTAAGCCTCAGCATCATCGCGGTCGGCGAGCACGAGGCTCGCACCGTCGGGCGACGGGCGTCCTCCTCGGGCGAGGCACATCACCGTGGCGCCGTTCAGCAGCATCCTGCGGGCGATGCGCCCCGACAGCCAGCCCGTTCCCCCGAGGATCAACACGTCAGTCATGCGCCCATGTCACCAGCAACGGCCTGGGAGGGGAAGGGGGTTCCGCTCTCGGCGGATCCGTCTCTCACCGCGTGCGCAGATCATCCAGACCTTCGAGCGACGGAACGGTCCACGACGGGTCGGGACGCCACCGCACCCATTCCGGGTCGAAGGGCCACTCCCCGGCGCGGAACGACTCGATCGCCGCGCCCGCGTGCCGCTCGATCTGCGCCGCCTGCGCGCTCGTGAGGCGCCCCTGCTCGATCGCCGCGATCACCTCGTCCTCGTCTTTGAGGGACACGGAACCCTCGGCCTCGATCTCGACGTCGAGGATGTGGTCCGACGAGTACGTGTCGCGGTCGGTGCGCAGATGTGCGTTCTCGAGGTTCACGTACCATCCGGCGAACGTCCAGTCGACGCCGGTCGCGTCGCTCCAGAACACCCAGACCGACCAGGGCGCACCCGCCGGCGCGATGCGCAGGATGCCGTTGCCCCACCACTCCTCGACGATCCGCGTGCGCGGTTCGAGCCACCGACGCTCGAGCGGCACCGTGCGCACCCGGTCACCCGCGGGCGTGCCCTGTCCTTCCTGGAGGGTGCCGGGTGCGAGCCAGGCCACGAGCCCACGCGCATCGTCGCGGACCACGCGCATGGGCGTGATGGTCGATGCGTCGCCGGGCTGCCAGCCCGGCTTGCGGTAGTGCCAGTCGATCTGCTCGCCCGGCTGCAGGAACGGCCCCTCACCCATCGCACGGACACCGTCGGGCACCGCCGCAGGGGTGCTGTGAGGAAGGATGCTCATCCCGACACGGTACCCCCGGCGCGCGGACGAGCCTCAGTGCGACTCGAGGATGCAGATCTCCGCACCTCAGATCCCAGCCCTCGACGCATCGAGTTGCGACACGGTGTCATCGGGCGATCGGACGGCGATCGGGGTGCTCATGCCTGAACGACACGCGAGCTGCATCCCCTATCGGAATGCAGCTCGCGTATCGAGCCGTCAGTCGCGGATCGTGGCGCCGAAGCGCTCGGCGGCGACGGCGACGCCGGCGAGCTTCGCCTCCGTGGCCTCGGCCGCGGTGAGCGTGCGATCGCCGGCGCGGAAACGCAGCGCGAAGGTCAGGCTCTTCGATCCCTCGGGCAGGCCGTCACCCCGGTAGTCGTCGACGAGGCGCACCGACTCGAGCAGGTCGCCTGCCCCCTCGCTCAGCGCCGCGCGGACCTCTCCTGCCGGTACGTCGGCACCCACGACGAGCGAGACGTCCTGCGTGGCGGCGGGGAAGGTCGACAGCGATGCCGCGACGGCCCGCTGACCGGCGAGGGCGAGGATGCCGTCGAGGTCGAGCTCGAGAACCGTGGCGCGACCGGGAAGATCAGCACCGGCCGAGACATCGGGGTGGAGCTCCCCGATGTATCCGACCTCGACGTCACCGACGGTCAGCACGCCGGTGCGGCCCGGGTGCAGCGCGGCACGCGAGGACTGGACGATGTCGATGTCGACTCCGGCGGATTCTCCGATCACTCGAACGGCGTCGATCGCATCCGACAGTCCGGCCGGCTCTGCGGCCCGGCCGGGCTGACGGGCCACGACGTTGCCCGTCAGCAGCACGGCGACGTGGCGGTGCTGCGGCGGGATCGACGCGTTGAGCTCAGCGAGCGTCTCGTCGCTCGGACGTGCGCCCAGCGGCGGAACCTCGGCGGTGCCGTACTCGACGCCGGGCTCGGGCAGGAAGACCACACCGGTCTCGAACAGCGCCAGATCGGTGAGGCCGCGCGAGATGTTGCGGTGCGCGGTCTGCAGGAGACCCGGGATCAGCGAGCGGCGCAGGAACGGCGCCGATCCGTCGAGGGGGTTGGCCAGGCGGATGCTCGGCAGATGCTCGCCCGATGCCGAGCCGTGGCGATCGTTCTCGGCCTCGGTCGTGAACGGGAACGAGGGCGTCTCTACGAAGCCGGCGGCCGCAAGCGCGTTCGCGACGCGGCGGCGACCCTGCTGGTGCATCGTCAGGCCGCGGCCCGACGGCGGGGTCGGCAGCACCGAGGGGATGCGGTCGAGGCCGTGGATACGGGCGACCTCCTCGGCGAGAGACCACTTGTCGGTGAGGTCGGGACGCCAGGTGGGCGGGATGACGGTCCAACCGTCCTGCGTACCCGAGCCGGTCGAGGGACTGACCTCGGCACCGATCATCGTCAGTGCGCTCTCGATCTCGGCATCCGAGTAATCGACACCGATGAGCCCCTGCACGAAGTCCGTGGGCAGTTCGATGTCGGCGACGAAGACCTCGGCGAACAGCGCGCCTCCCTCGTCGGTCAGCGTTCCGCCCGCGAGTTCGACCATCAGATCGGCGGCGCGACGAGCCGCGACGAACGGGATCAGCGGATCGACCCCGCGCTCGAAGCGCTTGGAGGCCTCGCTGGGAAGCTTGTGACGGCGAGCGGTGCGGGCGATCGTCACGGGATCGAAGGTCGCCGCCTCGATGAGCACGTTCTGCGTCGTCTCGCTCATCTCGGTGGTGCCGCCGCCCATGACGCCGGCGAGACCGATCGGCCCCGAGTCGTCGGTGATCAGCAGGTCCTCGACGTGGAGCTTCCGCTCCTGCCCGTCGAGTGTGGTCATCTTCTCGCCCGGGGTCGCGCGTCGCACCGTGATGCCGCCGGCGAGCCGGTCGAGGTCGTAGCCGTGCAGGGGCTGTCCGAGTTCGAGCATCACGTAGTTGGTGATGTCGATCAGGATGCCGAGCGAGCGCATGCCGGCGAGCGACAGGCGGGCGATCATCCACGGCGGTGTCGGG
>NZ_DALZXX010000193.1:0-4281 GCF_031988965.1 Microbacterium sp.
AACTTCCCCATGACGATCGCGGCGTGGGCGTTCGCGCCGGCGCTCGCCGCAGGGAACGCCGTGGTGCTGAAGCCCGCCGAGCTCACCCCCCTCACGGCGATCCGCCTCGGCGAACTCGCCCTCGAGGCTGGGCTGCCCGAAGGGCTGTTCGAGGTCGTCACCGGGTCGGGGTCCGTCGTCGGGCAGCGACTCGTCGAGCATCCTGATGTCCGCAAGGTGGTGTTCACCGGATCGACCGAGGTCGGCATCGAGGTCGCCGCCGGATGCGCTCGCGCGCTCAAGCCCGTCACTCTGGAGCTCGGCGGCAAGAGCGCCAACATCGTCTTCGCAGACGCGGACCTCGAGAAGGCCGTCGCCGCGGTCCCCGGATCGGTGTTCGACAACGCGGGCCAGGACTGCTGTGCTCGCAGTCGGCTGCTCGTGCAGCGCTCGGTGTACGACCGGTTCCTCGAGATGCTCGAACCCGCCGTCGCCGCCTGGCAGGTGGGAGACCCGTCGAGCGCCGACACCGACATGGGGCCGCTCATCTCGGCCGCGCACCGCGACACCGTCTCCGGGTTCCTCGACGACGCGAACATCGCGTTCCGCGGCAGCGCTCCGAGCGGCGACGGATTCTGGTTCGCGCCCGCCGTGGTGCTTGCCGATCCGTCCGACCGCATCGCCCAGCACGAGGTGTTCGGGCCTGTCGTCGCGGTCATGCCGTTCGACGACGAGGCCGATGCGATCCGCCTGGCGAACGACACCGCCTACGGTCTCGCCGGCTCGATCTGGACCGAGAGCCTCGGCCGCGCGGTCCGCGTCTCGCGCGGCGTGCAGAGCGGCGTGCTCTCGGTGAACTCTCACTCGTCGGTGCGGTACGCGACACCGTTCGGCGGCATGAAGGCGTCGGGTCTCGGGCGGGAGCTCGGACCGGACGCCGCCGAGCACTTCACCGAGACGAAGAACGTCTTCTTCGCGACCGACGAATCCTGACCCGCACCCACCTGCAACGGAGAACACACATGAGCATCGATCTGACCCAGCGACTCAAGGACCGCGTCGCCATCATCACGGGAGGCGCGAGCGGCATCGGCTTCGCCACCGCGCAGCGCTTCGCCGCCGAGGGGGCGTTCGTCGTCATCGCCGACGTCGACCCCGCGACGGGGGAGAAGGCTGCGGCGGAGGTGGGAGGGGCGTTCCGTCCGGTCGACGTCGCCGACGAGGGCAAGGTCAACGCGCTCTTCGACGGCGTCGCCGAGGAGTTCGGCCGCATCGACATCGCGTTCAACAACGCGGGCATCTCGCCGGCCGACGACGACTCGATCGAGACGACCGAGCTGCCCGCCTGGGACCGGGTGCAGGACGTCAACCTCAAGAGCGTGTACCTGTGCAGCCGTGCGGCGCTGCGCCACATGGTGCCCGCAGGGCGGGGCTCGATCATCAACACCGCGTCTTTCGTCGCGCTCCTGGGCTCGGCCACCTCGCAGATCAGCTACACCGCCTCGAAGGGCGGCGTGCTCGCGATGTCGCGCGAGCTCGGCGTGCAGTTCGCGCGACAGGGTGTGCGCGTCAACGCGCTGTGCCCCGGCCCCGTGAACACGCCGTTGCTGCAGGAGCTGTTCGCGAAGGACCCCGAGCGCGCGCAGCGTCGCCTCGTGCACGTGCCGATGGGGCGCTTCGCCGAGCCGTCGGAGCTTGCGGCCGCCGTGGCCTTCCTCGCCTCGGACGACTCGTCGTTCATCACCGCCAGCGCCTTCGTCGTCGACGGCGGCATCACCAACGCATACGTCACCCCGCTGTGAAGCGGGATCATGTCGCTGTGACAGGCTGAGAAGCATGAGCGAGCACCCTTCCGACGGCGATCTCGTCGCGGTGCGCCGGGCGGTCTATCGGCCGCTGCGCCGAGGCAACGCGCTGGAGGATGCGGTCGCTCGCCTCGTGCAGACCATTCGTCTCGGCGTCGTCGCGCCGGGGGAGTCGCTGCCACCGGAGCGCGAGCTCGCGGCATCCTTCGGCGTCAGCCGCGACACCGTGCGCGAGGCGATCCGCGAGCTCGCCGACACCGGCTACCTCGTTCCCAAGCGCGGGCGATACGGCGGCACCTTCGTCGCGGATCCGCTGCCGCAGCCGTCGGATGCCGGAGCCGTGACCGCGGCCGAGATCGACGACGTGCTGGGTCTCCGCCGGGTGCTCGAGACCGGCGCGGCACGTGCGGCGGCGGGTCGCACTCTGGATGCCGCGACGCGCGCCGACCTGTGGGCACGGCATGAGGCCGCGCTTCCGGCCGGCCCCGAGGAGTATCGACGCCTCGACACCCTGCTGCACCTCGCGATCGCGGAAGCCGCCGGAGTGCCGTCGCTCGTCGCACTCGTCGCCGAGAACAGGGCCGACGTGAACGCGTGGCTCGACACCTTCCCCCTGATGCCTCGCAACATCCAGCACTCGGGGGAGCAGCACGAGCGGATCGTCACCGCGATCCTCGCCGGGCGCCCCGACGTCGCCGAGGCCGCGATGCGCGATCACCTTGCCGGGTCCGAGGCGCTGCTGCGCGGATTCCTGATCTAGAAGCCGCGCAGCAGCAGCAGCACTCTCAGTTCGCGGCGTGCTCGTCGGCGACGGCGAGAGCCTCGTCGAGCACGGTGAGACCGCGCACCAGGTCGTCCTCGCTGATCACGAGCGGCGGAGCGACGTGCATGCGGTTGAAGTGCGTGAACGGCCAGACACCGGCCTTCTTCGCGGCGGCGGCGAAGGCGGCGACCGGCGCGGCATCCGCTCCACTCGCGTTGAACGGCACCAGCGGCTCGCGCGTCTCCTTATCGCGCACGAGCTCGACGGCCCAGAACAGACCGCGACCCCGCACCTCTCCGACGCTCGGGTGGGTGTCGACCCAGCGGCGCAGCGTCGGCTCGACGATGCGCTCGCCGAGGTCGCGCACGCGCTCGAGGATGCCGTCTCGGCGGAACACCTCGAAGGTCGCGACGCCCGCGGCGCACGCGAGCGGATGCCCCGAGTAGGTGAGCCCGCCGGCGAACGGCGTGGTCTCGAAGGCCTTCGCGATGCGCTCGGAGATCACGACGCCACCGAGCGGGACGTACCCCGAGTTCACGCCCTTGGCGAAGGTGATGAGGTCGGGGCGTCCCTCGTACGCGTCGATGCCGAACCACTCGCCGAGGCGGCCGAAGCCGACCATGACCTCGTCGGCGATGTAGACGATGCCGTAGCGGTCGCACAGCTCGCGCACGCCCGGCAGATAGCCGGGCGGCGGCACGAGCACGCCGTTGGTGCCGACCACCGTCTCGATGATGATTGCGGCGATGGTCTGCGGGCCCTCGAGCTGGATCGTCTGCTCGAGGTGGGCGAGTGCGCGCTCGGACTCCTGTTCGGGCGTCTCGGCGTGGAACGGCGAGCGGTAGAGGTACGGCCCGAAGAAGCGCACGGCTCCCGAGTCGGGCGTGCCGTTCGCCCACCGGCGGGGATCGCCCGTGAGCGAGATCGCGGTCGAGGTCGACCCGTGGTAGCTGCGGTACATCGACAGCACCTTGTGGCGACCTGTCGACTGACGCGCCATGCGCACCGCGTACTCGTTGGCCTCGGCACCGCCGTTCGTGAAGAAGACCTTCTCGAAGCCCTCGGGCGCGACCTCGACGATGAGCCGGGCGAGCTCGCCTCGCACGTCGTTCGCCATCGCGGGCTGGATGGTCGACAGGCGCCCGGCCTGCTGCTGGATCGCCGCGACCAGGTCGGGATGCTGGTGCCCGAGGTTCAGATTCACGAGCTGGCTCGAGAAGTCGAGGTAGGCGTTGCCGGCGTAGTCCCAGAACGTCGAGCCCTCGCCCGCGGCGACGGGCAGCGGATCGATCAGGCCCTGCGCGCTCCACGAGTGGAACACGTGGCCGCGGTCATCCGCCCGTACCTGCGCCTCGGCCTCGGGGGCGGGCAGGGGGTGGGATGCACCGTGGCGGTCGGTGTAGTTCGTCATGTCTCGTGTCTCAGTTCTCAGTGTCTGTTCGGGAGCTCAGTGGTTGCTCGGGAAGCCCAGGTCGATCTGCGAGGGCGTGTGGTCGGGCCAACGAGTGGTGACCACCTTCGACCGAGTGTAGAAGTGCACCGACTCGGGGCCGTAGATGTGCGAGTCGCCGAACAGCGAGTCCTTCCAGCCGCCGAACGAGTAGGCGCCGATCGGCACGGGGATCGGCACGTTCACGCCGACCATGCCGACCTCGATGTCGAACTCGTACTGACGCGCGGTGCCGCCGTCGCGCGTGAAGATCGCGGTGCCGTTGCCGTAGGCGTTCGCGTTGA
>NZ_DALZXX010000194.1:0-3703 GCF_031988965.1 Microbacterium sp.
TCGCGGGCCTCGCGCTGTTCGCGGCATTCGGATCGTCCGTGCAGCAGGCCATCGATGACCCCGGCGAGCGGATCCCCGCGGTCGTCACGTTCCTCGTCGCGGCATCCGGCATCTCCGTGCTCGGCGTGAGCGCCGCGTTCTGGGCGCTCGTGGCCGGGTTGCTCGTGCGGGCGGTGCTGCACGCCGGGCGCCGCTGATCCCGGATCCGCCCTCTTCGGGTTAGCGTGGACGCGTGATGCCTCCGTCCGCCGACACCCCCTCTGCCGCGAGCGCTCCCGGCTTCTTCGATGCCCGCGCGCTCATCGAGCCGGTGCATCCCGCGGAGCTGGATGCGTACGCGCGAGCCCATCGCGCGGCGAACCCGACATCGGCGGCGCAGGTCGCGGGCTGGGTGTTCGGGGTCATCGGGCTGCTGTTCGTCGTGCCCGTGATCGGCATCTTCCTGATGGGGATCGGCTACGCGATGGCTCGGGGAACCGGCGTCGCTGTCGGCCTGGTGCTCGGAGTGGTGCTCGCCGCCGGCCTCATCGTCGGCGTGGTCGCGCTGGTGCGGCGCGCGAACCGACTTCGGGCGCTGACTCGGCTGCGGCTCTCGCGCTTCGCCGGCGCCAACGCGATGACCTACATCGATCGCATCGACGCCCCTCCGCTGCCCGGCATGATCTTCTCGTCGGGCTCGAGCCGCATGTCGACCGATGTGCTGCGCGGCGTCGAGCCCCGATTCGTGGAGTTCGGCAACTACCAGTACACGACGAGCAACGGCAAGCAGTCGACGACCCACCGGTGGGGTTACGTGGCCGTCAAGCTCGACGTGCCTCTGCCGAACATCGTGCTCGACGCGCTCGGCAACAACACGCTCGGCAGCACCCTCGCGGCCGCGTTCAGAGGCGACCAGCGGCTCTCGCTCGAGGGCGACTTCGACCGGTACTTCTCGCTGTACTGCCCGGCCGGCTACGAGGCCGACGCCCTCTATCTGTTCACGCCGGATGTCATGGCGCGGTTCATCGATCATGCGGCAGAGCTCGACGTCGAGATCGTCGACGACTGGCTCTTCCTCTATGCACGCCGCGACGTGTCGACCCTCGACCCGGCGACCTGGGCCTGGCTGTTCGGGGCGGTCGGCGCACTGCTGACCAAGCTCGACCAGTGGGCACGGTGGCGTGACGACCGGCTGCGCCTGGCGGCGCCGCATCCTGCGAACCCCGCCGCAGCGGGCCCTGGCATCTCCGGGTCGCCCGGCATCCCCGGTTCGCCCGGCGTCCCCGGCGCCTCGACACTGCCGTTCGCCGCGCCTGCCGGCATGCTCACCCCTCCCCCCGGCGTCGCCGCGCCGGGTCGGCGACTCCGACGGCGCAGTCCGTGGCTGGTCGTCGGCATCATTCTCGGCGTCGTGTTCATCGTCACGGCTGCGCCCTTCGCGCTGGGCATCTTCGGCTTCCTCTTCCTGCGCTGAGCGCGGCGCTGAACCGGCGCGCCGCACCGGGTCGCGCACGCACGTCCGCCTCTCGGGGGACGCTCGGCAGAGGCGCGTCCCCCCTGCATCTCCACCACAGGGGGGATGCCGCGGCGCCCCCGCCCTCCGTAGCGTGAGGGCATGCGATGCACTGAGCGGACGGAGTAAGTCGAAGTGACCACAGGAAAGCTCGTACTGAGCGGCATCACCAAGAGCTACGGCTCTCGGCGCGTGCTCGACGACGTCTCGTTCGAGGTCGCCCCCGGGCGTCTCACCGGGTTCGTCGGCGGCAACGGCGCAGGCAAGACCACGACCATGCGCATCGTCCTCGGGCTGCTCGGCTCGGATGGGGGCAGCGTCGAACTCGACGGCCGCGCGCTGTCGAGCGCCGACCGCCGCCACTTCGGCTACATGCCCGAGGAGCGAGGCCTCTACCCGAAGATGAAGGTGCTCGAGCAGATCGTCTACCTCGCGCGCCTGCACGGCTTCAGCAAGGCGGATGCGACGGCGCGAGCGACCGCCCTGCTCACCGAGCTCGGACTCGAAGAGCGCCTCAACGACACGATCGAGTCGCTGTCGCTCGGCAACCAGCAGCGCGCGCAGATCGCTGCGGCCCTGGTGCACGACCCCGAGGTGCTGATCCTCGACGAGCCGTTCTCGGGTCTCGACCCGCTCGCGGTCGACGTCGTCGCGTCGGTCCTGCAGTCCTCGGCCGCCCGAGGCGCATCGATCCTGTTCTCCTCTCATCAGCTCGACGTCGTGGAGCGCCTGTGCGACGACCTCGTGATCCTCGCGGCCGGCACGATCCGCGCCTCCGGATCGCGTGACGGCCTGCGCGCCCAGCACGCGGGCAACCGGTATGAGCTCGTCTCTGCCGGGGATGCCGGCTGGCTGCGCGCCGAGCCGGGAGTCACCGTGGTCGACTTCGAGGGCGGATACGCCCTGTTCGACGCCGACGGTGCCGAGACCGCGCAGCGCGTGCTGCGCGCCGCCGTCGAGCGCGGCGATGTCGCGAGCTTCGCGCCGAAGCATCCGTCCCTCGCGCAGATCTTCAAGGAGGTCATCCAGTGAGCACCCCGAAGAACGCCGGCTCCCCGTCGCAGGCGTCCATGATCTGGCTCGTCGCCGAGCGCGAGATCGGTTCGAAGCTGCGCAGCAAGGCCTTCCTGATCTCCACCGGTGTCCTGCTGCTCATCGCGCTCGCCGGCATCGTCATCGGCGGCTTCGCGAGCAAGAACACGAGCACCATGCCCGTGGCCGTGACGTCGGAGACCGCCTCGATCGTGTCGGCCCTGCCCGACATCGAGGTCACCGAGGTGACGGATCAGGCCGAGGCCGAGCAGCTGCTGCGCGACGAGAAGGTCGATGCCGCGGTGCTGCCCGGCGACGGCCCGACCGGCGTCACCGTCGTCGCCCTCAAAGATGCCCCCAGCGGGCTCGTGTCGGCGCTCTCGCAGGCACCGACGATCGAGATCCTCGAGCCCGCGACCACCAACCCGCTGCTGCGCTACTTCATCGCCATCGCCTTCGGCGTCGTGTTCATGGGCGCTGCAGCGACCTTCGGCGGAACGATCGCGCAGAGCGTGGTCGAAGAGAAGCAGACCCGTGTGGTCGAGATCCTGCTGTCGAGCATCTCGTCCCGCACGCTGCTCGCCGGCAAGGTGATCGGCAACACCGTGCTCGCGATGGGGCAGATCCTCGCACTCGCGGCGGTCGCCACGATAGGGCTGATAGCCACCGGTCAACGCGAGGTGCTGTCGACGCTCGGAGCGCCGATCATCTGGTTCGCCGTGTTCTTCCTGTTCGGGTTCATCCTGCTCGCGTCGATGTTCGCCGCAGCCGCATCGATGGTGTCCCGCCAGGAGGACATCGGCTCGACCACCACCCCGATCACGATGCTGATCATGGCTCCGTACATCCTGGTCATCTTCTTCAACGACAACCCGCTGGTGCTGACGATCATGTCGTACGTGCCGTTCTCGGCTCCGGTCGGCATGCCGATGCGTCTCTTCGTCGGCGAGGCACAGTGGTGGGAGCCGCTGTTGAGCCTGGTGATCCTGCTGGCGAGCTGCGTGGCCGCGATCGTCATCGCGGCGAAGATCTACGAGAACTCGCTGCTGCGCATGGGCACTCGGGTCAAGCTCGGCGAGGCCCTGCGCGGCTGATCCCGGGACTTCCCGGGCCCTCCCGGGCACTCCCCGGGCCCCTCCGGGATCTCCCCGGGCCCTCCCCGGGCACCACTTCGGATGC
>NZ_DALZXX010000194.1:3713-4272 GCF_031988965.1 Microbacterium sp.
CCGCGGCATCCGTCGTTTCGGCGGCGTGTCCGGCCGCAGATCCGAAGCCGTGCCCGTTCGGTAGGTCGACCCCGGGGTCAGACCGGGGTCAGACCGGGGTCAGATCAGGCCGTCGGACAGGGTCGTCGGGTTGCCGAACCGGTGGTTCGTGATCGACACGGCCTGCTCGTGCAGGAAGGGCAGCATCTCGACACGGCCGGCACCCGTCACCGCGTGCGACCACACCGCGACATCCGGCGTGCCGCCGAGTGCCTCGAACAGCACCGAGGCGTCGCCACCGACGAGACGAAGCCGCTTCCAGCTGTGCGCGGCCTTCGCCGCCGCCTTCGCATAGCCCTTGACCCAGGCCGCGTCCTTGGCGTGCGAGACCGTCACGCCGTGGGCGCGCAGCGCCTTCTCGACGCGCGAGGGCAGCGCCGTCGCCGACACCGTGAACGGGCTGCCGCTGCGCAGGGCTGCGGCGATCACGCGGATGCCTTCGACGAGCGGCGCGTCCTCGGCGATGCGCACATCGGCCTCGACCGGGCGGTAGCGGAACACGTTGCGCTCGACGCCGAGT
>NZ_DALZXX010000195.1:0-4251 GCF_031988965.1 Microbacterium sp.
CGCCGCTCAGGCGTCGCGTCAGTTCGAGGGAGGCGCCGCGTGAGCGTCTCTGCCCGCCTCGCCGAGCTCGGCATCGAGCTCCCCGCCGTCGCAGCGCCCGTCGCCGCGTACGTGCCTGCGGTCGTGCATGCCGGACTCGTCTACACCTCGGGTCAGCTTCCGTTCACCGACGGATCGCTGCCGGCGACCGGCAAGGTCGGCGCCGAGGTCTCGGCCGACGACGCGAACGCCTACGCCCGCACCTGTGCTCTGAACGCCCTCGCCGCCGCGGTGGATGCCGCGGGGGGAGTCGACAACATCGCAGGGGTCCTGCGGCTCGGCGGCTTCGTGGCATCCGTCCCGGAGTTCAGCGGACAGCCCGGCGTCATCAACGGCGCCAGCCTGGTGCTCGGTGAGATCTTCGGCGATGACGGTCGGCACGTGCGTGCCGCAGTCGGCGTACCCGTGCTGCCGCTCGACAGCCCGGTCGAGGTCGAAGTCACCTTCATCCTCGCCTGAGCGCGCGTCATCAAGAACGGCCCCTCCCGGATCGGGAGGGGCCGTTTTCGATCCGGTGTACCGGAACGCGCTCTACTTGACCTGCGCCGAGATGATGCTCATGACGGCGGTGTCGGCGAGGGTCGTCGTGTCGCCGACCTCGCGGCCCTCGGCCACGTCGCGCAGCAGACGCCGCATGATCTTGCCCGAACGGGTCTTGGGCAGCTCGCCCACGATGTACACGTCACGCGGACGGGCGATCGCGCCGATCTGCTCGCCGACCCACTGGCGCAGCTGCTGTGCGAGCCCTGCGGGGTCGTGCGCCGACAGGTAGCTCTCCTTGATGATGACGAACGCCACCACCGCCTGCCCGGTCGTCTCGTCGGCAGCGCCGACGACAGCAGCCTCGGCTGTGGCCTCGTGCGCGACGAGCGACGATTCGATCTCGGCGGTCGAGAGTCTGTGGCCCGACACGTTCATCACGTCGTCGACGCGTCCGAGCAGCCACAGGTCGCCGTCGGCATCCAGGCGAGCGCCGTCTCCGGCGAAGTAGAAGCCCTGCTTCTCGAACTTCTCCCAGTAGGTCTCGCGGTACCGCTCGGGGTCGCCCCAGATGCCGCGGAGCATGCTCGGCCACGGCTCCGTGACCACGAGCAGGCCGCCGTTGCCGTTGCCGACCTCGGTGCCCGACTCGTCGACCACGTCGATCGAGATGCCGGGAAGGGGGACCTGCGCGGAACCGGGCTTGGTAGCCGTCACGCCGGGCAGGGCAGAGACCATGATCGCGCCCGTCTCGGTCTGCCACCAGGTGTCGACGATCGGCGTCGTGCCCGCGCCGATCACGTCGCGGTACCAGATCCACGCCTCGGGGTTGATGGGCTCTCCGACCGAGCCGAGCAGTCGCAGTGACGACAGGTCGAACTTCGCGGGAACGCTGCGGCCGATCTTCATGAACGAGCGGATCGCGGTCGGAGCGGTGTAGAAGATCGAGACCTTGTACTTCTCGATGATCTCCCACCAGCGGCCGGGGTGCGGAGCATCCGGTGTGCCCTCGTAGATCACCTGGGTCGCGCCGTTGGCCAGCGGTCCGTAGGTGACGTAGCTGTGACCGGTGATCCAGCCGATGTCGGCGGTGCACCAGTAGACGTCGGTCTCGGGATGCAGATCGAACACGTACTTGTGGGAGTACGCGGCCTGCGTCAGGTAGCCGCCGGACGTGTGCAGGATGCCCTTGGGCTTTCCTGTCGTGCCCGAGGTGTACAGGATGAACAGCGGGTTCTCGGCGGGGAACGCCTGCGCGGTGTGCTCGGCCGAGGCGTTCGGAACAGCCTCATGCCACCAGATGTCACGGTCGGCGTTCCACTCGACCTCGTTCTCGCCGCGACGCACGACCAGCACGTGCTCGACGGTCTGCTGCTCGCCGTCGCCCCGGTCGGCGAGCGCCTGGTCGACCGCCGGCTTGAGCGCCGAGACGCGGCCCTTGCGATAGCCGCCGTCAGCCGTGATCACGAGCTTCGCGCCCGCGTCGTCGATGCGCGAGCGCAGGCTGTCCGCGCTGAAGCCGCCGAACACGACCGAGTGGATGGCGCCCACCCGGGCGACCGCCAGCATCGACGCGACGGCCTCGGGGATCATGGGCAGATAGATCGCGACGCGGTCGCCGTGGCCGATGCCGAGGTCTTCGAGCACGTTCGCGACCCGCTTGACCTCGTCGGTCAGCTCGGCATACGTGATCGTGCGGGAGTCGCCGGGCTCGCCCTCCCAGTGCAGGGCGACACGGTCGCCGTTGCCTGCCTCTACGTGCCGGTCGAGGCAGTTGTACGCGACGTTGAGCTCGCCGTCGTCGAACCACTTCGCGAACGGCGGCGTCGACCAGTCGAGCACCTGCGTGAAGGGCTTGTGCCACTCGAGCAGTTCGCGTGATTGGTCGGCCCAGAACGCCTCGCGGTCGGCCGCCGCGCTCTCGTACAGCGCGGGCGAGGAGATCGACTGAGCGACGAACTCCTCGGTCGGCGGGAACTGACGGGTCTCATCGAGAAGATGATCGATCTGGCTGCTCATCGGCAGGCGCTCCTTTGCGGCATGGCAGGTCGTGCAGGCTGACCCCGGGGTGGCGTGATCAGGTCACGGCGAATCTAGTCTCGGCCGCTGACGTCGCATACTGCCGAAAGTCGGTACTCCGACGGGTTTTGTCAGGACGGTGGCCTTGCGTACACTCGACCTCAGCCGAATTCTCATTCCGGCCTTGGCGCGCCCGAATCCCCCGAAAGGGTGCGCCGTGGGCGGCATCTCATTCCCCCCGTGAGGTGCCGCCCTTCTCCGTCTGGGAGCGCTCTCTGCTGCCTGCGGATCGGACCTCGCCGATCGACCGATCTCTCTGCACGGGTGCAGATGAGATGAGCTTGCTCACAGCGCGTGCGCGACGGCTCCCGAACGCGGTCCGTGCGGCACACCGGGCGCCTACCGTCGGGGCATGCCCGATTCCTTCGTCATCCGTCCGCGTGCGACGTCGCGGTTCGTGGAGAGCGTTCAGGCGGCCGACCCCGAGTACCTCCCGATCGATCCGGCCTTCGGGCCGCTGGCCGAGCACTGCGCCGATCCCGACGTCACCGACATCTTCGTCAACGGCGCGCAGGGGCTCTTCGTCGACCGCGGGCACGGCGCCGAGGCGGTGCCGGAATGGAGCGCCTCCGAGCGAGAGGTGCGCGATCTCGCGGTGGCGCTGGTGGGACTCGGCGGCCGTCATCTCGACGACCAGGCGCCCTGTGTCGACGTGCGACTCGACTCCGGAATCCGAGTGCACGCCGTCCTCGCCCCCGTGGCGACGGCGGGCACCGCACTGTCGATCAGAGTGCCCCGAGTGCGCGCCGCTGATCTCGACGCGCTGGCCGCTCTCGGCACATTCGACGCGCGCGGCCAGAGCTGGCTGGTGCGGCTCGTGCATGAGCGCGCGAACATCCTCATCACCGGCGGCACGGGAACGGGCAAGACCACGCTGCTGTCGGCGCTGCTCTCGGCTGCGCCGGCGTCGGAGCGGATCGTCACGATCGAAGACGTCGCAGAACTCAGACCGAGGCACCCGCATCATGTCGCTCTTGAAGCACGGCAGTCGAATCTCGAAGGTGCGGGCGGCATCAGTCTCGCGCGTCTCGTGCGTGAGTCGCTGCGTATGCGTCCCGATCGCCTGGTGGTGGGCGAGTGCCGTGGCGAAGAGGTGCGAGAACTGCTGACGGCTCTGAACACCGGACACGACGGGGGAGCAGGCACGCTGCACGCCAGCGGTCTGAGTGATGTTCCGGCGCGGATGGAGGCGCTGGGTGCGCTCGCCGGGATGGACGCCGCGGCGCTCGCGCGCCAGGTCGTCAGCGCGTTCACCGTGGTGCTGCACCTCGAACGCGCGCCGGACGGGCGACGGCGGATCGCGCAGGCCGGCGAGTTCACCCTGACCGATGATCGTCTCTCTATCGTCGAGGTGCAGCCATGGTGATCGCGCTGCGCCGTGGCCGCACCGAGGCTCACCGCGTCGCAGACGTCGATGCTGCGACGGGCGGCGCCGATGCTGCGACGTCGGTGCAGACGCTCGCCGTGCTGCTGCAGGCGGGCGCCGTGCCCTTGACGGCGTGGCGGCACCTCGGCGACACAGGCGACGAGCACGCCGCCGCGGTCGTGGAGCGCGTGCAACAGGGCATGACACTCGTGGCGGCGATCGAGTCGGAGGGTGGTGCGTGGCGTGATCTCGCCGCGGCGTGGGAGGTGGCGACCACGGTCGGCGCG
>NZ_DALZXX010000196.1:0-3915 GCF_031988965.1 Microbacterium sp.
GGCCCGGGTCGCGGGGGGAGCCGGCGGGGCGGACGGACCCGCAGGCGCGGGCGGAGGCGGCGGTGTCGAACCGGCGGAGGGGCCGGGCGAGTAGGGCTCGTTCATCGGTGTGTCTCCTCGTTCCCACGGGGACGCGTCGACGATCCCCCGTCGATCAGCGTAACCGCATCCGACGACAGTCCCCTGGGTGGGCGTCTGTCGGGCGGCCTTATCCGCGTCGGGCGGAGGTCTGCTCGAGATATGGCCTCCCGACACGGAGATGGCCGCCCGGGGCGAGGCGTGGGCGCCCCACCGCGAAGGAGATCTCTCGCTGTGAAGGATGCTGACGCGAAGATCAGCCTTCGGAGCGTGAGAAGTCCTTCGCTACGGACGAGGCGGAGGCGGGGGATGCTGCACGGCTGCGCCCCATCCAGACCACGAAGCAGCCCACGCCGATGATGGCGACAGCGATGCCGACCACATAGCCGGCGACGCCGAGGTACCCGCCGACGAGTCGCGGGTCGAGGAACGGATACGGGTACCACCAGGCGTTGCCGGTCGCCGGAGCGGTGATGAGGTTCGCGCGGACCATCGTGTAGGCCGCCCAGACGAGCGGGAAGATCGCGGTGACGAACACCGTGCTCCACGGCAGGGCCCGTCGCCGCGGCGCGAACAGCACGTCGAGCAGCAGGAACAGCGGGAACACCACGTGCAGCACCTCGTTCGACCAGGGAACGGTGGTGCCCTGCGGCAGCTCGATGCCGCGGAGCAGTGTGTTGTACACGAGCCCCGTGACGATCATGTACGTGCTCGCGCAGACCAGCAGCACGGCGAGCCAGCGAGGTTCCTGCTCGGCATCACCACGGTGACGCAGCGCCCAGATCGCACCGATGATGAGCACGACCGCCGCGAGCAGGTTCGAATCGATCGTGAAGAAACTCAGGAAGTTCCAGCCGACGGTCGGCAGGTGCGAGCCCCACGGCGTCGTGACCTCGAGAGCCACCTGCACTGTCAGAGAGAGCTGTGCGATGACGGCCGCGAGCGAGAGCGCTGCTGCCGCGAGTCGTGCGTAGGGCCACCAGGTCATATTCGCCTCCGCCGCACACTTTATCGGTCGTGATCCGTCGCACCGCTAGACCGATATGGCGATATGTAAGCGGATCGCTGTGCGGGGGTGCGCGGTGCGGGGTCGAAAAGGTACCGGCTGCGCGGTGTGGGGTCGAAAGGGCACCGGAAAGCGGTCTGCGGGGGGCTTTTCTGACCCCGTCCGGTGCGCCGGGCGTGAGTGGGGATGGCGGAGCCGCGATCAGGCCCGGCGGCCCCACCGCATCCGCGTGACGAGCACGCCGAGCAGACACAGCGCTCCGCCGACGAACATGAGCGGCGTCGGCACCTCGCCGAGGATCGCCCACGACATCAGGATCGCGATCGCGGGAACCACGTAGGTCGTGGCGGACGTCTGCCCGGCGGTGCTGCGCTGCAGAACGTAGGCCCAGGTCGTGAACGCGATCGCGGTCGGGAAGATGCCGAGGTACACGACCCACAGCGTCGAGCCGAGGGGCGCGGTCTGCAGGGCGCCGATCAGGCTTCCCGTCCACGGCAGCAGCGCGACCGTGCCGGCGACGGCGCCGAGGAACGTCAGCGTCGTCGCGTCGGAACCTGCGCTGAGCAGGTGCTTCTGCAGCAGCGTGCATCCCGCGTACATCACGGCCGCGAGCAGAGCCAGCAGCAGGCCAGTGATGTCGGGTCCCTCGCCCGCGCTCGTCGACGAGTTCATGCCGATCAGCACGACGCCGAGGAAGGCGATCGGGGCTCCGACGATGAGCGGCTTCGGGAACCCCTCGCGAAGGAACAGTCCGCTGAAGACCACCACCATGAGGGGTGCGAGGTTCACGACCATCGCCGCCGTGCCCGCATCGAGGGTGCGCTCGGCGGCGTTCAGCGCGAGGTTGTAGACGCAGAACCAGCCGATGCCCCACACCGCGACGAGCCACCAGTGGCGGCGCTCGGGAAGACGGATGCCGTGCCGCACCGCGATGATCGCGAGTGCAGCGCTGCCGACGGCCATGCGCAGCAGCGCGAGGGCCCCGGGGTCGAAGTGCGGACCGGCGCCGCGGATGCCGATGAACGCCGACGCCCACAGCACGACCGTCACGAGGGCGGCGACGAGCACGAGCGGACCCTGGGTGCGGGGCTTCGCGGGGTTCACGGTGTCGTCGCGCTGGACGCGACCGGGCTTCGGCATCCTCCGATCCTGTCACCGGCCACCGACACTGACGAGCGGCAGGAGCGACAGCATCCGATGCTTTTCCGCCAGCGCTCCGCCCGATGCCTCGCACCCGACGCATCGGGCCGCCCACAGCCCGAAACGGCGGCGAAACAGCCCTTCGATAGGATGGAGCTGCCCGAGAAGGGCCAGCTCATCAGCCGGTGCAAACCCGGCGAAAGCAAGGGGGATACCCATGCCAGGAATCGTTATCGTCGGCGTCCAGTGGGGCGATGAGGGCAAGGGCAAGGCCACCGACCTGCTCGGCGAGCGCACCGACTGGGTCGTCAAGTTCAACGGCGGCAACAACGCCGGTCACACCGTCGTGGTCGGCAACGAGAAGTACGCGCTGCATCTGCTGCCGTCCGGCATCCTGTCGCCCGGCGTCACGCCGGTCATCGGCAACGGCGTCGTGATCGACCTCGAGGTGCTGTTCCACGAGCTCGAGGCGCTCGGCGCCCGCGGCATCGACGTGTCGCGCCTCAAGGTGAGCGCCAACGCGCACATCATCACCGCCTACCACCGCACGCTCGACAAGGTCACCGAGCGCTTCCTCGGCAAGCGCAACATCGGCACGACCGGTCGCGGCATCGGCCCGGCCTACGCCGACAAGATCAACCGCGTCGGCATCCGCGTGCAGGACCTCTTCGACGAGAACATCCTGCGCCAGAAGGTCGAGGGCGCGCTCGACCAGAAGAACCACCTGCTAGTGAAGGTCTTCAATCGTCGCGCCGTGACGGTCGACGAGATCGTCGAGGAGCTGCTGTCGTACGCCGAGCGCCTGCGGCCGATGGTCGCCGACACCGGCTACCTGATCTCCGAGGCGCTCGACCGCGGCGAGGTCGTCGTGTTCGAGGGCGGCCAGGCGACCATGCTCGACATCGACCACGGCACCTACCCGTTCGTGACGTCGTCGACCGCGACGGCCGCCGGCGCGGCATCCGGCTCGGGTGTGGGCCCCGGCGCGCTCGACCGCATCGTCGGCATCGTCAAGGCGTACACGACCCGCGTGGGATCCGGTCCCTTCCCGACCGAGCTCTTCGACGAGCAGGGCGAGTGGCTGCGCTCGCGCGGCTTCGAGTTCGGCACGACGACGGGCCGCCCGCGCCGCGTCGGCTGGTACGACGCCCCGATCACGCGCTACGCGACCCGCGTCAACGGCATCACCGACCTGGTGCTCACCAAGCTCGACATCCTGACCGGCCTCGAGCAGATCCCGGTCTGCGTCGCGTACGACGTCGACGGAGAGCGCTTCGACGAGGTGCCGGTGAACCAGACCGACTTCCACCACGCGACGCCCATCCTCGAGGACTTCCCCGGATGGTCGGAGGACATCTCGACCGCTCGCACGTTCGAGGACCTGCCGAAGAACGCGCAGGACTACGTGCTGGCGCTCGAGAAGATGAGCAACACGCGCATCTCGGTGATCGGTGTGGGTCCCGAGCGCGACCAGGTCGTCGTGCGCCACGACCTGCTCGACTGAGCGCGCCGTGACCCGGTTCTGGCTCGGCGGATACGGATCCGCGATGGAGGGCTCCGCCGACGGCATCGGTCTGTTGGCGGGGGATGCCGACAGGCAGACCTCGCTCTCGTATCGCGGCGCGGTCACGCAGACCCCGTCGCCGTCATGGCTCGCGCAGCATCCCACCCTCGACGTCGTCTACGCGGCG
>NZ_DALZXX010000196.1:3925-4143 GCF_031988965.1 Microbacterium sp.
GAGGGCGATGCCGCGGTGCAGGCGTTCGTCCGCTCCGGCGAGTCCGCGCTGCGGCCGCTCGGCGAGCCGGTCGAAGCCGGACAGAACGTGTGCCACGTCGCCGTCGCCCCGCGCGGGGACTTCCTGATCGCCAGCTGCTACGGCGACGGTCGGGTCGTGCGCATCGGGATCGACGCCCAGGGCCGATTGGTGCCGGATGCCGTGAACAAGGCCGCCGA
>NZ_DALZXX010000197.1:0-4134 GCF_031988965.1 Microbacterium sp.
GGTCGACGGAAGCCACGTGGTCGTCGTCGGGCTGGGCGGCATCGGCCGCACCGTCGCCCGCAAGCTGCATGCGCTCGGGGCGCGGATCACCGGCATCCATCGGCGGACCGTCGACGCCCCCGGGGTGGCCGAGATCCGCCCTCCGTCCGAGCTCGGCGACGCCCTCTCGACCGCGGACGCCGTGGTGCTCGCGCTGCCCGGCACCGACGCGACGCGCGACATGCTGTCGGGCGCTGTGCTCGCGCAGGCGAAGCCGGGCATCACCGTCGTGAACGTGGGGCGAGGATCGACGGTCGACGAGCCCGCGCTCATCGATGCGCTCGCGAGCGGCCTGGTGGGGTTCACCGCCCTCGACGTGTTCGCCGTCGAGCCGCTGCCCGAGACGAGCCCCCTGTGGTCGATGCCGAACGTGCTCGTCAGCCCGCACAACGCCGGGACCGACATCGACGAGGAGCGCCGCGTCGCCGAGCTGTTCGCCGCCAATGCGACGCGGCTCATCGACGGCGAACCGCTGATGAACCGCGTCGACACGGTGGAGTTCTACTGAGTCGCGTTCTGCGGAATCCCGTTCTGCGGAATCGACGTCGCCCGAGCCGATCCGTCGTCAGGACCGCGCGGTGTTCAGCGCCGTGAGGCGCCTCTCGACCGCGGCCCGGGGCTCGGGGCCCAGCAGCCGGGCGAACAGCTCGCCGAGCGTCAGCCGCGGACTCCATTCGGTGTTGTCGCGGAAGTCCTCCGCGATCGCGGGGCGGAGCTCGCCCAGCACCTCGACGATCGCCTGATACGCCTCGCTGTCATCGATGATCTCCGCGAGGCTCGACTCCGGACCGACCTCGCCGGGTTCCGGCCGCGGCGCAGGAGCGGTGGAGGTCCACCGATGCGACCCCGACCCGACCGTGTGACGCCGACCGTCGGGCAGCACGACGTCGGCGTCGGTGTTCGCCGGCACGGTCGCCTCGACGATGATCGACTCGCCCGACCGCTGCCAGCGCACGCGCGCCTCTCCGTACGGAGTCAGGTGCGCGGCCTCGGCATCGTCGAACCCCTCGAGCGGGTGCGGCTCGATGGCGATGCGCGCATAGCCCGGGGCCGCGGGAGCCAGACCGGCCACGGTGCGATGCAGCCAGTCGGCGATGGCCCCGAGCGCATAGTGGTTGAAGGAGGTCATCTGCCCCGGGTTGATCGTGCCGTCCGGCAGCATCGAGTCCCAGCGCTCCCAGATCGTGGTGGCCCCCATGGTCACGGGATACAGCCACGACGGGTTCTCCGTCTGGGTGAGCAGTCTCGTCGCCGTGTCGAGGTGACCCGTGCGGGTGAGCGCATCCTGGATGATCGGCGTCCCCACGAACCCGGTGCCGATGCGGTAGCCGCCGAGCCGGGTGAGCTCGGCCAGCCGATCGCCGAGCGCCTGGCGACGGCTCTCGTCGACCATGTCGAACACGATGGCCAGCGAGTACGCGGTCTGCGCGTCGGACACCATGCGCCCCGACTCCGTCACGTACTCGGCGACGAAGGCACGCCGCACCTCCTCGGCGATCTCCGCGTACTCGCGTGCCTCGCTCTCGCGTCCGAGAAGAGCGGCGGCCCGCGCCGTGAGGTCGGCCGATCGGAACACGTAGGCCGAGGCCACGATGTCGGCCGAGGTCTTCGCCTTCGCCGGATGCTGCGGCGGCGCGTCAGGGTCGAGCCAGTCGCCGAACTGGAACATGCCCTCCCACAGGCGCAGATCGCCGGAGTAGCCGACGATCACGTCGGTCCAGGCCCTCATGCTGTCGAACTGGCGCTCCAGAGTGTCGAGATCCGCGAAGCGCTCGTAGAGCACGGTCGGGACGACGGCGGCGGCGTCTCCCCACGCGGCGGCGGCGCGCGCAGGACCGAGCACGTTCGGCACCACGAACGGGACCACGCCGTCGACCTGGTCGATCTCGAGGTCGCGCAGCCACGAGTCGAGGAAGCCCCGGACGTCGTAGAGGAAGCTCGCCGTCGGTGCGAAGACCTGGATGTCGCCGGTCCAGCCGAGGCGCTCGTCGCGCTGCGGGCAGTCGGTGGGGACGGAGAGGAAGTTGCCGCGCAGCCCCCAGACGACGTTCTGGTGCAGCTGCCTCACGAGCTCGTGCGAGGTGTCGAACCAGCCGGTGCGCTCCATGTCGCTGTGGATCACGACGGCGGTGATGTCGGCGGGGTCCAGCACGCCCGGCCAGCCGTCGATCTCGGCGTAGCGGAATCCGTGGAACGTGAACTCGGGCTCCCAGACCTCGACGCCGTCGCCCGCGAGCGTGTACCGGTCGGTCGCCGCCGCGGCACGCAACGGTCGGGTGCCCAGCTCGCCGTGCTCGAGCACTTCGGCGTGGCGGAGTGTGACGACCGTGCCCGATGCCCCCTGCACGCGGATCCTCAGGCGGCCGACGAGGTTCTGGCCGAAGTCGAGCACGGTCCGGCCCGACGGGGTCGTGATGACCTCGGCGACGGGAAGCTCCTCGATGCGCCGGACGAACGGCGACACCCGCGCTCCGGGCACGGGAACATCGGCGACGACCGCGACCGGCGACCAGTCCGAGGTGCCGCGGCGGGCGTCGTGATCCTCGCCCGCATACAGCCCGCTGGCCGTGATCTCGTTCGGCGCGCTCTGCCACGACTCGTCGGTCTGCGCCGTCTGCACACGACCGTCCGCGTACTCGATGAGCAGCTGCGCCGCGAAGCGGGGCTGCTCCTCGTACACCGGCGCGGCGTTCTCGCGGAAGCCATAGTGCTCGGTCGCCCAGGCGCCGGCGAGACGCACGGTGACGGCGTTCTCCCCTGACCGCACGAGGGCGGTGACGTCCGTGCTCTCGTGCACGGTGCGCGTGTGGAAGGGCGTCCACCCGGGCTTCAGCACCTGATCGTCGACGTCCTCCCCGTTGAGCGACGCCTGATAGACCCCGACGGCCGTGGCGTAGAGCGTCGCGCGGCGCACCTCTCCGTCGACGGGGAACGTCGTGCGCAGAGTCGCCGGCTCGGCATACGTCGCCGGGGCGGCGACGGCGATCGTGTGCGCGGTCCACTCGCCGTCGGCGAGGAATCCCGCGACGATCCGTCGCGGCTCGCTCCACGGCGACACCGCCTCGTCGGAGCCGGTCACCCGCACGCGCAGGGTCGCCTCGTCCCGGGGCCGCAGCGGGCGGAACGGCCACCGCACCCGCACCGAGTCCCGACCGCTGACCCGGTGCACCTGGGTCTCGCCGTCGAGCTCCAGCTCGAGTTCGGCACCCGACTGCATCCATCCGCGGGCGTCGGACTCGCTCACCCACCCGATGGCCGGGGTCGCCGTGGCGACCGTGTCACTGCCGTGCGGCGCGTCGACGGTGACGCGCGCGACTCTCAGACTCATGTCTCTCCTGCATCTCTCTCATCGTCGGGCGACGGCGGGCGCCGTCACCGTGATCTCGTGCGCTCCCGGACCCACACGTACCGCGGCGCCGCCGCCGTCGACGGTGACCGTGGAGTCGGCCGTGACCGGCAGATCGAGGTCGGCGGTCGTGCCGAACGGCACCTCTACGGCGATCCGCAGCACGTCGCCGTCGAGTCGCCAGTCGATCGCGAGACGGCCGTACGGTGTGTCGACCGATGCCGCCGCCTCGTCCACGCCGACGGCGGGGCGCGGCGCGATCCGCGACACGCGATAGCCGGGCTGCGCCGGGGCGATGCCCGCGACCGTCCGGTAGACCCAATCGATGACCGCCCCGTACGCGAAGTGGTTGAAGGAGAGCATGCTGCCGCCCTCCTCCTTCGACCCGGCATCCATGGCCCCCGAGTGGATGCGCCCGTCGGGGAGGATCGCGTCCCAGCGCTCCCACACCGTGGTCGCCCCGCGATCGACCTGGTACAGCCAGCTCGGCGCCTCACGACGCAGGAGCATCAGGTACGCCTCGTCGAGGTGGCCGGTGTTCGACAGCGCGAACAGGACGAGCGGTGTGCCGAGGAATCCGGTGGAGATGCGGCCGTTCTCGGCGCGCACGTTCGCGGCCAGGCCGGCGGCGATCGACTCACGCTCGGCGTCGGGGGCGATGCGGAACTCGAGGGCCAGCGCGGCGCCGGTCTGAGTCGTGGCGGCCTCTGCTCCCCACCGCCGCCAGGTCTCCGCCGCGACCCGATCGG
>NZ_DALZXX010000198.1:0-4124 GCF_031988965.1 Microbacterium sp.
CCCAGCCGTTCGGGCCGGGGTTGCCCAGGGCGGAGCCGTCTGCGGCGGCGGTGATCGTCATCCCTCAACCGTAGCCGCGGCCGACGACACCCATCGTCTCGCGCGCTTTCGCATCGATCGCCGTCGCGTCATAGTGTGGGCGGATGCCTACCGATTTCGTATGGGATTCCTGGGTCGGCACCGCGGCGGCGATCGCCACCGCGCTCGTCGTCGCCGCTGCCGCTCTCGCGCTGCTCGCTCTCGTCGCCGCCCTCGTCAGCCGCCGGGTGCCGTGGGTGCGTGATCTCGAACGACGGGTGCGCAACGCGATGATCGTCACGACGGCGGTGGTCGCGATCTGGATCTCGGCCGCGGCCACCGAGCCCTCGACACAGACCTGGTGGCCGGCGGTCTCGAGGCTCTTCCTGATCGCCACGATCCTGACGGGCTCCTGGTGGCTCGCGGCGTCGGTCTCCTTCGGCTTCGAGCGCCTGATCTCTCGCGAGGAGACGCTGCTCGTCGGCCCCGAGGCCCGCCGTCGGCGCACGCAGCTGCTCGTCATCCATCGCCTGGTGCTCGTGACGATCGCCGTGCTCGCGCTCGGGACCGTGCTGTTCACCTTCCCCGAGATGCGCGCGGTGGGCACCAGCCTGCTCGCCTCTGCAGGCATCGTGAGCATCATCGCCGGCCTCGCGGCCCAGTCGATCCTCGGCAACCTGATCGCCGGCGTGCAGGTCGCGTTCACCGATGCGATCCGGGTGGGCGACGTGGTCGTCGTCGAGGGTGAGTGGGGGCGGATCGGCGAGATCAATCTCTCGTACGTGGTCGTCTACATCTGGGACGAGCGACGGCTGGTGGTGCCGTGCAACTACTTCACGACGACGCCGATCGAGACGTGGACGCGGCGCTCCGACAAGATCCTCGGTACGGTCTACCTCGACCTCGACTGGCGGGTGCCCATGGCGGATCTGCGGACCGAGTTCCAGCGCATCGTCGAGGCGTCACCCGCGTGGGACGGGCGCTCCTCGAGCGCGGTCGTGACCGACGCCCAGGGCGGCTTCGTGACCGTGCGGCTGGTCATGTCGTCGAAGGACTCGGACGACCAGTGGGCGCTGCGCTGCGAGGTTCGCGAGAAGCTGATGGAGTGGCTGCAGCGGGAGCATCCCGAGGCCCTCCCCCGCACCCGTGTCGACCTCGCCCCCGAGCACACCGCGGTCTGACGTCCCGCCTCCCACCTTTCGAATCGCTTACTTTGCAGTTTTCGGTGGCGCAGAACTGCAAAGTGAGCGATTCGAATTCCGGTGCGGGGTGTCAGTCTTCAGGCTCGCCAGACTCGGCGGGTGCCTCGGCCGCAGGCGGCGCGGGGGCGACGGGGAAGACGATCGACGTCACCGAGCCGCCGGACTCCAGGCCGATGCCGAGCGACAGAGGATCGACCGTGGGAGTGGTCGGAAGCACCTCGGCCTCCGATCGCTCGAGGGGCTCGGAGGGCAGAGCCCACTCGTTCTCCTGCTCTTCGGGACGCTGCTGGAAAAGACCCATGGGCACCATTGTGTCCCCGACGGGCGCTCGGCGGATGCTCGATCGTCACGATTCACACCGGATTGCCCGATTCGGGCGGATGCCGCGGTCAGGTCACGCGACGGAACGTGAAGTACCCCGTCACCGCGCCGTGGTTCACGACGCCGGTGCCGCTGCTCAACATGCGCGCCGAGGTCGTCGCGCCCGACTCGACGAAGGTGTAGCCGGTGTGCTCGAGGCGCCAGCCGATGCCCTCGACCTCGCCGAGGAAGTAGCCGACGCTCTCGTTGCTCGTGAACGTGTTGTCGGCCGACCCCCACGACGACGCCTCGCCGGTGAGGCGGCTGACCTCGACCTGCAGGTGCAGCAGCACATCGCCGCGGGTGTGCGCGTCGCGGGCGAGGCCGAGCAGCCGTGCCGCTTCGTCGGATGTCAGCATGATCTTCCCCTCAACGCCGACGTCGTCGCGCCGGCTGGCTCCCAGCGTAGGCGTCAGTCCGCCGATGCGGCAGCCTTCGCGGCCACGCGCACGGCGTCGACGAGCTCGCGCCAGGGGCCGTCGAGCGCCGAATCGGGCAGTTCGCGTTCGCGCTTCTCCGAGGGCGTGTGCACGCGGATCAGCCAGACGAACCGATCGGCTCCGGTCGACGCGTCGCCGTCGGCATCCCAGGGGCAGCTGTCGACCATCGTGAGCCATTCGGGAGCATCCGCCGGGTCGGGTTCGACCCGCCACTGACGACGGATGCCGGCGATGCCTCCCGTGCGCACCACCGCGATGACGACCTGTCGGTCACTCGGTGCGGGGGACTCGCTCATCTTCATAGACTCCCACGGTCGACCACGCCCGTCGAGCGGCTGTCGCTGTGGCGTCGTCGATCGCGGATGCCGCAGCGACCGTCGCATCGGCGAACTCGGTGAAGTTCGCGGTGCTCGAGAGTCCGCCGGTCAGGGCGCGGTACCAGACGGTGCCCGCGGTCTCCCAGGCGTTGCCGCCGAGGTCGATCGCGAAGAGCGCGAAGGCACGGTTGGGGATGCCGGAGTTGATGTGCACGCCGCCGTTGTCCTCTGTCGTGCGCACGAAGTCGCTCATGTGGGCGGGCTGCGGATCTTTGCCGAGCTCGTCGTCGTCGTAGGCCGTGCCCGGCTCGATCATCGATCGCAGAGCCTTGCCCTGCACGGCATCCGTGAAGATCTCGGCGCCGATGAGCCAGGTCGCATCGGCCGCGCTCTGCTCGAGCAGGTACTGCTCGGTGAGTGCGCCGAAGACGTCGGCGATCGACTCGTTCAGCGCCCCGGGCTGGCCCTGGTACTCGAGGTTCGCGGTGTACTGCACGACGCCGTGCGCGAGCTCGTGACCGATGACCGTGGTCGACCGGGTGAAGCCGACGAAGACCTCGCCGTCGCCATCGCCGAACACCATGCGCTCGCCGTCCCAGAACGCGTTGTCGTAGTCGACCCCGTAGTGCACGGTCGCATCGAGAGGAGCCCCGGCGCCGTCGAGCGAGTTGCGGCCGAACGCCGTGAGCAGCAGCTCGAACGTCGCCCCGAGACCGTCGAACGCCTGGTTCACCGCGTCGTCGGCGACGGGCTCGTCGTCTTCGCCGCGCACGACGGCGCCCGGGAGGGTCTGCGTGTCGCCCGCGTCGCTGATCGTGCGGTTGGGGGCGTCGGAGAGCTCGGCGACCAGGTCTCCGTTCTCGTCGATCGACAGGTCGAGGCGCGCGCGGAACGGCGGTCTGCCGGCCGTCAGGGTCTGTCGGGCGGCAGCGGCGGCGCCCGGATAGCGGCCTGATTCGGCCAGGCGCGCGAGCAGGTAGGAGGGGACGATTCCGTGGGGTTCGGTGTGGCTGCTCATGTTCTGACCCTACGCCGGGGGTCCGACGTTGAGGAGGGGCCCGGTGCATCGCCATGGGCGGATTTCTCCGCATCGGGCGGAGGATGGCGCGGCATCCGGCCTCCCTACAGGGTGAAGGCCGCCCCACGCGGGGGTGCCGACGCGGCGCTCGTGCGGGGCCTCGGCCCCGGGCGGCGACATCCCAGATTCCTCGCGTAAAATCGGCCCAATGACCGATGCATCCGACGCCTCTTCCGACCTCGGACCCGGCATCGACCCCGACGACCTCGCCACGACGCTGCGGGTGCTCTCGGAACTGCATCAGATCGACAACGAGCATCCCGACTTCGTCGCCGTGCGTCACGCGACCGCCGCGATGTTCAAGGCCGTCAAGCGCGTGCGCCGCAAGGAGATCCGCGATGCGATCGCCGAGGCCGACAAGGCCGTCGTCGCCCGCACCGCCACGGGCGCTCCTGACCGCATCGACGACGAGACCCGCGGCCACGACCTCGCGACCAGCGTCGTCGACGCCCCGATCGCGGGCGAGCTGCTCAAGCCCCGCAACTGCTACATCTGCAAGCAGCCGTACACGGTGGTCGACGCGTTCTATCACCAGCTCTGCCCCGACTGCGCGCGCTTCAGCCACGGCAAGCGCAACGCCCGCACCGACCTCACCGGCAAGCGCGCGCTGCTCACCGGCGGCCGCGCCAAGATCGGCATGCACATCGCGCTGCGGCTGCTGCGCGACGGCGCGCACACGACGATCACGACGCGCTTCCCGCGCGACGCC
>NZ_DALZXX010000199.1:0-4120 GCF_031988965.1 Microbacterium sp.
GGCCGGGCGTGACGGCGACGACCCCCGCGGGACCGAACCCGACGCGGTCGAGCACGAGGCCGTGCAGCGTCTGGCCCGCGACGACGCCGACCGTGAAGAGGGAGACTCCGAGCACGCCGGCCGTGATGCCCTGCGCAGAGACGGTGAGCGCACCGCAGGCGCCGCCGAGGAGCATCCAGAGAGGGATGCTGCGATCGCGGATGCCGTCGCGCAGCCGTCCGACGCCTCGCCGGGCCGACGGCAGGCAGACGATCACGACGATCAGGGCGAGGAAGCCGACCGCGAACGAGATGAGACCCGCGACGATGCCGTTGTCGCCCCTGACGCCGAGCACGCCGTTGATGCGCGCCTGGATGGCCGTCATGACGCCGATCGCGACAGCTCCGCCGAGCGCGACCGCCGGAGAGAGTCGACGGGTTGGGGTCACCTGTCGACCCTAGCCCGTCGGCCGGACCACGAATCGCATGAACCGGAGCGGATGTCGGAGCCCCGGCGTACCCTGGCTGCATGTGCGCGAGCTATGGTCTGGATCCTCGATTCACCGACGCCGAGCTTCTCGCTGCCGCCGACGAGGCAGTGCTCGAGGGGCTCCGAGGCTGGGCGGAGCGGAACGCCGGCGAGACGGTTCGCCCGACGGGCAAGAATCTGCGCAACCTCAATCCGATCGTCACGCAACCCGAGACCGTACCGACCCTCGAGCCGGCCTGGTGGGGCTTTCTCGTCGGGGGCGAGCCGTCGAAGTTCCCCTCGATCAACACTCGGTCCGAGCGGCTGCAGGATCGCCCCGGCGGGCTGACGAGCAGAGCGCTCGTGCCGGCGACCAGCTGGTACGAGATGAAGAAGCCCGAGCGGGTGTGGCACGAGTTCCTCGTCGACGACGGGGCTCTGTTCGGCATGGCTGCGGTGACGCAGCACGGTCGCACCGCCGACGGCCAGTCGTTCACCTGCTACTCGATCGTGATGCGGCCGGCACCACCGCACCTCGCACACATCCACGACAGGATGCCGCTGCTGATCCCCGCGTCGCTGAGCGGCGACTGGCTCACCGCCGAGCCGGGCAGAGAGATCATCGACGAGGCTCTGCTCGCCGCCGCGACACTCGACGAGCGCGTGCGGGTGGCGCCGCGCGCCGCCGACGCCCCCTCGTCCGTGAACACGTCAGAGCGGCTGTTCTGAGCGCATGGACGCGACTCGGCTGATCGCCGTCGCCATGGAGCGGGCGGAGGAGCTGCCCGGTTCCGAGCGCGAGAACCCCTTCGGCCCCGAGTGGGACGTCTACAAGGTGCGCGGAAAGGTCTTCCTGCTCATTCCGCTCGATGACACCGGACGCGTCACGCTCAAGTCCCATCCCGACGATGCCGTCGCGCTGCGCGAGACCTTCGCCGACATCGTCCCCGGGTACCACATGAACAAGAAGCACTGGATCACGCTGCTCCCCGGGCCCTCTCTCGAAGACGAGCTCATCACCGAGTTGATCACCGAGTCCTACCGGTTGGTCGTCGAGAAGCTGCCGAGAGCCCGGCGACCGGTCGATCCGGCAGTGTTCGGCATCCGCCGTGAGGATGACCCGCGCTGAGTCGTGAACGGTACCCCGGGAGGACGCGCTCGCGATCACCCGGTCTGTAGCGTCGAAGACATGATCACAGCAGAAGGCCTCACGAAGAGATTCGGAGACAAGACAGCAGTCGACGGGGTGTCGTTCTCGGTGCAGCCGGGAACCGTCACCGGGTTCCTCGGGCCGAACGGCGCGGGCAAGTCCACCACGATGCGCATGATCGTGGGCCTCGACCGACCGACCTCCGGCACAGCGACCGTCGGCGGACGCGAGTACCGCAAGCTGCGCGCGCCGCTCACCGAGGTGGGCGTGCTGCTCGACGCGAAGGCCGTGCACACGGGCCGCACCGCACGCAATCATCTGCGCGCCATGGCGGCGACCCACGGCATCCCCGCCTCCCGCGTCGACGAGGTCATCGACCTCGCCGGCATCGGCGCCGTCGCCCGCAAGCGCGCGGGCAAGTTCTCGCTCGGCATGGGGCAGCGACTCGGCATCGCCTCCGCCCTGCTCGGCGACCCGCACACACTGATCCTCGACGAGCCGGTCAACGGCCTCGACCCCGAGGGCGTGCGCTGGGTCCGCCAGTTCGTCCGCCACGCGGCATCCGAGGGACGCACGGTGCTGCTCTCGAGTCACCTGATGAGCGAGATGGCGCAGACCGCCGATCATGTGATCGTCATGGGCCGCGGCAAGGTGCTGGCGGATGCTCCCCTGGCCGAGCTCGTGCGGGCATGGACCACGAACACCGTGCGCGTGCGTACGCCTCGTGCCGCCGACCTGGCCGCCGCTGTCGGCGGACCGTCCGTCGAGATCGTCAGCTCGGCTCCCGACCTGCTCGACGTCGTCGGCCTGCCCGCGTCTCGCATCGGCGACCTCGCCGCGGACCGCGGCATTCCCCTCCACGAACTCACCCCGACCACAGGATCGCTCGAAGACGCGTACCTCGCGCTCACGGGCGACTCGGTCGAGTACCGCACCAAGGAGATCTCATGACCGTCCAGGCTCCTCCCCTCACCCGCGCACAGGTCGACACCGGCCGACGCCTGACGTTCGTCCGCGCGGTCCGCGGTGAGTGGATCAAGCTCTCCACTCTGCGCTCGACCTGGTGGTCGATCGGCATCGCGGCGATCCTCACGATCGGCATCGCCGTGCTCATCGCCCAGGCGATCGACGTGCCGGGCTTCGAGCCCATCCAGGCCGTCGTGATGCCGATCCAGTTCACGATGCTTCTCGCCGGCATCCTCGGCGCGATCTCGGTGACGGGCGAGTACTCCACGGGGATGATCCGCTCGACGCTCGCGGCCAACCCGCAGCGCGGGTCCGTGCTCGCGGCCAAGGCCGTCGTGGTCGGCCTCTTCATGTTCGTGTCGTCGCTGGTGATCTTCGCCGCCGCGGCGGTCGCGGTCTCCGCCGTCGTCGCGTCGCGTGACCAGAGCATCGACTGGAGCGACCCGTCGGCATCGATCCTGCCGATCGTCGTCTCGTCGCTCGCCATGGCCGTGTTCGCTCTGATCGGCGTCGCGTTCGGTTTCATCCTGCGCTCGGGCGCCGGGGCGATCGCCGCGACCGTCGGCCTGCTGTTCGTGCTGCCGATCGTGGCGAGCTTCTTCGCCGTCGCCGGCGAAGCGTGGAACTGGCTTCTGGAATCGGCGAACTACCTGCCCGTGGCCGCTGCGCAGAGCGCGATCCTGCCCGAAGGCGCCGCCCTCGAGGGTCCGGTCGCATACGCGACACTGGCCGGCTGGGTCGCCGCAGGGATGCTCGCCGCCTGGGCCGTGCTCCGCACGCGTGACGCGTGATCGCGATGCTCCATGACTGCGCCGCGTAGAGTCGGCCGGTGAGCAGAAAGCGCAGCCGCAGCACCTCCGTCCGCGAGGACGAGGCGCTGCGGCTGCCGCGTCCCCCCGGCGTCCTGCGGCGCTTCTGGGCGCGGCATCCGATCGTCGCCGACGTCCTGATCGCGCTGGTGTGCCTGCTTCTGTCGCTGGTTCCCGCCGGTGTCATCACGCGCGACCTGCCGATGCCGTTGGCCATCGGTGTCGCGATCCTGGTCCCCGCATCCGTCGTCGCCACCTGCGCGACGCTGCTGTGGCGGCGCAGTCGCCCGCTGGTGCCGTTCGTCGCCTCTTTCGCACTCGAGGCCGGTTTCCTCTTCGCCCTGCAGCCGATCGGCTCGCCGCTGCTTCTCGTCACCTGTTATTCGCTCGCGGTGTATCGCTCGTCGCGAGCCGCCTGGACGGGCTTCGGCATCGGCCTCGCCTCACTCAGCGCCTTCGGCGGCCTGCTCACCGTCACAGGCGTGGTCTCCTTCCAGGTCGCCGCCAACGCCGTCATCATGTCGCTCGTGCTCGGGCTGATCGGCACGCTGATCGGCGTGAACGTGGGTGGGCGCAAGCGGTATCTGGATGCCGTGATCGACCGCTCCCGCCAGCTGCTCGTCGAGCGCGATCAGCAGGCGCAACTCGCCGCCGCCGGAGAGCGTGCCCGCATCGCCAGAGAGATGCACGACATCGTCTCGCACTCGCTGACGGTGATCGTCGCCCTGTCGGAGGGAGCCGCCGCGAC
>NZ_DALZXX010000200.1:0-4058 GCF_031988965.1 Microbacterium sp.
TGACCGCGCCGGGGCGGGAACGGCGGATGCTGCGGCATCCTGCTCTGCATCCGGTGCGGTCACGGGCGTCCGGTCGGCGGGCTCGGGCGCCTGCAGATCGGCGCCGGTGGGCTCGTACTCCCTCAGGAAGTCGAGGTCATCCGTGTCAGCGTTCGGGTCGCTGTCGAGGATGATCCGACCCTGGGAATCGAACCGTCCGGGGCGGTGGGCAGAATAGGGCATCCCGACAATCTACGAAACGTCGCCTGTGGAAAACGTGCACGAACCCTGTGTTTCCGCCTCTCACACCCGCGCTCCGGGCCGAGAGCAGGTCACCGCGAGAGCATGCGGCCGAGGGAATCGGCGCTCGCAGCGAGCGCGTCGTCGAGCGTGAAGTGCCCTGCCGCACACAGGGTGCCGAGGCCGTGCACCAGCCCCCAGGCTCCGGTGACGCCGCTCTGTCCCTCGAGGCCTGCGGTGGCTACGGCGGCCCCGAGAAGCTCTTCGAGCTCGGCGATCAGCGGGGCCATGGTCTCGCTCGGTTCTCCGGGGATGCAGACGGTCGGGTCGTAGATCACGTCGAAGCCGTGCGGATGCTCGACCGCGAACCGGATGTACGCCGCGCCGCCCTCTATCGCGGCGGATCGCGGGTCGGGTGCCGCCTCGATCGCGGCACGCACCGCGGCGACGAGGTCGGCCATGCTGCGCTCGGCGAGCACCTTGAGCAGACCCCGCCGGTCGGAGAAGTGGTGGTACGGCGCGTTGTGACTCACATCCGCGGCACGCGCGACCTCACGGAGGCTGATCTCCCCCGCCGGCTTGTCGACCAGCAGCTGCATCGCTGCGGCCTCGAGGGCATGCGCGAGATCGCCGTGGTGGTAGCCGGATCGAGAACTTGACACAAGCAACATTGTTGCCTATCTTGACAGTGTCCACCACTGCTTGACACTGTCAACATAGGAGCCCGCATGTCTTCCGCCCTGATCATCGACGGCCACCCGGATGCCCGGTCCCTCACCGCAGAGCTCGCTCGGCGCTATGCCACAGCCCACGGCGACGCCCGCATCCTCGCGCTGCGCGACCTCGAGTTCGACCCCTCGCTGCGCTTCGGCTACCGCGAACGCATGCAGCTCGAGCCCGACCTCGTCGACGCCAAGCGCGCACTGGCCGAGGCCGCGACGGTCGTCGTGTTCACTCCGCTCTGGTGGGGATCCGTCCCCGCACTGCTCAAGGGGTTCTTCGACCGGGCACTGCTCCCGCAGCAGGAGTACCGCTACTCGACACTCGGCCTGCCCGAGGGGCTGCTGCCCGCGCGCAACGGTCGCCTGTTCCTGCTCGCAGACACCCCGTGGTTCCTCACGCCGTTCACCGGCCTGCCCGCGCAGACCCACGTCGCGCGGGGAACGCTGCGCTTCTGCGGCATCCGCTCAGTGCGCACCACCCGGATGCTCGGCGTCAAGGACGCGAGCCCCGCACGCATCGAGTCCTGGCTGTCGCGCGCCGAGTCCCTCGGGCGCCGAGACGGCCTCCGCGATCGCGCGAACGGCGCCGGCGGGTCTCAGGCCATCGCGGCCGAGGCCGCTTCGTCCTCGGTCGTGGCGACGAGCTGACCGCACGCACCGTCGATCTCCTTGCCGCGGGTGTCGCGGAGGGTCGTCGGGATGCCGGCGTCGTTGAGGCGGCGCACGAACTCGTTCTGCACCGCGGGCTCCGACGAGGTCCAGATCGATCCGGGCGTCGGGTTCAGCGGGATCGGGTTGACGTGCACCCAGCCGCGACCGCGCTCGTTGAGCTTGTCGGCAAGCAGGTCGGCACGCCAGGCGTGATCGTTCATGTCCTTGATCAGCGCGTACTCGATCGAGACACGACGGCCGGTCTTGGCGTAGTAGTCGTAGGCGGCGTCGAGCGCCTCGTCGACCTTCCAGCGCGAGTTCACCGGGATGAGCTCGTCGCGCAGGTGGTCGTCGGGAGCGTGCAGCGAGAGAGCGAAGGTCACCGGGATGCCCTCGTCGGCGAGCTTCTTGATCGCCGGCACGAGGCCGACCGTCGACACCGTGATGCCGCGGGCGCTCATGCCGAGGCCGTCGGGCTGCGGGGCGACCATCGAGCGCACCGCGTCCATCACGCGCTTGTAGTTCGCGAGCGGCTCGCCCATTCCCATGAAGACGATGTTCGAGACGCGCTCCATCGAGTGGTCGTCGGCCTTCTTGCCGCCGAGGCCGCCCTCGGCGATCAGACGGTTGGCGCGCACGATCTGCTCGATGATCTCGGCGGTCGACATGTTGCGCGTGAGACCCGCCTGGCCGGTGGCGCAGAACGGGCAGTTCATGCCGCATCCGGCCTGCGACGAGACGCACAGCGTGATGCGGCCGGGGTAGCGCATCAGCACCGACTCGACGAGCGCGCCGTCGTGCAGACGCCACAGGAACTTGATCGTGTCACCGCGGTCGGTCTCGAGGCGGCGCACCTCGGTGAGCAGCGGCGGCAGCATGCCGGCGACGAGCTGCTCGCGGGTGTCGGCCGGAAGGTCGGTCATCTCGGCGGCATCCGACGTGTAGTGGCGGAAGTAGTGGGTCGAGAGCTGCTTCGCGCGGAATCCGGGCAGGCCGAGCTCCTTGACCTTCTCGACGCGCTCGGCCGGGGTCAGGTCGGCGAGGTGCACCGGCGGCTTGCCGCGCTTGGGGCTCGCGAACTGCAGCAGCGGCCGCCCCTCGGCATCCTTCTGCTGGGTCCAGCCCTCGGTCGCCGGGCGTACCTGAGGTGTGCCGGTGGAACGGACGGCCCCCGAACGGGACGACGCGGGTGCCGTGGCGGGGCGCGTCTCGCGCGTGCGGGGAGTCTCGGTCATACCTCCAGGGTACGCGGTGCCGGGTGGGAACGCCCTGGGGCGCCGACAGCCCCCTCCCTAGACTGAGGCCATGGAGCTCATCCTGTGGATCGGTATCGTTCTCGTGGTCATCGCCGTCGGGGCGGTGATCATCGCCGCAGCGCTGCGCGGCATGAGCCCGAAGGTGCCGGATGCCCAGCCCTACCGCCCCTCGCCGGCGCGGCAGGGGTCCGCTCCCGCGACCACGACGATCAGCCCCGCGTCCGGCCTGACCCCCGAGGTGATCGCCGAGATCGACCGCCTCGTGACAGCCGATCAGAAGATCCGCGCCATCAAGGTCTACCGCGAGCACACCGGCGTGCGGCTGCAGGAGGCGAAGGACCGGATCGACCACTGGTCGGTCAGCACGACCGCCCCCCACGTGGCCGCCACCTCGAACGCCGCCGTCGCCCATTCGTCGATCACCGCCACGGCCACGTCGGTGCGCGGCGCACTGCCGACCGCCGTCTCCGCCGAGGTCGACCGTCTCGTCTCGGCCGACCAGAAGATCCACGCGATCAAGCTGGTCCGCGAGCACACCGGCTTCGGACTCAAGCAGGCGAAGGACATCGTCGAGTCCTGGCCGCATCCGCACCGCCTGTGACCCCCGGGTGCGCCTTCGCGCCCCCAGTCGGGGAGAATGAGGGCATCCCCCGATGAAGGAGCCCAGATGCCCGACCGTTTCGACCGCGCCCGCAGCACCGGAGTACTGGCCGTTCTGCGCGCACCGTCACCCGAGCTCGCACTCGAGGCGTCGGAGGCGATCATCCGCGGCGGCGTGACCGGCATCGAGGTAACCTTCTCGACCCCCGACGCCCCGGGCGTGATCCGCGAGCTCATCGCACGCCACGGCGACGCCGCGCATATCGGCGCAGGCACCGTCACCACGGTCGACCAGGCCGAGGCCGCGGCGGACGCGGGTGCCGAGTTCCTCGTGAGCCCCGGAACCCTGCCCGCGCTCACCCGCGCCATGCTCGACACCGGCCGTGTCGTCATGACGGGCGCGATGACGCCCACCGAGGTCATGGGCGCACTCGAGCTCGGCGTCGACGTCGTGAAGATCTTCCCCGCCTCGCTCGGCGGCCCGTCGTACCTGGGCGCACTGCGCGGCCCGTTCCCCGACGCTCCGCTCATGCCGACCGGCGGCGTGACCCCCGACAACCTCGCCGACTGGTTCGGCGCGGGCGCCGTGGCGGTCGGCGCCGGCGGCGAC
>NZ_DALZXX010000201.1:0-318 GCF_031988965.1 Microbacterium sp.
CCGCCGGTCGGATGCGCAGCTCGTGCTCGCCGAACCTCTGGGTCCAGACGTCGGCGGCCCCCGCGCTCGCCGCGATCGCCTCCTGCGCGGGGGCGTCGTCGAATGACTCGTACACCCCCCACCGCCCCGAGCCGACCCTGGCGCTGACCGCATGCGGGCCGCACAGCCAGGAGGCGATGAGCACCGTGGCCCCCCTGTCAGCGCAGGACCGCAGCCCGGCCCGCGTCGTCTCCGGCAGACGGCTGCCCGCGACGACGATCAGCTCGGCATCCGCGAGCTGATCGGGGCGGGCGTGCTCGTCGTAGGCGATGACGCCGC
>NZ_DALZXX010000201.1:352-1736 GCF_031988965.1 Microbacterium sp.
ACAGTCCGTGCGTGTGGGTCTGCTCCGCGGCGCCGTGGGCGAGGGGGAAGTCCGGGCGTGGCGTGGCGTTCAGGCGATGGCGGGGGAAGTCGAATCCGGGAGCGTGCATGCAGCTACCCGCGAGAGGCAGCTGCCCGTGGCTGAGCGCATGCCACGCCGCGAACACGCTCCTGGCCGTGTCGGGCGCCGAGGCGAGTCGGTTGCCGAACGGTCGCGCGCCTCTGCCGAAGTCGCTGTCGTCGGCGTGCACGAGAGCGATGTCGGGCCGGGCGTCGCGATGCGACCACGCCGGGCGATTCCGCGGAACCCAGTCGAGCGCGAACTCCCGCCAGACCTCTCCGTGCTCGGTCGTGTCGAGGTGCCCGCCGCCGCGGTGCCGCACCAGGGTGTCGATGTTCTCGACGAACAGCCGGGTCGGTGCGAAGTGGTGGGCCAGGCGCAGCGCCGAGGCGAACTCGGCGGGGGAGTGCCCGGGGAACCCGGGTGCCCTCGTCTGCCAGGGGCCGACGTCGGGACCCCAGAGGTCGGCGCACACCCACAGCTGCCGGTCGTACTGCAGTGCCGCGCCGAGGGCCGTGCCGAGCTGCAGCGGCTGGAACGACTCCTTCATGACCTTCGGCGCCGGGGTCATGCCCGCACGCGCGAGGGTGTGGAACATCACGGGGAAGACCTGTTCCGAGACCACGGGGACCCGTGCCCCGCCGCCCGCCTCGGCGGCCCGGTCGATCGTGTCGACGATGCCCCGGGTCGTGGCGTCGATGACCGCGATCGCCTCGTCAGCCGTCAGCCCCTCGGTCTGGCCGAAGTGCGGCAGATGCGCGTCGTGCCGGTACTGATCGGCGTGGATCTGCAGGTGCTCGGGCTCGTCGTAGAGCATGCCCACGAGCCGTCCCGACGCGGCGGCGGCGCGCACGACCTGCGGATCGACGTCGTGCCTGTTCGTGCCCTCGGCGAAGGGGCCGTTGATGTTGCCGTACTCGTTGCCGAGCACGATGTCGATCCCCGCGGCGTCCATGTCTCGCAGCAGGGCGGAGACATCGGTGTGCGCGGGCACCTGGTGATGCACGTAGAAGTCGGCGCCGAGGTCCCGCAGCAGCTCGGTGAACCGCTCGGGGGTCAGCGGGGGATCCTGCGACGGGATCGGGACGCCGGTTCCGGTGCGCATCACCTCGTCGGAGGCCCGACCCGCCCAGGGATCCTGGAACGCCACGACGGGGCCCTGGATGCCGAGCGAGGGAGAGGGATGCGGGTGCGCGGCGGTCATGCGGCGGTCCTGTCTGCGGAGCGGTCGGGCTGCGGAGCGGTCGGGGCTGTTGAGCGGTCGGGGCTGTGCGGAGGGATGAGCGGGAGGGGAGGGGGTGTGTGCCCCCGCCCCTCCCGCCGG
>NZ_DALZXX010000201.1:1746-3999 GCF_031988965.1 Microbacterium sp.
GGGGGGGGGGGGGGGGGGGGGGGGGGGGGGGGGGGGGGGGGGGGGGGGCCCCCCCCCCCCCCCCCCGCCGGCGATCACTGGTCGACGACCACGTCCATCTCCGCGAAGAACTGCGCGGCGGCCTCGTCGACCGTGATCGTCCCGAACCCGAGCTCCTCGCCGAGTTCGCGGAACTTCTCGTGCAGCGAGCCGTAGCCGACGATCGGCACCGGCGGCGCCTCGCCGCGGCGGTCGGCGACCGAGGACTCGTAGTCGGCGATCGTCTGGCTCAGCTCGTCGAGGTTGGCGGCGTCGCGGGCGGTGGCCGATGCCGGGAGGCCGCGGTTCGTGCCGAAGATCTCCCCGGACTCCGGCGAATTGATCAGGAAGTCGATCAGCGTCGCGGCGGCGGCGGGGTGGTCGGAGTTCGCGGCGATCGAGTACATCTGCGACGCCTTGAGATAGAGGTCCTTGCCGCCGTCCTCCGACAGCGGCGGTGCGATGAGCTCGATGTCGAAGCCCTCGCCGAGGTTGCCGAGGAAGCCGGCCCCGGTGTTGTCCCACGTGGCGTCACTGGCGGTGAGCGCCGCGTCGAACGCGGTCAGCGGCTGCACCTCGGCGACGCGCTGCTGCGGTGCGACGCCGCCGTCTGCCCGCTGGGCGGAGGTGGAGTCCCAGAACTCGGCGAGACGCTCCTCATCGAAGCCGGGGGTGCCGTCCTCCTCGAAGAGGTTGCCGCCCTCGGCGCGGAGCTGCAGCTCGAAGTTCTCGATCCGCGTGATCGGGTCGACCCCACCCCAGACGTCGGCGCTCTGCGCGCCCGCTGCGGCGCTCACCTCGGACATCCAGTCGTAGTAGTCGTCCCAGCTGCCTCCGTCGAACGGGTCCACCCCGTACTCCTCGAGCAGGGTCGTGTTGAGGAACATGCCCCAGGAGTTCGTCGACAGAGGGACGGCCGTCGTGGTGTCGTCGACCACGCCGGCGGAGAGGACCTGGCTGTCGATCGGATCCGTCTGGATGATCGAGCCGAGGTACGGCTCGAGGTCGAGCAGCGAGCCGCTCTCGGAGTACTGGCGGAGGTAGGCGAGATCCATGGTGACGACGTCGGGGAGTCCTCCGCCGGCCGCTTCGATCTGCCGCTTCTCCCAGTAGTCGTTGGGGGAGAGGAAGAGGATCTTCACGTCGATGTGCGGGTGCTGATCCTCGAACTCCGCGATGGCCTCGTCGTAGAGCGCGGCGCGCACGTCGTTCCCCCAGAAGGTGAAGCTGATCGAGACCTCCTCGTCGGGGTCGAGCGTCGGTTGCGTGTCGGCGGGCTGGCCGCTCGCCGCGCATCCCGCGAGCGTCAGTGCGGCGACGAGGAGCGTCCCCGTCGCGGCGGCCGTGTGCGTGTGTCGGAACCTCATGGTGTGTGTCGCCTCTCGTCATCGAGTGCTCGGGTCGGATTCTAGGAAACGTTTTCTCGGATCGGATGGAGAAAGGCGACACGAGGGCCGCCCGCCGCCAGTTTGCCAAACCGGTTGACCAAAAGCAATGCCGTGATCCGCGCGACTGCCGTATGTTGTCGTACATGCCCGCCTTTCCCGACGACCGCTCTTCGGAGATCACGGCCGCACTCGGCGTCCTCCCCACCGGCACCCCGGTCTCCGAGGTCGCCCGGCGCATGCTCGACCTCTTCACCGGGGGGTCGATCGCCGCCGGCACACGGCTTCCGCCCGAGCGCCAGCTCGCGACGACGCTCGGCGTGGGTCGCTCGGCCGTGCGTGAAGCGCTGGCGGCGCTGGAGATCCTGGGCATCGTCGATGTGCGCCCCGGTTCCGGCACCTACCTGCGCGGGGCCGCGAGCGAACTGCTGCCGCAGACCCTCCGATGGGGGCTGCTGATCGGCGAGCGCAACACCACCGAGCTCCTCGAGCTGCGTGAGGGTCTCGAGATCTTCGTGGCCCGCCTCGCCGCCGCGCGGGCGGATTCCGTCGTGATCGCCCGACTCGAGAAGGACGTCGCCCGCATGCGCGAGTCCTACGACGATCTCGCCGTCTTCGCGCGTGCCGATCTCGACTTCCATCACGCGCTCGCCGAGGCGGCGGGCAATCACACCCTCACCGACCATCTGCACGTGATCCGCTCGCTCCTCCAGGTGTACGCGGATCGGGCCGTGCACGACCGTGCGCATGCCGAGGTCGCGACAGCCGAGCACGAGGCCGTGCTCGCCGGCGTCCGCGCCGGCGACGGCGACGCCGCGGCCTCGGCCATGGCGGTGCACATGGCCACCGC
>NZ_DALZXX010000202.1:0-3948 GCF_031988965.1 Microbacterium sp.
TCGCCGCGCAGGGCGCCTACTGGCGTCTGTACCAGTCGCAGTTCGAGCAGGCGGCTCGCGGAGTCGGCCGGGGGCGAGCCGACTCCCGGAGCCGGCCCCGACGTCGAGATCGTCCGGCGCACCGGCGAGCACGGCAGCTACCTGTTCGTCATCAACCACGGATCCACGGATGCCGAGATCCCGGCATCCGGTCACGACCTCGTGACCGACGCACCCGCCACCGGTCTCGTCCCGGCAGGGGCCGTCCGCATCATCAAGGAGGATGTATGACCACCACGCTCACCGCCCCGGCGGTCGGCTCGGCGCCCGCGGCGCCCGGTCGCCGCCGCCGCATCCCGCACAAGGGCGCGATCGCGTTCCTCCTCGTGCCGTTCGGCGTGCTCTTCGCGCTGTTCTACGTCGTGCCCATCGCCTACGCGTTCTGGCAGTCGCTGCTGGTCGTGAAGCGCGACGGCACCTTCGGCAAGGCCGAAGAGGTGTTCGGCGGCCTCACCCAGTACGTGCTCGTGTTCCAGAACGAGGCGTTCTGGGCCTCGATGGGGCGGATGCTGATGTTCGGCGTCGTGCAGGTGCCGGTCATGCTCGGCCTGGCCCTGGTCTTCGCCCTGCTTCTCGACTCGCCGCTCGTGCGCGGCAAGCGCTTCTTCCGTCTCGCGTTCTTCGTGCCGTACGCGGTGCCCGGCGTGATCGCCGCCATCATGTGGGGCTCGCTGTTCTCGCCCAACCTGTCGCCGTTCACCGCGATCACGAAGAACATCGACTTCCTCGGCGCCGATCTGGTGCTGTGGTCGATCGCGAACGTCGTGACCTGGGTCTATGTCGGCTACAACATGCTGATCATCTACTCGGCGCTGCTCTCGATCCCGCAGGAGCTCTACGAGGCGGCTCGCCTCGACGGCGCGAGCCAGTGGCGCATCGCCTGGTCGATCAAGATCCCGCTGGTGCGGCCCGCGATCGTCATGACCGCGATCTTCTCGATCATCGGCACGCTGCAGCTGCTCGCCGAGCCGCAGGTGTTCCGGTCGTTCAGCTCGGCGGTCACCAGCACCTTCACCCCGAACATGACCGTCTACGCCACGGCGTCCATCCCGAACACCAACCTGGCGGCGGCCTTCTCGGTCGTGCTCGCCGTGACGACCTTCGTGCTGTCGTTCGGATTCATGAAGTACATGCAGCGCAAGGAGCAGAACGCATGAGCACCATGTCGATCGTCGCCCCGGGTCGCGCGTCGAAGCGCGGCACCGCCACGGGCGGAAAGGCCGCTCGCGAATCGGGCATCTCGCGCACCGCCGCGATGCTGATCATGGCCGTGTTCACGGTCTACTTCCTGCTGCCGCTGTGGTGGCTGCTCGTCGCCTCCAGCAAGGAGACCGGAGACATCCTGACCACGGCTCCGCTGTGGTTCGCCGACTTCCACCTGTTCGACAACATCGCCGAGCTGTTCACCTACCGCGACGGCATCTACCTGCGCTGGCTGCTGAACTCGGTGCTCTACGCCGCTCTCGGCGGGGCGATCGCCACGCTGCTGGCGGCAATGGCCGGCTACGCCCTGGCGAAGTACCGCTTCCGCGGCCGTGATCTGATGTTCGACATCGTGCTCGGCGGCGTGCTCGTGCCGGCGACCGCCCTCGCGCTGCCGCTGTTCCTGATCTTCAGCCAGGCGCAGCTGACCAACACGTTCTGGTCGGTGTTCCTGCCGTCGATCGTGAGCCCGTTCGGCGTGTACCTGGCGCGGATCTTCGCGAGCTCGTCGGTGCCCGATGAGCTGCTCGAGGCCAGCCGCCTCGACGGTGCGGGCGAGATCCGCACGTTCTTCACGGTCAGCATCCGTCTGATGACCCCGGCCCTCGTGACGATGTTCCTGTTCCAGTTCGTGGCCATCTGGAACAACTTCTTCCTGCCGATGATCATGCTGCGCAGCGAAGAGCTCTTCCCCGTCGTCTTCGGTCTCTACAACTGGAACAACCAGCTGAACCAGTTGCCCGAACTCCGCGGTCTCGTGCTGATCGGCGCTCTGCTGTCGGTCATCCCGCTGATCGTGACCTTCCTCCTGCTCCAGCGCTTCTGGCGCAACGGACTGGGCGCCGGCGCCCTGAAGTGAGCAGGCCGCCGCGCGGCTCGACCGCGCGGCACCGCACCACCCGCACCATCCCCCACCCACAGCACCACACGCACCACATCGCATCCATGAAAGGGATCGAAATGCATTCGAAGAAGAAGGCAGCGGCCGTCATCGCCATCTCGGCGTTCGCGCTCGCAGGCTGCTCCGCCGGCGGCGGAGACAGCACCGGCGGCGATGCAGCCGCCGCATGCACCCCGGCTGACGGCGACGTCACGCTCGAGTTCACCTCCTGGATCCCCGGCATCGAAGACGTCGTGGAGATCTGGAACGACGCCAACCCCGAGATCCAGGTGAAGGTGCAGACCGGCCCGAACGGCAACGGCGGCACGTACCAGAACTTCTTCAACCAGATCAAGGCGGGCGACGCCCCCGACCTGGGCCAGATCGAGTACGACGCCCTGCCGAACTTCCTCGTGCAGGACGGCGTCGAAGACCTCAGCGCGTGCGAAGACGTCGTCGCCGCCGAAGACCAGTTCGTCGACTGGGCCTGGGGACAGGTCACGCTCGGCACCGACAGCGTCTACGGCATCCCGCAGGACACCGGCCCCATGGCGCTGTTCTACCGGGCCGACCTGTTCGAGCAGAACGGCATCGCGATCCCGACCACCTGGGACGAGTACCGTGAGGCCGCCGTGAAGGTCCGCGAACTCGGCGGTTACATCACCAACTTCTCGCAGTCCGACATCAACCAGTTCGCCGGCTTCGCCTGGCAGGACGGCGCGCAGTGGTTCTCGAGCGACGACGCCGGGTGGACCGTGACCCTCGCCGACGACGCCACCACCACGGTCGCCGAGTTCTGGCAGAGCATGCTCGACGACGACCTCGTCGCGACGGTTCCCGCCTGGACCGACGAGTGGAACAACGCCTACAACTCGGGCGAGGTCTGGACCTGGAACTCCGCCGTCTGGGGCGCCAACTCCATCTCGAGCGGTGCACCCGACACGGCCGGGAACTGGGCCGTCGCACCGCTGCCGCAGTGGGACGCCGGAGCGACGGCCGCCGGAAACTGGGGCGGATCGTCGACCGCCGTCCTCAAGGGCAGCGAGCACGTCTACGAGGCGACCAAGTTCGCGCTGTGGCTCAACACGTCCGACGAGGCGCTGACCGCGCTCGCCGAGGCCGCCAACCTCTACCCGGCCACCACCGCGGGCCTGACCCTGCCGGTCTACGCCGAGGGCGTCGACTTCTACGGCGGCCAGAAGATCTACGACGTGTTCGCCGAGGCGGCCACGCAGGTCTCGCCCGACTTCGCGTGGGGTCCGACCATGACGCAGACGTACGCCGACGTCTCCGACGGCTTCAAGGCCGCGGTCAGCGGCAGCGGCACCCTGCTCGACGCGATCGAAGAGGGCCAGACGTCGACCGTCGACGCCCTCAAGGCGGCGTCGATCCCCGTCACCGAGTAACCATCCGGCACACGCAGCATCCTGCACCTGCAGCATCCTGCATCCGTCACACCCTGCGAGGCCCACCCGTATGCTCACGGGTGGGCCTCCCTTCTCGTCTGGAGCGGCAATGAGCGAACTCGTCCACCTGACCTCGGCCGGCGTGAGCGTCGTCATCGACACCGACCGTGCGCGTCTGCTGCACTGGGGTGCCGAGCTCGCCGACGCCGACCTCGAGGCGCTGCGCGCGTCGTCGACGGGATCGGTCACGTTCAGCTCGTTCGACGCCCCGCGCACGGTTCCGCTGCTCGCCGTCGAGGCCGACGGGTGGTCGGGAGCGCCGGCGCTCGCGTGGCATCGGGGCGGACGACACAGCGCGCCCCTGCTGCGGTCGGCGGGGTGGGAATCGACGCCCTCGACGCTGCGAGGCACGTTCGAGGA
>NZ_DALZXX010000203.1:0-3918 GCF_031988965.1 Microbacterium sp.
GGGTTCGCGACCGTCGTCGGTGTCGACCGCGGCACCGGCGCCGATGCGCTGCGCGCCGCGGGTGCGACCGTCGTGGTGAGCGACCTCGACGCCTTCCTCTCCGACGCCGACGCGCACAGCGACGCGCACGCCGACACCCGCTCCGCCTCCGCACCCGACTCCGAGGAGACCGCATGATCGACCGCGACCGCTTCCCCGTGGACCCCTGGCGCCTCATCGAGACGCGCTACTCCGAGAGCGGGGTGGCGGAGACGCTGTTCAGCGTCGGCAACGGCTACCTCGGACTGCGCGGCAACCACATCGAGGGGCGCGGCGCGCACGAGCACGGCACCTTCATCAACGGTCTGCACGAGACCTGGCCGATCCGTCACGCCGAGCAGGCGTACGGCTTCGCAGAGGTCGGGCAGACGATCGTCAACGCGCCGGACGCCAAGGTCATGCGCGTGTACGTCGACGACGAGCCGATCTCGTTCGACGAGGCCGACGTGCGCGAGTACCGTCGCACGCTCGACATGCGCACAGGCGTGCTCGAGCGCACCGTCGTCTGGGAGACCCCGTCGGGCAAGCGCGTGCGCATGCGCGACGAGCGAATCGTGAGCTTCGAGGAGCGGCACCTGGCCGTGCTCCGTCTCGAGGTCGTCGTCGAGAACGCCGACGCCCCGGTGACCGTCAGCTGCCAGATGATCAACCGCCAGGACGGTGCCGGCGTCTACGCGGGCACGCCCGCCGAGGCGAAGAGCGGCTTCGATCCGCGCAAGGCCGAGAAGATCGCCGAGCGCGTGCTCGAGCCAGCCGAGCACTGGCAGGACGGACTCCGCTCCGCGCTGTCGTACTCGGTCGCGGCATCCGGCATGACGGTCGCGGTCGTGGCCGACCACGTGATCGAGACCGAGAACGACTACACCTCGCGCACGCTCATCGAGGAGGACATCTCGAAGAACGTCTTCCGTGTGCAGGCGAAGGCGGGCGTGCCGATCACGGTGACCAAGCTCGTGAGCTATCACACCTCACGCGGTGTGCCCCCGCGTGAGCTCGTCGATCGCTGCCGTCGCTCGCTCGACCGGGTGCGCGTCGAGGGCGTCGACGCGCAGTTCGAGCGTCAGGCCGCCTGGCTCGCCGCGTTCTGGGAGCGCAGCGATGTGCGCGCCGACGGCACGGGTGTTCCCGCGAAGGGCGTCTCGGGGTCGGGCTACAGCGGCCACTACTTCTGGGACACCGAGATCTACGTGCTCCCGTTCCTGACCTACACGTCGCCCCAGTGGGCACGCAACGCGCTTCGCGCCCGCGTGCTCATGCTCCCGGCCGCACGCCGCCGCGCGGCGCAGCTCAACGAGGCCGGCGCGCTGTTCCCCTGGCGCACGATCAACGGCGAGGAGGCCTCGGCCTACTACGCCGCCGGCACCGCGCAGTACCACATCAACGCCGACGTGAGCTTCGCGCTCGGCAAGTACGTGCGCGCGACGGGCGACGACGACTTCCTGCGTCGCGAGGGCATCGACATCGCGATCGAGACCGCGCGCCTCTGGGCGACGCTGGGCTTCTGGCGCACCTCGCGTCTCGTCGCCGACACGAACGACGACGGCGTCGAGACGTTCCACATCCACGGCGTCACCGGGCCCGACGAGTACACGACGGTCGTCAACGACAACCTGTACACGAACGTCATGGCGCGCTACAACCTGCGCTACGCGGCACGGGTCGTGCGCGAGGCGCGCGAGGCGAACGGCGAGGAGTTCGCCAGGGTCGTCGAGCGCACCGGCCTCGCCGAGGGCGAGGCCGAGGGGTGGGACCGCGCGGCTGACGCGATGTTCATCCCGTTCAGCGAGAGCCTGGGCATCCACCCGCAGGACTCCCTGTTCCTCGAGCGCGAGGTCTGGGATCTCGCGCACACGCCGAAGGAGCAGCGTCCGCTGCTGCTGCACTTCCACCCGCTCGTGATCTACCGGTTCCAGGTGCTCAAGCAGGCGGATGTCGTGCTCGCGCTGTTCCTGCAGGGGAACCACTTCACGCCGGAGGAGAAGAAGGCCGACTTCGACTACTACGACCCGCTCACCACGGGTGACTCGACGCTCTCGGCCGTCGTGCAGTCGATCCTGGCCGCCGAGGTCGGGTACCAGGATCTCGCTCTGCAGTACTTCCGGCAGTCGCTGTTCGTCGACCTGCACGACCTGCACCACAACGCGGCCGACGGCGTGCACGTCGCCTCCGCCGGTGGGGTCTGGACCGCGCTCGTGTGCGGCTTCGGCGGCATGCGCGACTACGCGGGTGAGCTGAGCTTCGACCCGCGCCTGCCGGCGGACTGGCCCTCGCTGTCGTACCCGCTGCAGTGGCAGGGGTCGGCGCTGCAGGTCACGATCACCGCCGACGAGCTGCGCGTGCATGTGAGCACCGGCGAGCCCGTGCCGTTCACGGTGCGCGACGTCGCCTACATCGCGACGGTCGGCGACGACGTCGTCGTGCCGCTCGCCGACCAGGGGCCGATCCTCTCGGGACGCCCGACGCTGCGGCAGTTCGCGGACGCTCTCCGTGAAGACGGCACGCGCCTGTCGGCATCCGTCCCCGTCATCACGACCGCGATCCCGGTGATCGAGTCGACGGACTGAGGCCGTCCGAACGCTGTTCCGCAGACGCCCCATCTGCCCGCCGACGCCCCCTCGGGCGGACGCCCGGCACGTGGGGCGTCGGCGCGCAGACGGGGCACCGGCGACTCGACAGGAACGGGCGACGGATGCTGTGCGCTCGCCCTGCCTCGATGTCGGCGGCACGCCGTAGGCTGGTGTGGTGACCACAGCCCTCTACCGCCGCTACCGCCCCGAGTCGTTCGGCGAGATGATCGGGCAGTCCCAGGTGACCGACCCCCTCATGACCGCTCTCCGGGGCGACCGGGTCGGCCACGCATATCTCTTCTCCGGACCCCGCGGCTGCGGAAAGACGACCTCGGCCCGCATCCTGGCGCGGTGCCTGAACTGCGCCGAGGGACCGACCGACGTGCCGTGCGGCACCTGCCCGAGCTGCGTCGAGCTGTCGCGCGCGGGCGGCGGATCCCTCGACGTGGTCGAGATCGACGCCGCGAGTCACAACGGTGTCGACGACGCGCGCGACCTGCGCGAGCGGGCGACCTTCGCCCCGAGCCGTGACCGCTACAAGATCTTCATCCTCGACGAGGCGCACATGGTGACCCCGCAGGGCTTCAACGCTCTGCTGAAGCTCGTCGAAGAGCCGCCGGAGCACGTCAAGTTCATCTTCGCGACGACCGAACCCGAGAAGGTGCTCGGCACGATCCGTTCGCGCACGCACCACTATCCGTTCCGCCTCGTACCGCCCGCGGCGATGCTCGAGTACGTCGAGAAGCTCTGCACCGAAGAGGGCGTCGTCGCCGAGCGCGGTGTGCTGCCTCTGGTGGTGCGTGCGGGTGGCGGGTCGCCCCGAGACACCCTGTCGCTTCTCGACCAGCTCATCGCCGGATCCGACTCCCCGGCCGGCTCCGAGACGGTGACGGTCGCCTACGAGCGCGCGGTCGCGCTGCTCGGCTACACGCATGCGGCGCTTCTCGACGAGATCGTCGACGCGCTCGCCGCGGGTGACGCCGCTGCCGCGTTCCCGGCGATCGACCGCGTCGTGCAGACCGGACAGGACCCTCGTCGCTTCGTCGACGACCTGCTCGAACGTCTCCGCGACCTGATCGTGATCGCGGCCGTGGGTGCCGGAGCATCGTCCGTGCTGCGCGGCATCGCCGAAGACGAGCTCGCACGCATGCGCACCCAGGCCGATTCCTTCGGCGCCGCACGACTGTCGCGCACAGCCGACGTCGTCAGCGCGGCGCTCGACGACATGTCGGGTGCCACGTCGCCGCGCCTGCATCTCGAACTCATGGTCGCGCGCATCCTCGCCGGAGCCGCCGAGCCCGATGCCGTCGCC
>NZ_DALZXX010000204.1:0-3914 GCF_031988965.1 Microbacterium sp.
CCGCGTCGGAGGCGGAGCTCGTGCTCGTCACCAACGCTCCGGCGATCCGCATCGATCAGGCACTGGACGCGCTGGGCCTCGCCGGGCTCTTCGACCGCATCGTCACGAGCGCCCGCAAGCCCGCGGGGCTCGACGCGTTCCTGGCCGACCTGCCGTCCGACGCCCGGGTGCTGAGCATCGGAGACATCTGGCACAACGATCTCGCTCCCGCCCACGCCCGAGGTCACGCGACCGCCCTGATCGGCGGCTTTCCCGATGCCGAGGCGACCCCCACCTACCGCGCCGACGACTTCTCGACGCTGATCCCTCAGCTCGAGGCGTGGCTGCGCCCCTGAACCGCACTTCTCCCTGAACCGCACCATTCTCCCCGTCCCCACCCCCTCCTCACCTCCACCCCATCGAAGGATGACAATGCGTACCTCCCCCTTCCGCCGGACCGCCGCGGGCCTCGTCGCCGCCGGCGCACTGCTGACCGTCGTGCTCGCAGGCTGCTCCAGCAGCACGGCGGCACCCGAGGACTCGGCGGCCCCCGCCGCCGACCCGGATTCGCTCGTGCTCGCCCTGGTGCCCTCGCAGGATCAGGACGGCCTCGTCGAGACCGCCGCACCCCTCACCGACTACCTCACCGAGGAGCTCGGCATCGAGGTCACCGGTGTCGTCTCGAAGGACTACCAGGCGGCCGTCGAGGCCATGGGCGCGGGACAGGCCCAGATCGGGTTCCTCCCGTCGCTGCAGCTCTGGCAGGCCAACGACATGTACGACGCCTCTGTCGTGCTGCAGACCGAGCGCAACGGCAACATCACCTACCCGGCGCAGTTCATGACGAACAACCCCGACAAGTACTGCGACGACGAGCCGGTCGAGCGCGACGGGATGCTGTTCTGCAACGGCGCCGACGCGATGACCGGTCCGGCAGGCCTCGACAGCATCGACAAGGTCGAGGGCGCGAAGGTCGCCGTGCTCGGCCCCGGCTCGCCCGCCGGCTACATCTACCCGATCCTCGCTCTGCAGGAGGCCGGGCTCGACACCGACACCGACATCCAGCAGATCCCCGTGACGGCGAACGACGCCTCGGTGCTCGCGGTCTACAACGGCGACGCCGAGGTCGGCTTCAGCTTCTGGGATGCGCGCACCATCGTGCAGAAGGACACCCCCGACGTCGGGCAGAAGGTCGTCGTCTTCGCGATGACCGAGGAGATCCCGAACGACGGCGTCGCCGTCTCGTCCGACCTGTCGCCCGAGCTGCAGGACCGCATCACGACGGCGCTCGAGGACTTCTCGAACACCGAAGAGGGCTCCGAGATCCTCACCAGCATCTACTCGATCACCAAGCTCGCACCGGCCGACCCCGAATCCCTCGACGTCGTCGCCCGTGCCGCCCAGGCCCTGGGGCTCCAGTAAATTGTCCGATCTCATCCGGAACGTGGACGTCGCAGCTCCCGCTGCGGCGTCCACGCCGTGGTCCATCCGCCTCGACGATGTCACGGTGCGCTATCCCAACGGCACGGTCGGCCTGAACCGCGTCTCGCTCGACATCGCCGCGGGGGAGATGGTCGTGGTCGTGGGCCTCTCCGGCTCGGGCAAGTCGACGCTCATCCGCACAGTCAACGGCCTCGTGCCAGTCACGAGCGGCACGCTCGACGTCGGCGAGCATCGGGTCAGCGGCGCCTCGTCCCGCACTCTGCGGCGGCTGCGCGGCGACATCGGCATGGTGTTCCAGGGCTTCAACCTGGCCGGCCGCGCCAGCGTGCTGCAGAACGTGCTCGTCGGTCGCCTCGCGCACACCACGCTGTGGCGCACTCTGCTCGGCGCCTACCCCGACGCCGATCGCCAGCGCGCGTACCACGCACTCGACCGCGTCGGCATCCTGCAGAAGCTGCACTCCCGAGCATCCGATCTCTCCGGCGGGCAGCAGCAGCGCGTCGCGATCGCCCGGGCGCTGGCCCAGGAACCGCGCATCGTGCTCGCCGACGAACCGGTCGCGAGTCTCGATCCGCCGACCGCGCACGGCGTCATGAACGACCTGCGGCGCATCAATCGCGACCTCGGCATCACCGTGGTCGTGAACCTGCATCTGCTCGATCTCGCCCGGGAGTACGGAGCGCGGATGATCGGCATGCGTGCGGGAGAGGTCGTCTACGACGGTCCCGCGACGGGTGCGACGGATGCCGACTTCGAGAGCATCTACGGCCGCTCGCTCACCCCGGAAGACCGGTTGGACGCGTGACCGGCACCTCTGCGTCCCCTGCTTCTCCCGTCTCGGACGGTCGACGTGCGCTCGACATCCCCGCGCGCCCCCGTGGCGCATGGAAGGGGCCGGTCGTCGTCGCGGCCGTGATCGTCGTCACGGTCGTGATGTGCCTGCCCGGCATCGGGATCGGCGTCGACCTCGGGGCGATCGCACGCAACTGGCAGAACGGCGCCGACAAGATCGTCCAGCTGCTCATGCCCGACTGGAGCTTCTTCCCGCGCACGCTTCCGCCGCTCATCGAGACCCTCCAGATGGCGGTCATCGCGACGGCGATCGGCGCGGCGGTCTCGCTGCCGCTCAGCTTCTGGGCGGCGCGCGCGACCAACCCGAACACGCCGGCGCGCATCGCCGTGCGAGGGCTGCTCAACGTCATCCGCAGCGTCCCCGACCTGCTGTACGCCGCGATCCTCGTCGCGATGGTCGGCGTCGGTGCGCTCCCCGGCATCCTGGCGCTGCTGCTCTTCAACGTCGGCATCATCGTCAAGCTCGTGTCCGAGGCGATCGACACGAACGATCGCGGACCGCTCGAAGCCGGGCGCGCGGTCGGCGCCACCCAGGCCAAGATCAACCGCACACTCGCACTTCCCGACGCGTGGCCCGCATTCGCCAATCAGACGCTCTACGTGTTCGAGCTGAACGTGCGAGCCTCGACGGTCCTCGGGCTCGTCGGCGCCGGCGGCATGGGCCTGCTCATCGACGCCGTGCGCACCTTCTACCGCTACGACCAGCTCTCGCTCATCATCCTGGAGATCCTCATCGTCGTCATCGTGATCGATCTCGTCTCCGACTCGATCCGCCGGAGGCTCGTATGACCTCCGTGCTCACCCCGCCCGCCGTGATCGCGGCCATCCCCGACAGGCCGCGCCGACCGTGGCTCGTCGCCTCGTGGATCATCGTCACCGGCATCGTCGTGCTGGCGTTCTGGTCGATCGACATCAACTGGGCTCGCCTCGCCGACCTGCCCGCCGAGATCGTGCGATACACCGTGCTGATGTTCGGCAGCCCCAACTGGGAGAAGCTGCCCGAAGCCCTGTGGCAGACCTGGCGCAGCATCGAGATGGCGTGGGTCGGCACGATCCTCGGCATCCTGCTCGCCACCCCGCTGAGCCTGCTCGCCGCGCGCGGGTTCGGCCCCGCCTGGCTGCGCGCGCTGCTGCGCGGACTGTTCTCGCTGATCCGCGCCGTCCCCGAGATCATCATCGCGATCGTGATCCTCTCGGTCACGGGCCTCACCCCGTTCACCGGTGCGCTCGCCCTGGCGATCAACGGCATCGGCACGCTCGGCAAGTGGGGCTACGAGGCGGTCGAGGCCGTGCCCCGTGGACCCATCGAAGCCGCGCGTGCCGCCGGCGGGGGCACGCTGCAGGTGCTCCGCTGGGGCGTCTGGCCGCAGGCCGAGCCGGCATTCTGGTCGTTCTGGCTGTACCGGTTCGAGATCAACGTGCGATCGTCGGCCGTCCTCGGCCTGATCGGTGTCGGCGGAATCGGTGACATGCTGACCTCATACACCCAGTACCGTGAGTGGTCGACGGTGGGTGTCCTGCTCATCGTGGTCGTCGTCGTGACGATGCTGATCGACGGGGCGTCCGGGGCCATCCGCCGACGCATCATGGAGGGAGCCCGCGCCCGTGTTCTCTCCTAGCGCGCCGCCCACCGCCCGCAT
>NZ_DALZXX010000205.1:0-3812 GCF_031988965.1 Microbacterium sp.
GGTGCGGAGCGCGATGCGGGCGAACTTGCCGAGCTGGTAGGCCTTCTCGTTCGTGAGGCCGCCGCCGCCGAAGACGCCGATCGCGTCGTGGCCGTCCTCGTCGGAGATGCGCCGGATCTGCGCCGCGATGAGGTCGAGGGTCGCGTCCCACTCGGCCGGGTGCAGCTCGCCGTCGGCGCCGCGCACGAGCGGTGTCGTGAGACGGCCGGTGTCGGCGAGCAGCTCGGCCGAGGTCCAGCCCTTCTTGCACAGGCCGCCGCGGTTGGTCGGGAACTCGCGTCCGGAGACGGTGACGGGCAGCGCGGGCCGACCCGCCTGACCCGGCACTGCCGAGGCATCGGGCTGCGTCAACGTCATCGCGCACTGCAGCGCGCAGTACGGGCAGTGGGTGTCGGTGGCACGGCGCGGGTCGGTCATGCGACGGCTCCTTCGCGAGCATGGAGAAGCTCGGTGATGCGCGCGCGGCATCCCCCGCATCCCGTGCCGGCGCGCGTGCACTCCCCGATCGCGGCGACCGATCCGCAGCCGTCGTCGATCGCATCCTCGATCTGCCCGACGGTCACGGCGTTGCAGATGCACAGGGTGGCCTCCCGGCCCGCCGCGACGGTCGTCTCCGCATCGGCGTCGTCGAGACGCAGCAGGAGCGAGCGATCGGCGGGCAGCTCGCCGCCCCGCAGGTACAGCACGCTCAGCTCTGCGGCGGCGCGCGGCATCCCGACCGCCACGAATCCGGTGAGGATGCCGTCGCGCGTCGCCATCTTCACGTAGGTGCCGTGCTCGGGATCGGCCCACACGGCGATGCCGGGGGCGATCTCGCCGGCAGGGACGGGCGCGAACGGATCGGCCGAGACGTCTCCCGCAGAGGCGATGTCGACCAGCTCGCCCTTCAGCACGACGACCCCGGGGTGCTCATCGACGAAGCCGCCGTCGCCGTCGTCACCGAAGCCGCCGTCGCAACCGTCGCCGGTCAGCTCCGCGGTGATCGCGGCGGCCAGCCAGCTCGCCTGACGCCATCCGGGGCCGATCAGGCCGTGGGGTCCGCCCGGCACCTGCCGTTCGTGCAGGTACTCGGCGGGGTCGGCGAGGTGCGCGCAGTCGCCGATCGCGTGGATGCGCGGATCCGACCACGACCGCAGTGAGCTGTCGACCAGCACGCCGTTGCCGACCCGCAGGCCTGCAGCTTCGGCGAGCTCGGTGCGGGCACGCACTCCGCACGAGAGCACCAGCAGGTCGCCCTCGATGCGCTTGCCGTCGGACGAGACCAGGGCACGGAACCGGCGGACGCCGTCGTCGCCCTCGACGCCGATCACGCCCTCGGCTCGGGTGTGCGGCACCAGGGTGACGCCTGCCGATGCCAGCGCGGTCGACAGGATCGAGGCGGATCCGCGATCGAGCTGACGAGGCATCGGCATCGGGCCGAAGTGCGCGACCGCGGGGATGGCCCCGGCGTCGGCGAGCAGCATCGCGAGTTCGATCCCGAGCACTCCGGCGCCCAGCACGACGACCCTGCCGCCGCGATCGACGACTTCCCGCAGCTGCGCGGCATCGGCCAGGTCGCGCAGGACGCAGACGCCCGAGGTGAGGCGGGTGTCGAGTCCGGTGTCGTCGGGCCCGAGCCTCTCCAACCCGTCGAGGACCGGGACGATCGAGCGCGCGCCGGTCGCGAGCACCAGCCGGTCGTACGGCACCGCCGATCCGTCGGCGAGCACGACGGCTCGTGCATCCCGATCGATGCGTTCGGCGCGAGACCCCAATCGCAGGTCGACACCGGGAAGACCGGATGCCGTCGCGAGCGTGATCTCGTCGGCGGTGGCCTCGCCCACCGCGAGCTCGGCGATCAGCACCCGGTTGTAGGGATCGACGGTCTCGGCGCCGAGCACGGTCACCGTGGCGCGGCCGTCGGCCACGAGGGGCAGCAGCTCCTCGGCGAACCGGATGCCGACCGGTCCCGCCCCGATGACGACGATGCGCTCGGGCATGGTCAGATCCGGTGTCCGGCGAGCGAGTCGCGGGGGATGAGATAGACGAAGACGGTGATCAGCAGGAGCACGATGTAGGCGGCGACGAACCCGCCGAACGCCGGAGCGTACGAGCCGGTGCCGCTCTTGGCCGCCGCGAGCACCTGCGGGATCACGAATCCGCCGTAGGCGCCGATCGCCGAGATCAGGCCGAGGGCTGCGGCACCCTTGCGCTGCGTGCTGACCGCGAGCGCATCGCCCGCGGTCGCGGCGCCGCGGGCGGCGAACACGTTCGGGATCATCCGGTAGGTCGCGCCGTTGCCGACCCCGGCGGCGATGAACAGCAGCAGGAAGCATCCGAGGAACAGGGCGAAGCTGTTCGCCTGCAGGGTGACGAGCAGCGAGAGCGCTCCGACGATCATGAGCGAGAAGGCGGCGATGGTCATGCGCGCGCCGCCGAACCGGTCGGCGAGCTTGCCGCCGTAGGGGCGGGCCAGCGAACCGACCAGCGCGCCGAGGAAGGCGAGCGAGAGCGAGGCGCTGCCGATCTGGAAGGTGGAGAACTCGGGGAACGTGTCGGCGATGAGCTTCGGGAAGACGCTGGAGAAGCCGATGAACGATCCGAACGTGCCGATGTAGAGCAGCGACAGCACCCACAGGTGCGGTTCGCGCAGCGCGGCGGCGGCCCCGGCGAAGTCGGCCTTGGCGGACGAGAGGTTGTCCATGTACCGCCACGCACCCCAGACGGCGACGAGGATCAGCGGCACCCACATCCACCCGGCGAGCGAGAGGTTGAAGGTGAACGCCGCCGTGACCGAGACGACGATCGGCACCGCGAGCTGGGCGACCGAGGTGCCCAGGTTGCCGCCCGCGGCGTTGAGGCCGAGCGCCCAGCCCTTCTCCTTCTGCGGGAAGAAGTAGGTGATGTTCGCCATGGAGCTGGCGAAGTTGCCGCCGCCGAAGCCGGCGAGCGCGGCGACGACGAGCAGCACGCCGAACGAGGTCTCGGGGTCCTGCACGACGACGCCGAGCAGGATCGCGGGGATCAGCAGCAGCAGCGCCGAGACGATGGTCCAGTTGCGTCCGCCGAAGCGGGCCACGAGGAACGTGTACGGGAAACGCAGGGTCGCGCCGACGAGGCTCGGCAGCGAGATCAGCCAGAACGACTCGGTCGTGCTGAGGGAGAATCCCGCGGCGGGGAGCAACACCACGACGATGCTCCACAGCTGCCAGATGATGAAGCCGAGGAACTCGGCGAAGATCGACCAGCCCAGGTTGCGGCGGGCGATCGGCTTGCCCTCGGATGCCCAGAAGGCCGCGTCCTCGGGATTCCAGCCGTCGATCCACCGGCCGGGTCGGCGCGTGAGGGTGACGGCGGACGTGTCGACGCTGCTTCTTCCGATGGTCTGGGACATCGTGGCTCCTGGCGTTCGAGAGGATGATTGCTCTGAACGTAGGCCGCGGATGTTGCAGCGTCGCGCGAATGCGATTACCGGACGATTACTTCTCGATCACATCGGGGACATCGCCGATGAGAGAACTTCAGGAATGCGTCTCCGGGGACTCCCAGTCGGCCGCCAGTCGGGTGATCGCGGCGACCGCGTCTGCGGTGTCCTCGCGGGTGCCCCCGGCGCGGCCGGCGGCGAGTCCGGCCAGATACGCGCTGAGCGGCGCGGCAGGGCGGGCGACGCCGTGCGCCACATCACGGGCGAGGTTCAGCAGCAGGGCGACATCGACCGACTCTCGATCGATGTCGAGGGCTGCGCAGACGGCCGCGGTCCAGTCGTCGAGGGCTTCGACGGGCAGGTGCTTCGGGGTGTCGCTCATGTCGTCTCCTCGGGGGCATCGTCTCGC
>NZ_DALZXX010000206.1:0-3772 GCF_031988965.1 Microbacterium sp.
TCGACCTGGGCCCGCTGCTCCTCCCGCGCTGTCGCGAGGGCGGCGTCGGCCGCGGCTGACGCTCTCTCGGCATCATCGCGCTCAGCCGCACGCCGCTCCGCCCGATAGTCGGCGCGTGCTCTCGCCTGCCGCAGGTCAGCGAGACGCTCATCGGCGGTCACCGCGGCCGGACGCGGGTCCGAGACCATCGGCTGCTCGTCGGAGTCGTCTGCGGCGCTGCGGCCCAGATCGGCGCTCGCGACGAGTCGCTCACCCTCGTCGAGTCTGGCGGCGACCGTCGCGACTCGTGTGCCCAGCGCGTGCTCTGCGGCCCTGCGCCGTTCATCGAAGCGCGCCTGCACGTCTTCGAAGCGCTCGGTGCCGAACAGGCGTCGCAGCAGGGCCTGACGGTCTCGACTGCCAGCCAGCAGGAATTCCGAGAACCGATTCTGCGCGAGCAGGATCACCTGGAGGAACTGCTCGCGACTCAGCTGCAGGATCTCGTCGAGCTCGTGGGCGGCCTCGCGCTCTCGTGCGGCCACTCCCACCCACTCGCCACCGACGAGCATGTCGAGCTGTACTGCGGCGGACTGCACGGTCGTGCCGCCCCCGCGCTTCTTGGGGCGCTCGTAATCGGGCGAGCGTGTGACGCGGTACCGTCCGGCCGACGTGCTGAACTCGACGACGACCTCTGTCACATCGTCGGGTTCGCAGTGATCGCTCCGGAGTCGCTTCTCGCCGCCTTCGTATCGGGGAACACCGCCGTAGAGAGCGAAGCAGACGGCGTCGAGGATGCTCGACTTTCCGGCGCCGGTACGACCGGCGATCAGGAAGATGCCGTCATCGGCGAACTCGTCGAAGTCCACGACCTGTCGTTCGCGGAACGGGCCGAATCCTTCGACCTGCAGTCGATGCAGTCGCATCAGAGCATCCTCTTCGCTGTCGGAGCGTCACCGGGCACGACCGTCACGGACTAGATCAGGGCCTCGGCGCGCACGCGGTCGTCGAGCACCTCTCGGATGAGCTCGCCCTCGCGCTCTGTGGCACCGTGCCCCGAGCGGACGTGCTCGAGGAAGGCCTCGATGCGTTCGGGATCGGTCACTGCGCCGCGGAGCCGATCGACATACGAGCGTTCGACGGTCTCGGCCGTCTCGGACGGCTGATGCTGCACCATGGCGCAATGCGGATAGCGCTCGCGCAGCCGTCGCATCGGCTCGGTCTGAGCGAGCGCGTCGGTGTACACCGCGCACACCCAGTCGTCGGCGTGCGCGGCGACGTTCGCGTCCGACAGGATCTCGTCGAGCGGGCCCGTCAGCGTGACCAGCCGGCGAGGGATCGGCAGATCGAGCCACTCGACCGACGACAGTCCCGTCGCGTCGAGGTCGACCAGCCAAGACCCGCGCGGCTTGTTCTGCTCACCGAAGCTGTAGTGCAGCGGCGCACCCGAGTACCGCACCCGCTCGCTGATCTGCTGACGTCCGTGGATGTGCCCGAGCGCGACGTAGTCGGGACCGTCGAACACGGCGAGCGGCACGACGTCGAGTCCGCCCTGGCGGACCTCGCGCTCGAGCCCGACGGTCGCGTCGACACCCGCGGCGAAGCAGTGGGCGACGGCGACCGAGCGACCCGGATTCGCCTGCATGCCCTCACGTACGATCGCCATGGCGTGGGCGAGCGTCTGCGCCTGAGTGCGCAGTTCGGCGTCAGCCCAGTGCTGCCTGACGATGGCCGGCTCGAGATACGGGATGCCGAAGAAGTGCACCGGTCCGTCGTCGTCGGTCACGGTGACAGGCTCACCGATCGCGAACGGATCCGTGAGCACGTGGATGCCGTCGCGCAGCAGACGGGCCTGGAAGCCCAGCCGCGCCGCCGAGTCGTGGTTGCCGCTGGTCACGATCACGGTCGCCCCGGTCTCGTGCAGGGCCAGGAGGGCGTCGCCGAGGAGCGTGTAAGCAGCACCGGCAGGGGTCGCGGAGTCGAACACGTCGCCCGCGACCACCACGACGTCGACCTCGTGCTCCCGCACCTGCACGATGAGCGCTCCGAGGACCTCGGCCAGCGCGTCCATGGTCGAGTTGCCATGGAAGGTGCGGCCGATGTGCCAGTCGGAGGTGTGCAGGATTCGCATGTTCACACGCTACGAACCACCACGGACATTCGGTCCGAGGCGTGCCGCTGAACGGCGAGGAGATGGCGAGGAGAAGAGCGGAAGGTCCCCTGACCCACCCTCGTCACATCGATCGACACGTGGTGATGCACCGTGCTCATGCGCGGTCACCTGTGTGGGATGCGGGGCTGCGCGATGCGAATCTGGGCTGCCCTCCGCCCGACAGGGCCGGAATTGCCCCTCCGGCTGGGGGTGTGTCCGCCTCGGCGTGACTACCGACTTCCGCTCTACTCCTCCAGTTCGCGGGTCCAGTTCGCCTGCTGGATCCGATTGTCGAGCTCACGCAGCTCCTTCGCCGCGGCATCCGCCTGCGCCCGCAGATCGGCGACGGGGAGCGCGGCCAGCTGCCGGAGCTCCGACCGCATCTGCCGGAACACGGTCGACGCACCGGATGCCGCCGCCGCGGCATCCACCAGCAGCGAATGCCGCAGCCTCAGCACATCGCGGGCGGCGAGAGCGTCGGTCATGGTGCCGTCGGCGCCCAGATCGAGGCGGGAGTTGGTCGCGTTGATTCGACGGATCAGGTCCCGCAGTCGCGCGAGATCGGAGTCGGCCTCGACGAGCAGGGCCGCGGCGTCCTCCGCAGGCTCCTCGCCCTCCTGGTACCGCGCGTTGGCGGTGATGCGAACACGGAGCTGCTCGATCCGACGCTGCAGATCAGCGCGGGCGGTGAGGGCCTCGGCGAGTTTCATGCTGTCATCCTCTCAGAGCGACACCGCGTAACACAGCGTCACACGGCCGCAGGATCAGCGGGTGCGCAGCAGCGAGGAGTGATCGGGGTGGGCGGCGAACCAGTCAGCGACATACCAGCACACCGCGTCGACCTTGCGGTCACCCCGGGCCTCGATGTCGGCGACAGCACCCTCCACCACGGCTCCGGCATAGCCGTGGCCGCGGAAAGTCGGCACTGTGAAGGCGCGAGTGAGGGCGATGGTGCTCCCGTCGTCGCGGTAGTCGAGCACGCTGACGAGCTGCCCATCGCGCATCAACGTGTATCGAGATGCGTCCTTCTCGTCGGTGAGGATGAACCCGGATGCCAATGACGAAGTGCTCACCCGCCCCACGTTACGCCCAGATCCTTTACGAATGACCGTTTTGACACGCCCGGACTTCTTGGGACATAATCCCCCCATGACTACCAACGCAAGCCCTTTGTCCGCCCAGGAGGCGAACAGGACTGCCGGGATGATGATGCCCGGTCGCGTTGGCATGTGTTGCCGAATGTGTCGCTGAACGAACAGCCACTCCGTCTGACCTGACTCTCGCGATCTGCGAGAACGGTCACCGAGCACCCACCCCTGCTCGCTCTCCCGGCTCGCCCGGTCATTCATGCAACGCATCCGAGCCTCTCTCCGGCTCACGTCCTGAGGACTTCATCATCATGTCGAACACCACTCTTCTCGAGCGTCCCTCCGTCTCCGCCGCCGTCCGCACCGCTCCCGCGCGGTCCGACGAGGCACCGCTCGCCGCCGATCTTCCCGCCGTCCGCTCGCCGCGCGGCTTCGCGCTCTACGTCGGCCTCGACGAGATCAAGGCCGCCGAGGCCGGCGTGAGCCTTCCCCTGCTGGTCGACGCCCTCCGCCGCACTCTCGCCGAGCTCGCGCCCGGGGCCGAGACGCACGCGAC
>NZ_DALZXX010000207.1:0-3451 GCF_031988965.1 Microbacterium sp.
GCCGAGCTCGTCGCGGTGGCCGACATCGACCGCGAGAAGGCCGCGGAGTTCGCCGACCGGTATGGCATCGCGGCCGCCTACGGCGATCTCGACGAGATGCTCGCCGCCGAGAAGCCCGACGTCGTGCTCATCTGCACGCCGCCGGCACCGCATCGCGTGCAGTCGCTCGCCGCATTCGCCGCCGGTGCGCACGTGATCGTCGAGAAGCCGCCGGCACCCTCGCTCGACGAGCTCGATGACATGCGGGCCGGCGCGGACGCCGCCGATCGGCAGCTCGCCGTCGTCTTCCAGCAGCGCACCGGCACGGCCGCGGCGCATGTGCGCGGCCTCCTGCAGAGCGGGGCTCTCGGTCGACCGCTCGTCGCCGTGTGCCAGACGCTGTGGTTCCGTGACGCCGACTACTTCGCGGTGCCGTGGCGGGGCAGGTGGGAGACCGAGGGCGGCGGCACGACTCTCGGGCACGGCATCCACCAGATCGACCTGCTCGCGCATCTGCTGGGCGACTGGTCGTCGGTGCGGGGCGAGCTCTGGCGTCTGGATCGCGAGACCGAGACCGAGGACGTCTCGACCACGACGGTCGTTTTCGAGCAGGGCGTCGTCGCGCAGCTGGTCACGAGCGCGGTGTCTCCGCGGCAGGCGAGCTCGATCCGCATCGACACCCAGAAGGCGACGATCACGGTCGACCACCTCTACGGACATGGACACGAGAACTGGCAGATCACTCCCGCACCCGGATTCGAGGCAGAGGCCGAGGGATGGGTCTTCCCGGATGCCGAGGAGCGCAGTGACCACGGCCCGCTGCTGCGCGACGTGTTCGACGCCCTGCTCGACGGGGAGCCGCTCCCGGCCACGGCCGATGCGCCGGCCCGGTCGCTCGAGATCGTGGCGGCGATCTACGCCTCGGCCGCCGCAGACGGTGCCGTGATCACTCCTGCGACTCTGGCCTCGCACCCGACGCATCGCGCGGGGTTCACGAGTCCCGTGGCCGATCTGCGCCGATGAAGGAGCTGTACCGCGACCCCGTCTATGACGGCGCCACGGACCCCCGCGTCGTGATCGATGCCGATGGGCTGTGGTGGATGTTCTACACGCAGCGCCGCGCGAGTCTCGACGACGCCGGTCCCGGGGTCTCGTGGATCCACGGCAGCCGGATCGGCGTGGCGACCTCGACCGACGGTCTGGACTGGGTCTATGACGGGACGCTCGAGCCCGAGGCATCCGATCTCGTGCTCGACCCGGGCCCGCCGCCGGCGCAGGTGGATCGCACCCACTGGGCGCCCGAGGTCGTCTGGGACGGAACGCTGTGGCGCATGTACCTCACCGAGATCGACGGCATCCCCGACAGGTGGCCCGGATTCGTGCGCGAGATCGTGGAGTACGTGTCGCCCGACCTGCGACGCTGGGCGAAGCGCGGTCCGCTGGCGCTGAGCAGCGACCGGGTCATCGATGCGGCCGTCGCGCGCACGCCTGACGGGCTGTGGCGGATCTGGTACAAGGACGAAGCTGCAGACTCGGTGACCATGGTCGCCTCCTCGCGCGATCTCGAGTCCTGGCGGATCGACGGCGTCGCGATCGGCGGGCGACCGCATGAGGGTCCCACGGTGTTCGAGCTCGGCGGCTTCTGGTGGATGATCGTCGACGAGTGGCGGGGGATGGGGGTCTACCGCTCGGAGGATGGCATCCGCTGGGCCCGGCAGGGCGGCGAGGATGCCGTCATCCTGGCGGCGACTCCCGGGGGCGGGCCCGGGAATCACGGTGCGCAGGTGCGTCACGGTGAGGACCTGTGGTTCTACTTCTTCGGCGGCGTCGAGGGAGCGGCGGTGCACCGCGCCACGGGCGAGAACCGACGCTCGGCGGTATATCGGTTGCGTCTCGACGTGGAGGCGGGCGAGCTGGTCGTGAGAGGATCGGGAGACCCGCGGTAAACGATGTAACAGGCGAGGGAAACTGCCTGTTGCGAAACGTTTCAATTTCGATTAGCGTGCAGGTAAGCGTTTTCCCTCGCACCACGGAGAGCGCACCCGCACCACATGGACACAGGCGTTCCGCGGCACTGCCGAACGAGGACGTTCACCAGAGAGGACAACGATGTTCAGCAAGAAGCGTCTGGCGGCCGCAGCGGCCGTCGCCACCAGCGCAGCGCTGGTACTCGCCGGCTGCGCCGGCGGCGATTCCCCCGAAGCGGGAGCCACCTACGACCCCGACGAGAAGGTCACCCTCGACCTGGCGTTCTGGGGCAACGACGTCCGTGCCGACCTGTACAACCAGGCGATCGACGCGTTCAACGAGGAGTACCCGAACATCACGGTCAACGCGACCTTCCTCGGGTTCCCGGAGTTCTGGGAGAAGCGTCAGACCGAGGCCGCCGGTGGCGGACTCCCCGACGTGATGCAATTCGACTACTCCTACCTGCGTCAGTACTCCGAGAACGGCCTGCTGCTCGACCTCGAGCCCTACCTCGGATCCGTCATCGAGACCGACCCGCTTCCCGAGAACATCCTCGGCATCGGAGTCGTCGACGACACCACCTACGGCATCGCGACCTCCACCAACGCGTGGGGCATGTTCACGAACCCGCAGCTGCTCGCGACAGCGGGCGTCGACGAGTTCGCCGGCGGCGACTGGGAGGACTACGACCAGTGGATCGGCGACGTCACCGACGCGAGCGGCGGAGCCTTCTGGGGCGGGTCCGACTGGACCGGCCGCATCCAGAACTTCGAGATCCAGCTGCGCAGCGAAGGCAAGAACCTCTTCGATGAAGACGGCACCCCCGGCTTCGACGAGGACCGTCTGAAGGAGTTCTGGGAAGCCGGATCCGACATCCGCGACGGCGCCGTGGTGCCGCAGCAGACGGTCGAGGAGCTGAACCCCCTGACCGCCTTCGACGCGGCCAAGAACGCCAGCGAGCTCACCTGGGACAACTTCGGTGCCGGCTACCTCGCCAACCTGGGCGAGAGCTACACCGAGCTCGGCCTCGTTGCTCCTCCTGTGACGAAGGAAGGCACGAAGGACCTGTACCTGAAGCCCTCGATGCTGCACACCATCTCGGCCAAGACCGAGCACCCCGAGGCAGCGGCGACGCTCGTCAACTTCCTCGTGAACTCGCCCGAGTCCGGTGAGATCTTCGGCACCAACCGCGGTCTCCCTGCATCCGAGACCGCTCTCGAGGCGGCTGACCTCGACCCGATGAGCCAGCTCGTCAAGGACTACGAGGAATCCATCGCCGACCGTCTCGGCGACGCTCCGCCCGTGCCGATCGTCGGCTACGGCACCCTCGAGGAGAAGTTCCGAGTGCTGGGCACCGAGCTGAACTTCGGCACGACGACGGTCGACGAGGCCGTGGAGCAGTTCTTCTCCGAGATGGACGTCGTCCTCAACCAGTGATCCCGTCGGTGGGCCGGGCGATCCGCCCGGCCCACCGCACCCCACACACTTCGGAAGGAGCTGTCAT
>NZ_DALZXX010000207.1:3461-3765 GCF_031988965.1 Microbacterium sp.
CGCCCGGACTTCTTGCCCGTGACGATCGTCCTCGTAGCTGTCATGAGCACGACGGCGACGAGGACGATCGTCACGGGCAAGAAGTCCGGGCGCGGGAGGGCGCTGCGCAGCGGCCGCCGCCCCGAGAACGAGCTCGACCGCCCGGGTCAGAAGGCCCGGCTGCGCCGTGAGACGGCGACAGGCTACGCATTCCTGACACCCTGGCTGATCGGCTTCTTCGGTCTGACGGGTGTGCCGATGGTGTACTCCCTGTACCTGTCCTTCACGAAGTACAACATCTTCCAGCCGCCGAAGTGGATCGGGC
>NZ_DALZXX010000208.1:0-3747 GCF_031988965.1 Microbacterium sp.
GGGGTCATCTGTCCTCCTCAGGACGGGGGAAGTCGGTCATCTCATGCCGCTCTGCACCAGGTGCAGCCGAGCGTATCGCCCGTCGGCGGCGAGGAGATCGTCGTGGGATCCCTGCTCGACGATGCGGCCGTGCTCGAGCACGACGATGCGGTCGGCCTGCCGGATCGTCGACAGGCGGTGCGCGACCACGAGCGTGGTGCGCCCTCGCATGAGCCGCTCCAGCGCGTCCTTCACCAGCCCCTCCGACTCGGGATCGAGAGCGCTCGTCGCCTCGTCGAGCAGCAGGATGCGCGGGTCGCGCACGAGAGCGCGGGCGATCGCCAGGCGCTGCCGTTGGCCACCCGACAACCGTGCTCCTCGCTCACCGACCACCGTGTCCCAGCCGTGCGGCTGCTCGCACACGAACTCCCACGCATTCGCGTCGCGCAGTGCACGCTCGACGCGGTCGGGGGTGAGGTCGGGCATCCCGTAGGCGATGTTGTCGAAGATCGACCCCTCGAACAGCACCGACTCCTGAGGCACGACCGAGATCGAGCGGCGCACGGTGCGCAGGTCGAGCTCCTGCATGTCCTGACCGTCGAGCGCGATCCGACCGGTCGTGGGCCGCACGAAGCCGAGAACGAGGTTCAGGAGGGTCGACTTGCCCGACCCCGACGAGCCGACGAAGGCGACCGTCTCGCCCGGCGCGATGCGCAGATCGATCTCGACGAGCGCATCCTCCTCGGCATCCGCATAGCGGTGCGACGCGGACTCGAGCACGATCTCGCCGGTGACGGAGGAGACCACACGCTTCCCGGAGTTCTGCTCGACGTCGGGCTCCTGCAGCACCTCCGCGATCGAGCGCACGGACTCGAGTCCGCGTGCGCCGACGGGGATGAGCATGAGCAGCTGGGTGAGGCCGCCCGTCAGCAGCGTGAAGTAGCTCGAGAGCATCACGACCTCACCCGGGGTGATGGGGAGGAACCCGGTCAGGGCGCACACCGCGGCGAGCATGAGGCACGCGGCGCCGAGCACCTGCATCGCGACCCACGAGATCGAGGCGACCCTGCCGTTCAGCAGGTCGAGGTCGAGACCCGCACGACGCACGCCGTCTGCGCCGCCGGCGACGCGGTCGATGGCGGTCGACTCGAGTCCGTGCGCGCGGGTGACCGGGATCAGCGATGCCATCTCGCCGACGCGGGCGGACAGCGTCTCGATCTCACGTCGGAAGATCTCGTTGCGTCGCTGCGAGCGGTTGCGCATGCCGTACCGGATGCCGATGGCGATCGGCACGGCCAGGGCGTAGACGGGGAGGAACTGGGGAACGGTGATCGCCGTCATCGCGAGCGCGCCGATCATCACCATGGCGGACGACAGCAGGGGATGCGTGACCTGCTGGAGCATGAGCTCGACGTTCTCGACGTCGCGCACGACCTTGGTCTGCACGATCGAGGAGCTCATGCGCGTGTGGTACCCGATCGACAGACTCTGCAGCCGAGCGGTGAGGGCGTTGCGCAGGTCGGCGCCGAGGTCGCGCACCACGGTCATGAAGTTGCGCGTGTAGATGATGTGGTTCGGATAGTTCTGCAGCAGCAGCACGGCGGCGAGCGCGAACCACCACAGCACCTCGCTCACCTCGCCGTCCGTCGCCACGACGTCGATGATCGCCGCCGTGATCACGGGCAGGAACCACATCGGGATCTCTTTGACGGCGAAGGCGGTGATCGCGATGGTGAGACGCCACGGCCGGCGGGCGACGAGGCGCAGCACGGAGCGCGCCGGATGCCGCCCGTCGATGAGCGCGGTCGGGTGGGAAAGCGCTTTCTGTGCCATGGTTCTATCGTAGGGTCAACACTGTCGCCACGAAAGCGCGGCCACCTGATTCGCCGGGAGTACACGCATGAGCTTTGACGCCGCATTCGACTGGGCCCGTCGTCACGTGCAGGCCGATCGCCTGCCGACCGCCGTCGTCGGCGTCGCGACCGCCGAGGGAATCGTCGATCTCGAGGGCTTCGGCGCGGCGACGGACGCGGTCTACCCGCTGTTCTCGATCACGAAGATGCTCACCGGCATCACGGCGATGAGGGCGGTCGAGCGGGGCCTGCTCACTCCGAACACCCCGCTCTCCGCAGCGCTGCCGGAGTTCGGCACCTCTCGCGATGACATCGTGCGGCTGTGGCACCTCGCCTCTCACACGTCGGGGATCTCGGAGCCCCCGCTCGACACCGCCGTGCCGCTGCGCCACGAACTGCTCACCCGCGGGCGCGACTTCGCCGCAGGCACCGCATCGCGCTACTCGACGCTCGCCTTCGAGGGCATCGCCGCCATGATCGACCACGCCACCGGAACGACCTGGGATGCGGGCACGCTCGAATGGGCCCACGACATCGGCGCGATCGGCCTCACCCTCGACACTGCGGAGTCGGTCGGCGTGCCGGATGCCGCGGCGGGCGGGCTCGACCTCGACCGCTTCCATGCCACGCGCGCTCCCGGAGCCGGACTGCTCGGACGCGCCGAGGACCTGCTGCATCTCGGCGCCGAGCTGCTGCGCATCCATGACGGCTCCGGCGACGGCATCCTGTCGCCCGCGGGTCTCGCCATGATGCGCCGGCCGCTCACCGGCGGCATCCCCCGCCTCGACCCGTACCCCGACGAGCGGGGCCAGGACTGGGGATTCACTGTCAACCTGCGCTCCCGCGCCCCCGGACTCATCGACCGCGACACCTACGGCCACGGCGGATGGGCAGGCACCGAGTTCTGGGTGCATCCGGAGGCGGGCATCGCCTGGGTGCTGCTGACGAACGCGGCCGTGCGGCCGGGAGTGGACGCCGACGAGCTCGACAACGCGATCGTGGCGGCGCTCTAGACCCGCCGCGGTCAGCCGGCGTGCCGGGCGATCTTGGCGAACATGTCCTCGAGCAGGAACCGTACGTCGACGCTCTCGACGACCAGGATCTCGCGCTCCGGGTCCGCGGGCTCATAGTGCCCGTCCGCTGTGAAGCGCACCCCGGCCTGCCGGCGCATCGCGGCGCAGAACGGGTCGATCATGAGGGCGATCGCCGGTGAGTCGCCGAGCGAGCGCGACTCGACGGCCACGCGGTGGAACCGCGAGTTGAAGTCGACCACCTGCTGGGCGAGATAGCGCCCGAGCTCGCCGTGCGGCTCGACCCGAGTCTCCAGCTCGGCGTACCCGACGTTGACCTGCCGGTAGACGTTCGAGGGCACCTGCCAGAGGCGGATGCCGGAGTCGAACACGACGTTCGCCGAGGCGATGTCGTTGCGGAGATTGAACTCGGGCCACGAGCCGACCGAGACGAGGTCGCCGTACGGCGGTCCCCCGATCCAGATCACGGTCGTGTCGGTGTCGGCGATGTCGGGCGCGAGCAGGAGCGCCGACGCCATGTCGGTGAGCGGGCCGAGGAACGCGATGAACAGCGGCCCGGCATCGGTGCGCCGCGCCTCCTCGATGATCAGGCGGGCGCCGGGGCTGTCGATGGGGGTCTGCTCGTCGGGCAGCGCTCCCGGTGCCCCGTCGGCCGTGGGCACCTCGTGATCGAGATCGAGCAGACCGAGGACCAGGTCGAGCTCCGCCCGCGATTCCGCGAGAGACTCGGTCGTGCGGTGGGTTCCGAAGTGCGCGGGGATCACACCGCGCACGTCGAGCGTGTGCGAGAGAAGCGCGTGCACGATGGCGAACTGATCGTCCGCCTCGTTCTTCACGTCGGAGTTGATGATGACGCGGCGAGTGCGTCGATCGTCGTTGATCAT
>NZ_DALZXX010000209.1:0-3730 GCF_031988965.1 Microbacterium sp.
GGTCGATCAGCTCGCAGACGGTGCCGCCGCCGTGGCATCCGGAGCCTCGCAACTGGCATCCGGCGCGGGCTCGGTGGCGACCGGAGCGGCGTCGGCCAACGACGGCGCCGCGCAGCTGCGCGATGGGCTCGGCACCCTGGCGAGCGGCACGGCCGAGCTGCGTGACGGCCTGTCGAACGGCGTCGACGCGATTCCGGCATCCACCCCCGAGCTCCGCACGCAGCAGGCCGACACGATCGCCGACCCTGTGAAGGTGTCGAGCGACAAGGTCGCGTCGGCCGAGGACTACGGCGCAGGTCTCGCACCGTTCTTCGCGGCATTGTCGGCCTGGATCGGCATCTACGCCCTGTTCCTGATCGTGAAGCCCATCTCGCGGCGCGCGGTCACGGCTCTCCACTCGCCGATCCGCGTCACGCTCGCGGGGTGGCTGACACCCGCCATGCTCGGCGCCGTGCAGATGCTGGGCCTCATGGGCATCCTCGCCATCACGCTCGGATTCACGTTCGACAACCCGGTCGGCACCCTCGGGGTGATGATCGTGGCGTCGGCGACGTTCGCGGCGATCATCCTCGCCCTCAACGTGTGGCTCGGGTCGGTCGGCCAGTTCCTCGGTCTCGTGCTCATGGTGCTGCAGCTGGTGACCGCGGGCGGCACCTTCCCCTGGCAGACCCTGCCCGCGCCGCTCGCCGCACTGCATCACGTGCTGCCGCTCGGCTATGTCGTCGACGCGATGCGCCAGCTCATGTACGGCGGCGATCTCGCCCGAGCGGGCTGGGATCTGGCGGTGCTGGGCATGTGGCTCGTGGGCGCCCTGACGCTCGCCGCCATCGGCGTGACGCGCATGACCCACCGGCGCACCCTGCGCGACCTGCAGCCGAGCCTGATCGGGTGATCGATGTGCGGGACCCTCCCGGTCCCGCACATCTGCCCCTGTAGGCGATATGCCGGCTATGGATAGGATGCCGGGAGTGCAGTCGTGATACGCACTCGGGGGCTCTCTGGGACTGAGTCCCACCGCGCCACCCGAAAGAGTTCTCGATGATGACAACCGGCTCGACGGAGATCGTCGACACTCCGCACCACTCCGACGCCGTTCCGCGCCGGTCGCTCGCCGCCCGCATCGGACGGATCGCGTTCCTCGTCGTCGCCGCGATCGTCGTGGTCGCGGTCGCCGCGGCGTTCTTCGTGACGTGGACGATCCAGCGATCCTTCCCGCAGACCGAGGGCGAGATCCCGCTCGACGGGCTGCAGGCCGAGGTCACCGTGCAGCGCGATGCGCTCGGGGTGCCGACCATCACCGCCGACTCGACCGACGACCTCTTCTACGCACAGGGCTTCGTGCACGCGCAGGACCGGTTCTTCGAGATGGACTTCCGTCGGCACGTGACGGCCGGGCGGGTGGCCGAGATGTTCGGCGAGTCGCAGGCCGGCACCGATGCGTTCCTGCGGACGCTCGGCTGGCGCACCGTCGCCGAGGCCGAGGTCGCGGCGATGGACGACGTGACCCTCGGCTACTACGAGGCGTACTCCGACGGCGTCAACGCCTACCTGCAGTCGCGCTCGGGAGCCGAGCTCTCGCTCGAGTACGCCGTCATCGGCATGCAGAACCCCGATTACACGCCCGAGCCGTGGGAACCCGCCGATTCCGTCGCCTGGCTGAAGGCCATGGCCTGGGACCTCCGCACGAACATCGAGGACGAGACCGAGCGTGCCCTGCTCGCCGCCCAGCTCGCGGACGGCTCGGATGCCGCGACGACGCGGCAGACGCTCGACGAGCTCTACCCCGACTACCCGTTCGACGAGAATCCGGTCATCGTCCCCGAGATCTCCCGCGTCCCCGCCGTCGGCACCGACGCCGAGCCCGCGGCCTTCAGCGCCGACGACGACGGCGCCGAGATGCAGCACGCCGTCACCACGATCGACTGGCGCGAGGCATCCGATGTGATCGAGGCCGCCAGCCTGCTGGTCGGCGATGTCGGCGAGGGCATCGGCTCGAACTCCTGGGTGGTCTCCGGCGACCTCACCGCGTCCGGTATGCCGCTCCTCGCCAACGACCCGCACCTCGGAGCATCCCTCCCCTCGGTCTGGTACCAGGTGCAGCTGAAGTGCTCCGAGGTCACCGCCGAGTGCCCGTTCGACGTGGGCGGCTTCTCGTTCTCGGGACTCCCCGGCATCGTGATCGGCCACAACAGCCAGGTCGCGTGGGGATTCACCAATCTGACGACCGACGTCACCGACCTCTACGTCGAGCGCATCGAGGGCGACCAGTACTGGCGCGACGGCGCACTCGTGCCCCTCGAGACGAGCACCGAGACCATCAAGGTCGCCGGCGGCGACGACATCGAGCTCACCATCAGGTCGACCGTGCACGGGCCGATCATCTCGGGTCTCACCGACGACTTCACCGCCATCGCCGAGACTCCCGAGCCCGGCCTCGCCGCCGGAGGGGCAGGCCTGACCCCGCCCGGGGGTGACGGATCGGAGTACGCGCTGAGCCTGCGCTGGACCGCCCTGGATCCCGGCACCAGCGCCACCGCGATCTTCGCGCTCTCGACCGCGCAGGACTTCGACGACTTCCGTCGTGCCGCATCGCTGTTCGACGTGCCCGCTCAGAACCTGATCTACGCCGACGTCGAAGGCAACATCGGCTACCAGGCGCCCGGACGCCTTCCCGTGCGCGGAGCCGGCGACGGATGGCTGCCGCAGCCCGGCTGGGACAGCGCCTACGACTGGACGGGGTTCATCCCGTTCGAGGAGCTGCCGGTCTCGTACAACCCCGGTTCCGGGTACATCGTGACCGCCAACAACGCGATCGTGACCGAGGACTACGACTACTTCCTCACGAGGGACTGGGACTACGGCTACCGGGCCGCCCGCATCGTCGACCTGATCGAGCGACGCGCCGCCGCGGCGCCGCTGACCGCGCAGGGCATGCGCGACATCCAGATGGACAGCGAGATGTGGATCGGCAAGCGTCTGACCACCGCGCTCGACGGCGTCGAGGTCGACGGGGCGGGCGTCGAGGACGCCGTCGATCTGCTCCGCTCCTGGAACGCGCAGAACACGGCGTCGTCGGCCGCGGCCGCCTACGCGAACGTGCTGTGGTCGAACCTGGTGCAGAACATGTTCGCCGAACGCGACGAACCGCTGCCGATCGGCGGCCAGGGGCGGCTGTTCACGGTGGTGTCGGCGCTGCTCGACGACCCGTCGAACCGGCTGTGGGCCAATCCGCAGCTCGGCGTCACGAGCATGGACGAGATGCTCGCGTTCTCCGCCGAAGAGGCGTACGACGAGCTGTCGGCGCTGCAGGGAACGAACGTCGAGGCCTGGAAGTGGGGCGATCTGCACGCGATCACCCTCACCAGCGACACGCTCGGTTCGTCGGGCATCGCCCCGATCGAGGCTCTCTTCAACCGTGGTCCGTACGCGGTCGGGGGCGGCGCGTCGATCGTCAACGCGACCGGATGGGATCTGGGGACCTCGTACGCGACGACCACGGTGCCCTCGATGCGCATGGTGGTCGACCTCGCGGACTTCGACGACTCGACCTGGATCCACCTCACCGGAGCCTCGGGGCACGCCTTCCACGAGCACTACACCGACCAGCCCGCCGACTGGGCGGCCGGAACGCAGCGCCCGTGGGCGTCGTCGACGAAGGCGGTGGATGCCGCGGCGCGGCAGACGCTCGTGCTGACTCCGGCCAGGTAGACGCTCGCGCTCGGTCGCCGGT
>NZ_DALZXX010000210.1:0-3687 GCF_031988965.1 Microbacterium sp.
TGAGTCTCATCGGCGCGTTCGAGGACACCCGCGCCCAGGGCGTCGACCTCTTCCAGATCTGCGACTACGCGCCCCTCGACGGCATGAGCGACGCCGAGCTCCGCGACGCTGCGGCGGCCGCGACCGACCTCGGACTCACGATCGAGCTGGGCACCAAGGGCATCGAGCCCCGACACATGGCCCGTCAGCTCCGGATCGCCGAGGTGTTCGGCGCCGCACTCCTGCGCAGCATGGTGCACGGGCCCGGGTCCCGACCCTCCCTCCCCGAGGCGGATGCGTGGCTGCGCGACGGCATCCGCTCGTTCGAGGCGGCGGGCGTCACCCTCGCCCTCGAGACCTACGAGCAGGTCGCGACGAGCGACCTGGTCGATCTCGTCGAGAGCGTCGGCAGCGATCACCTCGGCATCTGCCTGGACCCCGCCAACGTCGTCGCCCGACTCGAGCCCCCCCGCACCTGCGTCGAGCAGACCGCGCCGTATGTTCGCAACGTGCACGTCAAGGACTTCGCCTTCGCCCGCCAGGACGGCTGGGTCGGCTTCACCTACTCCGGCGCCGCCATGGGCGCCGGCCTGCACGACTATCCCCACCTGCTCCGCACGGTCTCGCCCCGCGAACGCGGGATCAACGAGATCGTCGAGCACTGGCTGCCCTGGCAGGGCGACGCCGAGACCACCATCCGCACCGAGCGGGCCTGGACCCGCACCACCCTGGACCACCTGAGGAGCACACCATGAGCCACAAGATCGCCGTCATCGGCGCCGGAGGGAAGATGGGCATGCGCGTGTCCGACAACCTCGCGCGGACCGACCACACCGTCTGGTACGTCGAGAACTCCCCCGCCGGCCGACAGCGCACGACCGACGCCGGGCGCACGCTCACCGACGCGGCGACCGCCGTCGCCGACGCCGACATCGTCGTGCTCGCCGTGCCCGATCTCGCTCTCGGGCCGGTCACGGCCGAGCTGGTCCCCCAGCTGCGCTCCGGCGCGATCGTGCTCACGCTCGACCCTGCCGCCGCCTATGCCGGACTCCTGACCACGCGCGAGGACGTCATCCAGGCCGTGGCGCACCCGTGCCATCCCTCGATCTTCCTGCAGCGCGAGACGCCCGAGCAGTGGGCCGACACGTTCGGCGGCATCGCCGCGCCTCAGGACGCCATCGCCGCCGTCGAGAGCGACGACCCGGCCGCCCGGGCGATCGTGGAAGAGACCGTGCGCGCCATCTACGCCCCCGTGATCGACGTGCACTGGGTCACCGTGAAGCAGCTCGCCCAGCTCGAGCCGACGCTCGTCGAGACGGTCGCCTGCATGATCGGCGCCCTGCTCAACGAAGCGCTGCACGAGGCCGTGACCACCATGGGCGTGCCCGAGGCGGCCGCCCGCAGCATCCTCTACGGCCACACCCAGGTGGCGCTCGCCAACGGTCTGCGCGGCGACAACCCGTTCTCCGACGCGTGCCTGATCGCCATGGACTACGGCCGCGAGAGCATCATCAAGGACGACTGGAAGAAGATCTTCCGCGACGACGAGCTCGACAAGAACCTCGCCCGCATGCTGCACCTCGACCGGATCGAGCGCTGACATGGCCCGGCTCGAAGGCAGGACCGCCCTGGTCACGGGAGCGGGAGCGGGCATCGGACGCAGCGTGGCGGAGCGCTTCGCGCGGGAGGATGCACGGGTGATCATCGCGGACCGCGACGCCGATGCCGCCGCCTCCGTCGCCGCGTCGATCGGCGAGCGGGCGCGTGCCGTCGTCGTCGACATCTCCGACGAGTCGTCGGTCGAGGCCGCCTTCACCGAGGCGGCCGCCGACGGCTGGTCGCCCGACGTCGTCGTCGCGAACGCCGGCGTGCAGCTGTTCGGTCAGGACGCGAAGGCCGCCGACCTCGACCTCGACGTCTGGCGCCGCACGATCGACATCAACCTGACCGGCACGTTCCTCACGGTGAAGCACGCGGTCCGGGCGATGCTGGCCTCGGACGGAGGCTCGATCATCCTCACCGGCAGCCCCACCGGGCTCACCGGCGAGGGGCAGGACTTCACGGCCTACTCCGCGTCGAAGGCCGGCATCCACGGCCTCACGCGCACGGTCGCCGCGGCGTACGCGCGCGACGGCATCCGCGTGAACACCGTGGTGCCCGCGTACACCGAGACCGGGCTGGTGTCGACGATCTCGGACGACCCGGAGTCGCGCGCCGCCATCGTGAGCCGCATCCCCGTCGGCCGCGCGGGCACGCCCGCCGATGTCGAGGGGATCATGGTGTTCCTGGCCAGCAGCGACGCCGACTTCGCCACGGGAGCCCTCTTCGCCGTGGACGGCGGGATGACCTCTCTCTGAGAGCGAGGACACGTCTCCGAGAGCGGGGACACGTCTCCGAGAGCGGGACACGTCGAGGCACGGTGCGGGGATCCGTCGATGGTCCCCGCACTCCCCTACGATTGCGTCACAGTGCAAACCGTGAGGGGGTGCCCATGCCGGATTCCCGAGCGAATCCCACGATCAACGCCGTGGCTCGTGAAGCAGGGGTGTCGGTGGGCACCGTGTCGAACGCGATCAACGCCCCGGCACGCCTCGCGCCCGAGACCCTGCAGCGCGTGCAGGAGGTCATCGACCGCCTCGGCTACATCCGCAGCTCGGCAGGTCGCACGCTGATCCGCAACCGGTCGGACGCCCTGGGCCTGATCACCCCCGACCTCGTGAACGTCCTGTTCGTCGAGATCTCACGCGGCGCGCAGCTCACGGCCGCCGCTACCTGATGATGGCGAACAGCCTGTTCAACGCGCACGAGCTCGCTTCCGGCACCGCGCAGCACGACCTCCAGGACGAGTTCCTCGAGCACTTCGCCGAGGCGAGGACCGGCGGCGTGATGGTCGCCTCGATGCGCGACCCCACCTCGGGCATCGCGAGGATCCGCAATCACGTGCGGCCGATCGTGGTGGTGAACTACGACGTGCCGGGCGCCGACTGGTGCACCGTGCTGATGGACAACGTGCAGGTGGGTCGGGCCGCCGTCGATCACATCGCCGATCTGGGCATCCGCCGTGCGTTCTTCGTGTCGATCCCCGATATCGTGCAGCCGGTCGTCGAACGCCGTCGCGGCCTGCGGCAGGCCGCCGCCGAGCGCGGCGTGCGGCTCACCGAGATCGATGCCGCCGGGCTCATGGCGGCAGACGGCCGTCGCGCCGCGGAAGACCTTCTTCCTCTGCTCGCCCGAGAGCGGTGCGCGATCCTCGCCGTGAACGACAAGGTCGCGCTCGGGGTGCTGCAGCTCCTGCGCGAGCACGGCGCGCTGCGGGTGCCCGACGACGTCGCCGTGGTCGGCATGGACGGTGATCACCGCGACGACGGTGCCGACTGGATGACCCTGACGTCGATCGAACTCCCCGGGTTCGCGATGGGCGCCGAGGGTGTGCGGCTGCTCGCCGCCGAGGAGGAGCACGACCACGTGCACGAGAGGGTCGCGCTGCCCGTGCGCATCCGCCCGGGAGAGAGCACGATCGGCTCCGCCGGCGCCCGCGCCGGGGCGTGACGGTCCACACATCCGTCACCCTGGATTGGTCAACCGGTTAGGCTGGCACGGTGGACTCGACGAGGAATTCCTGGTGGCGTGACGATGAGGCGCAGTGGACCTCCGGCGCCTGGAGCATCGCGCGGCGCGGCGACGAGCTGGCGGAGATCCGGCACGACG
>NZ_DALZXX010000211.1:0-3612 GCF_031988965.1 Microbacterium sp.
CGCCGCCGACGCCGATGCTGCCGACCCGTCGGCGCCCGCGTCCTCAGATCCCGACCTGTCGGAGCCCGAGGCCCGCGACGTCGCGGCTGAGGCCTTTGCCGCCCCCGCTGTTCCCGAGCCCGCCATCTACAAGCCTCGTCCGGCGCCGCTGGGCCCCAGTGCCCCTCCCGTCGTCATCGGCGGCGTACCGCCCACGCGGGTCCAGGATGCCGAGCGCCCTTCCGTCGCGAAGCATTCTCGACGATGGAGCACGCTCACGCTCGCCGCGTTCGCGGTGGCATGTGCAGTGTCGGCCGCCGGGCTCGTCGGAGTCGGCTTCCTCGTCTTCGGGTGACGCCGGGTGACGGCGGCTGACGTCGGTCGTCAGCCGACGCGGGTGGCTTCCGCGTGGGGATCCGCACGGTTCAGCAGGCCGCCCTCACGCTCGACCTCGGGCTGGTCGATGACGGGATCCTGTGTGCGGCGTCGGAGGACGATCAGGATGCCGAGCACACCGAGCAGGCTCGCGCCGCCGATCGCCGTCAGCAGTGCGGCGTCGCGGGTCAGCAGGAACGGTGAGGCTCCGTGGTCGGGGCTCACGGCCGCCGCGGGCGGTCGGGCTGCGCTCTCGACGGTGTCGAAGAACGGGCTGGCGGGGCCCCTGGTCGTCTGGTCGGGCAGCAGCTCGATCGCGGCGGTGGGCTGGATGAACCCCCAGCCGTTCACGTCGTCGCGATTGTCCGCATCGGCGCGCAGAGCCGTGGCGGCGAGCCGATAGGCCCAGCCTGCCGGGGGATCCTCGGGGTGGGCCTCGGCGACGAGGGCCGCCGCCGCGCTCGCGTACCCCGTGGCGAAGCTCGACGCGGGGGCATCCGGAGCGAACACGCAGTCACCGCCGCCGGGGAAGGCCGTCAGCACGTCACTGCCCGGTGCCGTCACGTCGACCTGCGGGCCGTGGATCGACGAGTCCGTCGCGAGTCCCCGCGGGTCTGCGGCGCTGACGCCGAGCGCCTGCTCGTAGGCCGCCGGGTACCTCGCGGCATCCTCGGCATCCGCGTCGGATTCCCGGTTGCCCGCGCTCGCGACGACGAGAGCGCCGACAGCGGCGGCGTGCTCGACCGCGGCCCGGAGCACTGCGGAGTCCGACGTCTGCGACATGGACACGTTGATGATGTCGGCACCGTTGTCGGCAGCCCAGTGGATGCCGTCGGCCAGCCGCTGCGAGCTCGGCCCGAAGCCCTTGTCGATGTCCTGCTTGTCGGTGCTGCGGAACACCCTGACCGACAGCAGCTTCGCGTCCGGGGCGAGACCCACGACCCCCGAGCCGGCCACAGGCTGCGCGGCGATCTGACCCGCGATGGCGGTGCCGTGTCCGGTCGTGTCGGTCAGTCCGTCGCCGCGTTCTCCATCGCCCACGAGGTCGATTCCGCCGATCACGGTGCCGGCGAGGTGCGGGTTGCTCGCATCCACCCCGGAATCGACGATCGCGACCACGACCCCTTCCCCCGTGGCGAGACGGTTCGCCTGCTCCGCGTCGAGTCGCGCGAGTGCCGAGGGTGCCTCGGGCGAGTACACGACGTTGCCAGGCGTGCAGGCCTCTCCCGCGGTCGCTGCCGACACGAGGGTCGGCAGCGTCGTGCTCGAATGCGCGACAGCGTGAGGCGGGGCTGCGGCGGTGGCGGGGGCTGCGGCACCGAAGACGGCGGCGCCCAGCACGAGCGCGGCGAGGGCTGTCAGGCGGCGCCGCATCAGTTCGATCCGGAGCCCGGGGTCTCGCGCGCAGCCTCTGCGCTCAGAGCCGGCCCTGCGGCGAAGAACTCGATCCAGGCATCCGACACCCGGCCGACGTCGGACAGCGAATATCCGAGCTGGGCGATCGCGCCGGTCGCAGCGTCTTCGGAGCTCTCGTCGAGCGTCGCACCGGGAATCGCGTACGCGGTGCCGGACTCGTCGATCAGCACGGCCATGCCCACCGCGTCCTCTGAGCCGCCGGTCACCTGCATCAGTGCCCCGCCGCCGACGGTGACGTCGACACCGGAACGGTCGTCGGGCAGTTCGGCCGTGGTCGCACCGAGCACGGTGCGGGCGTCGCCGGACAGGACCGCGCAGGGCGTCTGATCGGCCGCGAGGGTGGCGAGCGGCTGGGCGGGCCAGTCGGTGCCGCCGAGGTACTGGATCGTCGGGACGTCGGCCACCTCGGCCGGAGACACCTCGACCTCTCGTGCCTGCTCGCCGCTGCCGAGCAGGTAGAGCTGGTACGCCAGGGGGCTCAGGAGTGCGAGTTCGCCGGAGGCGAGGGCGACGTACCGCTCCTCGGCGGGCTTGCCCTGCGTGTGCACGATCGTGCCGGCGGTCAGATCGGTGCCCGGCACCGCGGCGCCGAAGCCGTTGATGCGGATGGGCCCGAGCTCGTCGCCCGACGCGAACAGGTTGAGCCAGCGTCCGTCGACCTCGAGGATGTCGCTCGCGCCGAGCCCCGCCGCGCGCAGAACGGCGTTCGCATCGCCGGGGGCGACCGCGTACCGCAGGCCGTCGGCGACGACGAACAGATCTTCTCCGCGCTTCACGACGGCGCCCGTATCCGTCGAGATCGCCGCGACCGGGTCGTCCGAGACGGTGACGGACGCTCCTGTTCCGTCGTCGATGCAGGCGGTCCACGACGAGTTGATCAGCGCGTTCGGCGCCGGCAGGTCATCGGGAGCGCCGAGGATGCCGATGGCAGGGCCGATCGGGATGCCGTCGAGGGCCGCCTGGTCGGTGCGCACGACCTTGAACTCGCCCGCCGGGATCAGCAGGCGCGCACTGGCGGTGTTGATCACCGGGTAGAGCGTGCCCTCGACCGACACGTAGCGCGAACCGGTGTCCGTCGCCACGATCAGCCGGTTGTTCTGCCAGTCGCCGGGCAGACCGGGCTGCATGATGCCCCAGAAGACGCCGACGAGGATCACGCCCACCGTGAGTGCGACACCCGCCACGACCGCGCGCAGCGGCTTGGCCGGATCGAGCTCCTTGCCGCCAGGGGCGCCGCCGGTGAAGGCGGAGAGCAGGCGGCGGCGGCTGAAGCCCTGGGCCTCGATCAGATCCTTCTTGGTCGCCATGGGTCAGACGAGCCCCGCCGTGATGACGCCCAGAGGCAGCAGCAGCGCGAGAGCGACGACCTCGACCGTGTCGCCCAGGCGCGTGAGCCGGAGCCGCGCACGCGGCGTGAGCAGCGTCAGTCCGACCAGGATCACCGTGGCGACGACGAGCACCAGCAGCATCCAGGTGCGCACATCGGGCAGCGCGAGTGCGACGGTGATGCCGGTCGCCGCGAGGCCGATCGCGCCGATCGCCATGAGCACCAGCACGCCGAGGCGCGCGTGGATCTGCCGTGACTGGAACATCATGCCCACGAAGGCGAGCACGCACAGCACCGCGCCGAACGCTCCGCTCGCGGCCACGAGCGGGGTCGCGATCAGTGCGGCGAGACCGAGCGCGGCCCGCAGCGCGATGAGCGTGCGGGTGCCCGCAGCCGCGCGGCGCTTGACCTCGTCGGCGTCGATGGGCTCGGGGGCCGAGAACATGTCGGCGTCGCTCTGCGGCGAGATCACCCGGATGCGCGTCGAGCTGAGGGCGAGCCACGGGATGCCGTTC
>NZ_DALZXX010000212.1:0-3558 GCF_031988965.1 Microbacterium sp.
TCGGCGAGCTGATCTACGGTCTCGGTGAGCGCTTCGGTCCGCTCGTGAAGAACGGGCAGTCGGTCGACATCTGGAATGCCGACGGCGGCACCTCGAGCGAGCAGGCGTACAAGAGCATCCCGTTCCATCTGTCGAACCGCGGGTACGGCGTGCTCGTGAACGACCCCGGCCACGTCTCGTACGAGATCGGCTCGGAGACCGTCGAGCGCGTGCAGTTCTCGGTGTCGGGAGAAGTCCTCGAGTACTTCGTGATCGCGGGGCCCACACCCAAGGACGTGCTCTCTCGCTACACCGCTCTCACCGGCCGACCGCCCGTGGTGCCCGCGTGGTCGTACGGGCTGTGGCTGTCGACGAGCTTCACGACCGACTACGACGAGCAGACCGTCAGCGCGTTCATCGACGAGATGGCCGCACGCGAGTTGCCGGTATCGGTCTTCCACTTCGACTGCTTCTGGATGCGCGAGTTCAACTGGTGCGACTTCGAGTGGGACCCGCGGGTGTTCCCGGACCCCGAGGGGATGCTGACGCGGCTGCACGAGAAGGACCTGCGCGTCTGCGTGTGGATCAATCCGTACATCGCGCAGCGCTCCCCGCTGTTCCGCGAGGCAGCCGACAGGGGCTTCCTCGTGCGACGGGCCGACGGCTCCGTGTGGCAGTGGGACCTGTGGCAGGCGGGCATGGGCCTCGTCGACTTCACGAACCCGGATGCCACGGCCTGGTATCAGGGGCACCTGCGCCGGCTGATCGCCCAGGGCGTCGACTGCTTCAAGACAGACTTCGGCGAGCGCATCCCGACCGAGGTGGTGTGGGCCGACGGCTCGGATCCCGAGCGGATGCACAACCTGTACACCGACCTCTACAACCGTGCCGTGCATGACGTGCTCACCGAAGCTCGCGGAGCCGACGACGCGGTGCTGTTCGCCCGCTCGGCCACGGCCGGGGGCCAGAGCATGCCCGTGCACTGGGGCGGCGACTCCACGTCGACCTACACTTCTATGGCCGAGACGCTGCGCGGCGGTCTCTCGCTCGCGCTCACCGGATTCGCCTTCTGGAGCCATGACATCGGCGGCTTCGAAGGCACGCCGGATGCCGGGGTCTTCAAGAGGTGGACGGCGTTCGGCCTGCTCGGCTCGCACTCGCGCTTCCACGGTTCGAGCTCATACCGGGTGCCGTGGATGTTCGACGAGGAAGCAGTCGAGGTGACGCGCCGCTTCACGCACCTCAAGATGCGCCTGATGCCGTATCTGTATCAGCAGGGTGTCGAGGCGTCGCAGACGGGCCTTCCCCTGATGCGGCCGATGCAGCTGGAGTTCCCGGACGATCCCGCCGTCGGTTACCTCGACCGCCAGTACATGCTCGGGGCGAATCTGCTGGTCGCGCCGGTGTTCTCGCCTGACGGATCGGTCGAGTTCTATCTGCCCGAGGGCGAATGGACCTCGCTCCTCACGGGTGAGACGGTCGTCGGCGGCGGGTGGCGCCGAGAGGTGCACGGCTTCGAGTCCCTGCCCCTGTACGTGCGTCCCGGCACCCTGCTGCCCTGGGGTGCGCGCACCGACAAGCCCGACTACGACTACCACGACGGTCTGACCCTGCGCGTCTTCCCCGGCGGTACGGGCACCGCGACCGTGACCGTGACCGCCCCGGACGGCGAAGCGAAGTCGTACTCGGCCGATCTGTCGGAGGTGACCGGATGACGCTCCGCTCCCCCGCCGACGACTACCGCGGGTCAGGGCTCCTGCTTCCCGAGGGGTTCACCTTCGGGTCGGCGACCGCGTCGTATCAGATCGAGGGCGCCGCGTCGGAGGACGGACGGACCCCGTCGATCTGGGACACGTTCAGCAGGACCCCGGGCAAAGTCTGGAACGGTGACACCGGAGACGTCGCGTGCGACCACTACCACCGGGTCGACGAGGATCTCGACCTGATGAGCGACCTCGGACTGCAGGCCTATCGGTTCTCGATCGCCTGGCCGCGGATCGTGCCGGCAGCTGACGGGACGGTGAACCGGGCCGGTGTCGACTTCTACTCCAAGCTGGTCGACGGCCTGCTCAAGCGCGGCATCCGCCCGGTGGCGACGCTGTACCACTGGGATCTGCCGCAGTACCTCGAGAATGCGGGCGGATGGACATCCCGCGCCACCACCGATGCCTTCGAACGGTACGCCGAGGTGATGGGTGCGGCGCTCGGCGACCGCGTGCACACCTGGACGACCCTGAACGAACCGTGGTGCTCGGCGTACCTGGGTTATGGTCAGGGCGGTCACGCTCCCGGTCGCCACGAGCCGGCATCCGCCCTCGCCGCCGTGCACCACCTGAACCTCGCCCACGGGCGCGCGGTGCAGGCGCTGCGCGCGACCTCCACCGGTGACCCCGACTACTCCGTGACGCTGAACTTCCACGTGTTGCGAGGTCAGGGCGACGGAGCAGCCGAAGCGATGAGGCGCATCGACGCTCTGGCGAACAGGGCCTTCACGCATCCGATGCTGCGCGGCGAGTATCCGGCGGATCTTCTGGAAGACACCTCGTCGGTCACCGACTGGTCGTTCGTGCAGGAGGGCGACCTCGCCACGGTGAACCAGCCGATCGACGTGCTCGGTGTCAACTACTACTCCACCGCGACCGTGCGGCTGTGGGATGGCGTCTCGGAGAAGCAGCAGAACGACGGCCACAAGGGGGCCGCCGGCGGCACCGCGTGGCCGGGCAGCGACCAGCTGGTCGAGTTCGTCGAGCAGCCGGGTCCGTACACGGCGATGGGGTGGAACATCGCCCCGGAAGGACTGGAAGAGCTCCTCGTCTCCCTGTCGGAGCAGTTCCCCGCGCAGCCGCTGATGGTGACCGAGAACGGCGCCGCGTTCGATGACGAGGTCGCCGAGGACGGCTCGGTCCCCGACCCCGAGCGCACCGACTACCTGCGCCGCCACTTCACCGCCGCGCACCGTGCCATCGAGCGCGGGGTCGATCTGCGGGGCTACTTCGTGTGGTCTCTGCTCGACAACTTCGAGTGGGGATACGGCTACGCCAAGAGATTCGGCATCGTGCGGGTCGACTTCGACACGCTCGAGCGCACCGTGAAGGACTCGGGGCACTGGTACCGCGACCTCGTCCGTACGAGGACGATCGGGTCCTGATCCGAGAACGCCCGGGCGCCTGGCACAGTGTCGATTCCGACACCGTGTCGGCCCGCTGTCGCCGGTGCAGGGCTTGCTAGCGCCGGTCGGGTCGCTTGCGCTCGTTCCACGCGGCGAACGCGGATGCCGCTGCGCCGGCCGCACGGTCGATCGCCTCGGTCGACCGTGTGATGAGGTCATGCGCGGCACCCTGCCAGTTCGTGGCCGACGGAGCCTCACCGGCCTGCACGCGAGCCGCGTACTCCGCCGCTTCGAGAGCGCGCTCGAGGTCGCTCACCGCGTCACGGTACTCGGCATAGGTTGCGGCACTCGGCGTGTGCGTCGCGGCTCGGCGTGTGTCCACGGCATGGCCGGCCGCGCGGGCGTACGCGGCCGTCGCGGGCTGCTTCACATCGGTCATGGCCGGGTACGCGATCTGCAGCGCCGGATCC
>NZ_DALZXX010000213.1:0-3485 GCF_031988965.1 Microbacterium sp.
CGTCGACAGCGCGATGGCGACGCCCGACGACCTGCGCGCGATCAGCGACGCGTGGAAGCGCTGGGCCGATGACGGCGACGGCTGGTACCTCGTGCCGCACGGCGAGATCATCGCCCGCGCCTGAGACAGCGATGTGGATCCGGCTGCGGTGCGCCGCGGATACATCTCCAGGCGGATGCGGGGCCGGCGGCGTGCCGCGTAGCGTGGGGGAGTGATCCGCCCGCTCTCTCGCACGGCGCTCGTGCTCGACATCGTCGGCGCAGCGCTGCTCTTCGTCATCCTCACCCCCTTCTCGATCGTGTTCTACGGTCCGGGCGCGGGGAATGTGGCGAACCCGGTCGCCAGTGCCGGAGCGATCGCGGTGTCGAGTCTGCTCATGTTCGGCGGTGTCGCGATCGGTCGGCTCGCGCCGGCACTCGCGCTCGCCGGGGCCTGGGCGGGCGCGATCGTGCAGATGCTCGCGGGCTTCGGTCCGCTGCCCATCGACCTCGCGATCCTGATGACCCTGTACGCGACCGCCGCATGGGGCTCACGCGTCGTGCTCTGGTGGGGCTTCGGCTCCGCGCTCGTCGGCGCGCTCGTGGCGGCGCTCTACATGGTGTTCGTCGGCGGTGTCACGGCCGGTGCGACCAGCGGCTGGGACCAGCTGACCACGGGAACTCTGCTTCTGGTGCTGTCGATCCTCGCGCTGGGCTTCGCCTGGGTGTGCGGCCTGCTCTGGCGGGTCGTGCTGCGGGCGCGAGCGACCAGGGCCGCACAACTGCAGGCGGAGTCGCTGGCCGCAGAAGAGCAGGAGCGCGTGCGGATCGCCCGGGACATGCACGACATCGTGGCCCATTCGCTCGCCGTCGTGATCGCACAGGCCGACGGTGCGCGGTACGCCGCAGCGTCGCAGCCGGAGATGGCGGGCGAGGCTCTGACCACGATCGCTCAGACGGCGCGGGGCGCCCTGAGTGACGTGCGCCTGCTGCTCACGCAGCTGCGGCACCGGCAGGGAGACGGTCCCCAGCCGACGCTCGCCGACCTCGAGACGCTGTTCGCCCAGGTGCGCCAGGCCGGGATCGAGCCGCGCATCACGGTCGATCCGACCCCGCCCGGTGAGCCGCCGGGAGCGATCCAGCTCGCCGTCTATCGCATCCTGCAGGAGGCGCTGACCAACGCGATCCGACACGGCGACGGTGCGGTGGATGTGCACCTCGCCTGGCAGCCCGATCGTGTCGACCTGCAGGTGCGCAACACCGTTGGCGCGACCGGCCCCGGCGCGGGGAGCGCGCAGGGTGGCGGCGGACACGGCGTGATCGGCATGCGCGAACGCGCCCAGCTCGTGGGCGGTAGCCTGCAGGCGGAGCGTCAGGGCACGCAGTTCGTGGTCCAGGCATCGCTCCCGATCGGAGAACCAGCATGATCAGGGTCGTACTCGTCGACGACCAGGCGCTCTTCCGCGCCGGAATCCGGATGCTCGTCGCATCGCAGCCCGACCTCGATGTGGTGGGCGAGGCCGGTGACGGCCGCGAGGCTGTCGCACTCGTGCGGTCGGTCCGACCCGATGTCGTGCTGATGGACATCCGGATGCCGGTGATGGACGGTCTGACCGCCACCGCCGAGATCCTCGCGCAGCCGGACCCGCCCCGCATCGTGATGCTCACGACCTTCGACCTCGACGAGGCCGCTGCCCGAGCGATCCGCCAGGGAGCGAGCGGATTCCTCCTCAAAGACGCCGACCCCGAGTTCCTGCTCGCGGCGATCCGCACGGTGCACGCCGGGTCGAGCGTGATCGCGGCCTCGGCGACCAGGGAGCTGTTCCAGCACTTCGCCGAGGCGCCGAAGCCCGTGCCCGCCGAGTTCGCGACGCTGACCGACCGTGAGCGGGAGATCTTCGCCCTCGCGGCGCGGGGACTGTCGAACAGCGAGATCGCCGCGCGCGAGTACCTCAGCGAAGCCACGGTGAAGACCCACATCAGCCGCATCCTCACGAAGCTCGCGCTCCGCGATCGGGTGCAGCTCGTCGTCTTCGCGTTCGAGCACGGTCTCGCCTGAGTCGAGCGGCCTGTCCGAGTATCACGGTCCGGTGCAGATCATCCTGGAGATGTAGACGGATGAGTCGAGCGGGCGACGCGGCAGCGCCCCCGCCCGAAATAGCGTCGTCGACATGGAGATCACGACCACCGACCTCGGGCTCGCAGCCCGCGTGCAGCACCTCAGCAAGACCTACGGCGCCGGCGAGGGCACCGTCCGGGCGCTCGACGACGTCAGCGTCGGCATCCGCCGCGGCCAGTTCACGGCCATCATGGGCCCCTCCGGATCGGGCAAGTCCACGCTCATGCACATCATGGCGGGACTCGACACGCCGTCCGAGGGACGCGCCTGGATCGGAGACACCGAGATCACCGGACTCGGCGACCTCGACCTGACGATCCTGAGACGACGCCGCGTGGGGTTCATCTTCCAGGCATTCAACCTGGTGCCGACCCTGACCGCGATCGGCAACATCATGCTTCCGTTCGAACTCGACGGGCGACGCCCGAGTGCGATCGAGAGGGCGCGCATCGACGGCCTCATCGAGACCCTCGGGCTCGGCGCGCGGCTCCAGCACCGTCCCCACCAGCTGTCGGGCGGACAGCAGCAGAGGGTGGCGATCGCCCGGGCCCTCGCCACCGCTCCCGACCTGGTCTTCGCCGACGAGCCCACGGGAAACCTCGATTCCGCGACCGGACGCGAGGTGCTGCAGCTGCTCGCCGCCGCGAGCCGCGAACACGGGCAGTCCATCGCGATGGTGACGCATGACGCGATCGCCGCCAGCCACGCCGACCGCGTGCTGTTCCTGGGCGACGGTCGGCTCGTCGCCGACCACCCGCGTCAGAGCGCCGAGGAGATCTCGGCGTACATGCTCGCGGCGGAGGTGGCGGCATGAGCACGGTGAGCGCCCCCGTCATCCGGACGACCGTTCCTCAGACGGCATCCACCGGTCCTCGATTCGCCTGGCTGCGGGAGCGCGGCATGGGCGCCAGCATCCTGGTGGCCGCGCTGTCGGCGGCCTTCGGCGTCATCCTCGTCGAGGTCACCGTCTACCTGGGCGCCGTGTTGCAGGCCGACCCGTTCATCGGCGACAGCGAGACCCTCGCCTTCATCGTCGGGCTCCTGTCGGTGCTGCTCACTGCGGTGGCCATGTATGTCGCGGCGATCGTCACGGCGAACACGTTCTCGACGATCATCGCGGGGCGCACGCGCCGGATCGCACTGATGCGACTGATCGGGGCGACGGCGCGGTCTCAGCGCGCGGAGGTCGGCCGGCAGGGACTCGTCGTCGGGATCATCGGAGCTGTCGTCGGCGTCGTCGCGGGGCTTCTGCTCTCGGCGGTCGGGGTGCAGGTCGCGTCGACGCTGATCGCGACTCAACCGTCCGGGTTCTCACTCGCGCAGCCCGCGCTCGTGCTGCCGGCGGTCGGCGTCGCGCTGACGACCTGGGCCGCAGCGTGGGTCGGATC
>NZ_DALZXX010000214.1:0-3479 GCF_031988965.1 Microbacterium sp.
TCCGCGGCATCGGGGTTCCCGTGCTGCGTCGGGCGCGCTGCAGCACGCGCCAGGCATCCGGGGGCACGGGCGACTCGCCGCGCGTCGGCTCGTCGGGTGTCGTCAGATGGGCGCGGAGGAATCCGGGCACTCCGGGCACCAGCGGGTCGGCCGCGCGCACAGCCGCGGGCGACTCGATGTCGAGATTCCAGCCGAACGAGCCGGCGGCCTCGCGGATCTCGCGGTCGTACGCCTCCTGGCCGTTGTCGACCTGGTCCTGAGTGATCAGCAGACGCTCCTGCAGATACGCGGTCGGGAACGCGCGAACGCCGTCGACCGGCTCGACGGACGGATCCAGCGCCGTACCGCGGCGGATCGACCCTTCTGCGCGGTCCTGCCAGCTCCATCCCTTGGGCTGCTCCATCGTCGGTCCTCTCCTCGCGGGCGGACCCGCGTCCTGTGCGGGCGGACCCCTGAGGTGCGGGAGCGGCCCTGCGGTGTGTGCGGGGGGATCCCGCGATGTGCGGGGGGATCCCGCGATGTGCGGGATCAGCCCCGCGGTGTGCGGGCCGGCCCGCGTGGATCACAACTCGAACTGCGGAGTCGACAGCGTGCGCTGCTCGTCGCCGATCGTCATGGTGAGGCGCACGAGTGTGAGCCCGTCGGGCACGTCATCGAACACGAAGCGACCCGTGTTGCTCGCGGTCGTCGTGCGGACGCTCTCGCCTTGAGCGAGCTCGATCACGCCGGCGGCCGTGTCGACCCAGCCGTCGATACGATGCGCGCCGCTTGCCGTGCCGGTGACGTGCAGGAGGATGCTCGTGGTGCCGTCGCTGAACTGCAGGGTCAGCGCGTCGGCGTCGCCGCGCACCGCCCCCAGAGGTTCATCGATCAGGGTGAGCAGCGCGTACTCCTCCGACAGGCCCTCGGCCGCGACGGCCGCGATCATCCGATCGATCAGCGCAGCCGGCATCGGGTCGACGTCGCGCCAGAGCGATCTCAGGTGCGCGAACAGCTCAGCATCCTCGTGGGTGTCGCCGCCGTTGTCGCCGTCGTTCTCACTCATGAGCCGCCCTCCGTCCGCGGTGTCGGGGCGTCGAGCAGGTCACGCAGCTTGGCGAGGCAGCGCTTGCGCGTCGGTCCGATGCTGCCGACCGGCATCGCGAGGTCGGCGGCGAGACGGGCGTAGTCCGGGCGCTCCTCGAAGGCGATCACGCGCAGCAGGCGCTGGCATCGCTCGGCGAGATGCTGCACGGCAGACCAGAGACGACGGTTCTCGTCTCCCGTCGCGGCGTGGTCCTCGGCCGACTGCTGCTCCGGCAGCAGGGCGTCGAGAGCATCCGTCTCCGTCGTGTCGACGCGGTTGTGGGCTTTGCCCGCCCGCCAGGCCTCGCGTCGCGCGGTCGTCGTGAGCCAGGCCGACACGGCCTTCGGGTCGGCGATAGACCGGTGCCCGCGCACCAGTTGCAGCCACGTCGTCTGGATGACGTCTTCGGCCAACGTGCGCTCGAGCCCGTAGGCGCGCACGACATGCCAGAGGACAGGCGTCATCAGCCGCACGAGGTCGTCCATCGCGCGGCTGTCGCCGTCCCGCCATGCGTCGAAGAGGTCGGCGGCGCGCTTCCAGCGTGCCGTTCCGTCGTCCGGTGCAGGATCGAGGGCGGCGCCGTCGGGTGCGCCGTCGATCATGAGTCCCATTGTGATCACACAGGTAAGGAGCTCGGCAAGAGCCCGGTGATACATGGACTGGGTATGTTTTTCGAAATATCGCTTGCCTGACGGGCTAGCGTGGGGAGGTGATCGCCCTCGCCGTCGTGCTGTTCCTCAACGCCGCCTTCAACATCGTGGTCTGGCCCCGCTTCTACAAGCGGGTCGCCACCGATCCGCGGGCGCGGGATGCCGACGGCAAGGCGACGATGTTCCTCAAGGTGCATGCCGTGCTGATCGCGATCGCCCTGGTGTTGGCCGTCGTCTCGGTGCTCGTCGGTGTCGCGGCGCTCGCCGGCGTGCTCTGAGCGTTGCTCGCGTCGACGACGAGCTACCCCTGTCCTGGCGCTCCGTAGGTTCCGCCGTCGGGAAGCGGCGGGCAGGTCGCGGTTTCGGTCTGCGCGGCGACTTCGGCCCGGACCGCGACGCCGTCGTCCACTTTCGCCAGTGAGTACACGATTCCTTCTTGCGCGTCGGGGGCGGGGATGAACCCGATGGATGCCGAGTCGACCGGTCCCCACTCGTCGCTGGGCGGACGGAGAGTGGCCGTCGTGAGATCTGCGGAGGGATTCTCGATCAACCAGTTGGTCGCATCGACCACAGTCGTGTCGGGGATCACCCAGTACCCTTCCAGCTCCTCGTACGGACCGCACGGCCACCCGGTGTACGAGTTGAAGCCGCCCGACGAGGTCTCCGTGCGAACGGCACCCGGCGGGAGGGTGGCGGCGTCGAGCCACGCCTGAGCCTGGGCCAGCGCTGCCGCATCGCCCGTGGGGGGTGCAACGGGTTCGCTCGATTCGACAGGAGCCGACGTCTCTGTGCTGCTCCCGCTGCCCGCGGCGACATCTGCCCTCGTCGCGCAGCCGCTCAGAGCAACGGTGATGATCATGACGGCGCTGGGGACCACGAGAGAGCGATGCTGCATAGCAGAACAGTACTCGGCCGCGATCGCCCGGGTGCTCGCGCTGGTCTCGGTGCTCGTCGGAGTCGCGGCGCTCGCCGGTGCGCCCTGACCATCAATCGCCGGCGATGGGCTGCTGCAGCTCGGTGATCCAATCGGCCTGGTCTTCGGACTCGGACTGCAGGTAGACCTCGCGGCACGCTCCCCGGGCTTCCGCGCCCCGGGCGGTGATCGCCTCGTTGAGGGCGCGCCAGCTGTCGTCGATCGTCGCCATGGTCCCGTGGTGGGTCGCGGCGAAAGCCGCGTCGACGGCTGGAAGCTCGACGATGACGACATCGTCGACCGCAGGGCCGTCGTAGGTGAACCCGACCGTGATGCGCACGCCGTGCCTGTCCATGTCGTACTCGGCGATCGGCAGTCCGGGGGTCGCTCCGGATGCCAGAAGCGCGCCTTCCACGCGGTCGAACAGCGGTCCCACCACGGCGGCGACCTCGGGCTGTGTGCCGACGGTCTCGGTCAACGCGGCGAGTCGCACGAAGGGAAGCGGCTTCTCGGTGATCTGCATGTCGGACATCGTCGTCTCCTCAGGTCGGGGCTGGTGGCGCCGAGCCTACGCGGGGACACCGACATCGGTCCACGAGCAGCCGCCAGGTCGACATCACCGCGCGTGCTGTCGTCGTCCACGCGTGTCAGCCTGGGGAGCACTCTCCGATATCGGCATAGGAGGTTGCCCGTCGTGTCAGGCCTTCTCGTACTGCTTCGCGTGCTCGGCCCAGCGCGACTCGACGGGCAGGGCGCGGAGCGCGCGGTTGCCCAGGGCGAGCGCGACGGCGACCCCGCAGAGCGCCGCGCACACGAGGATCGTGGCCTCGCGGCCGATCCAGGTGAGCCC
>NZ_DALZXX010000215.1:0-431 GCF_031988965.1 Microbacterium sp.
GTGCTGGCGACGAGCGTGCGCTACCTGCTGCAGCTGCTCGACGAGAAGGCGCCCGGCAACAGCGTCGAGGTGCGGGTGCCGCCGTTCGGTGCGGTGCAGGTCATCCAGGGGCCGCGGCACACGCGCGGCACCCCGCCGAACGTCGTCGAGATGGACGCCGCCACCTGGATCGCGGTCGCGACGGGTGCGGAGCACTGGACGGATGCTGCGGCCTCCGGTCGGGTCCAGGCCTCGGGCACGCGAGCAGACCTCGCCGACGTGCTGCCGCTGCGCCCCTGACCCGTCTCGCCTCGGCTCGGATCGACGCCATGTCGTCACGACAGTGCGCGAGGCTTGCGAAATTAGGGTCCACTTACTTAGGCTAGCCTTGCCTTAAGTTCCCGACGTTCCGGTCGGTGGAGCGCGCTTCTCGGTCTGCCGCCCGATGCGGG
>NZ_DALZXX010000215.1:484-3463 GCF_031988965.1 Microbacterium sp.
CCTGTGCGACCGGAGAAAGCCCACGATGCGCTCTCCCTTCCGTGCCGCCTCCGCCGCGCTCCTTCTCGCGATCGCGGTCGCCGCCGCCGGCTGCAGCTCGATGGGCGGGGCCTCGACCGGCGACGCCGGCCCGACGACTCCGAAGCTGTCGACGGTCACGCCCGTGGACGATCCGCGTACGGTGACAGGCGGGAGCACGGCCGTCGCAGCTCGCTCCCCGATCGAGCCGGTCGTCGAGGGGGAGCAGGTTCTGCCGACCTCGATCATCGACAACCAGGGCACCCAGGTGACGGTCGCCGACACGACGCGCATCCTGGCGCTGGACATCTACGGCTCCCTCTCGAGGATCGTCTTCGAGCTCGGTCTCGGTGACAGTGTGGTCGCGAGAGACGTATCGACCGCATTCCCCGAGGCCGCCGATCTTCCCGTCGTCACCGAAAACGGTCATGACCTCAACGCCGAGGCCATCCTCGACATCGCGCCCACCGTGATCCTCACCGACACGAGCCTCGGGCCATGGGACGTGATCCTGCAGATGCGTGACGCCGGGATCCCGGTCGTCGTGTTCGACAGCGCACGATCGACGGAGAACGTCGACGATCTGATCCTGGATGTCGCCACCGCACTCGGAGTTCCCGACCGCGGCACCGCGCTCGCTCAGCGAACTCAGGCGGCGATCGACGACAAGGTCGCGGAGATCGCGGCCGTCGCGCCGCAGGATGACGCGGACCGGGTGCGCATGGTGTTCCTCTACGTGCGAGGGCAGTCCGGCGTGTACTACATGTTCGGCGAGGGCTCGGGAGCCCAATCCCTCATCGCGTCGCTCGGCGGTCATGACGTGGCGGCGGAGATCGACTGGCAGGGGATGCGCCCCGTCACGGACGAGGGGCTGATCGTCGCGCAGCCCGAGCTGATCCTCATGATGACGAAGGGGCTCGAGTCGGTGGAAGGCATCGACGGTCTGATCGAGGCGATCCCCGCGCTCGCGCAGACGCCCGCGGGGCAGAACCGCCGCATCGTCGACATGTCCGACACCGAGATCCTCAGTTTCGGGCCGGCGACCGCCGATGTGCTCGACGCGCTCGCCGTCGCCGTCTACGCGCCCGACGAGGCGCGATGACGGCCGCCACGACGGCGGCGGAAGCTGCCACCCGAGCGGAGATCGCCTCCTCGGGCCCCTCGTCGCAGAGCTCGGATGACGCAGGTGCGCGGAGCCGAACTCCTCGTGCGGCGTCGCGTCGCCGGATCGTCCGCACCGCGGTGTTCGCCACGCTGATCGTCGCCCTCGCGGTGCTCGTCGTCGTGTCCGCGGGAACCGGTCAGCTGGCGATCCCGGCGCAGGAGGTCGTGGGCTCACTGACCGCCCACTGGAACGAGGTCGTGTCGTCGATCGGTGCGCCCTGGCTGGCACTGCCGCAGGGACTCACGCCGCAGCATCCCAACGGCGATGCGACCCTGTGGACCGTGCGATTCCCCCGCCTCGCGCTCGCGGTGCTCGCCGGCGCAGCCCTCGCGATCGCGGGAGCCGTGATGCAGGGCGTCTTCGGCAACCCGCTCGCCGAGCCGGCCGTCGTCGGCGTCTCGACCGGCGCCGCGGTGGGCGCATGTCTGGTGATCGTGTTCGGCCTGACCTTCGCCGGCTCCTTCACCCCGCTCGTGCTCGCCTTCGTCACCGGCATCGCCACCACCCTGCTCGTCTACCTGTCGGCCCGCTCGAACGGGCGCACCGAGGTCGTGACGATCGTGCTCACCGGCGTGGCGGTGAACGCGCTCGGCGGGGCGGTGATCGCTCTCCTCGTGTTCCTCGGCGACACTCAGCAGCGCGAGCAGATCGTGTTCTGGCAGCTCGGGTCGCTCAACGGCACGCGCTGGGCCGACGTCGCGGTCGTCGCGCCCGTCATCGTGATCGGGGTGATCGGATGCCTGTTCCTGTCGCGACGGCTCGATCTCCTGGCGCTCGGCGAACGTCAGGCCAGACACCTCGGGGTGCGCGTCGAGGTGCTGCGCGTCGTGAGCATCACGCTCGTGTCGCTGCTCACGGCGGCAGCGGTCGCGACCTGCGGCATCATCGCGTTCGTGGGTCTCGTCGTGCCTCACGTGATGCGCATGGTTCTGGGCCCCGGCCACCGCGCGCTGCTGCCCGCGAGCGCTCTCGCGGGTGCCGTGCTGCTCACCGGGGCAGACCTCGCCGCCCGCACACTCGTGCCCTATGCAGAGCTGCCGATCGGCATGCTCACGGCACTCGTCGGCGGTCCGTTCTTCTTCTGGCTGCTGCGCCGGTCGCGCCGCCAGGCGGGAGGGTGGGGATGACCGTTCTCCTCGAGGCCGAGGGGCTCGGCATCGAGCTCGGCGGCCGGATGCTGCTGCGCGACGTCTCGCTGCGTGTGCATGCCGGTGAGGTGCTGGTGCTCGTCGGGCCGAACGGCGCCGGCAAGTCGACGCTGCTCGGTGCGCTGATCGGCGATGTCGAGCCCGCCGCCGGACGCGTGTCCCTGCTCGGCACGGCCATCGACGAGATCGCCCCGCGTGAGCGCGCGCGGTTGCGCTCAGTGCTGCTGCAGCACAACGACGTGTCCTTCCCGTTCACGGTCGAGGAGGTCGTCGAGATGGGGCGTGCGCCCTGGCGCGGGCACGACCTGGAGGGTGACGACGCGGCCATCGTCTCGGCGGCTCTCGTCGATGCGCAGGTCGCACACCTCGCCCAGCGCCCCCTGTCGCACCTCTCGGGCGGTGAGAGAGCACGCGCGGCCCTCGCCCGCACGCTCGCCCAGGCGACGCCGGTGCTCGTGCTCGACGAGCCGACCGCGGCACTCGACGTCCGTCACCAGGAGCGAGTGCTCCGTCGTGCCCGGGCGCACGCGGACGCCGGGGGCGCCGCACTCATCGTGCTGCACGATCTCAACCTCGCGGCCGCACACGCGGACCGCATCGCGGTGCTCCATGACGGGCGCCTGCGCGTGTGCGACGTGCCGGAGCGAG
>NZ_DALZXX010000216.1:0-3385 GCF_031988965.1 Microbacterium sp.
CGAGCCGGTCGACCGCCGGCGGGGTGTGCAGCTCGTCGGGCACCGCGACTCCGCGTGCCCCGGCGTTCGCGATGCGCGAGGCAGGGTCCCAGGTCCACGGGCACTCCTCGACGGGCAACGCCTCGTGCATCGTGCGCAGAGCGGCGCCGACCGCGCGGACAGCGATCTCTGCGGAGTCGCGCCATCGCGCGTCGACCGCGCTTTGGCGGCGGTGACGAGCCACTCGTGCTCGGCATCCGACCCCTGATCGAGCACCTCGGGCACCGGGACCCAGCGCCGCGCCCACCGCATCCGCTCGGCCTCGTCGCGCATGGTCGCCTCGAGGTCGTGCGGTCCCCACTTGATGAAGCGGCCGTCGTCGGTGCGGAAGGTGAGGCCGCCGATGCCGTTGAGCCAGACCGGTTCGAGAGCGGCTCCGGCGGCGAGCCGCTGCACGACCTCGGGCACCTCGGTGGAGGCGGGCGGGACGGAGGCGAGCGGCAGGTTCATGTTCCCATCCTGGCAGGCTGAGCAACGTATGCCGGTATACACGTATACTCCCGGATTTGCCTCCTGACCTTCGATTAGTGTCGGATCCGGTCGCGCTCTGCGGCCGCATCATCAATCACACCAGAGGTCTCCGTGCGCGTTTCGTCCCGGTCTCAGTGGTGGCGACGCAACGGCAGCGATGCCGACGCGGCGTCGTCCGCCCCGGCAGCCGACGACGCCTCAGAACGACTCGCGGTCGACCTCCCGAAGGCCACGGCGGTCTCCCCGCCCACGGCCGACGAACAGGATCTCGACCAGTTCGTGAAGTGGATCCACGCCGATGCCAGTGCTCCCACGACCACGCCCGAGTCCGCACATCCCGAGACCATCCTGACCACAGAGGAGTACCCGAACATGAGCTCACTGGACGACGCGCTGCAGCAGCTGCTCGCCATCGAGGGCGCCACCGGCGCAGCCATCGTCGACTACGCGAGCGGCATGGCCCTGGCGCAGGGCGGCAACCCCTCGTTCGACCTCGGCATCGCCGCGGCCGGCAACTCGAACGTCGTGCGCGCCAAGCTCGTCACGATGCGCGACCTGGGGGTCACCGATGAGATCGACGACATCCTCATCACGCTGACCTCGCAGTACCACCTGATCAACGTGCTCAACACGAAGAACGCGAACGGGCTCTTCATCTACCTGGTGCTCACCAAGACCTCGGCGAACCTCGCTCTCGCGCGTCACAAGCTCAAGGCGATCGCCGCGCAGATCGAGGTCTGAACGGTTTTCTGGGGCGGCGCATCCACCCGAGAAGCGCCGAGTCGAAGGGGAAGGCCCGTGGGGGGCCTTCCCCTTCGGTGCGTCCGGGGTGCCGATCCCGCAGCGCCCGAGGGGGCGCGGCGGTCGTGACGTAGGCTCGGGGGACGACCCCAGCCTCGGGTGGGCGCTCCCGTCGATGGGACTCCGGATCAGATAGGCTGACACCGAGTCGCACGTTCGAAGGAGAACCGCATGCAGATCCAGGGCTCGAGTGCTCTCATCACCGGCGGAGCGTCGGGATTGGGCCTGGCCACCGCTCGCACGCTCGCCGCAGCGGGTGCCGTCGTCACGATCCTCGACCTGCCGTCATCGGCGGGGGCGGACATCGCCGCCGAGCTCGGCGGCGTCTTCGCGGGCGGAGACGTGACGAGCGCCGAGGATGCGGCGGTCGCCGTGGCCGCCGCCCAGGCCCAGGCTCCGCTGCGCATCGTCGTGAACTGCGCCGGCATCGCCCCGCCCGCCAAGGTGCTCGACCGCGAGGGCAATCCGGCCGTGCTCGCCGACTTCGAGCGCATCGTGCGGATCAACCTCGTCGGCACCTTCAACGTGCTCTCGCAGGCATCCGCCGTGATCGCGAAGAACGACCCGACCGAGAGCGGGGACCGCGGCGTCATCGTCAACACCGCGAGCGTCGCCGCATTCGACGGGCAGATCGGTCAGCCGGCCTACTCGGCGTCGAAGGGCGGCGTGCATGCCATGACGCTGCCGGTCGCGCGCGAGCTCGCCCGCTACGGCATCCGTGTCTGCACGATCGCTCCCGGCATCATGGAGACCCCGATGCTGATGGGGCTTCCGCAGGCGGCCCAGGACTCGCTCGGTCAGCAGGTGCCGTTCCCGTCGCGCCTCGGCCGACCCGATGAGTATGCGTCGCTCGTGCAGCAGATCGTCGAGAACGGCTACCTCAACGGCGAGACGATCCGCCTCGACGGCGCGATCCGCATGGCGCCGAAGTAACCGGACATCCCTACCCCGAGGAGAAGACATGTCACTGGCAGGCAAGACCATCCTGATGTCCGGCGGCAGCCGTGGCATCGGACTCGCGATCGCGCTGCGCGCGGCGGCCGACGGCGCGAACATCGCGATGCTCGCGAAGACCGACACCCCGCACCCCAAGCTCGAGGGCACCGTGCACTCGGCTGCCGAGCAGATCAGGGCGGCCGGCGGCCAGGCGCTGCCGATCGTCGGCGACGTGCGCGACGATGACGACATCACCGAGGCCGTGCTCAAGACGCAGGGCGAGTTCGGCGGCATCGACATCGTCATCAACAACGCCAGTGTGATCGACCTCTCGCGCTCGCTCGACCTCGGCGCGAAGAAGTACGACCTGATGCAGGACGTCAACGTGCGCGGTACCTTCATGCTGTCGCGCGCGGCCGTGCCGATGCTCAGGGATGCCGAGAACCCGCACATCCTGTCGCTCTCGCCGCCGCTCAACCCCACGCCGAAGTGGCTCGGTGCCCACACCGGCTACACGCTCGCGAAGTTCGGCATGACGATGGTCACGCTCGGCCTCGCGGCGGAGTTCGCCCGCGACGGGATCGCCGCGAACACGCTCTGGCCGCGCACCACGATCGCCACGGCCGCCGTGCAGAACCTGCTCGGGGGTGACAAGGTGATGGCGGCGAGCCGCACGGCCGACATCTACGCCGACGCGGCCTATGCGGTGCTGCTCAAGCCCGCCGCCGAGTACACCGGTCAGTCGCTCATCGTCGAAGACGTGCTCGAGGCCGACGGTGTGACCGACTTCTCGCGGTACGCCGCTGTGCCGGGCACGCCCGACGACCGCCTGTTCCCCGACATCTTCCTCGACTGAGGGCGCCGGCGCGCGGTCAGAAGAGCAGGTAGACGGCGCCGACGATCGTCAGTGCGATGACGATGCGGTCGAACAGCGCCTGGTTCATACGCTTCGCCAGGCGGATGCCGCCGAGCGCGCCGATCACGACGAGCGGCGCGAGCACGGCATCCATCAGCAGCACGTGGCCCTCGAACAGCCCGAGCCCTGCGAGGAACGGGATCTTCACCAGGTTGATGATCGCGAAGAACCAGGCCGAGGTGCCGAGGAAGACCTGCACCGGCGTGCGCGTCGCGAGGAAGT
>NZ_DALZXX010000217.1:0-3361 GCF_031988965.1 Microbacterium sp.
ATCCGGTGCCGCAGCTTCCGCGTCCGGTGTCGCGTCGGCACCGTCGCTCCCGGCTCCGGCGTGGCCCGCGTGCTCCTCGCTCGCGGCGCCCACGGTCACCACGGGGGCCGGCGAGTCGAGATCGTGCGGGTCCTGTCCTTCTTCTGCCAGCTGGGTCCATTCCGTGCTGCCCTCGACGCAGGTCTGCACCACAGGGAAGGCGAGCGACTCGGGAGTGCTCTCGTCGAGACCCACCGCCATGCTCACGGCCCCGCGGAGGTCGGTGGGCACGGGGGTGGCAGCCGTGTAGGTCACGGCACTGACGAGCCCGTCATCGCCGCGCTCGACGGCGATCGTCCAGTCGCTGTCCATCGTGGGGGCCACTGAGGCGAGTCCCTCGGGCATCGTGATCGTCAGCCCGGTGGTCGGGGAGCCGTCGCAGCCGTGAGCGAACGAGAAGGTGAGCACGCCGTGATCTCCGGCTGAAAGCGCGTCGGGGGTGACGCTCACGTGAGCGCTGGCCATCGCGGGGATCGCGAGCGCGAGGATCGCACCTCCGACGAGGCCGGCGGTCAGGGTGCGGCGGGGGGTGTAAAGCATGGTTGTACTCCTGAGTGCTGATGTGCGGGCGCGCAGAGAGGCGCGGCATCCGCGGAAAAGGGGGCGCCTCGACGAGGCGATGCGGGATCAGGCGAATGCAGGAGGTCCACGGCGCGACAGCGACGAGCAGAGAGCAGTGTCGACCGGCAACGGCGCCGAGACGAAAGGAAGCGCGGGGCCCTCGTATGCCGGGCGGAAGAGGGCGATCGCGCGGCGGAGACGCGCCTCCACCCATCCGGCGACGGCTCTGACCATCGACTCGCCGTGCCAGAGCGCCGCCGTCGTGAGGGCGGCTGCGAGCAGATGACCGAGCAGCATCGCCGCATCCGGCGCCGCGACGGAGGGTCCAGCACCGAGAGCGCTGAGATCGAGATGATGCCGGTGACCGGTCGGCACGGCAGCACCCGTCGGGGCGCCCAAGACCTGGAACACGACGTGGAAGAGCGTCTGGCTCACCAGAACGGTCGCTGCGACTCGCGCCCGCGACGCGCGCACTCCGATGAGAACCGCCGCGAGGGGCACGAGGAACGATGCCATCGCGGCGATCAGGAGAGGATGCGGAGCGGGGCCGCCCGCGATCGTGTGCGACACGGCTGCGAGGGTCGTGGCCACCGCCGACGCCGAGGCCGCGCGCAGGAGTCGCAGCTGGCGGGAAGTCACGGATTCAAGCCTACTGGCGTGCACAGGTGTTCCCTGCTCGCCATGGGGCGCATTCCTAGGTGGCGAGCACTAGCGTGGGGGAGTGGAAATCCTGCTCTACCTGGCCGGCATCCTCTTCATGCTGATCGGCCTCGGTATCTCGATCGGCCTGCACGAGGTCGGTCATCTCCTGCCCGCGAAGCTCTTCGGCGTGCGCGTCGGCCAGTACATGATCGGGTTCGGTCCCCGGCTGTGGTCGAAGCGCATCGGCGAGACAGAGTACGGATTCAAACTGCTGCCTCTCGGCGGTTTCATCTCGATGTCGGGCATGTATCCCGCGTCGAAGACGGCGAGGCCCGCGAGCGGCATCTTCCGCTCGCTCGTCCAGGATGCACGGACAGCCAACGACGAGACCATTGCGGACGGCGCAGAGGATCGCGTCTTCTACCGGCTGCCGGTGTGGAAGCGCGTGATCGTGATGCTCGGCGGTCCGCTCATGAATCTGATCCTCGCGGTGGTCATCTTCACGGTGCTGGTCTCCGGCATCGGAGTCCAGCAGGGCACCACGACGATCGCGACCGTGAACGAATGCGTCCTTCCGGCGGGCTCCACGGCCACGGAATGCGCCGCCGACGACCCGCTCACTCCGGCTGCCGAAGCCGGTATCGAGCCCGGCGACGTCCTGGTGTCGATCGACGGTCGGCCGGTCTCGACGTTCGCGGAGGCGACGGCGATCGTCCAGGCCGCTCCGGGCGAGGACCTCGATCTCGTGGTGCGGCGCGACGGCGTGGATACGGACCTGACGATCACCCCTGTCGAAGCCGAGCGCACGCTGACGGATGCGAGCGGTCAGCCTCTCCTCGACGATGAGGGCGAACCGGTCGTGAAAGAGGTCGGATACGTCGGCATGGGAGCGCAGATGGGCTTCGTCCCGCAGCCGCTCTCGGCAGGGCCGCAGATGGCCGGCGACACCGTCGCCCGCGTCGGGTCGATGATCCTCACGCTTCCGGTGCGCATCTGGGATGTGGGCGTATCGCTCGTCACCGGAGGCGAAAGAGACCCGAACGGCCCGCTGAGCGTCGTGGGCGTCGGGCGGATCGCCGGCGAGGTCGCTGCCACCGATGCTCCGGTGCTCAACCGTTTCTCCGTGCTCCTCGGTCTCCTCGGCTCGTTGAACGTCGCGCTGTTCGTGTTCAACCTGATTCCACTGCTGCCGCTCGACGGCGGTCACATCGTGGTCGCGCTGTGGGACGGCATCCGCAGAGCCTGGGCGAAGCTGTTCCGGTGTCCGCCGCCCGCTCCGGTCGATGCCACGAAGCTCGTGCCGCTCACCGTCGTCGTCGCGATATTGCTGATCGCGATGGGGGCCCTGCTGCTGCTCGCCGATCTCTTCAATCCCGTGGACATCTTCGGGGGCTGACCGAACGCGCGCATCGATCGGGGGCGCCGCACTCGGCGACGCGCCCCGTCCGCGCTCAGGACAGTGCGTGGGAGACGAGACGCTCGAGCGTGCGGATGCCGTCGCGCGACAGGATCGACTCGAGATGGCCCTGGATCGAGGCGAAGTGCTCGCCGCGCAGCGCGTAGACATCGCCGGTCTCGGGATCAGCCGACACCTCTGCGGACCCGATCGACACGGTGCCCGGGGCGACGCGCGCGGTGAAGGTGTTGTAGAAGCCGATCGACGCATCCTCTCCGAAGACGGGAACGGCCTTCTGCAGGCCCTGGTGCGGCGCGTCCAGGGGAGCGAGGGCGATTCCCCATCGGTCGCTCAGGATCTGATGGCTCAGGCACACCGCGAGCAGCGGGGCCTCCGAGTCGACTCGCCGCGCCACCACCTGCCGCATCCGCTCGATGCGGGGGCTGTCCGCGTCTCTCGGATCTCCGGGGCCGGGTCCTGCCACGACCAGGTCGGCGGCGTCGAGCTCGTCGTCGGTCAGCTCGCTCCACGCTCGGATCGTGACATCGAGACCCAGGTGGCGCAGCTGGTGGGCGAGCATCGTCGTGAAGCGATCCTCGGCATCGACCACGACGGCCGAGCGTCCGGCGAAGGGGCCGGTGAAGTCCTCGCCCTGCGGGTTCAGCCAGAACTCGGCGAGCCGCGAGTTGCGCGAGGCGAGCAGCGCCTCGACGGTGGGGTCGT
>NZ_DALZXX010000218.1:0-998 GCF_031988965.1 Microbacterium sp.
CGCCACCGCCGCGGCCCCGGCGATCACGAGCACCACGGCGGCGGAGATCGCCAGGCGGCGCAGCATCCGCCGGCGCTGCAGCCGTCGCTGCGCGCGACGACGGGGCGATACCCGACGGCGAGTTGACGGACGCGCAGGACGACGCGTGGCCGACCGCGACCGCGACGGTGCTCGCTTCTTCGTGGTGCCGGCTCTCGGACTCACCCTGACGCGATCCTCATGCGCGTCGAGCCGATGGCCGACCGGCGAAGGCCGCGAGACCGCCGCCGATCGCACCGAACAGGTGCGCCTGCCACGAGATGCCCTCGCGCACGCCCACGACTCCATCGAGCCGCCGTAGAGTCCGATCACGATCAGCGCGATCACCGCATAGAGGATGCGGTGCGAGACGCGACCGGGCGCGAACACCCGCATCACGGTGTAGCCGAAGTATCCGAACACGAGTCCTGACGCCCCGACGGTCAGCGCACCGGGAGCGTTCACGATCCACGTGCCGAGGCCGCCGATCACCGCCGAGAACGCGGTCACCGCCCAGAACCGTCTGGCGCCTTCGACCGCCACGAGGCAGCCGAGCACCAGGAACGGCACGGAGTTGGCGATCAGATGCGCCCAGCTCGCGTGCAGGAGCGGCGAGACGACGATGCCGGGAAGCCCGGACAGGTCCCACGAGCGGATCCCGAAGCCGGTGAACGACAGCGGAAGGATCGCATCCACGAGCTGCACGACCCACATCGCGGCGAGCAGGAGCACCGGCGAGGCGAAGCGGCCGAGAGCGCTCTCGCGCGGGGAACCGGCGGGGCTGGTCATGTCGGGCCTGGTCACATCACGATCCTGGCAGGGCTGCCCCGGAGGACGCTGACAGCGCCTCGACGGGATCGGCCCCGTGGAGTGGGCCGGAGAAAGAAAGTGACTCTCCGCGCACCCAGCAGAGCCCGGTTACCCTTGCTGCGTCTCCGCCCTGGGGGAATTGGCCTGGATGCCGCCACGCGGAGAGCCGA
>NZ_DALZXX010000218.1:1008-3289 GCF_031988965.1 Microbacterium sp.
GAACAGTCTAGCCGATCTCCGCACCCTCTCTTTGACAGACTGGGCAGGTCATGGACTCCGCCACCGCCGCTCCCCTGTCGACCTGGCGCTTCTCCGGCACCCTGCGCACGTACCAGGCCGAGGTGCTCGAACGCCTCACGCCCGGCGGCGACGGCCCGCTGCACATCGTCGCCCCGCCCGGTTCCGGCAAGACCCTGCTCGGTCTGCTCCTGGCCGCGCGCGAGGGCCACCGCGCGCTCGTGCTGTCGCCGACCGTGACGATCCGCCAGCAATGGCTGCGCAGCGCCGCGGATCTGGCCCCGCAGCGGGCATCCGTCTCCGACGACCCCGAACGGCTCGGAGACCTCACCGCCCTGACGTATCAGCTGCTCAGCGTGACCGGCGACGGCTCGCCCTTCGACGATCTCGCTCGAGCGCTCTGGATCGACGAGCTCGTCGCGAACGGCCGCGGCGAGGCGGAGGCAGCGACCTGGCTCGCCGAACTCGCGGTCGACAACGCCGGCCGCTATCGATCCGGGCTCCGCAGCCGCACCCGTCGTCTGCGCTCGCAGTTCGCGCGGCAGCGGCCGGAGGAACTCGCACGGGTGCTGCATCCGAACGCCGTCGCTCTCATCGACCGGATCGTCGCGGCGGGAGTCCGCACCGTCGTGCTCGACGAGTGCCATCATCTGCTCGACCACTGGGCGATCGTCGTCGCCTACCTGACGGGTCGCATCCGCGAGACCGGCGTCGAGCCCCTGCTGATCGGGCTGACCGCAACCCTCCCCTCTCCCGACGACGAGACCGAGTTCGAGAACTACAGCCAGCTTCTCGGCGAGGTCGACTACGAGGTGCCGACTCCGGCGGTGGTGAAGGAAGGACACCTCGCGCCGTACCGCGATCACGTGCTGTTCACCGAGCCCACCCCCGCGGAAGCCGCGTTCATCCGACGACACGAGAGCCTGCTGCACGATCTGATCGCGCAGGTGCTCTCGACGCCGGATGCTGTGGCGTATCTCGAAGCGCAGCTGCAGCCGGTCGGCACCGACCCTGAGGCCGCCAGCGAGGACGAATCCGCGCTGGCCCGCCTCGACCGGGCGTTCTCATCCGACTTCGCCCTCACCCGGGCATGCGGTCTCGTGCTCCGGGAGGTCGTGCCGCAGCATCCGCTGGTGGCCGCCATCCCTCCGGTGCTGCTCGATCGCTGCACCACCGACGATCTGCTCACCGTGCTCGCGCGCTTCGCGCAGACCCGTCTGCTCGCCGATCCGGCAGCCGAACACCAGTGGGAGTATGTGCGCCGCGCTCTCGCCGATTTCGGCTACGCGCTGACCGACCGCGGCATCCGTCGCGGACGCGATCCGGTCGAGACGACGCTGGCGTTCTCCGCCTCCAAAGACCAGGCGGCCGTCGAGATCCTGCATCGCGAGCTCTCCGGTGCCGACGGCGAGCGCATCCGCGCGGTCGTGGTCACCGACTTCGTCGAGCACGGCAACACGCGGGGCCTCGCGGATGATGCGCCCGCCGGCGCGCTGCGGACGTTCGATCTGCTCGCCGTCGATGCGGTCACCGCTCAGCTGCACCCGGTGCTGCTCACCGCGCGACACCTGCGCGTGGCGCCGACGACGCCACGCGTCTCGCGGACTCGCTCTCGCGGATCCTCGATGCACCGATCGAGGCGATCGACGGCGTCGGTCCCGTCCGTGATCTGCAGGCACGGGGCGTCGGCAGCGGGCGCATGGTGAGCGCGGTGTCGGAGTTGATCCGGCGCGGCGAGGTGCGTCTGCTCGTGGGCACGCGCGGACTTCTCGGCGAGGGCTGGGACTGCCCGGCCGTGAACACCCTCGTCGACCTCACGACCGTGGCCACCGCCTCGGGCACGCAGCAGCTGCGCGGACGCACGCTGAGGCTCGATCCGGCCTGGCCCGACAAGGTCGCACACAACTGGTCGGTCGTGTGCCTGATCCCCTCCGACGTCGACCTCGACGACGGCTCCGAGTCCGCCCGCCTGCGCCGTCGGCATTCGCATCTGTGGGGTCTGAGCGCCGACGGCGACGGTCGGATCGTGAGCGGCGTGGCCCACGCGCTGCCCACAGAGGCCGTCGAGTCGTGGGAACGCGTGCTCGACAAGGATGCGTCGACGTCCGTCGCGGACCTCGATGCGCTCCTTCACGGCAGCCGGCCGACCCGCGGCGAGACCCGACTCGAGTGGCGCATCGGTGACCCGTACGAACCGCACGAGCGGGAGGCCATCGCGGTGCGCCGCACCCCGCGCGCCCCGCTGCTGCGCACCGGTCGGGCG
>NZ_DALZXX010000219.1:0-3234 GCF_031988965.1 Microbacterium sp.
GAGGTGCGCCGCGGGCTCTCGGGATTCTGCACGGCGGTGTACCGGAGCAGCAGGAGCACCAGCAGTCCGAGCGCCACGAACCAGACGACGTTCGCGTCGCCGAGCGTGGCGATCATCGGCGTCGCGCCGACGGCGGCGGTGAGCAACGACGCGACGACCGCGCCGCGCTGCGTGACCAGGGCGTCGAGCACGATCGCGACGAACGCGAAACCCAGGCCCATCACGGCGGCGAGGCCCGGTGAGGGCTCGAGCGGGGCGACCCCATGCTCGACCTCATCCCAGGCGGAGACGGCGAGCCCCTGGAAGGCGACGAGGGTCCTCTCGGTCGGGATCACACCGAACAGCGCGGTGCCACCCGCGACGAGCAGGGTCAGGGCTCCACAGGCCACGACGATCTGCACGCCCATGGTCGCGAGGTCTCGCTGCCACGCCCGACGGCGACGCAGGACGGTGCGCATGATCATGCCCGTCAGCGCCGTGACGACGATCATCAGCAGCACGGTGGCCGACCACGTGCCCGGTGCGATCACCGAGGTGTACGGCCACATCGCGACGAGCGCGGCAGCCGCGGCGAGCACCGAGGGCACGATGACGCTCGGGGGCAGATCGTGCTCGCGATGCCAGGCGGGTGGTGTCGGGCGCGGGGCGGTGGCCTCAGCCTTGAACATCGGCGTCCCCCCGACGATCGGCCGTCGACATCGTCTGCCGCTCGGGGAGAACGTCCTCCCACGCCTCGGCGATGTCGTCTCCCAGCGCGGCGAAGCGCCACCCCCGCTGTGTGGCGGCGGTCTCCGCGCCGTCCTTCGGCGCGGTCGCGAAGAGCATCGGCGCCGCCGCCCCGAACGGTCGGAGCAGCGCGGCATCCTCCTCGTCGATCTCGCCCGTGATGTACACGAGAGGTCCGGGAGGTGTGCCGCCGACCAGAGAGGCGAGATCGCGGGAGTCGCCTCTCGGCGACACCAGGGCGAGCGCGACGAGCAGTGCGTCCCGATCGTCCTCATGTCCGCGGAGTGTGCCCAGCAGCACCCCGGCGCTGTCGATCACGTCGACCCCGTAGCCCTCCTGCATGAGGTGCACGGCGGCCGAGGCGCACAGCGACACGGCGGTCTCGAAAGCGGGGTCGACCTCGGTGCCGCTCGCCGTCCATCGCGCGGCGCTGCGATCGAGCACGACGAGAGCGTCGGGGCTCGACTCCTCCTCTTCCTGTCGCACCATGAGCTGCCCGCGATGCGCGGTCGCTCGCCAGTGGATGCGTCGCATCGAGTCGCCCGAGATGTATCGCCGCGGCGACAGATTGTCGCTGCCCTGACCGAGCCGGCTCGACGACGTTTGCGCGGTGCCGCCGGCGGCACCGACCCGCACCGTCAGCGGCGCGAGCGTGAACACCTCGGGCACCACGGTCACGGTTCGCGTCTCGCCGAACTCCTGTTCGCGCTGCGCCAGCCCGAACGGATCCACGGTGCGCAGCACGAGGGGGCCGACCGGCCAGACGCCTCGTCTCACGCCGGTGATGAGATAGCTCAGCCGTCCGGTCTCGGAGGGGTACTCGCCGGCGGCGTCGCCGGTGACGGCGTCGGGGAGCACATCGCGCCACAGTCCGCGCGGCATCCGCAGAGCGCGCAGCGAGAACCGCAGCGTGACCCGAGAGGTCTCGGACACGGTGATCAGATCGGTCGAGACCTGGCGAGTCACGGTGCCCGACCGGCGAGGCAGCACCACGACGAGGATCGACAGGGCGGTGACCGCGAGCAGCAGGACGCCGACGTACAGCAGGATGGCCGCACCGAGCAGGTTCGCCGCGATCACGCAGCCGAGTCCGGCGAGAAGCGCACCCGTGCCCCGGAGGGTGAGAGTCCGACGGCGACGCATGGGGGACGGAGGCGTCAGGACCGCACGGCCACCGGCACGCGCACGCGCTCGGCGATCTGATGCAGCGCCGACTCGACGGGCTGCGCGCCGGCGCGGTGGGCGCCTCGAGCGGGCAGCAGACGGTGCGCGAGCACGGGTATCAGCAGGGCGGTTACGTCGTCGGGGATCACGAAGTCGCGGCCGTCGAGCGCCGCCCACACCTTCGCCGCGCGGATGAGCTGCAGCGTCGCCCGCGGGCTGGCGCCGAGGTGCAGGTTCGGATCGGTGCGGGTCGCCTGTGCGAGTGCCACCGTGTACTCCTCGATCGCGGGTGCGACGTGCACCGAGCGCGCCCAGGCGATCAGGCCCGAGACGGATGCCGCATCGGCGACGGCACGCACCGCCGCCAACGGGTTGACGGTGTCGCGCTGGCGCAGCATCTCGGCTTCGGCCGCGGCATCCGGATACCCCATCGAGATGCGCATCATGAAGCGGTCGCGCTGTGCCTCGGGCAGGGCGTAGGTGCCCTCCATCTCGAGCGGGTTCTGGGTGGCGACGACGAGGAACGGGTCGGGCAGCATGTGCGTCGAGCCGTCGACCGTCACCTGTCCCTCCTCCATCGCCTCGAGCAGGGCCGACTGGGTCTTGGGAGACGAGCGGTTGATCTCGTCGGCGATCACGATGTGCGCGAACACCGCGCCGCGCTTGAACTCGAACTCGCGGTCGACCGGGTTGTAGACGCTCACACCGGTGACGTCACCCGGCAGCAGGTCGGGGGTGAACTGGATGCGTCGCACGGTCGCGTCGATGCTCGCGGCCAGCGCTCGAGCGAGCATGGTCTTGCCCACACCGGGAACGTCTTCGATGAGCAGGTGCCCCTCGGCGAGCAGGCACACGATCGCGCTCCGCACGGCATCCGGCTTTCCGTCGATCACCCGTCCGATCGAGTCGATGATGGCCGACGTCTGCGCGGCGAACTGCTCGGCGCCGACGACGGTCGGGATCAGGGGCGGATTCTCTGGCATGCGTTCCCTCTCACGTGGGCGCTGCGGTGCGCGTGAACCGATCGTATCGCCGCTGCCTGCGGATGGGGTGACAACGGAATGAACGCACGGCGGTCTCAGCCCCAGACCCGCGCTCGAGGCTCGGCGCCGTCGAGACGACCGTCGGCGCTGCGGGCCACACGCAGCAGTGCCAGCCCCCGCATCCCCGTGAGCTCATGCAGCGAGCAGCTGCCGATGAGCTCCTGCCAGTGCTCGCGGAATCGTTCGGCGTCGCCCCGACGGCGGGCGATCAGTCGCGGGACGGCGAGCAGCGTGCGCCCGGGGGAGAGCCGATCGGCCAGCCGCTCGATCGCGCCCCACCGCGGCAGCCCGGCGGCATCGA
>NZ_DALZXX010000220.1:0-3232 GCF_031988965.1 Microbacterium sp.
CCAGGCCGACGGATCCGACCGATCGAGGGCCACCGGCACGTACTGCGTCCGGCCGAGCGGGCTGCGCCACCCGGCGGTGGTGGGCATCCGCAGCGTGGGCCGCTGCTGCTCTGACCGCCCCTGCAGCGCGAGGAGCGCCGGTCGCACGTACGCCTCGAACGACACCGCGACGCTCGCGGGGTTTCCGGGCAGGCCGAAGACCAGAGTGTCGCCGATGCGGCCGAACGCCTGCGGTCTGCCGGGCTGCATGGCCACGGCGACGAACGCGATGCGATCGCGGAGCACGTTCTTGACCACCTCGTGCGCTCCGGCGCTGACCCCGCCCGAGGTGATCACGACATCGGCCCGGGCGTCGGTGATCGCGCGGTCGAGCAGGGCGGCGAAAGCGGCATCCTCGTCCGTCACCGTGTCGATCGAGACGATGTCCGCTCCCGCCTCGGTGCACAGCGACGCGAGCAGTACCGAGTTCGATTCCGGGATCTGTCCTCGCGCCAGGTCGGCGCCGGGGGCGGCGAGCTCGCTGCCGGTCGAGATGACGGCGACGCGCGGACGCCGACGGACGAGCACGGTGTCGACTCCGGTGATCGCGATCGCCGTCTGCTGCAGAGGGCCGATCACACCTCCCGCGGGCGCGACCACGGCCCCGGCGCTCAGCTCCTCGCCGTGGCGTCGGATGTTCGCATTCGGGCGTGCAGGGGCCCGTGTCACGACGGCCGGTGCATCCCAGACCTGCAGGCCGTCGCGAGTGTGCTCGAACGGGACCACCGCGGTCGCGGAACGGGGGACCGGCGCCCCGGTCATGATGCGCACCGCCTCGCCGGGCCCGAGGTCGGGCTCCTCCGACGAGCCGGCGGGCAGGTCGGCGATCACCCGCAGCTCGACCGGGTTCTTCTCCGTGGCGGTCGCGACATCGTCGAGGCGCACGGCGTACCCGTCCATCGCGGAGTTGTCGAACAGGGGCACATCCACCCGGGCGATCACATCGGCAGCGAGCGTGCGGCCGACGGCGTCAGCGATCGACACGGGCTCGCCCGGCAACACGGCCGCGGCAGCGAGCACCGACGCCCGATGATCCTCGACCGTGCGCAGGCCGACGGGAGCAGGGGGAGTGGTGATGCGCATGCAGTCAGCGTACGACGGTCGCGGATGTGGTCCGCGACCGTCGCGCCCCTGCGCTCCCCGTCTGCGCTCCCCGTCTTCAGTGCTCGCGGAACATCGGCCAGGAGCTGCCCGGCGTCATGTGCGAGTGCAGTGCGCCCTTGGCCGACTCGAGAGTCGGATAGATGCCCGTCGCGGCATCCGATCCGGCCATGACGACCGTGTACCCCTCGTCATCGTGTCGGATGCTGCCGACGACCCCGTTCGTCCCGTACGCCACCCAGAGGGCCAGGGTCTTGGTCGTGTGCAGGGTCTTGGTAGTGCTCATCATCGAACCCCTTCCGTTACCGGTGACGCTACGCCCGGCGCGGTCGCAAAACCAGCCCTTGACGCGGGGCCGCGGCAGGGATCGGGTTCGTGCTCGTGCCCGCCGCTCTCTGCGTTCCCGCCGCTCTCTGCGTGCCCCTCGTCTTCGCGGGGTCACTTTCGCACCGCCTGCAGCCGGGGTCAGGAATGCACCCGAAACAGGTGTTTCCGGTGCAGTTCTGACCCCGCAGCGGAGCGCGGTGCGGTTCTGGCCCCGCGCGGCACGGGTTCCGGTGCGGTTCTGACCCCGCGGTGGGGCGCGGTGCGGTTTGGCCCCGCGCGGCACGGGTTGTGTGCGACACGCAGCGGCGGGGGCGCGCCCTGCTGTCGTCGGCGACGGGCAACCGCAGACGGGCGAGAGAGCGGCCGCAGACGGGACTGGCGACCAACCTCAGGCGCGCGGGAACCCGCACCGAGTGCGTCACCGGGATGCGATCGCGTTGCGGACGCGGTCCAGCAGCGCCCGCCCGCCGTCGGCCAGATCGAGCTGGGTCACGCGGATCACGATCCATCCGAGATCCTCGAGCTCCCGCTGTCGCTGAACATCGCGACGCCACTGGGCCTTGTCCGTGCGGTGTCCGTCACCCTCATACTCGATCGTGATGCGGAGCGCGGGATAAGCCATGTCGCTCCTCGCCACGATCCGCTCATCCTCCCGGATCTCATATTGCACTTCGGGCTCGGGAAGACCTCCCTCCACGAGAAGGAGTCGCGTCTCCGTCTCTTTGGGGGACTCCACGCCATTGCGGGCCCTGGGGAGGGCGTCGCGAATCCGTCTGCTCCCGGGGAACCGTCCCCAGATGCGCAGGTGGTGCTCGATGTCGGTCACCGTCAGGAGCGGACGCCCCGTCCGAAGGCCTGGATAGTTGTCGGACGTGGTGATGAGCGCATCGAGAGCGACGACGATCTCGTCGTCGCTGAGCTCGGCGGCGCACATGAAGAGAGCCGAGATCGGATCGACGACCGGGATGCCGCCGATCCGCCACGGGCGCGCTCTTCCCGGAGCCAGGCGTCTTCCCGTGATCCCGCGGCTCCGAACTCGCGCCGAGTCGGTGTCCACCACGACGGTGAGTGGATCCTCGATGCTCCAGAATCCTGGATGCGGGCATCCCCACACCCGCATCGCCGTCTCGCCGCCGATGAGCTGTCCGGCACGTAGCCTGGGCGCGAGAGCCGCGACCCGTTGCAGCGGAGTAGCCGGCGCGCTCACCGAGCGCACGCCGTGAAACGGACGGGCGAGGTCGCGAGCCGCAGCGCGTCGCCGACCGACGCCCGAGTCCGCAGCCTGGCGCACGGTGAAGTGGGGGCCGAGGTCGTCGGGCAGCGGGATCCGGTGTCGCATCCGTTCAGGGTCCAGCACCGCGATCGAGTCCGGATGCACGGTGACCCGGTAGCGCCGGCGAATGTGGAAAAGTCGCGCCTGTGGATGAGTCGTGGTCACTGATACTTCGGTTGCCACAGCGCGGCGCCGACCCGTTCTCGCTCAGACGGCCGCCGTGCGGGGTCGATTTCGCACCGGCGCGTTCAGGTGGGGTCGATTTCGCACCGGAAACCGCGTTCTGCGGTGCGAAGTTGACCCCGCGGGGATGTGCGGTCGTTTACTCGCTCAGACGGCCACCGTGTGGGGTCGATTTCGTACCGGCGCGTTCAGGCGCGGTCGATTTCGCACCGGAAACCGCGATCCCCGGTGCGGAATCGGCCCCGCGCAGGTCCCCGGTGCGGAATCGACCCCGCACAGGCGGGGCTGCAGCGCAGGCGGGGCGGCAGA
>NZ_DALZXX010000221.1:0-3198 GCF_031988965.1 Microbacterium sp.
CGCTGGCGCTGGCGCGACGGGCACGCGGTGTCGCCGACCAGGGACGCGTGCGCCGCGCGTTCGGAATGGCGTTCGCACTGTTCGTGCTGGCCATCAGACGCGGATCGTCGCTCGCGACGGCGATGGAGGCACGCGGCTTCGGCGGCACCGGACCGCGCTCGTGGGCGCGCGAATCGACCTGGGATCGACGAGACACCGTGCTCGTGGTCATCGCTGCGCTCATCCCCGCGGTCGCGATCGCGGCCGCCGTGCTGACGGGGGCGTGGAACTTCATCCTCGGCCCGACGGCCTGACTGGACCCCTGACTGAACCCCTGACCGACCCCCAGGTCATACTCAGCTTTCTCATAGCTGGAGTGCCGATGTATTCGCTAGCATGGAGCGAACCCAAGGGGAGTACTCCACCACGGGCGGCTCGTCATTACGGATGTCCCTGCATCCCGGGTCCCCGGTCCTCGTTCTCGAGGATGGAGAAGACCTTGGCGTCGACATCGTCACGCCTACGTCTTCTGGAGACCCTCTTGAACATCACCCCCCTCGTGTGGATCATCACGATCGCCGTCACGATCGCCTTCTTCGTGTACGAGTTCTTCGCCCACGTGCGAAAGCCGCATGAGCCCACCATCGGCGAGTCCGCCCGCTGGTCGGCCTTCTACATCGGCCTCGCGCTGCTGTTCGGCGTCGGCATCGGCACGGTCTCGGGATGGACGTACGGCGGCGAGTACTTCGCCGGCTACCTCACCGAGAAGGCGCTGTCGATCGACAACCTCTTCGTCTTCCTGATCGTGATGACCGGCTTCGCCGTGCCGCGGATGTATCAGCAGAAGGTGCTGATGATCGGCATCGTGATCGCGCTGATCATGCGCGGTGGATTCATCGCCCTGGGCGCCACGCTGATCGAGAACTTCTCCTGGATCTTCTACCTCTTCGGCGCCCTGCTGCTGTTCCTCGCGTACCGCCAGGCCTTCGCGCAGGGTGACCACAACCCGGCGAACGGTCGGTTCATGCGCTTCGTGCGCCGTATCCTGCCCGTGAGCGACGAGTACAACGGTGACCGTCTCACGGTGAAGCGCGACGGCAAGCGGTTCTTCACCCCGATGTTCCTCGTGATCATCGCGATCGGCTTCGTCGACCTCATCTTCGCGGTCGACTCGATCCCCGCGATCTACGGCCTGACCGAAGAGGCGTACATCGTCTTCACGGCCAACGCCTTCGCGCTCATGGGTCTTCGCCAGCTGTACTTCCTCATCGGCGGTCTGCTGCAGCGCCTCGTGTACCTCGCCCAGGGCCTCGCGGTCATCCTCGCCTTCATCGGCGTCAAGCTCGTGCTGCACGCGATGCACGTCAACGAGCTGCCGTTCATCAACGGCGGCGAGCCGATGCTGTGGGCTCCCGAGATCCCGATCTGGTTCTCGCTCGTGTTCATCGGCGCCACCATCGCCGTCGCCACCGTCGCGAGCCTCATGAAGACACGCCGCGACGACAAGCGCGACGCGCTCGAAGACTCCTCCTCCACCTCTGCACCGCTCACCACCGACACCGAAAAGGAACACTCGTGAACACCTCGCGCCGATCCGACGCGTCCGCAGACCCTGACAGACCCGGCGCCCGAATGACCTCGGGCGCCCCCGCACCTCGTGAGGTGACCCGCTGATGGGCGACCTCGCACTGAACATCGCACTGGTGTTCGTCTTCGTCCTCGTCGGTGGCGTGTTCGCCGCCACCGAGATGGCCCTGGTCACGCTGCGCGAGAGCCAGCTCAACGCGATCGCCGCCCGTGGCAAGCGCGGCGAGAAGGTGGCCGGCCTGGCCCGCAACCCCAACACCTTCCTGTCGGCGGTGCAGATCGGCGTCACCGTCGCCGGGTTCGCCTCGGCGGCATACGGTGCGACGTCGATCGCCCCGTCGGTCGCACCGCTGCTCGAGAACCTCGGCGTGGCGCCCGCTCTGGCGATGACGCTCGCTACCGTGCTGTTGACGCTCGTGATCGCGTACCTGTCGCTCGTGCTCGGCGAGCTCGTGCCCAAGCGCCTGGCGATCCAGCGCAACGCGCAGTTCGCCTATGCGGTCGCGCCGGTGCTCGACGGCTTCGCCACGGTCATGCGTCCGGTGATCTGGCTGCTCTCGATCTCGACCAACGCGCTCGTGCGCCTGCTCGGCGGCGACCCGCACAAGACCGCCGACGAGCTCAGCGACGAAGAGCTGCGTGACATCGTGGCGACGCACCAGAGCCTGCCCGACGACGAGCGCCGCATCCTCGACGACGTGCTGTCGCTGCGCGGCCGCCAGGTCAGCGAGGTCATGCGCCCCCGCCCTGAGGTCGTCGCGCTCGACGGTGCGGCGACGCTCGCGGCGGCGATCGTGCAGGTGCGGGAGCTGCCGTTCTCGCGCTATCCCGTGATCGACGCCTCGCTCGACGACATCGTCGGCTTCGTGCACGTGCGCGATCTGTTCGAGGCCGCCGCAGAGGACCCGACCCGATCGGTGCTCGGACTCATGCGACCGGTCGAGTACGTGCCGTCGACCGCGGGCGTGCTGCCGACCCTGACGCGCATGCGCGCCGCAGGGCATCAGATCGCCGTGGTCGTCGACGAGTACGGCGGCACCGACGGCATCGTCACCCTCGAGGACCTCGTGGAGGAGGTCGTCGGCGAGATCTTCGACGAGTACGACACCGAAGAGCGGATGCCGGATGCCGGCGGCGCACTCGACGGTCGTCTCAACCTGCAGGACTTCGCCGAGATCACCGGCATCGACCTGCCGCGCGGGGCCTCCGACACGGTCGCGGGCTTCGTGACCGAGATGCTCGGCCGCCTCGCCGTGGTCGGTGACTCGGTCGAGGTGCCCGGTGGCACGATCCGCGTGACGGCCGTCGACCGCCGTCGGATCGCCGAGATCCGGGTGACGCTCCATGAGGAGCCGGAGGCCGAGGCCCCGGTCAGCGCGTGATGACGCCCGATCAGGTCTCGTTCCAGAGCCGACGGTAGTAGTCGAGTCGCTCCCGGTCGGGGGCGACACCGTACGCCTCGATGAGCACGTCCGCCCACCCCGGGCCGAAGTTCCACTCGGTGCTCATCGAGGCCACGGCGATGTCGGCCCATCTGTCGGCCGTGCCGAGCGCGGCGAGGTCGACGTGCGCGAGCGGGCGGCCCTCGTCGTCGAGCAGTGTGTTGGGCATGCAGGCGTCGCCGTGGCAGAC
>NZ_DALZXX010000222.1:0-3190 GCF_031988965.1 Microbacterium sp.
AGCGGATGCTGGCGCCGCTGATCCGCTACGACAGGGAGCGCCGCGGCGACCTGCTCGACGTGCTCGCGGCCCTCGTCGCCCACCCGGGCAACCGCTCGGCGGCAGCGGCGGCGAGCCACCTGTCGCGGTCGGTGTTCTATCAGCGCCTCACGGTGATCGGCGATCTGCTGGGCGCCGATCTCGATGACGGCGAGACGATCGCGGCTCTGCACCTCGCGCTTCTCGCGAGGCGGCGCACCGCGGCATCCGGTTGAGTCAGAGCTTCCGGGTCATGCACCCGGATCAGTGCGCCCGGGTCAGAGCACCGACTGCGCCTCGGAGAGCACGCCGCGCAGGATCTGCCCGATCTCGCGGAACTCGGCGGGACCGACCGTGAGCGGTGGCGCGAGCTGGATCACGGGATCTCCACGGTCGTCAGCGCGGCAGTAGAGCCCGGCCTCGAACAGCGCGGGGGAGAGGAAGCCGCGCAGCAGCCGCTCGGACTCGTCGTCGTCGAACGTCTCTCTCGTGCCCTTGTCCTTCACCAGCTCGATGCCGAAGAAGTAGCCGTCGCCGCGTACGTCGCCGACGATGGGCAGATCGAGCAGGGTCTCGAGTTCGGCGCGGAACAGCGGCGAGTTCTCGCGCACGTGCTCATTGAGCCCCTCCTCGTCGAAGATCGCGAGGTTCTCGAGCGCGACCGCCGCCGAGACAGGGTGTCCGCCGAACGTGTAGCCGTGCGGGAACGACACGTCGCCCTTCGAGAAGGGCTCGTAGATCCGGTCGCTGATGACGGTGGCGCCGATCGGCGAGTAACCGCTGGTCATGCCCTTGGCGCACGTGATCATGTCGGGCACGTAGCCGAGACCGGTGCACGCGAAGGTGTGGCCGAGTCGACCGAACGCGCAGATGACCTCGTCCGAGACGAGCAGCACGTCATGGCGGTCGCAGATCTCGCGCACCCGGGCGAAGTACCCGGGAGGGGGCGGGAAGCATCCGCCCGAGTTCTGCACCGGCTCGAGGAAGACGGCCGCGACGGTGTCTGCGCCCTCGAACAGGATCATCTCCTCGATGCGGTCGGCGGCCCAGCGGCCGAAGGCCTCGAGGTCGTCGCTCGGGCCGCCCATCTCGGCCGCGCGGTAGAAGTTGGTGTTCGGCACCCGGAAGCCGCCGGGGGTGACCGGCTCGAACATCGACTTCATCGCCGGGATGCCGGTGATCGCGAGGGCGCCCTGAGGGGTGCCGTGGTAGGCCACGGAGCGCGAGATGACCTTGTGCTTGGTGGGCTTGCCCTGCAGCTTCCAGTAGTGCTTCGCGAGTTTGAACGCGGTCTCGACGGCCTCGCCGCCGCCCGTGGAGAAGAAGACACGGTTGAGGTCGCCCGGCGCCTCGGCGGCGAGCCGGTCGGCGAGCTCGATCGCCGCGGGGTGCGCGTACGACCACAGCGGGAAGAAGGAGAGCTCGGATGCCTGTGTCGCCGCGGCCTCGGCGAGGCGACGTCGTCCGTGCCCGGCGTTGACGACGAACAGGCCCGCGAGCCCGTCGAAGTACTCCTTGCCCTTCGAGTCCCAGATGCGGTGCCCGTCACCCTTGACGATGATCGGCACGCCGCTCTTCTCCATCGTGGACTGGCGTGTGAAGTGCATCCACAGGTGGTCCTTGGCCATCGCCTGGAGTTCGGCCTCGGACGGTGTCGTGCGTTGCGTGCTCATCTGGTCCCCCAGTTGTAGAGCTGCTTCTGCAGCTTGGCGTAGATGAAGGTCTCGGTCGACAGAACCCCGTCGATCGGGCGGATGCTGTCGTTGATCAGGGCGAGCAGGTCTTCGTCGTCCTCGCACACGACCTCCGCGAGGATGTCGAAGGATCCGACCGTGATCACGACGTAGTCGATCGCGGGGATCTCGGCGATGGCCTCGGCGACGACCCGGGTGTCACCGGAGACGCGGATGCCGATCATGGCCTGCCGGGGGAAGCCCAGCTGCATCGGGTCGGTGACCGCGACGATCTGCATCACGCCGGACTCGGTGAGACGCTGGACGCGCTGCCGGACGGCGGCCTCGCTCAGGCCGACCTCTCGTCCGATGTCGGAGTACGAGCGTCGCCCGTCCTCCTGGAGCAGCTCGATGATCGTCTTCGCGACGTCATCCAACGGAGGGTGCTTCTTCGAGGACGGCATGATGCGATCCTCGCACCGGAACGGCCTCTCTTCAACCGATTCCGCAGAATTTTCAGTTCTGTGGCGGGGAAACCGCAGAATACTGCGATCAGGCGTCGAGTGGGCCCAGCCACGCGCTCGCCGCGGTGGCGTGCGCCGACTCGGGGTCGGACGGGTGGAACGCGCCCGCGAGCACGTCGCGGTACAGCCGGGAGAGTTCGTTCGACGAGAAGTACGAGCCGCCGCCCGCGACGAGCATCGCCTGGTCGACGACGTGCTTCGACATCGTGATGGCGCGGTGCTTGACGCCCGAGAGCAGTGTGAACCAGCGGGCGCCGTTGTCGACCCGCTCGTCGACGTCTCGCGCGAGCGCGGCGATCTGCGGGGGAAGCGCGTCGTACGCGAGGCCCATGTCGGCGATGCGCCAGCGGATGTCGGGGTCCTGACTGTAGGCGGCGCCCGTCTTCTTCGAGCGGCGCTTCTGGGCGGTCTCGACCGCGAGATCGAGCGCGCGTCGGGCGATGCCGGTGTACACCGAGGCGAGCAGGATCTCGAAGACCGAGAAGATGCCGAAGACGATCGGGTCGGGGTTCGGACCGGGATCGATGCGGCGCACCACGTGCGCGGCATCCGCGGTGGCTCCGTTCAGGCGCGTGGTCCTGCTCTGCGTTCCGCGCATGCCGAGGGGGTCCCAGTCGTCGCCGGTGACGACCGCATCGGTGCGCTCGACGAAGGCGAACACGAGCTTCGGGGCGTCGGGGCTCGTCGTGTCGAGCCCGTGCAGTCCGAGCTTCGTCCAGACGGGAGCGAGCGAGGTGAAGATCTTGGTGCCGGTGAAGGCGTAGCCGCCGTCCGCGGTAGGCGCGGCATCCGTGTCGCTTCCGAACAGCACGAGGTCGTTGCCGCCCTCGCTGATGCCGAAGGCGAACACCTCGCCGGCGACGGCGCCGTCCTGCACGAACTCGAGACCGGGCACGCCGCGATCGGAGAAGACCTTGGCCACGCCGGTCCAGACGAGGTGCATGTTGATGGCGAGTGCCGTCGCGGGGGCGGCGG
>NZ_DALZXX010000223.1:0-3178 GCF_031988965.1 Microbacterium sp.
GTCACAGTAGTGTGACACGGGGGTCGGCGGGGCGTCAAGGTGCGGCTCTCGACGGTCGCCCGCCCGTGCCTCGGCACCCTGCCACCGCCCGTGCGGGGTCACTTTCGCACCGGAGAGCGCCGTTTCGGGTGCGTTTTCGACCCCGCACGCCGCAGGCAAGGTGAGCGCGCGGGGTCAGAAGGTGAGCGTCAGCGCCGACTCAGCTGCCGAGCGCGGCCGACACCACGGCGCGGGCCTCGGCCTGCACCTCGGCGAGGTGCTCGGGGCCGCGCAGGCTCTCGGCGTACAGCTTGTAGACGTCTTCGGTGCCCGACGGGCGGGCGGCGAACCAGGCGTGCTCGGTCTGCACCTTGAGGCCGCCGATCGCGGCGCCGTTCCCGGGAGCGTGCGATAGCTTGGCCGTGATCTCCTCACCCGCGAGGGTGGTCGCCGAGACGGCATCCGGAGCCAGCTTGCCGAGCGTCGCCTTCTGCGCGGGCGTGGCCGGTGCGTCGACGCGCTGGTAGGCCGAGGCGCCGAACGCCTCTTCCAACTCGGCGTACCGCTCCGACGGGCTCTTGCCGGTCACGGCGATGATCTCGGCCGCGAGCAGGCACAGCAGGATGCCGTCCTTGTCGGTCGACCAGACCGTGCCGTCCTTGCGCAGGAAGGATGCTCCGGCCGACTCTTCGCCGCCGAACGCCACCGAGCCGTCGAGCAGACCCGGCACGAACCACTTGAATCCGACGGGCACTTCGAGCAGGCGGCGTCCGAGCGACTCGGCGACGCGGTCGATGATCATCGACGACACGAGCGTCTTGCCGATCGCGGCGTCGCGCGGCCACTCGGCGCGGTGCGAGAACAGGTAGTCGATCGCGACCGCGAGGTAGTGGTTCGGGTTCATCAGCCCGGCGTCGGGGGTGACGATGCCGTGGCGGTCGGCGTCCGCATCGTTGCCCGTGAGCACGTCGAAGTCGCCCTTCTTGGCGACCAGCGAGGCCATGGCCGAGGGGGACGACGGATCCATACGGATCTTCTCGTCCCAGTCGAGCGTCATGAAGCGCCAGGTCGGATCGACCTCGGGGTTCACGACGGTCAGGTCGAGGTCGTAGACCTCCTTGATGAGCGCCCAGTACTCGACGGATGCTCCGCCGAGCGGATCTGCGCCGATGCGCACGCCTGCCTCGCGGATCGCGTCGATGTCGATGATGGTCGCGAGGTCGCGCACGTAGGCGTCACGGAAGTCGTAGCCGGGGATGGCGTCCCAGTCGACGTCGGCGAAGCGCTCGCGCTTCACATCGACCAGGCCGGCGGCGATCAGCTCGTTCGCACGGTCGGCGATCCAGCCGGTCGCGTCGGTGTCGGCCGGTCCGCCGTGCGGAGGGTTGTACTTGAAGCCGCCGTCGCGCGGCGGGTTGTGCGACGGGGTGACGACGATGCCGTCGGCGCGGCCGGGAGCATCCGGTGCGAGGTCGCGGTTGTAGGTGAGGATCGCGTGACTGAGCGCGGGCGTCGGCACCCACGCATCGCGCGCGTCGACACGGACGTCGACGCCGTTCGCGACGAGAACCTCGATCGCGCTGCGCTCCGCCGGCAGCGACAGGGCATGGGTGTCGCGACCGAGGAACAGCGGGCCGGTGATGCCCTGGCCCGCCCGGTAGTCGACGATCGCCTGGGTGGTGGCCAGGATGTGGTTCTCGTTGAAGCTGTTCGAGAGTGAGGAGCCTCGATGGCCGCTCGTGCCGAAGGCGACGCGCTCGGCGGCGACGTCGGGGTTCGGGACGCGATCGTAGTAGGCGGCGATCAGCTCGTCGACATCGATCAGATCGGATTCTTCGGCGGGAAGGCCGGCGCGGCTGGTCATGCACACAGTCTGCCCCCATCTCGGCATCCGCGCATCTTCTGTCCCCAGCCGGTGCCCTAAGGTGAAACGCGTGACTGAACGCCGCACCTACAGCTATCTCGGCCCCGCCGGCACGTTCACCGAGGCGGCGCTCGATCAGGTCGCCGACGCGCGCGGTCAGGACCGACGTGCGGTGCACAACGTCGGCGAGGCGCTCGCCGACGTGCTCGAAGGGCGCAGCGACGCCGCGATGATCGCGATCGAGAACTCGATCGAGGGCGGTGTCTCGACCACGCAGGATGCTCTGGCCACTCTGCCGGGCCTGCGCATCATCGGCGAATACCTGGTGCCCGTGAACTTCGTGCTCGTGGCGCCGCGCGGCACGACGCTCGCAGACGTCAAGGTCATCGCCGCGCATCCCGTGGCGTACGGGCAGTGCCACGGCTGGCTCGGCGCGAACCTGCCGACCCACTCGCACGTGCCCGCGGCCAGCAACGTCGCCTCGGCGGTCGGCATGCTCGACGGCTCGCTTCCCGCACAGGCGGCCATCGCCGCACCCGGCGTCGTGGCGCACCTCGATGTCGATGTGCTGGCCGAGGGGATCGGTGACAACGCCCAGGCCGTCACACGCTTCGTGCTCGTCACTCGCACCACCACGGCCCCTGCCCCGACCGGCGCCGACAAGACCTCGCTGATCGTCGAGCTGCCGAACGACCACCCGGGATCGCTGCTCGAGATGCTCGAGCAGTTCTCGACCCGCGGCATCAACCTGTCGCTCATCCAGTCGCGTCCGATCGGCGACGAGCTCGGCCGCTACCGCTTCGTGATCGACGCCGACGGGCACATCGAGCACGAGCGCATGGCCGACGCCCTGCTCGGCATCCGCCGGTTCAGCCCGCGCGTGGTCTTCCTCGGGTCGTACCCGCGGGCCGACCGTCAGATCGTGCAGTACCCGGACCGGTACGACGACGAGGTGTTCGTCGAGGCGCGCGATTGGCTGCGCGGCATCCTCTCGGGCGAGCCCGAGGCCTGACCCGCGCGGCAGACCGACGCTCTCCGGCTCACACTGCGCTGACCTGCACCAGCGCCCGTTTGAACTCGGGCATCGCCGAGTGCGGGTCGACGCGATCGCTCGTGAGCAGGTTCGCGCTCTCGGCATCGGGGTAGTGGAAGGGCAGGAACACGGTGTCCGGACGGATGTCGTGGGTCAGCTCCGCGCGCGCCCGCACGGTCCCGCGGGAGTTCGACAGGCGGATGCCGTCGCCGTCGGCGATGCCGTGGCGCCGGGCCGTGCTCGGATGCAGCTGCGCGACGAGCGCCGGCCGCTTCTCGGTCAGCTCGGGGATACGGCGCGTC
>NZ_DALZXX010000224.1:0-1722 GCF_031988965.1 Microbacterium sp.
GCAGCCCGTCCGTCGTCGCCTGCTCCGATTCCCACCCCGGCGAGGTCGAGCGCCTGCCAGGCCGTGCCGCCGGCGACCGGAAGGCACGCCGCTGCCTCGGCGCTCACACCGGGCGGGATGGGCACGAGGCGGGATGCCGGCACCGCCACGTACTCGGCGAGTCCGCCGCCGCCGACGAGCTCGCCCACGACCGTCTCACCGACCTCGGCTCCGATGACGGCCGGGCCGGTGGCGACCACCTCACCGGCGACCTCCATCCCGCGCACGGGATGCTTCGGCTTCGTGAGGCCGAACACCGGGCGCACCAGCAGAGGGTCTCCGAGCATGAGCCGCACGTCGCCGGCATTCAGCGCGGTGGCCTGCACACGCAGCAGCGCCTCTCCGCGTCGCGGAACCGGCACGGGGATCTGCTCGAGGCGGACTCCGTCTGCCGGACCGTAGGTCTCGCGGCGCCAGGCGGGCATGGTGCCGGTCGGTGTCGTGCCGACGGGGTTCGTGTCGCTCATCTCAGGCATCCTTCACGGTCGGTTCGGGGTACTGGAAGAGATCGTCGAGCCCGACCCCGAAGGCGCGGGCGATCTGGAAGGCGAGTTCGAGCGTCGGCGAGTACTTCTCCTGCTCGATCGCGATGAGGGTCTGCCTGGTCACGCCGATGCTGCGTGCGAGCTCGGCCTGCGTGAGTCCCGCGGCCTCGCGATGCACGCGGATGCGGTTGGAGACGAGGGTGGGCTTGACCATCAGACGAGACCTCGCCGGTAGGCGACGACCCGCGCGACGCTGCCGACCATCGCCGCGACGGCGAACCCGGCGAACATGGTGTTCGCGATCCAGAAGACGTCGGCGCCGACGGCGCACAGGGCGATCACCCCGAGCCCGGCGATGACGACGAAGGCCTGTTCGACACGGCTGCCCATGCGGCTGATGTCGCGGTCGCGGACGTCGGACTTCCCGACACCGTCGGGATCCTTCGCACCGGCGATGATCCCCCACACGATGCTGATCACGATCGTGGCCACGATGCCGAGGCCGATCGTCCACAGCATCGGCGGGAGCCGGCCGACCTCGGTCACCGGTCGGCCGGACGCCTGCTGCAGCACTGACACGACGTATCCGCCGATCACGAGGACGCCGACGATGAGACCCGCCCAGGCGTTGCGCTCTTCGTAGACCATGATGCCTCCTGTGTCAAAGATTCTTGACATGAGGCTACGCCCGGGCATCCGCCGTGTCAAGAATCTTTGACACACCTTCCCGGTTCGCGCGGCGGCAGTGCGCCTTGCGCCCCCCATCCCCCCTCTCGCCCCCATCCACCCCAGCCAGGGCCAAGAAGGCCCCTCCACCGCAGACGCGGCCAGAAACGCACCCGAATCGGCCCTTTCCGGTGCGAAACTGACCCCGCAAATCGGCGCGGGTGCGAAATCGACCCCGCCAGCCCTGACGGAAGCGCTCCCCACCCCAGCCAGGGCCAAGAAGGCCCCTCCGCCGCAGGCGCGGCCAGAAACGCACCGACAACCGCCCTTTCCGGTGCGAAATCGACCCCGCCAACCGGCGCCGGTGCGAAATCGACCCCGGATGCCGCCCGTTCCGGCAGGCTCAGATGACTGCGGCACTCCAGTCGTCGGGGTTGCCGTACCGGTGCGCGGTGATCGCGATTGCCTGCTCGTGCACGAACGGCAGCAGCTCGATGCGACCGGCGGAGGTGACCTCTCCGTCGTAGATCGC
>NZ_DALZXX010000224.1:1783-3059 GCF_031988965.1 Microbacterium sp.
GGCGAGCGCGCGGTGCAGCGCCGCCACCGACTCCCGGGATCCGACGAGGCGCACGCGGTCGGGGTGCGGCTCGTCGCTGAGGGCGTCGAGCACTCCCCCGGATGCCGTGCGCCGACGCATCCGCTCGATCCACTCGTCGTCGCTCTCCATGAAGACCGTCGCACTCAGGTCACCGAGCGCGCGCCTCACCTCGGGCGGCAGCCCGACCGGGGTCGACAGCACGAACCCTGCGCCGGCACGCACGGCCGCCACGACCACGCGCAGCAGCTCCTGCCATCCGGCATCCGCCGTCGCCCTGATCTCGACCGGCACCGGTCGGTAGCGGAAGAGGTTGCGCTCGACGCCCAGGTGCGACACGTCGCGCACCTGGCCGAACTCGCGGTCCCAGGCGAGCGCGTCCGACAGCGCCGACCGTCGGAGCCACTCGAAAGCCTCGTACGTGAGCGAGGGCTGGGCCGCCTCGATGAGTTCGGTGATGCGCGAGTCGAGTCCACGCAGATGCAGGGTGCTCGAGGCCGGTCCCGTCACCTTCGAGCGCCAGCTGCCCAGGCCGATCAGGTAGTTCGGACCGCCGGCCTTCGCGCCGGGACCTACCGACGATCGCTTCCAGCCGCCGAAGGGCTGCCTCTGCACGATCGCCCCGGTGATGCCGCGGTTGACATAGAGATTGCCCGCCTGCACCGTGTCGAGCCACCGCTCGAGATCGGCAGGGTCCTGCGTGTGCAGCCCGGCGGTCAGACCGTAGGCGACAGCGTTCTGCATCTCGATCGCACGCTCGAGCGTCGGCGCGTGCATGACGCCGAGCACGGGCCCGAAGAACTCCTCGGTGTGGAATCGCGATCCCGGCTGCACCCCCACGCGGATGCCGGGTCGCCACAGACGTCCGCTCGGGTCGTCGGCCGCGACCGCGGGCTCGATGAGCCACCGCTCCTCACCCTCGAGCTCGGTGAGCGCCCACGCGAGCTTGCCCTGGGGGCGCTCGATCACCGGTCCGACCTCGGCGAGCGGATCGTCGGGCCCGCCGATGTGCAGCGAGCGTGTGGCATCCGCCAACTGTCGGGCGAACCGCTGGGAGCGACCGACCGGGCCCACGAGGATCGCGAGCGACGCGGCCGAGCACTTCTGCCCCGCGTGACCGAACGCGCTGCGCACGAGATCGGCGACGGCGAGATCGAGGTCGGCCGAGGCCGTGATCACGATCGCGTTCTTGCCGCTCGTCTCGGCGAGCAGCGGCAGGTCGGGTCGCCACGAGCGGAACAGCGCCGCCGTCTCCCAC
>NZ_DALZXX010000225.1:0-3031 GCF_031988965.1 Microbacterium sp.
CCGAGGCGACGACGGAGCGGACTCCGGCTGCGGTGGCGACCCGATGTGCGAATTCGGCAGCCGCGGCGGGCGCTGCCCAGGCGCCTGCGGCCCCCACGGAGACGGCGGTCAACAACGCGCTCGAGGAGGTGCGGACGCCGTCGAGCGCGGGCAGGACAGCGGCGAGCGCTGCCGCGACGCCGTCTCGCGCTGCGAGTCCCGGAGCCCCGGCACCATCGAACACGAGACGGCGTTCGGAATCGAACAGGACCGCACGACACCGCGATTTGCCGAGATCGACGGCGAGCACGGCGGAATCGGTAGGCATGAAAATAGTCTACGCACGGGCATGCCTTTATGAAAGAATTGTTCACACGCGACAGGGCAGGAGACCGATGAGCGTCCAGACGACGATCGCCGCGGCGAGCGACACCCTGCCGCCGTCACTCGCCCGCATCGCCCGAGTCATCGCGCAGACGCCCTCGATCGTGGTCGACAGCACCATCACCGAGCTGGCCACGACGTGCGAGACCTCGGTCGCATCCGTGATCCGCTTCTGCCGCGCGATCGGGATCGACGGCTATGCCACTCTGCGCAGGGCGGTGGCGGCCGAGCTCGGTCGCGAATCGGCCCAGTTCCGCGCCTCCTCGGGGTTCGGCTCGGAGATCTCCGCCGCGGATTCGCTGCGCCAGGCGACCGCGAAGATCGCCGCCCTCGAACTGCTCGCGATCGAAGAGACGATCGCTGCCCTCGACTACGACGCGTTGGCGCGAGCGGTCGAGGCCGTCGACGTCGCCGACCGGATCGTCCTCTTCGGAGTCGGCGCGAGCGGGTTGGTGGCTGCCGACCTCGGCCAGAAGCTCCTGCGCATCGGGCGGCTCGCCGTGGTCGCCTCGGACTCGCATGAGGCCACGGCGGTCGCCGCGCTGGGATCTCGCAGTTCCGTGGCGATCGGACTCTCCCACTCCGGCACCACTCGCGAGACCGTGACGTTCCTGCAGTCGGCGCGCTCGGCGGGGAGCGTCACGATCGCCATCTCCGGGAATGCGGCCTCCCCCTTCGCCGCCGACGCCGATCATGCGCTGCTGACGCACGCACGCGAGCCTCGACTGCGCGCGGGGGCGATGGTCAGCCGCATCGCCCAGCTCGCGGTCGTCGACTGCCTGTTCGTCGGAATCGGGCAGCGACGCCACGACGCCACGGTCGATGCGCTGCAGCGCACCTCGCAGGCGACGCAGCCGCTGCACGCCGCCGACGCAGGCTGACGATCACGATCGGACGGGCTCGCGTCCGTCCACCGACACGACGGAACCTGCGGTGCGCAGGAACACGATGATCCAGCTGAAGATCAGCACCGCCGCGATGAGCTCGACGGCCGTCAGGTTGTAGTACCCCGTCGCGAAGAACACCGCCAGCAGGACGATCACCAGCACGAAGGCCCATCCGAACGCGACGAAGACCTTCGGGATCGTGGGCAGGAACCAGGGCAGGCCCACCACGACGACGGCGAACACCACGACCATGCCGGTGGCGACGGAGTTGTGCACGAGGAAGAACTCGTCGACCGGGAAGACGCCGACGCACGCGAGGAAGATCCCCATGAGGATGAGCCCGCCACGAACGACGGTGCGGCCACGCCGGTCCTGCGGAGCGGACGCGGGCAGCCCGGCCGTGGCGTAGCGTGCGATCGTCGTCACCATGATGCCGGCGATGATGAGGGTGAGATTGAAGGCGAGAGACGCACTGTTGCTGCTCATTCCCAGAGCCGAGAGGTTGTCTCTCCACCAGTCCACGTCGCTGGACGCGAGCATCGCCGCGAATGCACCGACGACCAGGAAGACCGCCAGCACGAGCGACAGCACCACGGGCGTCAGCGCCACCGAGCTGAGGAACGAGACGTACGCGGTGAGAGCGAAGGCGACGGCCACGAGCACGGCCCCGGGGAAGGCGAAGACGGGCGCGCCGGTGAAGCTGCGTTCGAGGAGCTCGGCGATTCCGATCCACCCGAGATAGGCGATCGCGGCGTGCGCGAACGCGATGGCCGCGAGGTCGTACCAGCGCAGCCGGTCACCCGGAACGCTGAAGCCGTCGCGCACCGCAGTCGGATCGATCTCGCCGGGCCGAACCGCGAAGCGCCCGGCTGCGAACGCGAGGATCGCGGTCACGGCCCCGCCGATCGCGGCGAACACGCCGATCGACCCGGGGCCGCTGATGGCGAGTTCACGCCCCCAGAACACGGGGAAGGCCACCGCGAACCCCACGAGCAGGAAGACGGTGCCGACGATGAGGGCTGTCGCCTCGAAGACGGCGTCGGCCGTGTCGGGGCCACGCAGCTGCCGCAGAACATCCATGGCCTTCGCACTGATGGCTTTCATGGCTCCCCCTTCCGAGGATTCTTCTTGAAGTATGTCGGGTCGCGCCCGCGCCGTGGGCATCTCCGCGCGTACGGAGCACGCACTCGATGGATCCTCGAATCCCGGCGCTACGCTGAAACGATGACCGAGACGATCTCCGCCCGCGCCGCCCTTCTCGACATGGACGGCACCCTGGTCGATTCGACCGCTGTGGTGGAGCGGCTCTGGCTCGCCTGGGCGGAGCCCCACGCGATCGATCCGGCGACTGTGCTCCGCGTGGTGCACGGGCGTCAGGGGCACCAGAGTATGGCGATCATGCTTCCCGACCGCGACCACGCCATCAACCTCAGCGAGAACCGAGACATGCTCGCGCGTGAGGCGAGCGACGTCGACGGCGTGATCGAGATCGCCGGCGCGGCGACCTTCCTCTCGAGCCTGCGGGAGCACGCGCACGCGATCGTCACCTCGGCGGACCTGCGGCTCATGACGGCCAGGATGCAGGCGGCCGGACTCTCGGTGCCGCCCCTCGCGGTGACGGCGGAGAACGTCAGCGCGTCGAAGCCTGACCCCGAGGGCTTCCTGCTCGGTGCGAAGCTGGTCGGAGTCGAGCCTGAGGACTGCGTCGTCTTCGAGGACTCGGCGGCCGGCATCCAGGCCGCGCACGCCGCGGGGATGCGGGTCGTCGGTGTCGGCTCCCA
>NZ_DALZXX010000226.1:0-2993 GCF_031988965.1 Microbacterium sp.
TCGCGCACCGCGAGCTCGGCGCCGATCTGGTGACGGATGCCGATCTGGTCGTCGAGGCCAGGGCCTCGGCGTTCCGCGAGAACGGCAACCTGCTGCACGCCCGCGATCTCGCCGACTGGCAGGCAGGTGCGCAGTCCGTGACGAATCTGCGAGAGTTGGTGGCGGGTGCCTTCGTGCGCCGCGAGGCTCGACCGGCGGTCTACACGGGCGTCGGGATGAGCTGGGAGGATCTCGCCGTGGTGGCGCGGATCCTGAGGTCGGCGCAGAGCGCTGATGCATCGCCTCGGAGAGGGAACACAGATGTCCGGAACTGACACCCGCAGCCTCGTACGGCTCAGCAAGCAGCCCAGCGTTCGCGACACGGTCACCCGTGCGCTGCGCTCGGCCATCATCAGCGGTGAGATGCAGCCCGGCCGCGTGTACTCGGCACCGAGCCTCGGCGAGGAGTTCGGCACCTCCGCGACGCCCATCCGCGAGGCCATGCTCGACCTGGTGCGGGAGGGTCTCGTCGTCGCGATGCCGAACCGCGGCTTCCGTGTGACCGAGGTGTCGTCGCACGACCTCGCCGAGGTGACCGAGCTGCGCCTGTTCCTCGAGCCGCCGGCCGTCGAGAAGGCGACGCCGCTGATCCCCGAGAGCGCGTTCGCCGAGCTGCGCGGCAAGGCCGACGACATCGTCGCGGCGGCCGAGCGGGGCGACCTGGTCGAGTACCTGAGCGCCGACAGCGACTTCCACCTGGCGATCCTGCAGTACGCGGGCAACGCCAGGCTCACGCAGCTGATCCAGTCGCTGCGGTCGCAGACCCGCCTCTTCGGGCTCGCCGAGCTGTACGAGCGCGGTCATCTCACGAGCTCCGCCAAGGAGCATCACACGATCATGGATGCCATCGAGGCCCGAGACGCGGTGCGTGCGCGCGACCTCGTGGTCTCGCACATCGAGCACGTGAAGGGCGACTGGTCGGGTCACACGGTGGGCGAACCCCACCCCGCGGAGGCGAACGGCTAGTGGGTCGATCGACAGCACGCGCCGACGTCGTGATCGTCGGGGCGGGGGTCGTCGGTGCCGCGACGGCGTATTTCGCCGCAGCATCCGGCCTCCGGACCGTCGTGATCGAGCGCGGTTCGATCGCCTCGGGAACCAGCAGCCGCTGCGAGGGCAACATCCTCGTCTCCGACAAGGAGGTGGGCCCCGAGCTCGAGCTGTCGCTCTACTCGCAGCGCGTGTGGCGGGAGGATCTCGCCGAGCATGCCGGCCTGTGGGAGTTCGAATCCAAGGGCGGTCTCGTCGTCGCCGGCAGCGCAGGGAGCATGGCGGGCCTCACCGCGCTCGTCGCGCACCAGCGCGAACTGGGCATCCGCGCCGAGATCATCGACGACAACCCGGGCCTGCGTGAGGTCGAGCCGTACATCAACCCCGCGCTCGTCGGCGGTGCGTTCTACCCCGACGACGCGCAGGTGCAGCCGCTGCTCGCGACGCATCACCTGCTGCGCCTCGCGATCGAGCACGGCGCCGAGCTGCACACGCGAACCTCGGTGCACGGCATCGTCACCGAGCACGGTCGCGCCGTGGGCGTCGACACCTCGATCGGGCGCATCTCGGCCGGAGCCGTCGTCAACTGCGCCGGACCCTGGAGCGGTGAGGTCGCCGCCCTCGCGGGCGTGCACCTGCCGGTGCTGCCCCGACGAGGGTTCGTGCTGGTCACCGAGCCGGTGCCGATCACGGTGCATCACAAGGTCTACGCCGCCGAGTACGTCGGCGACGTCGCGAGCTCGGATGCCGGGCTGCAGGTCTCGCCGGTCGTCGAGGGCACTCCGAGCGGCACGATCCTGCTCGGCGCCAGCCGCGAGCGCGTCGGATTCGACCGGTCGTTCTCTGCCGAGGCGGTCGCGCGCATCGCCACGAGCGGCCTCGGCCTGTTCCCTGCGCTGCGCGACGTGGGCGTGCAGCGCGCCTACTCGGGATTCCGCCCGTACTGCCCCGACCACCTCCCCGCCATCGGCGAGGATGCCCGACTGCCGGGCCTCTGGCACGCCGCCGGGCACGAGGGCGCGGGCGTCGGACTCTCCGTCGGCACGGGCAAGCTGCTGTCGCAGGCGCTCCGGTCCGAGGCGACCGACCTCGACCTCTCTCCCTTCCGCCCCGATCGACTCGAAGGACTCGCCGCCGCATGAACCGGACGCACGTCGACGGGACGCAACCCGTGCGCAGCATCGAGTTCGACGGTGCGCCGGTGCCGTTCACGCCGGGGCAGACGATCGGCGGGGCGCTCGCCGGTGCGGGCATCGTGTCGTGGCGCACGACCCGGCGGGACCACGCCCCGCGCGGGCTGTTCTGCGGCATCGGGGTCTGCTTCGACTGCCTCGTGACCGTCGACGGAGTGCGCAGTCAGCGGGCCTGCCTCGTCGAGGCGTGCGACGGGCAGGACGTACGCAGCTCCGATCCGGACGAGCCGCTGCCGTTGTCGGAGCATCCGGTGTCCGAGCATCCGGAGTCCGAGCATCCGATGACCGAGCTTCCGGGGGAGGATTCGCGTGACTGAGCAGAGCATCCCGACCAGCGAGCAGAGCATCCCTGTGACCGGTCCTGTCCTCGCCGACGTCGCGGTCGTCGGCGCCGGGCCCGCAGGTCTCAGCGCGGCGGTCGTCGCGGCCGAGCACGGACTGCAGGTCGTGCTCATCGACGCCGCGCGTCAGACCGGCGGGCAGTACTGGCGGCATCCCGATGAGCGTCATCGCGATGACTTCGCCGCCCCCGAGAGCACGGGCCACCATCACTGGACGCACTACACCGCTCTGCGCGACCGGCTCGCCGCGGCTGTGGCATCCGGTCGCATCCGGCATCTCGCCGGGCGTCAGGTGTGGCGCACCGACGGCTTCGACGACCGGCTGGCGCTGCGCACGAGTGCTGTCGGCGGCACGGACACCCTGCCGCTCACCGACCGCACCACGTGGGCGCGACGCCTCATCGTCGCGACCGGGGCCTACGACCGCCAG
>NZ_DALZXX010000227.1:0-2975 GCF_031988965.1 Microbacterium sp.
CCGACGAGCAGGCCGTGCAGCACGCGCTGGAGGCCACCGGCACCGCCGATCTGGGGGCGCGCCCGGTCGACGCGCTCTCCGGCGGGCAGCGCCAACGGGTGTGGGTGGCGATGGTGCTCGCGCAGGAGACGGATCTGCTGCTGCTCGACGAGCCGACCACGTTCCTCGACGTCGCGCATCAGGTCGAGCTCATGGAGCTGTTCGCGCATCTCAACGCGCAGGGGCGCACGCTCGTCGCCGTGCTGCACGACCTCAATCACGCCGCCCGCTACGCGACTCACATCATCGCCATGCGCGATGGACGCATCGTCGCCGAGGGACCGCCGCACGAGGTGATCACGAGCGAGCGCGTGCACGAGGTCTTCGGTCTCGAGAACGTGGTGATCGCCGATCCGGTCACCGGTGGACCGCTCGTGGTGCCGCTGCGCGGGTCCGTGCCCGCGGTCGGTGCCGAGCACAGGGGAGTGCGGTCGTGAGCGAGATCGTGACGGCCGATCGCCCCTGGGCGTACAGCGCGTTCCCCGTGGAGGTGCGCCGCCGAACGATGCTGAGCCCGCGCTTCGTGCGGCTGACGCTCGCCGGGGAGAGCCTGCGGAACTTCGCGGCGTGGGGCACGGATCAGCGCATCAAGGTCGTGCTGCCCCTGCCCGACGGCAGCATCGCGGACTTCGGACTCCTCGACGAACCCACCCCGCATCCGTCCGACTGGTACACCCGCTGGCGGGCCCTGCCCGAGCACGAACGGAACGTGCTCCGCACCTACACGCCGGCGGCGATCAGGGCGGATGCCGGCGAGATCGACATCGACTTCTATCTGCATGAGCCGGCAGGACCGGCATCCGCGTGGGCCGCGGCGGCGCAGCCCGGCGATCACCTCGTGGTCAACGGGCCCGACGCGCGCATGGGGTGGACCGGGTACGGCCTGCACTGGCAGCCGGGCGATGCGCGCCGCTTCATGCTCGTCGCCGATGAGACGGCGTTCCCGGCCGTGCGCGGCATCCTCGATTCACTCGATCCGGATGCCTCGGCCGACGTGTTCCTCGAGTGCGATGACCCCGCCGACGACGTGGTGTCGGCGGATGCTCCCGCCAACGTGCGCATCCGGGTCGTCGCGCGGGGGAGCGGCGAGGACTCCGGTGTGGAGCGTGCGGTGCGGGACTGGCTCGACGAGCGGCAGGACGAGCTGCGCGACGACGCCGACCTCTATGTGTGGCTGGCGGGGGAGTCGGGCGTCACCACGCGCATCCGCCGCCACCTCACCGCCGAGGTCGGGATCGCGAAGGATCGCGTGTCGTTCCTCGGGTACTGGAAGGTCGGCGGTCCGCTCGTCGGGTGAGCGACCTCAGACCTGCCAGACCTGCGCCGCCCGCCGGTCCTGATCCTGGAATCGGGAGTTCGACGAGTGCGCGACGGCGCTCATCGCCTGTGCGATCGCGTTGAGCTGCCGCACCGACTCATCCCAGCGCGCATGCGCGATGTCGAAGGCCTCGCGGGCCTCGCCGTCCCAGCTGGCCCGCAGCACGGCGGCGCGCGACTCGAGGTGATCGAGACCCTGCTCGATCACGTCGATCGTCTCCTCGATCGACGTGAGCGCGGCGGTCACCGAGTCGTGCGAGACCGAGATCTTGCGAGTGTCCATGGTTCCCCCTCGGGTGCACCGGGTGGTCCCGGTGTGTCGTCATCAGTGGCAGGCGGTCATCAGTTGCAGGTGATCGTTCCGTCGAGCGTCGCCTCGACGCCGGCGCTCGTCGCCCTCTCGCCGTTCAGCGACTCCGCCACGAATCCGGGCAGCGCATCGAAGGTGACCGTCGAGCCCGAGGCGTCGAACTTCGCCGTCGATACGAAGGAGTAGTCGCCGAACCAGAACGAGATCGCATAGGCGTCGCGACCGTCGGTGGGAGCGCTGGCGAGGAACTCGTTCTCGCCGGAGCTGAGAGTGGACTCGCTCACGAACACCCGATTCACGCTCGAGGTGCGGCACGCCAGGTCGCTGAACGAGACCTCCTGGGTGGTCTGCTCGGCGCCGTCGGTGAAGGTCACTGTCAGCGAGGCGGTCGAGGGGGATGCGGTGCAGCCCGTGAGCCCCGCCACGACGGCAGCGCCGAGCGTCAGAAGGGCCGCGCCCGTGCGGCGTCTCACGAGGGCGATCCCGCGCCGGGCATGCCGAACGGACCAGAGAAGCGCTCGCGCAGGGTGCGTGCCATCTCGTCCTTCTCCTCCTGGCTCATCGCCGCGAGCTCTTCGCGGAACCGCCGCGCGGCGGCCTCGCGCATCTCCGTGAACGCCGGTGTCTCGAGCACGTCGCGCAGCGTTCCGTCCCCGCGCAGCGCCTGCCCGGCCCGTTCGCGGACCTCCTTCGGCAGGTTCTGGTCGTGCTGGAAGCGACCCAGCAGTTCGCGTGCCTCGAGGTCGAGGAGGCTGCCGGACTGCGAGCTCGCGAGTACGCGCTTCTGGGTCGGGTCCTCGCCGCCCGGTGCGACGGTGGGCGGAACGGAACGGAAGTCGTCGGGAGTCGTCATCGGGTCACACCTGGGTGTTGTCGTAGGAGGAGATCTGGGGGAGCGTGTCGGTGGCGAGCAGGAACGACATGGCCAGACCGATCAGGCTGGTGAGCCCGTCGAGCATCGCGTAGAGGTTCTGGCAGAGCGTGAACAGCTCGTAGAGCGCGTACACCGCGACACCGACCGCTCCGGTGCCGCAGATGCCGCCGATGATCGCTCCGATGCCGGTGGCCGCGGTGGCACCGCCGACGGCGTAGCACCCCCACGCGATCAGCGAGGCGTCGATGATCGTGGCCATGAGGCCGGTCGCGAGGTTCGCCGACGAGCGCATGCCGCGCACGAGAGCGTCGAACTCGGGCTGGGTGTCCTTCAGCTTGCTCGCCGCTTCGTCGAGCACCTCGCCCTGGCGGGCGAAGAACGTCGTCGCGGCCGTGGCCGCCTCGCCCTCCCAGCTCTCGGCCGTCGTGGCCATCG
>NZ_DALZXX010000228.1:0-2940 GCF_031988965.1 Microbacterium sp.
GGAGCGGGCTCGCGCCACACGTCGTCGAGCAGAGAGCTGCCGTCGTGTCGCACGCGCACCGGCACCTCGGTGTCGGCGCCGACGAACCCGACCTCGGCCCCGGATGCCCGCACGTACATGTGGTACCGCTCGTCACGCCCGGTCCAGACCGGTTCGAACCGCACTCCGGCGATGTGCACGGCGCCGTCGGCCCGCAACGCCCCCTCGGCCTCGTCGGCCCGCAGAGCGTCATCGATGCGCAGCGAGCCGTCGAGCCGTCGCCGCTGCGTGAGCGCGAGGTCGAGGGTGGTCGTCGCATCCGATCGTGCGACCAGCACCGACGGACCGAACTCGATCGACTGGAGCGCCGGATCGTCGATCGTCGGCACCGCGCGCAGCGACGCGCGCGTCTCGATGCGCAGCACCTCACCCGAGGTCCACGGCCGACGCACGACCAGGTAGCCGGATTCGATCGGAGCGGTGATCACCTCGTCGCCGATGCGCAGCACAGGCGTCTCGGCCACCCACTCGGGAACGCGGATGCGCAGCGTCAGCACCGTGCCGTCGGCGAAATCGGCGTCGCCGTCGATCGTCAGCTCGGTCACGCCGCCGAGCGGCTGCGTCGTCTGCATCCGCACCGTCGCGTGCTGCTCTCGCCAGTCGAGCGTCGCGGCCACGAAGAGGTTGACCCACAGCTCGACGTCGGAACCAGCAGCATCGACACCATCCGCGTCGGCACCACCCGCGTCGACACCAGCAGCATCCGCCGTGGTGAAGAAGACCGTGTCCTGGTACTTCACGTGGTTCTCGAGTCCGGTGCCGCCGCAGCACGTGCCGATGTTGTCGTACTCGGCGACCGTGCCCGGGTTCACCGGGAACATGTAGGCGACCTCGGGGCTCGTGTCGGAGTCGACATCGCGGCGCGAGGCGAGGATGTGGTTCAGCACCCCGCGCTCGTAATAGGCCATGAATCGCGGATCGCGCGTGAGGGCGAACAGCTGGCGGGCGAGCTTGAGCAGGTTGTAGGTGGCGCAGGTCTCGGCGTTGCGGTGGCCGATGTCACCAGCCACCGTCTCCGGCGGCCCCCACAGCTCGCTCTCGCCGGTGCCGCCGTGCGCGAAGGTGCGACCGGGCACGATCTGATCCCAGAGCCCCAGCACCGCGTCGAGGTAGCGGCGCTCGCCGGTGAGGTCGTACTCGTGCAGGTAGCCGATGAGCTGCGGCAGGTGCTGGTTCGCGTGCATGTCGGTCAGCACGTCTCGGTGCTCGGCCCCGGCTTCGATCAGATGGTCCTGATCGAAGAGCCGCGCGACCTCGAGGAACAGCGGCTCGTCGGCCACGACGCTCAGCCGCGCCATCGTCTCGTTCATGCCGCCGTACTCGCCGGCGATGTACAGCGACCACATGCGCTGGATGCGCTCGTGCTCGAGGCGGGTCAGACGGAGCGCGACCCAGTGCCCCATCGACACGGCGATGTCCCGCGCCTCGACGTTGCCCGTCAGCTCGTAGGCGTCGAGCAGACCGGCCATGATCTTGTGGGTCGTGTAGTACGGCGCCCAGATCTCGCCGTAGGGCGCGTAGTCCTCGAGGCGGGAGAACTGCCATTCACCGTAGGCGGCCAGGAAGCCGGGGTGCGAGTAGCGTCCGGTCGCCGCGAGCGCACGCTGCACCTCGCCGAGACCGGAGACGAACTCGTCGACCTTGGCGCGCAGTGCCTCATCGCGCTCACCCGCGTAGGCGAGCGCGAGCATCGAGAGGAAGTGGCCGGCGTAGTGCCCGCGCAGCAGGTTCGCCGTCTGCGCGTTCTCGCGACCCGGGTAGTCGGCCTCGCCCCACGCCTGCTCGCGCGGGTGACCGAAGTCCTCCCAGTTGCCGGGAGCCAGGGCCCCACGGGTGTCGAGCCCCGCGTTCGCACGGAACACCGCGAGCAGCCGATCGACCGGATACACGCGTGCCAGGTGCAGCATCTGGTTCTTCGCCCTCGCGAAGACGCTGTCGTCGCCGATGCGCACGCGGTCGATCGGGAACGGGCGCAGCTGCGCCGAGGAGAGGATGCCGCTGGCCGGCGGGTTCTCGTCTGAACGAGCACCCGCCTTCCCCGCCGCCGCCGCGCTCCCCGTCACCGCGGCGTCCCACGCCATCGCGTTGCCCCGGGTCATCGCGCTGCCCGGTGCCGCTGCGTCCACTCCTCGATGCCCGCGGCGTCGACGGGGAGGGCGTCCGACAGCACGTCGGATCCGGTGGGCGTGACGAGGATGTCGTCTTCGAGGCGCACGCCGATGCCGCGCAGCTCGGGCGGCAGCGTGAGGTCGTGCGCGTGGAAGTACAGTCCGGGCTCGACCGTCATCACGACGCCCGGCTCGAGGTCGGCGCCCATGTAGTCCTCGTAGTGCGCCTGGCTGCAGTCGTGCACGTCGAGGCCGAGGTGGTGGCCGATGCCGCACGCGAGGTAGCGGCGGTGCTGCTGACCGTGCGGCGACAGCGCCTCGTCGACAGACACGGGCAGCAGGCCCCAGTCGTACAGGCCCTGCGCGACGACCTGCATCGACGCGAAGTGGAAGTCGAGGTACGGCGTGCCGGGGCGGATCTGGTCGAGACCCGCGCGGTGCGCCTTCTCGACCAGGTCGTGCACCTCGCGCTGGGCCGAGCTGAACGTGCCCTCGGCCGGAACCGTGCGCGTGACATCGGCGGTGTAGAGCGAGCGGGCCTCGACACCCATGTCGAGCAGCAGTGCCTGATCGGGGTGGATCGGGCCATCGCAGCGCACCCAGTGCAGGATCGGCGCGTGCGCGCCCGAGCCGACGATGGTCGAGTATCCGGGACCGTTGCCGTGCGTGCGCGCATGCCGGTCGAAGGTGCCCTGCAGCCAGCGCTCGCCGAGACCGTCGGCGATGGCGCGCGGGATCTCGGCGACGACCGCCGCGAAACCCGAGACGGTCGCGTCGATCGCCAGCCGGAGCT
>NZ_DALZXX010000229.1:0-2933 GCF_031988965.1 Microbacterium sp.
CACCGAACTGCGGGTGCCCTGGCCGGGCGGCGCGATCACCGAGCGGCCGGCCGTGCGACGCGAGGTCGTCGCCCTGTACGACCTCGCCTGCGAGCGACTCGGCGTCGTGCCTCGTCCGCACGCGTGACCCGGGCCTGACCGCCCCACGACATCGGCACGGCGTCTTCGGAGGAAACGGGGGTTCCGCCGAAGTTAGGTGACCCTTACACTGGGGTCATGTCCGAGATCCTCTCCTTCTCCGCCGCGCTCCGCGAGCGCTCCTCCAGCTCGCACTCCCGCAGCGAGGGCGCGGGCTTCATGTCCGACCTGCTGAAGGGCGAGGGATCCCGCGAGGACTACATCTCCCTCGTGGCGCAGCACTACTTCATCTACGAGGCGCTCGAGTCGGCGGGCGAGCGCATGCGCCACGACCCCGTGGCATCCGTCTTCCTCAGCGACAAGCTCACCCGACTGCCGGCCCTCGAGGCCGATCTCGAGTTCCTGCTCGGTGCGGACTGGCGCGAACGGATCGTCGCCCTGCCCACCACCCAGCGCTACGTCGAGCGCATCCGCCAGGTCGGCGCGACGTGGGCAGGCGGCTTCGTCGCACACCACTACACGCGATACCTCGGCGACCTGTCGGGCGGCATCTTCATCGGCCGCGTCATGGCCCGACACTTCGGCTTCGAGACGAACGGCATCGGCTTCTACCTGTTCGACGACATCGCCGACCCCGCCGCCTTCAAGGACGTCTACCGCGAGCAGCTCGACGCCGCGCCGTGGGACGAGGCCGAGCGAGAGCGCGTGATCGACGAGGTGCTGCTGGCGTACCGGTTCAACACCGAGCTGTTCGAAGACCTCGACCACGCTCGCTCCGCCGCCGTCGCCTGACCCCCGGTCGCCCCCCGGTCGCCCCCCCCGGTCGTTGAGCGAGGCCGACGAAGTCGCCCGAGACGAAACGCCCCCACCCCGATGTCGGTGTCCGAGACGCCTCCCGGTCGTTGAGCGAGGCCGACGAAGTCGACCGAGACGAAACGCCCCCACCCCGATGTCGGTGTCCGCGCGTAGCGTCCGTGCATGGGTTACGTCTGCATTCTTCGCTGCGCCGACGGCACATTGTACGTCGGCAGCACGCGCGATCTCGACCGCCGACTCGTGCAGCACGAGCAGGCGATGGGCAGCGCGTACACCAAGCGCCGCCTCCCGGTGGAGCTCATCTGGAGCGGCGAGTACGCGCGCATCGATGAAGCGTTCGCCTGGGAGAAGCGACTTCAGGGGTGGAGCCATGCGAAGCGGCTGGCGTTCATCGAGGGCGGAGTGGATGCCGTGCGGCAATGGAGCGTGGACGAGAGGCTCCGTCGAGCCGCCGCTCGCTGAGCGCTCCACGCGACGCACCGCGTTTCGTCTCGGGCCGCTCCGCGGGCCTCGCTCAACGACCGACCGGGAAGGCCACCGTCAGGACTGCGCGGCGAGCCAGGCGGCGCGCATGAAGCGCCGCACGTCCTCATCGACGCGGATGTCGCTCGGGCGCAGCGCCCGCGACAGGTACAGCCCGTCGATCGACGTCAAGCGTGAGAGCGCCACATAGGTCTGCCCGGGCGCGAACGCACCGGACCCCAGATCGATGATCGCCCGATCGTAGGTCTTGCCCTGCGACTTGTGGATCGTGACCGCCCACGCCAGCCGCAGCGGGAACTGGGTGAACTCGGCGACCACGTCGCGGCTGAGCTTCTTGGTCGCCGGCTCGTACGAGTAGCGGAACCGTTCCCAGACCGCGGGCTCGACATCGACCTCGTCGCCGTCGATCTCGACGCGCACGGTCTCGCCGAGGATCCGCACGACCGTGCCGATCGTTCCGTTCACCCACCGCGGCGGCTCCCCCGACATCGAGGTGTCGTTGCGCAGGAACATGACCTGCGCGCCGATCTTGAGCTTGAGCTCGGGCTCGGCGGGCAACGATGCCTCGCCTCGACCGAACTCGCCGCTCACCTCGGCCTTGGCGGTCTGCTCCTTGCCCGGCAGCGCGGCGAGGTGCCTGCTGTTGATGCTGTTCACGATGTCGTTGCGCGTGGCGAGCGTGATCATCGGCACCTCCCCGGGCTCGGGGTCGGGAGGCGTGCGGGCGCCCTGCGTGTTGAGCACACCCGCGATCTCGGCGGTCACCCGGCCGTAGCGCACCGCGTTGAGCATGGCCTTGAACCCGTCGTCCGACTGCCGGTGGATGTGCACGAGCTCACGCACGTGCAGTTCGGCACGGGTGTCGACGACGAACAGTCCGTCGCCCTCCTCGGCATCCGACTCGTCGTCCTTCCAGGGGCCTGCCCAGACCTTCGCGTCGAAGAACCAGAACGAGCGGTAGTGGTCCTTGACGTAGCGCAGCTCGTCACCCCGCGGCGGCACGGGCGCGAGCTGGTACGGATCGCCGAACATGACGATCTGCACCCCGCCGAAGGGGATGCCGCGCTTGCCCCGCGCCTGACGGAGGGAGCGGTCGATCGCGTCCATGAGGTCGGCGTTGACCATCGAGATCTCGTCGATGACGAGGGTCTCGATCGCATTGAGGATGCGGCGCGTGTTGTCGTTCTGGTCGATGTCCGAGTCGCCGATCAGACCGATCGGCAGTCGGAACAGCGAGTGGATCGTCTGCCCCTCGACGTTCAGCGCCGCGACACCGGTGGGGGCGCAGATCGCGATCTGCTTCTTGGTGTTCCACGAGAAGTACTGCAGCAGCGTCGATTTGCCGGTTCCTGCTCGCCCGGTGATGAAGACGTGCTCGCTGGTGTCCTCGATCAGCCGGAACAGCTCATGCTGTTCATCGGACAGGGCGGGAAGCGACACGGTTCTCTCAGACGGGAAGACGGCGGACGGCGACGGGATCGGGAGCGCGGCGGGCGCGTGCGAACACGCGCCTCCATGCTACGTGGCGCACAGGCTCGGCATCCGCCCGACACCGC
>NZ_DALZXX010000230.1:0-2857 GCF_031988965.1 Microbacterium sp.
GCACGTGCGCCTCGGCCTGGGGCCGCGACCCGAGCACCGCGAGCTCGTCGATGCGCTCTCGCGCGCCGCGCGGGTCGGCCTGCAGCATGCCCCGGATCGCGACCGCGGTCACCGCCGGGGTGCGCAGCGTCGTGAGATGTGCGCCCTCGAGGATCGCGAGCGGGCTCAGGGTCGCGGCATCGAAGACGAGGTACCAGGCCTGGATCTTCGGCAGCCCCCGCTCGGTGTTGCGCGGGGCGATCGTGACGACCTTGATGCCCGCGTGCTCGGGCGACTGCGTCGGCATGAGCAGGAACTCGCCGCTGTCGAGCGGGCTGAACAGACGCGGGGCGTCGGACTCGATGTCGGCCCCGTCGCGCAGCGCGGCCGTGATCGCCTCGACGGCACCGCGACGGTCGAGCGCCGCGTCGATCTCGTCGACGCCGATGACGGGAACAGAGGTCACAGCACGAACCCCTGCGGGAAAGGATCGCTCGGGTCGAGCATGTACTGCGCGGTGCCCGTCACCCACGCCCGACCGGTGATGGTCGGGATGACGGCGGGGATGCCGGCGACCTCGGTCGTCTCGACCAGGCGTCCGGTGAAGCGGGTGCCGATGAACGACTCGTTGATGAAGTCCTGGTCGAGGTCGAGCTCGCCCCGCGCGTGCAGTTGCGCCATGCGGGCGCTCGTGCCGGTGCCGCAGGGCGACCGGTCGAACCAGCCCGGGTGGATGGCCATGGCGTGGCGCGAGAGCTGCGCGGTCGAGCCGGGCGCCTTCAGGTAGACGTGGTGGCAGCCGCGGATGGTCGGGTCGACCGGATGCACCGGCTCGCCCGCCTCCTCGATGGCCGCCATGATGCTGAGCCCGGCGGCGAGCAGCTCGTCCTTGTGCGCCCGATCGAACGGCAGCCCGATCTGCTCGAGCGAGACGATCGCATAGAAGTTGCCGCCGAACGCCAGGTCGTAGTCGACGGACCCGAGCCCGGGCACCTCGACGACCTGGTCGAGCGCCACGACGAACGAGGGCACGTTGCGCAGGGTGACGCTGTCGGCGTGCCCGTCGGAGACGTGCACCTCGGCGATCACGAGGCCGGCCGGGGTGTCGAGGCGGATCGTGGTGACCGGCTCGACGACCGGGACCATGCCCGTCTCGACGAGCACGGTCGCCACTCCGATCGTGCCGTGCCCGCACATGGGCAGGCAGCCGGACACCTCGATGTAGAGCACGCCGAAGTCGGCATCCGGTCGCGTCGGCGGCTGCAGGATCGCGCCGCTCATGGCGCTGTGACCGCGGGGCTCGTTCATGAGCAGCAGACGCACGTCATCGCTGTTCGCCATGAACCACTGGCGGCGCTCCTCCATCGTCGATCCGGGCATCGTTCCGACGCCGCCGACGATCACGCGCGTCGGCATCCCCTCGGTGTGGGAGTCGACGGCGTGGAAGATGCGTTGTGCTCGCATGGGTGTCTCCGGATCAGCGGTAGCCCTTGGCCAGAACGGCCTCGGTGTCGGCGATGATACGCGTGCGCACCTCGTCGGGAAGCGGCAGGCGGGGCGGGCGGGTCGTGATGCCGGCGGGGGCGACCCCGGCGACCTCCTGCGACAGCTTGATCGCCTGCACGAACCAGGTCTTCGAGTCCCAGCGCAGCAGCGGGTGCAGGTCGCGGTACATCTCGTGCGCCTTGGCCCAGCTGGCCGGGTCGCCCGAGGTCGACAGGTTGTAGAGCTCGACGGTCGATGCCGGGATCGCGTTGGGGTAGCCCGCGACCCAGCCGACGGCGCCGTTGATGCCGAGCTCGAGCACGACGTCGTCGGATCCGATCGAGATGTCGAGGCCCGGTGCCAGCTCGCGGATCGCGTAGGCGTTGCGCACGTCTCCCGAGAACTCCTTGACCGAGACGATGAGGCCCTCGTCGAACAGGCGCGCGAGCAGCTCGGGGCGCAGGTCGATCTTGGTGTCGATCGGGTTGTTGTAGGCGAGGATCGGCAGGCCGACCGCGGCGACGCGACGGTAGTGGTCGACGACCTCGTCATCGCTCGCACGATAGGCGTTCGGGGGCAGCAGCATCACGGCGGGCGCCCCGTGCTCGGCGGCGTGCTCGGTGTGACGGACGCTCTCCATCGCTCCGTACGCGCCGACACCCGGGATCACGGCTACGCCCTCGGGCGCGGCCTCGACGGCCGTGAGGTAGACGCGCTGGCGCTCCTCTTCCGTCAGGGTCTGGTACTCACCGAGAGAGCCGTTCGGGATGATGCCGGTCACGCCGTTGTCGGTCGTGAAGCGGATGTGCTCGGCGTACGCGTCGTAGTTGACGGAGAAGTCCGGATTGATCGGCAGCGTCGTCGCGAGGTTGACACCGTGCCACGGCTTCTTTTCGGTCATGAATCAGAACTCCTGTGCTGGCGGCGCCCCTCGGCACCCGGGTGATGGATGAGTACAATTGCAATGTTAGTGGGCGGAACGGGTCCTGTCCATGAATCGCGGCGATTCGTCACGAGGCGTCCCCCCGAGCCGGCAGAATCAGCCGCTGACGGGTCTCTTCGTTGCCCGCCCTGTCGGTCGCCGCGAACTCGATGACCTGCTCCTCGTCGGAGAGGGCGCGCACGAACGCCTCCTGGAACGTGGCCCAGAACGTGCCCGGCCCCTCCCACTGGATCCGCTCGACGCCCGACACCTCGTCGGTCGCGGTGAGCGTGATCTCGACGCTCGATCCGAGCCGGCGCACCGTGGCGAGCGAGACGGGCGCACCCGTGTCGACCGCGATGTCACGGGCCGCATGACCCGCCGCGCCCGCGGCATCCGTCGCACGCGCGCGCACCCGGTGCTCGCCGTCGCCCGGCAGCGGGAAGGGGCCGGTGTACGGCATCCACTCGC
>NZ_DALZXX010000231.1:0-2852 GCF_031988965.1 Microbacterium sp.
GGTCAGCGGTGCGGGTCAGCGGTGCGGGTCAGCGGTGCGGGTCAGCGGTGCGGGTCAGCGGTGCGGGTTGCTGTCTTTGCCGTCGAGCCAGAGCGTGTCGGACGCATCGCCGTGCGCCCCGCCCTTGCCGACGTGCTTGTCGCTGATCTTCGGCCCCTTGAGGATCACGTGGACCATCGCCTGGGCGTGACCGTGACCGAGGCTGTACTCGTCCTTGAGCCAGTTGAGGACGACGGTCGATTTCGTGGTCTCGTCGAACCCCTGCTCCTTCGCGAGCGCGATGAACTGCCGCGGGGTGAGGCCGGTCTGGGTCTCGACCTTGTCGAGGTATGCCTGGAAGGACATGGATGCTCCTGGGAGTCGGCGCTGGCTGTGGAGATCGTCTGCGGTGAGAGATCTGTCACAGTATGGCCGGTGCGGCGTGGATGTTCCAGGGTGCGATCAGGCGTCGTCGGAGGCGACGGGGATGATCGGCCGGTGCTCGTAGTAGGTCTGCAGCACGACCGTGGTGCGGGTGCTGACGTTGGCGGCCGTGCGGATGTCGCGCACCAGCTCTTCCAGGGCGCGCGGCGAGGGCACCCGCACGAACAGCATGTAGCTCGCGTCGCCGGCGATCGAATGGCACGCCTCGATCGCGGTCAGGTGCTCGAGGAGCTCGGGAGCGTTGTCGGGCTGGGCGGGGTCGAGGGGCGTGATCTCGATGAAGGCCGAGAGCGGCGTGCCGACCAGTTCGGGGTCGAGGATCGCGCGGTAGCCCGAGATCACTCCGCGCGTCTCGAGACGGCGCAGACGGGACTGCACGGCCGAGACCGAGAGGCCCACGGCCTCGGACAGCTGCGAGAGCGTGGCCCGTCCGTCGCGAGAGATCGCGGCCAGGATCGCGAGGTCGACAGAATCATCCATAGATGTAAGATTATCGTCAGGATTCCGTATATGCCGGAATTTTTACGTCGCGATCCCCGATCGGAGGTTCCATGTCCACTCCTGCCCTGAACACTCAGGCCATCGTCGGCGAACCCGAGGTCGTCGAGGATGCGTCGATCGCCGAGTCCTCCGCGGCGTGGGCCCAGCTCAAGGACGCCGCGATCGCGATCCGCGAGATGCAGATCAAGGACGGCTCGATCCCGGATGCCGCGCACCACGCCGCCGCCCGCGACCTCGTCACCGCGATCACCTCCGGCATCCGCGCCCTCGCTCCTGCCTTCCCGCACGACGCCGAGTACCTCGCAGCATCCGTGGTCGACTTCGACCGCTGGGTCGCGGGCGACTTCGGAGTACCCGACTTCCTCGACTCGCTCATGGCCTTCCAGCCGCAGCAGCACCGCGTCGACGGCATCCGCCACCTCGTCGTCTTCCCGATGTACACGCAGAACGGTTCGAGCGACCGTCTCGTCGAAGCGCTCATCGTCGAGACGATCTGGCCCGAATTCATCGCCGCCCTCGAGGCCGGCGACTACGGCAACAAGCTGTTCGTCTCGCTGCGCCTCGTCGACTTCACGCCCGGCTACGACACCAACTCGGCCGTGTTGTTCCCCGAGACCGTCGCGATGCGCGAGATCCCGTCGTTCACGTGGGGTGCGATCTTCCAGGACCGCGAGGCCGCTCGCTACCGCCGGGTCACCCGCGCGGCCGCCGAGATCACGAACCTCGATCTGCCGGAGCGCGCTGCCGCGATGCTCGACGACCAGCAGATGGCCGAGAAGACGTTCGTGATGTGGGACATCATCCACGACCGCACCCACATGCGCGGCGACCTTCCGTTCGACCCGTTCATGATCAAGCAGCGGATGCCGTTCTTCCTCTACTCGCTCGAGGAAATGCGCTGCGACATGACGGCGTTCCGCGAGTCGGTGAACATCGAGCGCACTCTCGCCGCTCGTATCGCCGCGGGTGAGGAGCTCACCGCGACCGAGCAGGAGATGCACGACTACGCGCACCTCGTGCAGTACGCGGTGATCTTCGACCGGATCTTCCGCTTCTCGATCACCGGCACCCGCACCCGCAACTACGACGCCGTCGGCGGACAGCTGCTGTTCGCCTGGCTGCACCAGCGCGGAGTGCTGCACTGGACCGACACCGCTCTCACCTTCGACTGGGACAACGTGCCGGACGCCGTCGTGGCGCTGGGCGACGCGATCGACGACCTGTACTGGCACTCGATCGACCGCCCGAAGGTCGCTCACTGGCTCGCCGCGTACGAGCTCGTGCGCGGAACGCTCACGCCGCACCCGGCATCGCAGTGGGCCCGCGGCCTGTCGGACGAGATCCTCGCCGGTGCGCCGAAGGGGTACACGGATGCCGTGATGGACGACGAGTTCCCGCTGTCGATGTTCTTCGAGACCCTCGACAAGAAGATGAAGCCGGTCATCGAATCGACCGTCGGCATCCGGGGCACCGACCACTGACTCGCGCATTTCTGGGGTCCGGTCGCGGGGGCGATCGGACGCGGCGCCTGCGGCCATTCCTTCCGGGGGTGGCCGCAGAGCTGTCTCTATACGAAGGTGGAGTACATGAGCGTCACTGATCGCACGATCCTCCTCGCCGGAGCGACCAGCGCATCGGGTCTCGCCGTCGCGCGGGCTCTCGTCGACGGCGGCGCACGGGTCGTCGCGACCGGTCGATCGGCCGAGCGGCTGGAGCCGCTGCGAGCGATCGGAGCCGAGGTCGACGTCGCCGACGCGACCTCGCTCGAGTCGATGGCCGATCTGGCGACGCGCCTCGAATCTGTCGATGCCGTGATCCCGCTGGTCGGCGGATGGCGGGGTGGCGGCGGACTCGCCGGACAGACGGATGCCGACTTCGGCGCCCTCCTGCCCGCTCTCGATGCCGTGCGCGCGAGCAGCCGGGCGTTA
>NZ_DALZXX010000232.1:0-2815 GCF_031988965.1 Microbacterium sp.
CCGTGACCCTCGCCGCGACGGATCCGGCGAATCCCTACGGCGCCGCGCTCGGGTGGCCGCGCCGAGACGACGTGTCGCACCGTCCGGGACGCAAGGCGGGTGGTCTGGTCGTGCTCGTCGACGGGTCGCTCGTGCTGTATCTCGAACGCGGAGGGCGTACGGTGCTGTGCTTCACAGACGACACCGACATCCTGAAAGCCGCCGCCACCGACCTGGCCGCGACCGCACGCGCCCGCCGGCTCGACACGCTGACGGTCGAGAAGGTGAACGGCGACGGCGTCTACGGCACCGATCTCGCGCTCGCCCTGCAGGAGGCCGGTTTCGTCGCGACGCCCCGCGGATACACCCTGCGCAAGGCGATCTGAGGCTGCGCCGCACGATCCACGCCGCATGCCGGGCACCTCTCCGGGCCCCTGCACGCAGCGAAGGAGATCTCACGCAGCGAAGGAGAGAATCCGGAATCCGGTCCTTCGCTGCGCGAGATCTCCTCGCCAGCGTGTTGGGGATCTCGACGTGCGGATGCTGCGCGATCTCGTTCTGCACGCGACGTCTCCCCCGGCGGCCTCCTAGGCTGAGGTCATGATCGGCGAGTTCTTCGAGGGAGTCCGCACCCTGCTGCGCGGGTTCGGCACCTGGCGTCGACGCCCCGGACTCATGGCGCTCGGTCTGGTGCCCGCCCTGATCGCGGCCGCGCTCCTGATCGCGGTTCTCGTGCCCCTCGCGCTCTCGCTCGGCCTGATCTCCGACGCGATCACGCCGTTCGCCGATCGCTGGCTCGAGCCGTGGCGGTCGCTGTTCCGCGGGGCGGTGAGCCTGGTCGTGCTCGTCGCGGCTCTCGCGCTCGCGAGTGCGGTGTTCAGCGCGCTCGCCCTCGCGATCGGCGACCCGTTCTACCAGCGCATCTGGCATGCGGTCGAGAAGGATCTCGGCGACGCGCCCGATTCCGAGGGCGGCGGCTTCTGGACCGCGCTCGGCGAAGGCATCCGACTCGTGCTCCTCGGTCTGCTGGTCGCGATCGTCGTGCTGCTGATCGGACTCATCCCGCTGGTGGGCGGTGTGCTCGGCGCGGTGCTCGGCGTCACGCTCTCGGGCCGACTGCTCGCTCGAGAGCTCACCGGACGCTCGTTCGACGCCCGCGATCTCTCCCCCGCCGACCGCGCCACGCTGTTCCGCGGCAGCCGCGCCCGGGTCCTCGGGTTCGGTGTCGCGACGCAGCTGTGCTTCCTCATCCCCGGCGGCGCGGTCGCGGTGATGCCCGCGGCCGTCGCGGGCTCGACCCTGCTCGCTCGCAGCATGCTGCAGCGCACACCGCTCACCGCGATCGCCGCAGAGCATCCGGGACCCGCCTGATGCCCGAGGGCGACACCGTCTTCCGCACGGCGCGGCGCCTCGACGAGGCGCTCGTCGGGTCAGAGGTCACGCGCTTCGACCTGCGCGTGCCGCGCTTCGCGACGGTCGATCTGACCGGCCAGCCGATCATCGCCTCGATCCCGCGCGGCAAGCACCTGCTGCTGCGCATCGGCGACAGCACACTGCATTCCCATCTGCGCATGGACGGGGCATGGCTGACGTATCGCTCGGGCGAGAAGTGGCGGCATCCTGCCTTCAAGGTCCGCGCGATCGTCGGCACGGCCGAACGCGATGCGGTCGGCATCGACCTCGCCGAGATCGAGATCGTGCCCACGCGCGACGAGGATGAGCTGGTGGGCCACCTGGGCCCCGATCCCCTCGGTCCTGAGTGGGACGCCGCCGAAGCCGCCCGTCGTCTGAGCGCCGACACCCGTGCGATCCACGTCGCACTCCTCGATCAGCGCAATGTGGCCGGCTTCGGCAACGAGTACGCCGCGGAGCTGCTGTTCCTCCGCGGAGTCCTGCCCACGACCCCGACGCCCGAGGTCGATGTCGTGGCGCTGCTCGCCCTGGGCGTGCGCACGATCCGGGCCAACCGCGATCGCCGCCATCGCACCTTCACCGGTGTCGACCGGCCGGGTCAGGGCACCTGGGTCTACGGCCGTTCGGGGAGGCCGTGCCGCCGCTGCGGCACCCTCATCCGTCGCGGCGAACTGGGCGCGGATCCCACGCGCGAGCGCATCACCTTCTGGTGTCCCGTCTGCCAGAAATGATCTGATTCCATGCTCGGGAATGAATCGAGCGGTCCCGTGGTTGTTGATATATCCGAACAGGTTCGGAGCAGGTTCGGAACACGGGGAGGAATCGTGGGTAAGAACTACATCGACATCGAGAACGACCAGGGCGCCACGTTGCGGTATCGCAAGCACGCCAACGGTCGCGGTCTCGTCGCGCACGGCGCGAAGGTCCATCCCAAGGCGCACGTCGAAGCAGGCGCATACGTCGAACCCGGCGCACGAGTCGGGGCCGGCGCGACCGTGGCACGCGGTGCCTGGATCGAACCGGATGCCGTGATCGGCGAAGGCGCTCACATCGACGCGCATGCGCACATCGGTCAGGGAGCGGCTGTGGGCGACAACGCCCACGTCGGAGTCCGCACCGTCGAGGGTGTGATGCACTTCGACGACGTCGAACTGCCCCGCGACGGGCACTACATCCTGTGCGGCCCGCTCGCGTTCATGCAGTCCACCCGCTCGAAGCTGATCGACGCCGGCGTGCCCGCGAGGTCCATCCGCTACGAGATCTTCGGCCCGGACCTCTGGCTCGCCGCCTGATCCGACAGCCCCGGATCGGCCCGGCGGGCGCACCCCCGCCGGGTACTCTGGCCTGATGGCGAAGCAGCAGCGACGGCCCTCGCGCCCGACCGGACCGGTACGGCGCAGCAAGGCCGCGCCCGCTCAGCGTT
>NZ_DALZXX010000233.1:0-2787 GCF_031988965.1 Microbacterium sp.
TCACGCGCGCGGCGACGCGAGCCCGCGGGCCCACGAGCTCCGCGGCTCCGGGGCGGGGCCCGGTCCCCGCGATGATCAGCGTCTCTGCCGCCTCATCGATACGGGCCGTGGTCATGCTGCTCCCTTCGGCGCGGGGATTCCCCGCGCTCGGATCGTCTCGTACACCCGTCGGGTGTTGCGTCCGTCGCGGAACGCGTGCATCTCCGCGCTGAGCGTAGCGGACCGCGCGGACGCTTCTGCACGCGCCGCGTCGTCGTCCAGCAGCCGCGCGAGTCGTACGAGCAGTGCGTCCCAGTCCGCGGCCGGGTCGTCGCCGGCCACGTCTTCGAAGCGACCGTAGAACCCGCGGGTCCTCGCGTATTCGACCGCATCGGGGGCGAGGAAGAGCACCGGCATCGCGAGCAGACCGACGTCGTACGCGAGCGAGGAGTAGTCCGTCACGAGGACATCGATGGCCGCAAGGACCGGTGTCACATCGGAAAGCGTGTCACTGCCGAGCGACCGCACGCGGTCCGTCGGCAGCGGCGATGCGTAGCCGCCCGCGCCGAGAGGATGCGAACGCACCAGCAGGATCGCGTCGTGCTGCTCGAGCAGGGTGATGATCTGCATCCACTGCTCTGCAGAAGGCACCGCGGGATCCGGGGCGCCATCGCGCCAGGTCGGCGCGTACAGGATCGTGCGCGCACTCGACGGCAGCGCACCGACAGCCAGCTCCAGCCGTTCGGCCGCATCGTCCCGGCGCTCCGCTGGCGAGCCGGCGGAAAGCACATCGACGCGCGGCTCCCCCGTCACGACGACACGATCGTCACCGAGCGCGAACGCCGACTCGAGTCGGCCCCGAGCTCTATGCGAGGCCGCCGGCAGCACGCGGATGCGCTGGGCGGCGCCCCGATACAGCAGCGCTATGATCCGGCGCAGCAAGGGTGCTCCCGGCACGTCGGGGACCTGAACCGTGGCGGGAGAATCGAGACCGATGCGCTTGAGCGGGATGCCGTGCCAGAGCTGCACGACGAAGGCTCCGGCGTTCGCGTATCGATTGACGTCCCCGAGCCCGTGAGTGACGACGAGGACCCCTGCTCGGGCGGTCGCCCACCACCCGCGCAGTCCTGATTTCGGAACTGTGCGGATGCCCAGAGCGGCGGCGTCCTGCTCTTCGCGTTCCGACGAGGTGAGCCACAGTGTGTCGTGGCCCTCGTCTGCGACGAGTCGCTGCAGAGCGAGGGCGCCGTCGCCGATCCCGGCGCCGCATCCGAACACCCAGCGTCCGCCGCGCGGGATGAGCGACGTCCCGACGCGTCCGACGAGATAGAGCGGGATCCTGAGCAGCTTGGCCGCATTGCCGGAGCCGAAGGAGAAGGACGCCACCCCGCGAGCCTATCGCGGGGTGGCGTCCTTCTCGGGAAACTCGGCTCGACGCGCCTCAGCCGTCGAGCGTACCCAGGGTGACGTCGATCTCGTACTCCTTGCCGCCACGGATGTAGGTGACGGTGGCGTCGCTGCCGCCCGCGGCCGCACGGACCTGAGCGGTGAGATCGGTGGCACTCGTGACGGGCACTCCGTTGAAGGCCGTCACCACATCGTTCGCCTTGAGGCCGGCCGCCTCCGCAGCACCGCCGCCGGAGACGTCGGCGATCAGCGCTCCGGCCACTTCGGCGTTCTCGGCACTCGCCGCATCCTGCACCGATGCACCGAGCAGACCGTGGGTCGCGGCACCGTCGGCGATGATCTCCTGCGACACCCGCTGCGCGACGTTCGAGGGGATCGCGAAGCCGATTCCGATCGATCCGGACTCCTCGGAGCTGCCCGAGCTGGCGATGGCCACGTTGATGCCGATGAGCTCGCCCTTGCTGTTCACGAGCGCGCCGCCGGAGTTCCCGTGGTTGATCGCGGCATCGGTCTGGATGACGGCGATCGAGATGGACTCGGAGGTCTGCTGTGAGGTGTTGCCGGGCAGATCGAACTGGAACGGTCCGCCGTTCTGGCCGCCGTCGGGAGACTCCTCCTGCTGAGGGGCATCCTCCGACGACGAGTCAGGGAGGGCGGACGACGCGATCTGGATGCTCCGGTTGAGCGCGCTGACGATTCCCGTGGTGACCGAGTTCGACAGGCCGAGCGGCGCGCCGAGTGCCACCGCGGTGTCGCCCACATTGAGGTCGGACGAGTCGGCGAAATCGATCGGCGTCAGATCCGTCGCATCCGTGAGCTTGATCACGGCGAGATCGTAGAGAGGATCGGTACCGACCACGGTCGCCGAGAAGATGCGGCCGTCGGAGGTCGTCACCCGGATCGTGGGGTCGGCCACTGCTCCGCCCAGCGTGACGACGTGCGTGTTCGTCAGCACATACCCGTCATCGCTGATGATGACTCCCGAACCGCTGCCGCCCTCGTTCGAACCGGCGACCTCGATCGTCACGACGGAGGGAAGCGCCGCCGTGGCGACGGCGGTCGTCTCGTTGACGGAGCCGGGGTTGTTGACCGTGACCGTCTCGGGCCCCTGAGCGACCCCGGTCGAGTTCTGGTTCGAGATGCCGTTGAGGATCGCACCGCCGCCGAACCCGGCGACACCGCCGACGAGGGCCGCAGCGACGACGATCGCGGCGAACTTCACTCCGGCGCGGGGCTTCTCCTTGACCTTGGGCGCATCGGGTGCCGGCTCGCCGACTCCCGGCTGCGCGGCCGTGTGGATTCCGAAGGCCGCACCCGGCGCGCTCGCGGTCGAGACGCCGGGAGCCTGAGGTGCGGTGTACGGCGACTCCGGGCGCGGTGGGGTACCGACCGGGTACTGCG
>NZ_DALZXX010000234.1:0-2740 GCF_031988965.1 Microbacterium sp.
CCGATCACGACCACCTCGGCGCGCGGCGTTCCGGCGATGCCGCCGAGCAGCATCCCGCGTCCCCCGGCCGAGCGCATCAGCGAGTACGAACCCATGGTGACCGAGAGGCGTCCGGCGATCTCGCTCATCGGGATGAGCAGCGGCAGGCTGCGGTCGGGAAGCTGCACGGTCTCGTAGGCGACCGCCGTCGTGCCCGCGTCGACGAGGGCGGTGGTGAGTGCGCGGTCGGCCGCGAGGTGCAGGTAGGTGAAGAGCGTGAGGTCGGAGCGGAGGAAACCGTACTCCTGGGCGATCGGCTCCTTGACCTTGATGAGGAGGTCTGCCTCGCCCCACGCCTCCTCGGCGGTGGCGACGATCTCCGCTCCCGCGGTCCGATACGCGTCGTCGGAGATCCCTGAACCGACGCCCGCGCCCGACTGCACCAGCACGCGATGCCCCTCGTGCACCAGGCGATCGGCGCCCGCGGGTGTCAGCGCGGTGCGGTTCTCGTTGTTCTTGACTTCGGTCGGCACGCCGATCTTCATCGATCCTCCAAATTGCGGTTGCGTGAGTGCATCTCAGAATCGCAGAAACGTCGGTTCATCGACAGAATGCCTGAAGAACATTCGCTCGTCCAGCGGATCCTGCATAATCGTTCGCATGGAGACATCGCCCGAGGCCCCGCCGTCGAACACCCTTCGGGCGCCGGCGCTCGACGCGATCGATGCGCGGATCGTGCAGCTGCTCAGCACGGACGGACGGATGACGAATGCCGAGCTCGCGGGACACCTGGGCGTCGCGCCCTCGACGGCGCACGCGCGTCTGCGGGCGCTCATCGAACGGGGAGTGATCACCGGTTTTCACGCGAGCGTCGACGAACGGAAGCTGGGAGCGGGACTGCAGGCGATCATCGGGGTGAGTCTGCGCCCGAGCGCCCGACGCGAGAGCATCGTCGAGTTCGCCGATCGCGTGCGGGCGCTGCCCCAGGTGATCCAGGTGTTCTTCCTCGGCGGTGACGACGACTTCCTGCTGCACATCGCGGTGGCCGATTCGTCGGAGATGCGGGAGTTCGTGCTCGAGCACCTGTCGGCGCAGAGCAGCGTCGCCTCGACCCGCACGAGCATCGTGTTCGACTATCACCGCAACTCCGTGGCGGCATCCTTCCGCTGATCGACGGCAGGACCCGCGCGGAGTGCCTGATCACCGCGCGCTGAGCAGGATATTGCACGCGGCTCGCTGCGGTGTCTAGGGTGATGCCGGGGATCGGCCGCGACGTCTGGGGAGTGGCGCGCAGAGTTCTGGGGGACGCGATGGTGCGCATGATCGATGACGGGCAGTTGGCTGCGTGGGCACGACGACTGGCGGGGGGAGCAGACGGCTCCGGCACGGGCCCATCGGAACCAGTGGTCCCCGATTGGCTCGCCGAGAACATGATCAGACTCGACGGGCACAGGGGCATGATGCAGCTGTCGAACTTCGGAACCATGAGAGCCGACGACCCGGCGGCGTTCGAAGCGGTGCTGCTGCGGCGGTCGATCGGGTCGACCATGCTCTTCGGCACTCTCGAGACGCCGCACACGGTGAGCTACGACCTGGGTGCGCCGGGCGGTGAGGACATCGTGATCCTCGGGATGGCGAATCAGGGTGGACAGCGCCTGCAGACCGTGAACGGTCTGCAGGACATGCCGGTGGGCCGTATGGGCTTCATGTCGAGCCTCGGCACGGCGGCGGTCGCGCATCTGGGAGTCAGCGAGACGACCGGAGTGGTCGTGCCGGTCTCGGCGCTCTCGGGCCATCGGCAGGTGCTGACCCGAGGGGCGGACCTGTTCCCGGACACCCCGCTGACCAGGGCCGCAGGAGCGGCCTTCGCCCGCATGCTCTACGAATGGATGCGCGACCCCGACCAGGGTGTCGGAGCGCTCGCCGGCACGGAATCGGCGCTGGTGGCCCTGGTGCGTGGGGTATTTCGGCAGTTTCCGGGCGACGGGGAGACCGACAGAGCGAGCGGACTCCGTGCCGAGGCGGTGAGGACCATCGATGCGCGACATCGCGATGCGTCGTTCGGCATCGACACGCTCGCACGCGAGCTGCATGTGAGCCGTCGACAGCTGTTCCGCCTGTTCTCGGGCGCCGACGAGAGTCTGGCCGAGAGGCTGCTGCGCCGTCGCCTGGACACCGCCCGGGAAGAGCTGCTGGCCACGCCGGTGCAGGACCTGACGACCGTCGCATCGCGATCGGGATTCCTCGACGCCGCCGCGCTGCGGTCGCAGTTCGCGCGTCATGTCGGTCTGAGTCCGAGCGCTTTCCGTCTCGCGACCGCGGCGCAGCCACGTCTCGCCGAGGCGATGCTGCTCTCCGATGAGCAGGAGAGCAGACCGTCCTGACCCGGCATCCGGTGCGACACCCTCGGGCGAGCGCCGCCCGGCCTGTGCGCACCGGGTGACACCCGAGCGCGGATCCCGTGCCAAACAGGGTCTGGAGTGCCCGCGTGCGCGCGGCGGGTGACAGGACGCCTCCGATCTGTTCCGCGCTCCTCGACGGGTGCTTAACCTGAACCTGCCCGTGCCCCCAGGCGGGCCATGACGGGGGAGGACAGAGGCGCCGCGGCCCCTCTCAGAATTCCCGGTCACGGCTTCCGGACGTGGCGGTGACGCCCGTCCGGAAGTTCGGGGGCAGGCGCGATGAGCGTCGGGCACAGCGGATCGCACGCGCAGGAGAGCGCGGCGGACGTGCGGGTGTCTCGGTCGGGGGGACGATCGAG
>NZ_DALZXX010000235.1:0-1123 GCF_031988965.1 Microbacterium sp.
GTACCTGGCCGCGACGCTCGGTGTGCGCGCGCTCGAGGGAGAGGTCACCGGAGCGAACATCGCGGATGCGGCGATCGCCCCGCTGGTCACCTGGAGCTACTGGGTTCCTGTGGCCGTGTTCTTCTTCGGCTTCTGGCTTCTCGGTGCGTTCATCAACCGCGGACGCTGGGGCCTGTGGGTCGTCTTCGGCATCATCGTCGGCGCGATCGCCTACGGCGGGCACCTCCTGGGTCAGCTGTTCCAGGCGCCGTTCTGGCTGCTCAGTGCGAGCGAGGCCAACGAGCTCATCGGCTCGCAGCTGCTCGCACCGCTGGCCATCGCCGCGTTCGTCTTCGCGCGTGAGCTGACCATCTGGTTCGGCGCGTGGGTCGCACGCAGCGGTGCCCGCAAGACCGAGCTCAACGCCGAGGCGCAGCGCGAGTACGAGCGCACGCTCGAAGCCGGCCCGACGCTGTCGCGATAGTCACGACCATGTCATCGCCGAACCCCCGTGGACCCGAGTCCGCGGGGGTTTCGGCTGTCCTGGCACTGGTTCTCGCGACGGTCGGCTTCTTCGCGCTGGCCGTCTTCGGGCTCGGCGCGCTGACGATCGCGACCGACACCGACATCATCGCGGTCGAGGGACTCGGGCAGATGCCGGGGGCCGTGGGCATGCTCGTCGCGGTGCTGGCGTTCGCGCTCGGACTCTGGATGGCGCTGCGCCGCGAGCATCCGTCGTTCCTGTCCGTTCCGGGCATCGGCGTGGGGGTCGGGCTCGCCCACCTCGTCGCGGTGTGGGTGGGAGTCGTGGTGGGCACCGGCGACCTCGTGGTCGCCACCGCCGTGGCCGGCGACCTCGTGCGCGGGGGAGCGAGCCTGGTGCTTCTGCTGGTCGCCGCGGTGGCCGCGTGGGGCGGCATCGCGCTGCGGCGCACCCGCGCGAGCCACCCGCAGTGGCCGTGGGAGAAGGACGAGGACGAGTAGGACGCAGGATTCCGGCCCGTCAATCGGCGCCCAGCGGGCACGGTCGTCGTACGCTCTACGTGTGGAGCGCTCGCTGGAGACGCAGGTCGACCAGGCTGTTCAGGCCTGGCTGCGCTGGGTGCCGCGCTGGGAGCCGGCCACCCATCGAGGACGGGTCGCG
>NZ_DALZXX010000235.1:1185-2720 GCF_031988965.1 Microbacterium sp.
ATCCTCTCGGCCGCAGGCATCGCGGGCAACACCCCGCACGGTGTGCAGCACGGGCTGTCGACTCGGATCAAGACGATCGTCGATCACGCGGTCGCCGAGTACACCGAGCGCAACCTGCCCGTGCTGCAGCGTGAGCTCGACCAGCAGGCGGCCCGCAACCGCGCCCGCGCGTATCGGCCGTCGGAAGATCTCGACCCCGAGTTCGACGGGATGCCGCTGGATCCCGATCCGGTTCCCGGGGCGCCCTTCCTCTTCACGATCGCGGGTCTCGCGGACGACGCGGCCGCCGAGCTCCCGCCGCTGCCGCCGCTCAGCGACGAGGAGAAGAGCGCGCTGCGGCAGGAGGTCGGCCTCGCCGACGAGTACGCCAATCTCGTCGGACGAGAGATCTGCGGCATCCTGCTTCGCCACCGTCTGTACATCCAGGCCGCGATCTCGCAGCACGTCGAGCCGCAGATCGAGGCGATGCTCGCCGAGCTCACGCAGTCGCTCGACTCGCCGTTCGACCCCGACACGCCCTGACCCGATCCCGCGCTGAGCTGTTCCGGCACCGACGTCTCGGCTCGGCGAGTCCGGCACGCCTCATCCGAGCATCTGACCTGCGTATCCGCTGAGAGACGAGGGATGCCGTTGTCATCCGCTCTGAGCGGTGGGTATCGTTTTTCGATAGATATCCATTGCTCATCGATAGGGGCACCATGCATCCTCGAGTCTCCCGCGCGCTGAAGGCGCTGATCGTCGTCCTGCTCGCGCTGCTGCTCGCGAGTCAGGTCTTGGTGATCCCCGAGGTCGCGCGCATCACCGCGCTGCGCAACCCCGACGTCGTGCAGCTCGAGGTGCCCGGCATCATCGGCGCGGTCGTCTTCATCGCGCTCATCGAGGTCACATTGGTGTGCGTCTGGTTCCTGCTGTCGCTCGTGCAGACAGACCGCATCTTCCGGGTCGAGGCGTTCCGCTACGTCGACATCATCCTCGGGGCGCTGGTCGCGGCGGGCGTGCTGATCCTCGCGTCGTACCTCGTGATCGTCGCGAACCGGGCCGTGTCGCTCTCGCTGTCGCTGCTCGCGATCCTCGGTGTGGTCGTGAGCGCCGCGCTCGCCTTGCTCGTCGTGGTGCTGCGCGGTCTGCTGCGCAAGGCGCTCGAGCTCGAGCAGGATCTCTCCGAGGTCGTCTGATGCCCATCGTGATCGATCTCGACGTGCAACTCGCTCGCAAGAAGATGAGCGTGCAGGACTTCGCCGACGCCATCGGCATCACCCCCGCGAACGTCGCGGTGCTGAAGAACGGCCGGGCCAAGGCGGTGCGCTTCACCACGCTCGAGGCCATCTGCCGCGTGCTCGAGTGCCAGCCGGGTGACATCCTGCGCTGGGTGCCCGATTCCGACGAGGCATCATGACCGCGCCGCTCACCGCATCGGATGCATCGTCGGCGCCGGTCGCGCCTCCCGTCACCTGGGGCGAGACGGTCGCCCGGCACCTGCTCGACGAGCGCGCGTGCCCGGTCTGTCACGCCGCGCTGCAGGGCGGTTGCTGTGC
>NZ_DALZXX010000236.1:0-2701 GCF_031988965.1 Microbacterium sp.
TGCAGCTGGCCGAACAGCGACTTGAAGGCGCCGTCGGTGGCCGACCACTTCGGGTTCGTCGACGGGTAGAACTGCGCGTCGGGCAGCACCTCGAGGAACGGCGCGAGCGCCTCCTCGCCGGCGAGCTGCTCGGCACCCGACTTGGTGACGGGCAGGAAGCCCTCGGCCTGCACCCACGGCACGTACACGTCGGCCGAGTAGTAGTAGTCGAAGAACTTCGTGATCGCCTCCTGCTTATCGCCGTCGTTCTCGAACGCCATCAGCTGGTCCATGACGCCGAGCGTGAACGGCGAGCCGTCTTCGGTCGGGATCGGGACGATGGAGTAGTCGAGCTCGGGGTTGCCCTCTTCGATCTGGCCCACCGTCGGGGGCAGACCCACCTGCATGCCGATCTTGCCCTGGATGAAGATGTCCATCAGGGGCGAGCGCTGCGTCGAGCCGGGGTCGGCCTGCGTGGCACCCGCATCGATCATCTTCTTGATCTGCTCGGCACCGGCGAGGTTCTCGGGGGTGTCGATCGTGATCTCGGATGCGTCGCCGAACGAGCCGCCGCCGCCCCATAGCCACACGGCCGCCTCGGCCTGCGCCTCTTCGGAACCGAGCGGCATGCCGTAGCCGGCCACGCCGCCGCCGAGCGCCGACACCTTGGTCGCGGCGTCGAGCAGCTCATCCCAGGTCGTCGGGGCCTCGACGCCGGCCTGCGAGAGCAGGGCGTTGTTGACGAACAGCGCGCGGGCCGAAGCGATCAGCGGCAGCGCGTAGGCGGTGCCGTCGACCTCGGCGTTCGCGAGGAACGCGTCCTGGAAGTCGGAGTAGGTCTCTTCCGAGACGACGTCCTCGACCGGATAGAGCAGCTCGTCGCCGACGAACCCGGCGAACGGGCCTCCGTTGTAGATGTCCGGTGCCTCGCCGGCCTGGATCTTGGTGGAGACGACCTTCTCGAGGTTGTCCCATGACTGCACCTCGAGGTTGACCGTGATGTCGGGGTTCTCCTCTTCGAACCCCGCGATCACGTCCTCCCACAGGCCCTTGGTGGCGTCGGAGTAGCTGGGGACGAGGAGGTCGAGCGTGGACGCGCCGTCGGCGTCGCCTCCGCCGCCCTCGGTCGAACCGCCGAACCCGCACGAAGCGAGCGTGAGAGTGGCGGTCGCGGCCAGGGCGACAGCGCCGAATCGCAGTGACTTCTTCATGTGTATTGCATTCCTCACTGTGTAGGTGGTGCACAGTCGCAAGCACAACTCACGCGACGGTGCGTGTGATCGCCTCTCGGATGGAGCGGCGATCGATCAAGCCGGGTCGGCTCGGGGAGCCTTCCTCGGACCGGGCCGAGGACGGGGCGGTGGAACTGGTCTGATTATTTGTCAGGAGAATGAACAAATCAAGGAGAATCCTTGCGGGATTCCCTTGGGTCGAAATACTATGATCGAATAGTCGTCAAAACAATCACAAACTTGCAACATCTGGTCCGGAGGGCCTGACATGACCGAACTTCTCCCCGGCGCTCACATGCGCGAAGAGCTCCTCTCCCAGCCCGAGACCTGGGCTCGCGCCGCCGACCTCCGAGACGCGCAGGCACTGCTGCCCGCATCCGGGGCACGCGTCGCGGTCGTCGGCTGCGGCACGTCGTGGTTCATGGCGCAGTCGTACGCGTTCCTGCGCGAGAGCGCGGGTCTGGGCGAGACCGACGCGTTCGCGGCATCCGAGTCGTTCACCGACCGCGGCTACGACGCCGTGGTGGCGCTCACGCGCTCGGGCACCACGACCGAGGTCCTCGAGCTCGTCGACCGCATCAAGGGCCGCGTCCCCACGATCGGCGTGATCGGCGACGAGACCTCGCCGCTCGTCTCGCTCGTCGACGATGCCGTTCTGCTGCCTTTCGCCGATGAGAAGTCGGTCGTGCAGACCCGTTTCGCGACCACCGCGCTCGCGCTGTTCCGCGCCTCGCTCGGTGAGGACCTCACCGGCGCGATCGAGGATGCCGCCGCCGTGCTCACCGCCGAGTACGACGACGAGCTGCGCGATGCCGAGCAGTACTCGTTCCTGGGCCGCGGGTGGACCGTCGGCCTGGCTCACGAGGCGGCGCTGAAGATGCGGGAGTCGTCGCAGTCGTGGACCGAGTCGTACCCCTCGATGGAGTACCGCCACGGTCCGATCGCGATCGCCGCTCCCGGCCGCGTGACCTGGCAGTTCGGCGAGGCGCCCGAGGGACTGGCCGCACAGGTCGAGGCCACGGGGGCGCGCTTCGTGCAGCATCCGATCGACCCGCTGGCCGACCTCGTGCGCCTGCACCGCGTCGCCCTCGACCGTGCCGTGGCGCGCGGGCTCGACCCCGACCAGCCGCGCAACCTCACCCGCTCAGTGATCCTCGACGCGTGACGACCGACCACGACGCGTGAGGAGAGACCGGTGGGGAGCAGACCATGACCAGGCCTGAGGATGCCGCGGGCATCGCCGACGTCGAGCGAGACGCGTCGGGCGAGAAGCTCGCCGCGGTGCGGCCGCTCGGTGCGGGCGCGCCGGTGCTCGCGTTCGACGTCGGCGGCACCGACATCAAGTCGGCGCTGTTCGACGCAGACGGCACGGCTCTGGGGCTGCGCCGCACGCCGACCCCTCTGGCTGATCCGGGATCCGACGGCGATCGCACCGGAGCACTCATCAGGCGTCTCGGTGCGCTCGCGGTGAAGCTGCAGGCAGACCACCC
>NZ_DALZXX010000237.1:0-2686 GCF_031988965.1 Microbacterium sp.
CGGACGGCGGCGTGGTGCGGCGCGGGCCGGGCTGCAGAGCCGCCAGTCGCTCGCCCTCGGGGTAGGGAGCAGCACCCCAGGCGAGCACGGTCGCCCATACCGGAGGCAGAAGGATCGCGAGCGCGGTCATCCCGGCACCGCGTCCGAAGCGCTTGTTGATGCGATGGGTCGCGACGATCTTGAGGTAGAGGCCGTACAGCTGCACGATCGGGATGAAGTAGAACACCACCGACCACGCGGGCACTCCCCCGCGTGCGAGGATCTCGGATTCGTTGAGGACAGGGACCCAGCCCTTCCACCCCTCGCCGCCGATGCGCGGGAACAGGCGCGACAGCGCCAGGGCGTACCAGACGTACACGGCGATGCCGATGAGCAGTCCGAGTCCGCCGACGATGGCGAGCATCGTGACGAGGCCGGTCTCCGGAGAGTCGGTCATGAGATCCCCTTCTTCGGATCGTCGAGCGATCCGGTCCTTCCGAGCGTACCGAGCGCGGGGCGCAGCCCGAAGAACGAGACACCGCGGGCCGGTCGCACCCGATCGATGAACGACCGGGGCCGCACTCGGGTGACGAGCCGTCGCCACCGCCGCTCCGAACGCAGCAGATCCGCCCGCTCGGTCTCGACGATCGTCCACGCGGCGGACGCGTCGTCATCCGTGGGCGGATGCTCCGAGAAGACCCCCCGGTCGACGAGAGACGCGAGCTTCGCCGCCGCCTCGCGGTCGGTCGATCGCGCACGCTGCGAGCGCGTGCCCCCGGCATCCATCGCGATGTCGTGGTCGGCGTACACGTCGGCGAGTTCCTCCCACGCCCCGGCGAGGCGGACCTCGGGGTCGTCAGCCGTGCGCCGCGCGCGGGCGCGCTGTCGTTTCGCGAGCAGGAGCACGATGAGGGGCAGCAGCAGGAGCGCCACCGCGAGGAGTCCGAGTCCCACTGCGCGCAGGATCGGCAGCAGCACGGACAGCACTGCCGACTGCGGCTCGTCGAGAGGCTGAGCGTCGTCGTTCGAATCGCTCTGCGCCTGCGGCGGGTCGAGCGCCTCGGATCGCGGCTGCTCGGGCACCGTCGGGTGCTCAGGGAGCTGCTCTCCCTCTTTGATCGAGCTCGGCAGCATCGCATACTGGGGCGTCGTGTCGACCGGCATCCACTCGCCACCGGAGGCGCGGACCTCGACCCAGGCGCTCATGTTCTCGCCGGTGCAGACCTCGGCGCACGCCGGGATGCCGGGCACCTCGGCGGCGCCGGGGAGCCGCGCGCCGATCACGACGCGCGATTCGAGACCGAAGTGCTGGGCGAGCAGCGCCGCCGCAACGGAGAACTGCTCGTCGTCGCCGACCGCCGAGACGAGCATCTCGGGAGGGGCATCGGACCCGGCACGGCGCTCCTGCTCGATGAGCTGGGTGAAGAGCTCCTCGATGCGCGAGACCGAGTGCCCGGCGTAGCTCGGTGCGAACGCGTAGCCGTCCGTCTCCTTCAGCGACGCGATCCACGCCTCCGCGGACGCATCGTCGATCAGCGCATGGCTGAGGTATCCACGCGACCGCAGGCGGTCGATGACTTCGAGGTAGCCCGCACCCGAGCGCGGCTGCTCCTGCATCTCGGCCCACTCAGCGAGTGCGGGGTACAGGTCGGTGTCGAGCTTCGAGCTCCCGCCCTGCGCGGCGGTGAGGTCGATGCCGTCGGCGGGTACGTCGGCGAGCACGGAATAGCTGTCGCCCGGCACGAGTCCCTGCGCGCCGCCCGGAGCATCCGCGACCGTGATGGCGGTGTCGCCGCCCTCGTTCACATGGAAGCCGTCGGCGAGATCGTCGGCCCGCTCCCCCGCGAACTGCGGCGCTTCGGCCAACCCGGCAGGCGCCGGTACCCAGATGCCGCGGTAGGCGTCGCCGATCGTGATGTCGAGCGATACCCGCTCCGGCCCGGGCAGAGCCGTACGGGGCAGACGGCTGAAGCGGTCTTCCGGCGCGATGTGGAAGTCCTCGCCGTCGTAGGAATCGAGTGTGACGAGCCGGATGCGGTCGACCGCCCCCGCGTCGCCGTCGACCTGCAGCACCGTCTCGCCGAGTCGGTCGCCTGCGAACCATGAACGGTAGGAGCTGAGCGGGCTTGCCTGCTGCTGCACGACGACCATGGGCTCGACCTCGTCGCGCAGCACCGAACGGTCGCTCCATCCGGCGGCGGCCGGCGCGATCGCGAATCCGGCGACGAGCGCGACCACCGCGAGGCCGGCCGACAGCAGGTGGCGACGGACGGTCAGCCAGACCGGCGTCGCGCGGCGCGAGATGTTGGCCGCGGCGACCGCACGCAGAGCCTGGGCTCTCTGCAGGCGCGTGCGCCCGACCACCCACATCAGTGCGACGCCGATGACCCATTCGCGCGGCGCGGGAAGCGCGATTCCCAGCACGGTCACGGCAGACGACGTGGCGCTGAGCCCGAACGCGATGCCGAACAGACTCATCGCGGCCACCACGGGCACCGCGATCGTCGCGCGACGGCCCCGCTCGAGCACGAGCAGCGTGGCGAAGAAGGCGCCGAAGAGCATCACCACGAGGAACGGGATGAGGACCGCCTGATACTCCCCCAGCGGCGGGTTCAGGGTGAGCATCTGCTTCCACCCCAGCACGACCCCGAGTATCGCGTCTCGGAGCCCTCCGAGGAAGGCCGGCACCGAGGTGAGGGCCGAGGGG
>NZ_DALZXX010000238.1:0-2651 GCF_031988965.1 Microbacterium sp.
ATAGCCGCGGCTCCGGCCCCGCCACCGACGACTCCGCCGATACCGCCACCGATGCCGCCGCCGATTCCGCCGACGCCACCACCGGGGAGAGTTCCGCCCGGAAAAGTGCTGCCGGGGGTGAGTGGATTGCCGCCCCCGGTGCCGCCCGGACTGCCCGGCAGGACGCCGCCGCCCGGGAAGTCGACCGTCGGGTCGCCACCGTCCGACCCACCGGGGCCTCCGGGCCAGTCGGGGTCGTACTGCCCGCCCGGACCGTCAGGGAGCGTCGGATAGGTCGGCGGGGTGAGGTCCGTCGGATACGTCGGATACGTCGGCATGGTCGGGTTCGTCGAGATCGGCGGCTGGTACTCGCCCACACCACCGGTCGGCGGCTGGTAGCCACCTCCCCCGGGCGTGTAGCCCGAGGGTCCGCCAGTGAACCCGGGTGTTCCGCCGATGTTCGGGGAGTCGACCTGGGTGCGCGGGAACGGGTCTTCGGCGCGCTTCGAAGGGTCCGACGAGACGTAGTCGTACCCGTTCAGCTGTTTCGTCGCGGTATCCAGCCTGTCGGTGGGCTCGACGAGCGAGCTCTCCACGTCGTTCACGATCTGCCGAGCACGGTCTTCTCGCTGGTTTCCGAGGAAGTCACCGATCGCATCGAGGGCGGTGTCAGCCGCGAGTGGCCCCAGCACGGGGTGCACGACGAACGACGCTCCCTTCGCGGCGTTCGCCCAGAACGGATCGATCGACGCCGAGGGCAGCTCGGCCGCCGCGACCTCGCGTCGTGCGGAGTTGCCATCCGCGATCGCGGTGTCCACCGCCTTCACGGTCTCGAGGATCCCGGAGACGTTCCTGCGGATCTCGTCGATGTCGGCCGTGGCACCGTCAGCCGAAGACCCCTTCCAGTGCTCTGACAGCCGCACCGCCGACAGAGCGCGTTCAAGAGAGGTGAAGGCGTTGATCACCGCCGACATCCTCGGGATCATCGCGTCATCGAGCGTGCGGATGCGCTGGAGCTCGGCCTCGAATCCGCCGCCGCCCATCTGCTTACCGGCCATGGTTCCCCCCTTGTTCGGTGGTCTTGCGTCGTGACGATCGTGTCAGCACGATCGCGAGGATGATGCCGCCGACGACCAGCAGCACCAGCAGGATTCCCCCGCCGATCAGCCAGGGGGCCAGCGGCGAGTCCTGTGCCTGCGGCGCGTCTGCGTCAGGCTGGGTCGTCGGAGCGACCGTCTGACCGCCGTCTCCCATCGCCGCTTTCGCTTCGTTGACCTCTCGGACCGACGGCTGGGCGTACGGGTCCTCGGTGTCGAAGAGCGGATTGACGTCCGGGTACTTCGTCGGATCGACCGAGAGCATCCCGGTGAGCGACGCGGCGCCGTAGCCGGTGCTGTCGTTCCACTCGGGCTCGTGTTCGCCCTTGGTCCCCGTGTTGTGGATGAGGCTCTGGATCAGCTGCGCCCCGGTCGCCTCGGGGTACTTCTGCTTCACGACAGCGAGGAACCCCGCCACGATCGGCGTCGCGAACGACGTTCCCGACCCGATCTCCTGTTCGTCCCACGAGGCGGGTGACCCCGGAAGCAGCAGATCGAGACCCGGCGCTGCCACGACGACGTCATCCGTGAGATTCGGCTTGCCGTTGCTCCCGTTCTGGATCTTGCCGTCTTCGCCGAAGGCCTGCACCGCGACCACGCCGTTCAGACCCGCCGGCCACAGCGTGACACGGTCTTCGTTCGACATACCGGCGACCACGACGACACCGGCGGCGTAGGCGTCAGCGAGTCCCTTGCTCACAACCGTGGTGCTTCCGGACGAGATCGAGATGATGTCCGCGCCGTCGGCCACCGCATCCGAGATCGCGCGATCGAGAGCGAATCGTCGATCATCGCCCATCGCCTCGCCGTTGGGCTGCAGACACTCGATCGACTCCCCGTCCGCATCGTCGATGACGCCCCCGGAGGAGTAGTAGAGCACCTCGGCACCGGGTGCCACACCCTTGACCGGCGCACCTCCCGCGGGAGCCTCGCCGGTTCCGGCGATCATCGACGCGACCCGCGTGCCGTGGGCAGCGGCGGCGAAGTCGGTGGACACGGTCGAATACGGCGCTCCCGACGCGTCGACGCAGTACGAGGGCTCGTCGATCGTGAGATTCGCGCCTCGGAGCCCCACGACATCGGGGTTGATCTGACTGTCGATCACCGCGATCTTGATTCCCGTGCCGTCGAACCCCGCGTCGTGCGCCTCTTGGATCTTTCCTCGATCGAACCACCACAGGCCCGATTCGGTCGACGCCGCTGTCGCACTCGACGGCACGACGAATCCGGCGACCAGCGCGAGTGCACCGACCGCCGCCATCAGGCGACGACGCGCTCGTCTCATCAGTAGTCGGCCTCGGCGGGCTCGTCCGCGTCGGAGGTCGTCGGCGCCGACGCGTCGACTCCGACCGAGGCACCGCCCTGCGCGCCGGTGGATGCTCCGGTCGGTGAGGTCACCTCGTCTTCACCCTGCGCGACAGCGGAGTCGAGAAGAGACACGATCAGCTTCGCCTCGTCGGCGAGGGACGCATCCTGCTCGGCGATCTGCTCGACGGCCGCCCGAATCGAGTCGTGCGTGTCCTGGAGCTTGATGAGCGTCCTGTCGGTGACATCACCCATCGCGCCCGCGGCGCG
>NZ_DALZXX010000239.1:0-2640 GCF_031988965.1 Microbacterium sp.
CGAACGCGGCCTGTGCCGCGAGGGCGAGCTCGAACGAGCCGGGCACGCGCACGAGCCGGTGGGCGGCCTCGGCCTCGTCGAGCACGCGCTGCGCACCGGCGATGAGGCCGTCGGTGATGACGTCGTGCCAGGTGCCGGCCACGATGACGACCTTCAGGCCGCTTCCGTCGATCTTCTCGGTCTTGGGTGCTCCTGCGCCGCTCATGCGTCGTCCTTCCGTCCGTCGGCGAGAGCCTGTGCGAGCTCCGCCTCACCGATGATGTGACCCATCCGGTCACGCTTGGTCTCGAGATACTGGTGGTTGTTGGGGCCGACTCCGACGATGAGCGGCACCTGCTCGACGACGTCGAGGCCGAGGCTGCGCAGCTGGTTCACCTTGTCGGAGTTGTTCGTCAACAGGCGGACCTTCGACACGCCCAGGTCGGCGAGGATGCCGGCGGCAGCCGCGTAGTCGCGCGCGTCTGCCGGGAGTCCGAGCGCGAGGTTGGCGTCGACGGTGTCGAGGCCCTCCTCCTGCAGGCTGTAGGCACGGAGCTTGTTGATCAGGCCGATGCCTCGTCCCTCGTGGCCCCGCATGTAGATGACGATGCCGCCGTCCTGCTCGATCGCGTCGAGAGCCGCGTCCAGCTGCGGACCGCACTCGCACTTGAGCGAGCCGAACGCCTCACCGGTCAGGCACTCGGAGTGCACGCGCACCAGAGCGGTCTCGCCCGGCTCGCCCGAGACGACCGCGATGTGATCGGTGCCGGTGACCCGGTCCTTGTATGCCAGGAAGCGGAACGTGCCGTGCGTGGTGGGAACCGTCGCATCCGCGCGCAGGCTCACACGCCGACTGGCGCGCTCCGGCGACCAGCCCGTGGGGTCGATCTCGTTGAGGTGGGCGATGAGCTGCTCGATCGTGATGACCGGAACCCCATCACGCGCGCCGAGCTCGATGAGACCGGGCAGACGCATCATGCTGCCGTCCTCGGCGACGACCTCGGCGATCGCGCCCACGGGTCGAAGGCCCGCGAGCTTCATGAGATCGACGGCCGCCTCGGTGTGGCCGCTGCGCTCGCGCACACCGCCGTCGACGGCGCGCAGGGGCAGGACGTGGCCGGGGCGGATGATGCTGGTCGCCGTCGATTCGGGATTCGCGAGGACGTTCAGGGTGTGCGCGCGGTCATGTGCGCTGATGCCCGTGGTCACGCCCTCGGCCGCGTCGACACTGACCGTGTACGCGGTCGATCGGGCGTCCTCGGACGCGGCGACCATGGGCTGCAGGTTCAGATTGTCGGCGAGGTCGGCCGGCATCGGTGCGCAGATGAAACCCGACGACCAGCGCACCGTCCAGGCCACCCACTCGGGCGTCGCGAGCTCGGCGGACATGATGACGTCGCCTTCGTTCTCGCGGTTCTCGTCGTCCGCGACGAGCACGGGGCGTCCTGCGCGCAGGGCCTCGAGGGCTTCGGGGATGGTGGAAAGGCTCATCGCGAGCCTCCTTCCGGTGCTGCCCGGAACGCCAGCAGACGTTCCACATGGCGGGCGAGGATGTCGGTCTCGAGGTTGACGCGGTCGCCGATCGCGCGGGCGCCGAGGGTCGTGGCCGCAAGGGTCTCGGGGATCAGAGAGATCTCGAACCACGAGTCCTCCGCATCCACGGGGCTCACGGAGCTGACCGTGAGGGAGGTGCCGTCGACCGAGATCGATCCCTTGTCGACGACGAGCGGCGCGAGGTCGTCGGGCAGAGAGACCCGCAGAACGCTCCACTGTGCACCGGGGCGCACCTCGACGATGCTGCCGACCCCGTCGACGTGACCCTGCACGATGTGGCCGCCGAGGCGCGCGCCGACCGGCATCGCCTTCTCGATGTTGACGCGGGTGCCGACGGACGCTCCGCCGAGGGCTGCCACGTCGAGGGTCTGCTTCATGACGTCGGCGTCGAACGTGTCGGCGGTCGAGTCGACGACCGTCAGACACACACCCGAGACCGCGATCGACTCGCCGTGCACGGCATCGGATGCCGCCTTCGGGGCGCGCACGGTCAGCCGCCACCCGTCGCCCGCGGGAGCGATCGCGGTGATCTCTCCGATCTCCTCGATGATTCCGGTGAACATCAGGCGACTCCTTCTTCCAGGTCGACGGCGGGGTGGGCGATCGCGAGCAGGTCCGCTCCGAGCGGCAGCCACTCGTCGACCGTCAGACGGCGGGCGGCGGCGATCGAGGCGACGCCGATGTCGGTGAGTGCGAGCTTCGAGCCGCCGAGCAGCACCGGCGCGATGTAGGCGAGCACCCGGTCGGCCAGTCCCTGCGCGATGAAGGCGCTGGCGAGCGTGGGGCCGCCCTCGACGAAGACGCTCTGGATGCCCCGCGAGTGCAGATCTGTCAGCACGGTGTGCAGGTCGTGGGTGTCGTAGAAGAGCGGCGTCTTCGGATGGCGGCGGATCACGGCGTCGTCAGGCGTCGCGCGTGAGCCGATCACGACGGGGACCGGCTGGTCGGCGAACAGCGTGTCGCCGTCGCGTGCGGTCAGCGACGGGTCGTCGGCGAGCACGGTTCCGGTGCCGACGACGATCGCATCGGCCGCTGCCCGGCGACGGTGCACGTCGGCGCGTGCATCCGGCCCGGTGATCCACTGGCTCGTGCCGTCGGAGGCGGCGG
>NZ_DALZXX010000240.1:0-2588 GCF_031988965.1 Microbacterium sp.
GGCGCCGCGCCTCCGGTCGGACGCGCGAGCACGGGCACCGGCAGGGGGGACGTCTGCCGCTGCCCCCACGACACGACGTGTCCGGCGTCGGCCCAGTCCGTGTCGTCGCGGAGCACGGCGCTCACGGTCACGAGGCCGTCACCGGCGGGGGCGGGCACGGTCGCCGATCCTCCCGCGGCGATCGGCGGCAGATCGAGCTCCCCCGCGTCGACCGTCGTCGCGCCCTGCTCGATGCGCCAGAGGAGGCGCAGGTCGGCCGTGGAGGTCGCGTGGCGGTCGTTGTGGATCACGATCGACTCGGCGCCGACCTCGATGCGCAGCGGCGCATAGGCCTTCGACAGCTCGACGAGACCCGATGTCGGGGTGCGGTCCGACGTGACCAGACCGTGCAGCGAGAAGCGCCCGCCGTTCGGCTCGTAGTCGACGTCCTCTCCGTGCATGATGTAGCGGATGCCGTCGGGCGTCGTCGTCGCGAAGCCGTGGTCGATCCACTCCCAGACGAACCCTCCGCAGATCCGGTCGTGCTCGCGCATGATCCGCCAGTAGTCCGACAGCGACCCCGGGCCGTTGCCCATCGCGTGGGCGTACTCCACAAGCAGGAACGGCAGCCCGCGGCGGCGCTCGTCGACGGGATCGACGGCCGCATCGGCATCCGCGTCCCTCTCCCCGAACACCATGCCGTGCATGCTCAGCCGACCGCCCCGCGGCTCCTCGCGTCGCCCGATCTGGTCGAGGAGTTCGAGAGAGGGGTACATGAGCGAGTAGAAGTCGGAGTCCTGATAGGTGGGGTCGCGCTCGTAGAGCACGGGCCGCGAGGGGTCCCGCTCGTCGAGCCAGCGGCGCATCGCGGCGAACCCCTCGCCCGTCATGCTCTCGTTGGCGAGCGACCAGATCACGATGCTCGGATGGTTCTTGTCGCGCTCGACGCTGCGCTGCATGCGATCGAGCACCGCATCCTGCCACTCCGGCAGGGCCGGCGGATTGTGCTCCCACCCCTCGTAGATGAAGCCGTGCGTCTCGAGGTCGTTCTCGAGCACCACCCACAGGCCCAGCTCGTCGCACAGGCGCAGGAAATCGGGGTGCGGCGGGTAGTGGCTGGTGCGGACGGCGTCGATGTTGGCGCGCTTCATCAGCACGATGTCCTCGCGCATGGTCTGTGCGTCGAGTGTGCGCCCGCGGTGCGGATCGTGCTCGTGCCGATTGACCCCGCGGAAGGTGACGGGTCGCCCGTTGACCGTGAAGACCCCGTCGACGATCTCGACGTGGCGGAAGCCCACGGCGAGTTCGACCGTCTCCCCCGCCGAGCGCAGCGTGCCGCGATACAGCGTCGGCGATTCGGCGCTCCACGGCTCGACCGGCACCTGCGCGGTCGCGCCCGCCGGGATCGAGATGCCGAGCGCGGGGATGTCGACGACGGCGTCGACGCTCGCCTCGACGCGCAGCGTGCCGAGGCCCGTGCGGTGGTCGTAGTCGGCGTGCACGAAGTGGTCGTCGATCGCGCCGGACGGACGGGCGAGCAGCTCGACATCGCGGAAGATGCCCGGCAGCCACCACATGTCCTGATCCTCGAGGTAGGTGCCCGCCGACCAGCGGTGCACGCGCACGGCGAGCACGTTGCGACCGCGCCGCAGCGCGACGTCGAACTCGAACGGCAGGCGGCTGCCCGTCGACCATCCCAGCTCTTCGCCGTTCAGCCACACCTTCGCGCACGAATCGACGCCCTGGAAGCGCAGCACGGCGTTCTCGAACTCGTCCGGCGCATCGAAGACGAGTCGGTAGTCGCCGGTCGGGTTCGCCTCGGACACGCGGGGGGCATCGAGCGGGATCGGATAGGCGGTGTTCGTGTACAGCGGCCCTTCGGCGGTGCCCAGCATGCGCCGCCGCTCGCCGCCCGCGAGGGGCGTGAACTCCTCGAGCACCCAGTGCGAGGGCACGGCCATGGGGTCCCAAGCGCTGTCGTCGAAGTCGTCCGCGAGGAACGCCGTGCCGGTGCCGGCCGCCGTGGGGCTGAGGCGGAACCTCCAGGTGCCGTTGAGGCTGAGGCGGGCGGCGTCCGTGATCGCATCGGCGCGGGGACGCCGCCGTCCGGTACCCGGTGCGGTGCTCTCCCAGTATCGGTCGGTCATCACAGGGCTCCGTCCTCGGGTTCGTCGACGGGCGAGGGTGCGGGGGAGGATTCCGGCGTGGCGGACGTCTCCTGCAAGAGGGAAGACACGATGTGAATATCCATTCGTCTATGAATTCGATACCAACTATAGCGTTAGTGTCGGCGGTGCGTCGGAATCGGCGCACGCTCGCATCGACGATCGGAGAACCCATGACCGCACTCCGCGTGTTCGTCCCGACCCCGCTTCCCGACGACCTCTGCGCGCTGATCGAAGAGCTCGAGCCGCGGATCGAGCTGATCCGCGACCCCGGTCTGCTGCCGCCGCAGCTCTATCAGGGCGACCACCTCGGCGACCCCGCGTTCCGCCGATCGGCCGCGCAGCAGCGGCGCTTCGAGCAGCTGCTCGATCAGGCCGACGCGCTCTACGGGGTGCCCGATCAGTCCCCCGCCGCGCTGCACCGCACGGCGGCGGCCAACCCGT
>NZ_DALZXX010000241.1:0-2570 GCF_031988965.1 Microbacterium sp.
CCGACTTCGGGAACGCGTCCCAGGCGCGGCGCGCGGCCGGCACGGCATCCAAGGCCGCCGCCAGCTCGGGCGGTTCGATGCCTGCCTCGGGACCGTCGAGCATCGTCCATGAGCCGTCGGCCTTCGCGGCGTCGAGCACGCGGATGCCGGCCGGTGCGAGCAACCCGGCGGCCTCGAGATCGACCAGCCGCGCCTTGTTGGTCGCCGCCCAGCCGCTGCCGCGGCGCCGCGGCGAGAACCATTGCCCCACGGTCTGATCGTCGAAGGTGCGCACGGGGCCGTCGATCCAGCCGAAGCACAGCGCCTGCCGCACGGCATCGTCATAGCCGACGCCGCCGACGTCCTTGCCGCGCACGCTCAGAAGCCAGACTCCCGCGGTGCGCTCATGATGCTCCTCGAGCCAGGCGCGCCACGCCGCCGCATCCGCTGCGACGACCCGCTCACCCTCGTCGAGTGCCCCCATGTCAGTCCTCGTCGAGCGTCGGGATCGAGGCGGTGACGGTGGGCAGCAGATCGGCGACCGAGTCGACGATCTCGTCGGGGCGGAACGGGTACTTCTCGACCTCGGCCTCGTCGCTGATGCCCGTCATCACGAGCACCGTGTGCAGGCCCGCCTCGATGCCGGCGATGATGTCGGTGTCCATGCGGTCGCCGATCATGCCCGTCTTCTTCGAGTGCGCGCCGATCTTGTTCAGCGCCGAACGGAACATCATCGGGTTCGGCTTGCCGACGACGTAGGGCTCCTTGCCCGTGGCCTTGGTGATCAGGGCCGCGATCGCTCCGGTGGCCGGCATCACGCCGTCGGACGACGGGCCGGTGGCGTCCGGGTTCGTGACGATGAAACGCGCACCCTTGATGATGAGACGGATCGCCTTGGTGATCGCCTCGAACGAGTAGTTGCGGGTCTCGCCGACGACCACGAAGTCGGGGTTCGTCTCGGTCATGATGAACCCGGCCTCGTGCAGCGCGGTGAGGATGCCGGCCTCTCCGATCACGAAGGCCGAGCCGCCGGGCAGCTGCTGGGCGAGGAAGTCGGCGGTCGCGAGAGCAGAGGTCCAGATCCGCTCCTCGGGCACGGTCAGGCCGCTGGCCCGCAGCCGGGCCGAGAGGTCGCGCGCCGTGAAGATCGAGTTGTTCGTGAGCACCAGGTACGGGATCTCGTTCTGCTCCCACCCGGCCAGCAGCTCGGCGGCTCCGGGGATGGCGTCGTTCTCATGGACGAGCACGCCGTCCATGTCGGTGAGCCAGCATTCGATGTCATCGCGGTGTGCCATGTGCTCAGCCTATTGGCCCGCGGTGACGGGCAGGTGACAGGTTCGGACGAGGTTCTCAGGCGCTGAGCCAGACGACCTCTGCCGCGCCATCGGGGAGGTCGATCGGGGTGCCGTCCAACGCGATGCCTGATGCGGTGGTGGCCACGGTCGCCGCGACGATCACCCCTGCCGCCTCCAGGGCGCGCAGCAGCTCGGGGTCGCGGTCGTCGACGCGCAGCACGCGACCGACATGCCCGGTCGGGGCGTCGGCGAGCAGCACGAAGGGCTCTCGCTCGACGGCTCCCGTGGCATCCGGGATCGCATCGCCGTGCGGGTCGAAGCGGGGTCGTCCGAGGCGCGCGTCGATGCCCTCGAGCAGCCGGTCGCTGATGGTGTGCTCGAGCACCTCGGCCTCGTCGTGCACTTCGTGCCACCCGTAGTCGAACTCCTGCACGAGCCAGGTCTCGATCAGGCGGTGGCGCCGCACCATCGCGAGAGCGCGCTGCGTTCCGGCATCCGTCAGACGCACCGCGCCGTAGGGCACGTGCGAGACGAGTCCGGCGGCGGCGAGCTTCTTCACCATCTCGGTCACCGACGAGGGAGCGATGCCGAGCTTCGCGGCGAGCACCGAGGGGGTGATCGGCGCATCCTGCCATTCGGTGTGCGCGTAGACGGTCTTGAGGTAGTCGTCTGCTGCCGGGGATGCCACGGGTCCAGCCTAGATCAGGCGTCGCCCTGCTTATGGGTTGGCGACCTCGACCAGGAGGCCGAACGCGACCTGCCCCGCGAAGAACACGATGAGGAACCCGAGCAGAGCCGCGAAGAGCGACAGGCGACCGTCGAATCCCTCGATCTCGGCGATGCCGATCCTGCGCGCACGGAAGGCGAGGATCAGCGTGGCGATTCCGAGCGCGAGCTGCACCCACGGCCCGCCGACAGGCAGCACGGTCGGGAACGCGACGAGGAGCCCGCCGATCACGCCGGTCGCGATTCCGATCCAGGTGAGGATGCGGACGGTGCGGCGCGCGGGTTCGGCTGACATGACTTCGAGCCTAATCGCCGGCGTCGCCTGTGAATCGTCTCAATCGGCGGGGATTCCTTGACGGGCACGGCTCGTGCGGGTAGCTTCGACCGGGCACGGGAAAACGCTATCCGAGCGGGCTTCGGGCCCAGAGAAGGATTTCGACGATGAATATCCGACACCATTCGTTCCGCGCTGCCGTGGCGGTCACGGCCGTGGGCTGCCTCCTCGTCGGGGGCGCGCAGAGCGCGGGAGCCGTGACCTCCGGCCCTGCGACCGGCTCGGCGCCCACCGGG
>NZ_DALZXX010000242.1:0-2560 GCF_031988965.1 Microbacterium sp.
AGGACTGTCGTTGACGACGCGCGACACGGTCTGCCCCGAGACCCCGGCGCGTGAGGCGACCATCGCCATCGAGACTCGTCCGGACGAGGGGCGGCGTCGCCGCGGAGATTCCGTTCCACGCAGGAGGTCGTCGTCCATCGGCGCCCCTCCTTCGACCGTTCAGAACTCAGCAATGTTGACGTTACCACGGCGGTGTGCGTACCATGTTTACGTGAACACGCACGATTCTGCTGAGATGCGAACCGAGACCCTGTCCGCCGGAGTGGTCAAGCGGGCGACGACGCTCGCCGACGGCCGTGAGCTGATCTACTTCGACGACCCCGGCACGACCCTCGGAGACGAACGGGGCGTCGACGCGCGCACCCTCGATCCCCGGGGTGAGACCGCCTCGATGCGACTCGACGTGCTGACCGGAGACTGGATCACGGTCGCCGCCAACCGGCAGAACCGCGTGATGATGCCGAGCGCCGACGCCGACCCGCTCGCCCCGCAGTCGCCGACCAACCCGTCGGAGGTGCCCTCGCGCTACGACGTCGCGGTGTTCGAGAACCGCTCCCCCGCCTTCGGCCCGGCACTCGCCGAGGCCGTCGGCATCTCCCCCGCGGCGAGCAACGCCCCGCGCGGACTCGACGACCTCGCAGCGCTCGGTCTCGGACGCACCCGCACCTCGGTCGGCCGATGCGAGGTCGTGTGCTTCAGCCCCGAGCACACCGGCTCGTTCGGAACGCAGTCGGTCACGCGCGCACGCACCGTGATCGAGGCGTGGGCCGACCGCACCGCCGCCCTGTCGAAGCTCCCCGGCATCGAGCAGATCTTCCCGTTCGAGAACCGCGGTGAGGCGATCGGCGTCACGCTGCCGCACCCGCACGGTCAGATCTACGCCTATCCCTACGTGACGCCTCGCACGACGCGCGTGCTCGACTCGATCGACCGCACCGCCCCCGATCTGTTCCAGCGCATCCTCGACTTCGAGCAGGACTCCGAGCGCGTCGTGTTCCGCGGCGAGCACTGGACCGCGTTCGTCCCCTTCGCTGCCCGCTGGCCGCTCGAGGTGCACCTGATGCCGCACCGCCACGTTCCGGACTTCGCCGAGACGACGGATGCCGAGCGCGATGAGCTCGCTCCTCTCTACCTGCGCCTGCTCCGCGGTGTCGACGCGCTCTACGACACCCCGACCCCGTACATCGCCGCCTGGCATCAGGCTCCGGTCAACGTCGGCCGCGACAGCGTGCGCCTGCACCTGCAGCTGACGAGTCCTCGGCGGGCAGCCGACAAGCTCAAGTTCCTCGCCGGTTCCGAGGCCGCCATGTGGGCCTGGGCTGCAGAGGTCACCCCGGAACAGGGCGCCGCCCGCATCCGCGAGGCCATCGCCACGGCCGACGCCGCCGCATCGAACACCGCCGCATCGAACACCGCAGAAGAGGCATCCGCATGACCATCGCCACCACCCACGACGCCGCGACCGCTCTGTTCACCGCACTCACCGGCGCCGCGCCGGCCGGCGTCTGGTCGGCCCCGGGGCGTGTCAACCTCATCGGCGAGCACACCGACTACAACGAGGGGTTCGTGCTGCCGTTCGCGATCCCGCACCGCACCGTCGCGGCTGTCGGCACCCGTGACGACGCGCGCATCCGTGTCGCCTCGACGTTCGCGGACGCGCCTGTCGAGGTCGCGATCGACGAGCTCGACGACCTGTTCCCCACGCCGACCGGGGAGACGCCCGCCGTTCCCGAGTGGGCCGCGTACCCGCTGGGTGTCGCGTGGGCTCTGCGCCAGGCGGGCACGACCGGATCGGGACTCGACATCGCGATCGCCTCCGATGTGCCCGTCGGCGCGGGCCTGTCGTCGTCGGCCGCGATCGAGGGCGCCACGGCATCCGCCCTCAACGATCTCTGGGACGCCGGCCTCGATCGCACCGCTCTCGCACGCATCGGTCGCCGAGCGGAGAACGAGGCCGTCGGCGCTCCGACCGGCATCATGGATCAGATGGCCTCGATGCTGGGCCAGCCCGATGAGGCGATCTTCCTCGATTGCCGTTCGCTCGAGGCCGTGGTGGTGCCGGTGGGCATCGCCGAAGCCGGACTCGCGATCCTGGTGATCGACACGCGCGTGAAGCACGCGCACTCCACCGGCGGGTACGGCGAGCGTCGTGCCGCCTGCGAGCGCGGGGCAGCCATCATGGGCGTCCCGAGTCTGCGCGACGTGTCGGTCGACGATCTCGCCCGCGCGGAAGAGCTCATGGACGACGTGACCTTCCGCCGCGTGCGCCATGTCGTCACCGAGAACCAGCGGGTGCTCGACACGGTCCGCGTGCTGCGCGAACAGGGCGCCCGCGCGATCGGCGACCTTCTCGTGGCCTCGCATGCGTCGATGCGCGACGACTTCGAGATCTCCGTTCCGGAACTCGACACCGCCGTCGAGACGGCCCTCGCCGCCGGCGCGCTGGGTGCGCGCATGACGGGTGGCGGATTCGGCGGCGCAGCCATCGCGCTGATCGAGCAGGATGCCGTGCAGCGGGTGTCGGATGCCGTCACCGCCGCGTTCGCCGACGCCGGATTCA
>NZ_DALZXX010000243.1:0-2524 GCF_031988965.1 Microbacterium sp.
CAGGGAGGCGAGACGTTCGGTCAGTTGCCAGACGATCTCGGCATCCGTCGTCTTCAGGCGCTCGCTCCAGACCGTCGCGGTCGCGCCGTCGGTCAGTGCCACGGTCTCGTCGGGGCGCAGGGGGGCGAACTCCTCGGAGCGGATGCCGAGCAGGTCGCGGAACGCGCCGGGGTAGCCGCCGGTGCGCACCCGGTCCTCCTCGTCGACGATGCCGCTGAAGAACGTGATCAGCGCCGTCGCGCCGTTCTCGACCGCACGGGCGATGGCCGCGGCATCCGCATCGCTGATGAGGTGCAGCGCCGGGACGATGAGCAGGCGGTAGCCGTCGAGGTCGCCGCCGGGACGCACGACGTCGGTGGTGACACCGGCATCCGACAGCGCCGCGTGCGCGGCATGCACCTGGCCGAGGTAGGTGAGCGCCTCGCTCGGGCGGCCCTCGTTCTCGGCGGCCCACCAGCTCTCCCACGAGAAGAACAGCGCGGCGTCGGCGGCGACACGGGTGCCCGCGACCTCGCCGAGGCGCTCGAGCAGATCGCCGAGCTCGACGACCTCGCGCCACTGATCCGAGTCCTCACCCGCGTGCGGCACGAGGGCGGTGTGGTACTTCTCGGCACCCTGGGTCGACGCGCGCCACTGGAAGAAGCAGATGCCGTCGGCTCCGCGGGCGACGTGCGCGGCGATGTTGCGCTGCAGCTCGCCCGGGGCCTTGGCGAGGTTGTACGGCTGCCAGTTCACGGCACCGGTCGACGTCTCCATCAGCAGCCAGGGCGCACCCTGGGCGAGGCCGCGGGTCAGGTCCGCGGCGAACGAGAGCTCGCCTCGGGCGTCGTCGAGGCGGCGGTCGAGGTAGTGGTCGTTGGCGATCAGATCCATGTCGCCCGCCCACGTCCAGTAGTCGAGGTTGCGGATGTGCGCGGTGACCATGAAGTTGGTGGTGACCGGCACGTCGCTGCGCTCGCGCAGGATCTCGGCCTCCGCGCGGTACAGCGCCAGCTGCTCGTCGGAGCTGAACCGCTGGAAGTCGAGGATCTGGCCGGGGTTGCGCAGCGACAGTGCCTGGCCGGGCACGCGCACGTCGTCGAAGTCGCTGTAGCGCTGGCTCCAGAACGTGGTGCCCCAGGCGCGGTTGAGCGCGTCGATGTCGTCGTAGCGGTCGCGCAGCCAGCCGCGGAACGCCTCGGCGCTCGTGTCGCAGTAGCAGAGCGCGTTGTGGCAGCCCAGCTCGTTCGACACGTGCCAGAGCGACACGGCGGGGTGATCGCCGTAGCGCTCGACCACGCGCGTGACGACCTCGGCGGCGTAGGCGCGGAAGATCGGCGAACTCGGGCAGTAGCCCTGGCGTCCACCCTGCTGGAAGACCGTGCCGTCTTCGCCGACCGGAAGGATCTCGGGGTGCGCGGCGGTGACCCACGGCGCGGGCGATGCCGTGCCGGTGCCGAGGTTGATGCGGATGTCGGCGGCGTGCAGCAGCGCGATGATCTCGTCGAGCGCGCTGAAGTCCCACACTCCCCTGGCCGGGTTGATCGACGACCAGCCGAAGATGTTGATCGCCACGAGTCCGACGCCCGCCTGCTGCATGAGCCGCACGTCGTCGGGCCAGACGCTGCGGTCCCACTGCTCGGGGTTGTAGTCGCATCCGAAGACGAGGCCGCGCCCTGCGGAGAGGGTGGCGATGCGGTCGGACACTGCGGCGGCCATGCGAGGCGCTCCTTTGCGGATCATGTGTGCACGTGCACAGTTCGCGGCATGAGAACAGCGATCGGGATTTCTGTGAACGTGCACACATAGTCGCATGTCATCGCGAATCCCGTCAAGTCCGGGTCGCTAGGCTGTCGATCATGAGTACATCCGCGCGCCGTCGCAGCACCGTGCACGACGTGGCGCGCGTGGCCGGGGTGTCGAGGGGAACCGTCAGCCGGGTGATCAACGGCGGCTACGTGTCGGATGCCGCACGCACCGCCATCGAAGACGCGATCCGCGAGGTCGGCTATGTGCCCAACACCGCCGCGCAGAACCTCGTGCGCCAGCGCACCCAGGCCATCGCGTTCATCGTGCACGAGCCGCACGCACTGTTCCTCGAAGACCCCAACATCGGCGCCATCATGCTGGGCACCAACGAGACGCTGTCCGAGGCCGACTACCAGATGGTGTGCCTCGTCGTGGACTCGGTGCGCGACACCGAGCGGGTCGCCCGCTACCTCAACGGCGGCTTCGTCGACGGCGCTGTCATCGTCTCGGCGCGAGCGCAGGACCCGATCACCAAGGCCGTCATGCGCCTCGACCTGCCGGTCGCGTACGTCGGCCACCCGCCCGACGTGGATGCCGCCTGGGTCGGCGTCGACAACCGCGGCGCGGCGCACGCCGTGACCTCACGACTCCTGGCGACGGGACGGACGCGCGTCGGCATGATCGCGGCCGCGCTCGATCGCGACTCGGGCACCGACCGCCTCGCCGGCTTCACCGAGGCCCTCGGCGATGCCTTCGACCCCGACCTCGTCGAAGAGGTGCCGCTGTACTCGTACGC
>NZ_DALZXX010000244.1:0-2514 GCF_031988965.1 Microbacterium sp.
CGAGCAGGGCGACGCCGAGCCACGCGGCGTCAGCGCGCCGCCGCGTGAGCGCCGCCGCCAGCACCAGCGGCCCGAGGAACTCGATCGCGACCGCGGGCCCCAGCGGGATGCGGTCGATCGCGGCGTAGAAGAATCCGTTCATCGCCGCGAGCGCGAGGCCGAAGAGCACGGCGGCGAGCCATTGCCCGCGGGTCCACCGTCGAGGGCTCGGACGCACGATCACGAGCAGCAGCAGCGCTGCGATCGCGACCCGCAGCGACGTCACGCCCCACGGCCCGAGAACAGGGAAGAGCTGAGCCGCGACCGCCGCTCCGAACGGCAGCGAGAGGCACGAGACGACGACCAGCGCCACGCCCACGAGGGCACGCGAGGACGCGGGTTTCTGCACCGGACCAGCCTACGCGGGTGGTGTGACCCCGCTCGCGCTCAGGCTCGACTCAGAGCGGCGGATTCGAGTCGAGAGACGCGTTCTCGGCCGCCGCTGCCGCCGCGCCGTGCGTCTCGCTGGGCTCGGGCACCACGTGCAGACCGCTCGGCGTGTTGGCGGTGAAGGCGAGTGCTTCGATCCACGCACGGTTGATCGACGGCTGCCGGCTGCCGTAGTACTTGAAGACCAGCGCGCTGCCGGGCTGGATCCACACCGTCGTGCGGCCTCCCCCGACGCTGGAGTCCTCGCGCCAGCTGAACGGGAACGGCTCGGCCCGCCGCAGCTTCGCGGTGATCACGAGCTGCAGGTGGGTGAGGGTGCGATCCTCGATCTCCGTCTTGACGTTGCCCTCGTAGATGAACTTTCCCATGCAGGCCTCCCTCTGCCTCCACACGATCGACCTGTGCTCCCCACCGGCACCTTCTGCCGGACCGACGGTCATCGGCGTAGCCCGATCATATGCGAGAGATACTCCGGAATGCTCGTCGGAAGTCAACCCCCTGACAGCGACCCCACCGACCCCCTAGCGTCGGTGATGACAGCGAGGAGGCCTGATCATGGCACGACACATCGACGATCGTCCCGACGAGGGATACACGCCCACCACGACCCACGCCGAGTTCGGCGCGGGCAACCCCCGGCTGCGTGTCACACGCGACGACGAGCGGAGCGAATTCGCTCTCGAGGCCGAGGTCGTGCGCATCGGATCCGCTGCCGATCTCGAACTGCGCCTCGACGGTGCCGACCCCGTGCACGCGACGATCACTCACGACGAGCGCGACGAGTACGTGCTCGAGCTGCACGGCGAGGGTGAGATGAACACCAACCCGTCCGCCGACGCCACACACCCCGGCGAGCGCACGCAGACCCTGCGCACCGGCGCCCGGTTCACGGTGGGCGCCTGGGAGCTGGTCTTCGCCCGCGACGAGTTCGCCGACCACGGCCGCCCCTTCGGCGGACGCCAGGGCGGGGAGTACTCCGACCAGCCGCTGCAGCCGGACCGCCCCGACTACTCCGACGAGGCCAGCGCGACGACCGACTCTCCGACGCCCGCGACGGATGAGACGGGCTCGACGGACGAGAACGCCCGGTGACCGCTGACGGGCTGACGGAAGACCTGACGGAAGACGTCACCGAGGCAGAGGTGAACTCCGCGTCGTCGGTCCTCGAGAGGCTCGGCGAGGTGGCGCGTGAGCGCGGCCTGCGGGTCTGCGTCGTCGAGTCGCTCACCTCCGGTCGCTTCGCGAGCACGGTGGGAGCGGTCGAGGGTGCCGGCGACTGGTTCGCCGGCGGCGTCGTCGCCTACCGCCCCGACATCAAGGAACGGGTGCTGGGAGTGACCCCCGGCACCGATCCCGTGTCGGCGGTCTGCGCCGAACAGCTCGCCGACGGCGGCCGCCGCCTCTTCGACGCCGACCTGTGCGTCTCGACGACCGGTGTGGGCGGGCCCGATGCCGAGGGCGGTCACGAGGCCGGCACGGTCTACCTCGGCTGGGCCTCGAACGACGGCATCGGACATCGGATGCTCGCACTCACCGGTGACCCGCGACAGGTGCTCGACGAGGCCGTCGAGATCGCCGCGAGGCTTCTCGCCTTCCATGCCGAGAGTCTGCACCCGGTGGGTCCGCGCCGCGGAGACGCGCAGAAGCCCTGACAGAGCGAACCCCGGTCGCCGACCGGGGACGAGTCCGATCCGCAACGGCGCGTCTGCGGCGGCTGCGGCGAGCAGCGCCTCGTCGATCGCCGCGAGCTGGCGCACCTCGCCCACCGCATCCGCGAACGGATAGGCGCGCCCCCGGCCGGCGAGGAAGGCCACCGCATCGGCGAGCTCGGTGCCGGTGTAGTTGTGCACCCCGCTCACCGTGACGAGCCGACGCACGATGCTCTCGGCATCGAACGGCACAGGGTCAGCGGGGAAGACACTGCCGACGAGCACGACGGTACCCCCGGTCGCGACGCCGGCGAGAGCGTCGGCGACCGCATGCCCCGAGGCCTCGATGACGATCTCGGGCTCGCGGTCGAGCGGCGCGGCGCCGAAGCGCGCCGCGAGAGCGACGCGCTTCTGATTCGGGTCGAGCACCTCGACC
>NZ_DALZXX010000245.1:0-2472 GCF_031988965.1 Microbacterium sp.
CCCCGCGACGATCGGCGATGCCGCCCGCAGCGATCACCGGGACGTCGATCGCGTCGACCACCTGCGGCACGAGCGCGAACGTGCCGATGAGCGACTCCTCGGCGGGTCGCAGGAACGACACCCGGTGCCCGCCGGCTTCGAGCCCGGTCGCGACGACGGCATCGACCCCGGCGTCCGCGAGCGCCACCGCCTCGGCGACGGTCGTGGCGGTGCCGAAGACACGGATGCCACGGCGATGCGCCTCGGCGATGACCTCGTCCGAGGGCACCCCGAAGACGACGCTCAGCACCGGTGGCGCGGAGTCCCAGATCGCGTCGAGCTGCTCATCGAGCGGCGGCAGGTACCGTGCGGGCCGCTCGGGCACCGCGACGCCGACCGCGTCGTAGAACGGCTGCAGCGCCTGCGCGAACACGGTGTGCTGGGCGTTCGGCTCGACCTCATCGCCGGTGGGGATCCAGATGTTCACGGCGAACGGGCGCGCGGTCGCCTGCCGCAGCTCAGCGACGGTCGATCGGATGCGGTCACCGTCGTAGCCGTACAGACCGTACCCGCCGAGGCCGCCGGCCTCGCTCACCGCGGCGGCCAGCGCCACGGACGAGAGCCCGCCGAACGGGCCGAGGACGATCGGATGCTCGATGCCGAGAAGCGCACGCAGATCAGTCATGCTCCGAGATTACGCCCGCGCGACGGTGCTACCCTCGCGATGAGGGAGGCGCGCATGAGCGAGTGGTTCGGTCAGATGCTCGGCTTCGTCGCGTCCGCGCTCGGCGTGATCGCCGTGCCCGATGCGGCCGCCCTCGGTGTCGCGATCGCGCTGATCGCCCTCACCACCCTGACGATCGCCGTGGCGCTGAGCCTCGTCCCTCTCCGAGGCGGCACAGCCCCGCATCCGCTGCGGGCGATCGATGTCTCGACTCGGCTCGCACAGAGCGATCCGGATGCCGCGGGGCATCCGCGTCCTCGTGCGCCGGGAGTCGCCGTCGCCGCGTAGTCCGTCTCGTACGGGATCGCGCGGCTTCGCCGACCCTTCCCGACACACGAACGGACTTCCATGGACATCTTCGCCTTCCCCCCTCTCGCCGCCCTGCTCGATGCGGCCTACGGAGCCCTCGCCGGTCTCTCCTCGCTTCTCGAACCCCTCGCCGGGGCATCCGCCGCAGCCCTCGCCGTCATCCTCGTCACGCTGCTGGTGCGCGCGCTGCTGATCCCCGTGGGCGTCTCCCAGGCCCGAGCGGAGCAGACCAGAGCGCGGCTCGCACCTCGACTGCGCGAGATCCAGCGCCGACACAGGAAGAACCCCGAGCGCCTGCAGAAGGAGATGCTCGAGCTCTACCGCCGCGAGAACACCTCGCCGTTCGCCGGCATGCTGCCGGTGCTCGCGCAGGCGCCCGTCGTCGGCCTGCTGTACACGCTGTTCCTGCGCCCCGAGATCGCCGGGCACCCGAACGACCTGCTCACGCACGACCTGTTCGGCGCCCCGCTCGGCACGAGCTTCGTGGCGGCGGTCTTCGGTGGCACGGCCTCGCCGGCGACGCTGCTGGTGTTCGGAGCGCTCGCGGTCATCATGCTCGTGGTCGCCGACATCAGCCGCCGGGTGTTCCGCCCGGCTCCTGTGCCCGAGGGCGCCGAGGACTCGCCGCTCTCCTCCCCCGCGATGCTCCGGGTCGCGGGGGCGCTGCACTACCTGACCGTCGTGTTCGCCGCATTCGTGCCGCTCGCGGCAGCGCTGTACCTGACGGTCACGGTCGTCTGGACGCTGGTGCAGCGGATGCTGCTGCGCCGCCGCTATCCGCTGCCCGAGGTCACGCCGGCGAAGACCCCGGCGAAGACGGAGCAGTCGCGCCGCGCGGGTCGTGGCTGAGCATGCCGGGTGTCCTTCGGTGGTGGTCAGTCGGGCAGCGGAAGAGGGCCTGTGAACGGCCCGGGCTCGTCGTCGAACCGGGGGTGGTCCCGGTCGACATCCCCACGACCGGATGCCGCGGCGCCGGCCTCCGCGCGCCGCTGCTGACGCCGCGCACCGAGCGTCGTTCCCACACTGGCGGCGATCACGAGGGCGATCGCGAGCACCTTCAGCACCGTCGCGTCCTGCGCGAGGATGAGCCAGCCGGCGAGCGTCGCGAAGGCCGGCTCGAGGCTGAGCAGCACGCCGAACACCCGCTGCGGCAGGCGTCGCAGCGCGGCCAGCTCGAAGCTGTACGGGATGACCGACGACAGCACCGCGGTGACCGCCGCCAGCACGAGCAGCTGCATGTCACCGGCCACGGTCGTCGCCGCGGGCACGCCGACCGGCAGCAGCACGATCGCCGCCACCACGAGCCCCACGGCCAGTCCGTCAGCGCCCGGGATCAGCGCGCCGACACGGGCGCTCATGCGGATGTACAGCGCCCAGAACCCTGCGGCGATGAGCGCGAACACGACGCCGAGCGGGTCGAGGCCATCCTCTCCCGTGAGGCCGTCGACGCCGAGCAGCAG
>NZ_DALZXX010000246.1:0-2459 GCF_031988965.1 Microbacterium sp.
CCGGCGGGCGCACCGGAGCGGGCTTGGCCGCGCCGAGCGCCGAGCGCGCCTTGGCCAGCGATGCGGCCTGAACGCGCACCTCGTAGTGATCGGCCGCGAACTGGGTCACACTGGCGAAGTCCCTGCGGCGACGAACGATCGCGTAGGTGACGAGGCTCAGCAGCATGCCGAGCGCGACTCCGATGAACACGAAGCCGACGAAGAGCTGGATCGGGACCTCGGGGTTGCCGATCACGAGGATCGCCGAGAGGAAGAGACCGATGAGCACGCCGTTGACGGCGCCGGAACGGGCGGCTGCGGCATAGCCCAGGCGCCCGGTGATGCGCTCGACCGTGCGGACGTTCTGCCCGACGATCGCGATGTCGCGCGCGGGCACCTCCTGTGCGATCAGTTTGGACACCGTCTTCTGCGCGCCCTCGTAATCGCGGGTGGAGGCGACGATCTCGCCCTCATCGCGGCTGTCAGCTGGACGGTTCAGCATGCTCATCCCGCCATTGTTCCATGCCTGCCGATGAGCGGCCCGCGAGCTCCGCCCGACGGCGCCCTCCCCTCGGTGCGCGGGGCCTCCTCGCAGGCCCTGCGCACTACGCTGGACAGGTGAGCACACAACGGGTATTCGCCGCGCGCCTGGCAGGCTGCGCCGTCTTCGACCCCGTGGGCGACCGGCTCGGCAAGGTCCGAGATGTCGTCATCGTGTACCGAAGTACCGCGGCCCCGCGTGTCATCGGTCTCGTCGTCGAGATCCCCGGCCGTCGGCAGGTGTTCCTCTCGATCGGGCGGGTGACCTCGATCCGTGCGGGCCAGGTCATCACCACCGGGCTCATCAACGTGCGGCGGTTCTCACCGCGTGCCGGAGAAGTGCGGGTGCTCGCCGAACTGCTCGGACGCAGAGTCGACCTGGTCGACGGCAGCGGCAACGCCGTGATCGAAGACGTCGCGATCGAGCCGAACAGGCTCGGGGAATGGGCGATCAGTCAGCTCTTCCTGCGCCGCCCCAAGACCAGCGCATCGCCGTTCGCCAAGGGGCCGACGACGTTCGCCGCCTGGAGCGAGGTGTCGGAGCAGCGCTCTCCCGGTGAGGCCCAGTCCGCCGAGCAGCTCGTCGCTTCGTACTCCGAACTGCACGCGGCCGACCTCGCGAACACTCTTCTCGATCTGCCGCAGCAGCGCATGATCGAGGTCGCGGAGGAGCTCTCCGACGACCGTCTCGCTGACGCCCTCGAAGAGATGCCCGAGGACGAGCAGGTGCACATCCTCGACCGACTCGGCGACGAACGCGCGGCCGACATCCTCGATCAGATGGAACCCGACGACGCGGCCGATCTGCTCGCGCAGCTGCCCCCCAACCGGCTGGAGCAGCTGCTCGAGCTCATGGAGCCCGAAGAGGCCGAGGACGTGCGGATGCTGCTCCGCTACGGCCCCGACACGGCCGGTGGCCTCATGACGCCGGAGCCGATCATCCTCTCCGCCGACGCGACCGTGGCCGAGGCCCTCGCTCTCATCCGGCGCCACGAACTGCACCCCGCTCTCGCCGCGGCGGTGTTCGTGACCCTCCCCCCGTTCGAGACTCCGACAGGCCGGCTGCTCGGCATGGTGCACTTCCAGCGGATGCTGCGCTACCCCCCGCACGAGCGACTCGGCGCGATCGTCGACGACAGCCTCGAGCCCGTGGCCGTCACGGCATCCGCTGCCGAGGTGGCGAGGATGCTGGCCAGCTATGACCTCGTCTCGCTTCCCGTCATCGACGCCGCGCATCGTCTGGTCGGCGCGATCAGCATCGACGACGTGCTCGACTACCTGCTTCCGGACGACTGGCGAACGCACGACGACGATGAGCCGACGATCCCGGGGAAGGTGCGCTGATGGCCCGTTCGCGCTCGCGCTCCCCCCAGCTGGATGCTCCTCTCGGTCGCGGATCGTCGCGACAGCGATCCACCTCGCGTGATCGATTCGGTCGGTTCACCGAATGGGTGGCACGGGCGATGGGCACGCCCGCGTTCCTCCTGATCCTCACCCTCTTCTGTGTGCTCTGGATCTGCTGGAACACCCTGCTGCCCGACCACCTGCGCTTCGACGACGCGGCCCTCGGTTTCACCGCCCTCACGCTCATGCTCTCTCTGCAGGCCTCGTATGCGGCACCGCTGATCCTCCTCGCGCAGAACCGGCAGGACGACCGCGACCGCGTGCAGATCGAGCAGGACCGTCAGCGCGCCGAGCGCAATCTCGCCGACACCGAGTATCTGGCCCGAGAGATCGTCGCGCTGCGCATGTCGCTCGAGGAGCGCAACAACCAGGTCGTGACCCGAGACGTGCTGCGTCAGGAGCTCAAGGCGCTCCTCGCCGAGCTCGGTGAGAACGACGACGAGCCCCGCGACACGCCCCGGCCCGGCGCCCGCTCGTCATCGTGAGCTCCGCCGACGCCGTGCGGGCGGCCGTCGCCGCCGTCACCGACCCCGAGC
>NZ_DALZXX010000247.1:0-2457 GCF_031988965.1 Microbacterium sp.
CCGTTCGAGGTGCCGAGCTTCAGCGCCTTCGCGGCCGGCCTCTCGCTGGCCTCGGCGCGGCGACTCAGTCGGCAGCTCAGGCGGCGGCTGACGGCCGCGACGCGACTCTGCCTCTCGTCGCCCGCAAGGGGCGCGCGAGCTATCTGGGAGAGCGCAGCGCGGGTCACCTCGACCCCGGGTCCGCGTCGACGACGCTGCTGTTCGAGACGCTCGCGCAGGCGACCGCGGAATCGTCCTGATGATCGGCATCGTCGCCGTCTCCCACAGTGCTCGACTCGGGGAGGCGGCGCTGGAGCTCGCCCTGCAGATGGTTCAGGGTGGGGGAGCCCGGGTGCGGGTGGCCGCCGGTGCGGGATCGGATGCCGATGGCACGCCGATCCTCGGAACGGATGCGGTCGCGGTGGCTGCGGCGATCGACGAGCTCGCGGCGGCGGGCGGATCGCTCGCGGTCGTCGCCCAGGAGGCATCGGCAGCCCTCGGCGCGAAGACCGGGCAGCTCGGAGATGCGAGCGTCGACATGTCAGCCGAGGACCGCCCACAGCATCGCCCGGATGCCGTCGTGCGCGTGGTGGCGGTGAAGAACCCGCTCGGCATCCATGCGCGTCCGGCGGCGCTCATCGCCGAGGCGTCCGGCGGAACGGACGTGCGACTCCGGTTGCTGCCGGACGGGCCCGGCGCGTCAGCGGCCAGTCTGTCGCGGATGCTGATGCTCGGGGCTCGACAGGGCGACGAGGTCGAGCTGTCCGCGGCGGGGCCGGACGCCGAGAGCGCCGTGGAGCGCGTGGCCACGCTCTTCGACGATGGATTCGGCGAGGGAACGGACACTGAGCCGGCGACGGCGATGCCCCCCGCACCGCGACCGGAGACGCGACCGAAGGCGTCGACGGCGATCGTTCCGCCGGTGTCATCCGGCTCGGTCCTGCGGGGGCGGGGAGTGAGCGCGGGAGTGGGGGTCGCGCCTGTGGTGCTTCTTGCAGCGCCACTCGAGGAGCCGGACGCCGACGGGATCGTCCCTGAGGCGAGACGGGAGGGCGAGGTGTCGGCGATCGAGCGGGCCTCCGTGGCCGTGGCCGATCACCTGCGGGCTCGGAGTTCGACGGTGATCGGTGAGGCGCGAGACATTCTCGATGCCTCGCGCCTGCTCGCGTCCGACCCTGAGCTCCTCTCCGAGGCCTCTGCGCTGGTGCGCGTCGAGGGGCGCACGGCCGCACGTGCGGTCTGGGAGGCTGCCGTCGTGCATGAGCAGGGCCTGGCGGCTCTCGGTGGGCGGATGGCCGAGCGGGCGGCCGACATCCGCGATGTGCGTGATCGCATCATCGCCGAGATCCTCGAGGTCGACCTGCCCGGTATCCCCGAGCACGACCACCCCTTCGTCCTCGTCGCATCCGATCTCTCGCCCGCCGACACCGCGGCACTGGGCGGCAGTCGTTGCGTCGCGCTCGTCACCGAGCAGGGCGGACCCACATCGCACACCGCGATCATCGCGCGCTCGCTCGGCATCCCCGCGGTGGTCGGCGTTCCCGGTGCGACCGGGACACCTGCGGGGGTCGACGTGCTCGTCGACGGCTCGCGGGGCACCGTGGAGATCGATCCGGGCGACTCCCGCGTCGCCGCAGCGAGGTCAGCGAGCATCGACATCCCGTTCGCGGGAGCGGGCGTGCTGGCCGACGGCCGACGCATCGCCCTGCTCGCCAACGTGGGCGGTGCCTCCGACGCTGCCGCGTCGGCTGCGGGGGGGGCAGAAGGCGTCGGACTCTTCCGCACCGAGTTCTGCTTCCTCGATCGGGTCGAGACGCCGTCGATCGACGAGCAGGTCGAGGCGTACCGCGGTGTTCTCGCCGCGTTCCCGGGGCGTCGGGTGGTCGTGCGCACGCTGGATGCGGGCAGCGACAAGCCGCTGCCTTTCGCGAACGACGACTCCGAGCAGAACCCGGCCCTGGGGGTGCGAGGTCTGCGCATCGCCCGTCGCTCGCCCGATCTCCTCGACGATCAGCTGCGCGCCCTCGCGATCGCCGCCGAGGCCGAATCGGCGGTCGTCGAGGTGATGGCGCCGATGGTCGCGACGGTCGAGGAAGCACACGATTTCGCGGAGCGAGCGCGGGCTGCGGGGCTCGCGACGGTGGGGGTCATGATCGAGACCCCGTCGGCGGCTCTGCTGGCATCCGAGATGCTCGAGGTCGTCGACTTCGTCAGCATCGGCACCAACGACCTGGCCCAGTACGCGCTCGCGGCGGATCGGATGCTCGGGGAGCTCGGCGACCTGAATGACCCGTGGCAGCCCGCGGTGCTGCGTCTGATCGGTGCCGCAGGGGCCGCCGGCCGCGCATGGGACCTCCCGGTCGGCGTGTGCGGAGAGGCCGCCGCCGATCCGTCACTCGCACCCGTGCTGATCGGCCTCGGCGTCACCTCGCTGTCGATGTCGCCTCGGGCTCTGGGGCGGGTCGCCGCCGCGCTCGG
>NZ_DALZXX010000248.1:0-2095 GCF_031988965.1 Microbacterium sp.
GTTCTGCCGATCGCATCCTTCTGAGCGGGAGTTCTCCTTCAGATCGCGAGGGCGCCGCACGGCGGCTGCCAATCTCGACTCGCTTTCGCTAGCCGGGCTAGCTGTAAGCCTCTCTAGAGTCAAGGGTCTGTGCAAGGTTCTCGGCCGCGCGTAGCGTGCGAGCATGGAATCCCGGACGCAGGACATCGCCCGCCAGTCAGCCGTCATCGCCTCGGCGACCTTCATGCTGATCGCCGCAGCCGTCGGATCCGGCGCCTTCGGCGGCACCTCCGTGAGTGAGCTGCAGGACGGCGCACTCTCCGCCCAGGGGTCGTACCTCGCCCCGGCCGGCCCCGCCTTCTCGATCTGGACGCTGATCTACATCGGGCTCATCGCCTACACGGTGTGGCAGGCCCTGCCGGCGCAGCGCTCGGATGACCGTCAGCGCGCGGTCGGAGGATGGATCGCCGCATCGATGGTCCTCAACGGGCTGTGGCTCGTGACGGCGCAGTTCCTGTCTCTTCCCCTGACGGTCCTCATGATCGCCGTGCTGCTCGCGACCCTCGCCCGCGTCATCGTGATCCTCGGACGCAGCCGTGCCCGCAACTGGCCAGAGCGCATCGTCGTCGACGGCGCGAACGGACTGCACTTCGGGTGGGTCACCATCGCGACGGTCGCCAACACGGCGGCGTGGTTCACCCAGATCGCCCCCGCGAGCTGGGAGGACCAGGCGGAGATCTGGGCCGTCGCCGTGCTCGCCGTGGTCCTCGTGATCGGCGTCGCCAGCGCACTGGTGACCAAGCGCCTCGCTCCCGCACTCGCGACGGCGTGGGGACTCAGCTGGCTCGCCGTCGGCCGCCTCACCGATGAGCCCGACAGCACGGTCACAGCGATCGCCGGAATCGTCGTGGCCGTCGTGCTCGTGGCTGCCGGCATCGTCGGTGGACTGCGCCGGTCGCGGGCCGACGCTGCGGCGTGACTCCCGGTACTAGAAGCTCAGACCACGAGTCGGTAGCCCATTCCCGATTCGGTGAGCAGGTGCACCGGGGCGCTGGGCTCGGCCTCGAGCTTCTTGCGCAGCTGCGACATGTACAGCCGCAGGTAACCGGAGTCGGAGACCTGCTCGCTGCCCCAGATCTCCTTCAGCAGATCCTGCCGCGTGACGAGCGCCCCGGGGTGCCGGGCGAGGTGCTCGAGCATCCGCCATTCGGTCGGTGTCAGGTGCACGCGCGATCCGGCGCGGGTGACGGTCTTGGTCGCGAGGTCGACCACCACGTCGCCGAACCCGACGGTCGATTCCCCACCGGCGGGCGCCGACCGACGAGACAGTGCGCGCAGCCGGGCGAGCAGCTCGTCGACCTGGAAGGGCTTGGTGACGAAGTCGTCGGCGCCGGCATCCAGAGCCTCGACCTTGTCGGCCGAGCCGGTGCGGCCCGAGACGACGATGATCGGCACGTTCGTCCAACCGCGCAGAGCCTGGATCACCTCGATGCCGTCGAGTCGTGGCATGCCGAGGTCGAGCATGATCAGGTCGGGATGCGTCTGCGCGGCGGCGGCCACGGCGGCGGCGCCGTCTGAGGCGACGACGACGTCGTATCCGTGCGCGGCGAGCGTGATCCGAAGCGCTCGCACCATCTGCGGGTCGTCGTCGGCGATGAGGAGCTTCACTCCGTCTCCTCCTGCATGAGATCGGGGTCCCCCGCCAGCGGCAGGGAGATGACCATGGTGAGTCCACCGCCGGGGGTGTCCTCGGGTGTCAGGGTACCGCCCATGCCCTCGGCGAATCCGCGCGACAGCGCGAGGCCGAGGCCGAGGCCGGTGGTGTTGTCGGTGTCGCCCAGGCGCTGGAACGGCTGGAAGATCTGGTCGCGCTTCTCGGCGGGAACGCCTGACCCGCGGTCGATCACGCGGATCTCGGCGCGCTCGCCGAGTGCGCTGGTCGACACGATCACGCGGGCGTCGGGCGGGGAGTGCCGATGGGCGTTCGCGATCACGTTCACGAGCACGCGCTGCAGCAGCACCGGGTCGGCCGACACGGCGGGCAGGCCACCGTCGAGCGCGAGTTCGACATCGGACGGCCCGAGTCCGAGCTCGTCGACCGCCGCGAGCAGGGGGC
>NZ_DALZXX010000248.1:2105-2335 GCF_031988965.1 Microbacterium sp.
CCCGCCACATCGAGGCGCATGGTCGACACGGCGAGCACTCCGGCCTGCACGCGACTGACGTCGAGCAGATCGGTCACGAGCGACGACAGCGTCGCGAGGCTCTCGTCGGCGGTCGCGAGAAGCTCCTCACGATCGGATGCCGACAGGCCGTGCGCCCCACGGAGGCCGCCGATCGCCGCGACCGCCGAAGCGAGCGGGCGGCGCAGGTCGTGACTCACCGCCGAGAGCAG
>NZ_DALZXX010000249.1:0-2321 GCF_031988965.1 Microbacterium sp.
CTCGGCCGCACGGTCCTGCACGCGGTTCGAGGCGGGCACGCTGCGGTCGGCCTCGAGGGCGGTCAGCGACCGCTCGAAGCGCTCGCGCTCGCGGGTCAGCAGCGTCGGGTTCGACGCGAGCTCGAACACGGCCGACATGAAGTTCTCGGGGCTCGCGTTCTCTTCGAGGCGGCGCACGAGGTAGGCGATCGCGACGTCGAACTCGGCGGGGTTCACGACCGGCGTGTAGAGCAGTAGCTGCCCGACGTCCTTGCGGACCGCCTCGGCCTGGCCCGTCGCCATGCCGAGCAGCATCTCGTACTCGACGGCATCCGTGACGCCACGGGCCTGGGCGAGCAGCCAGGTGTAGGCGATGTCGAAGAGGTTGTGCCCCGCGACGCCGATGCGCACCGCATCCAGCCGCTCGGGCGTCATCGACCAGTCGAGCACGCGCTTGTAGTTCGTGTCGGAGTCCTGCTTGGTGCCGTAGGTGGCGAGCGGCCAGTCGTGGATCTTCGAGTCCACCTCTTCCATGGCGAGGTTCGCGCCCTTGACGACGCGCACCTTGATGGGAGCCCCGCCCTTCGCGCGCCGCGCCGCGGCCCACTCCTGCAGCTGCTGCATGGCCCCGAGCGCGTCGGGCAGGTAGGCCTGCAGCACGATCCCGGCCTCGAGGTTCTCGAGACCCGGCTGGTCGAGGATGCTGGTGAACGCCGCGATCGTCAGGTCGAGGTCGCGGTACTCCTCCATGTCGAGGTTGATGAACTTGGTCTTGCCGGCGGCCTCCGACGACGCGGCGAGGCGGTAGAGGGGGGTCAGCTTCTCGACGACGTCGGCGACGGCCTCGTCGAACGACCACATCGACAGCTGGCTCACGACGCTCGAGACCTTGATCGAGACGTAGTCCACGTCCTTGCGGGCGAGGAAGTCGTAGGTGCCCTGCAGACGGTGCCCGGCCTCGCGCTCGCCGAGAACGGCCTCGCCGAGCAGGTTGAGGTTCAGGCGGTTGCCGCTCTTGCGCAGCTTGGCGATCGCCGGGCCGAGCTTCGAGGGGGTGGCGTCGAGCACGAGGTGTCCGACCATGGCGCGCAGCACGCGACGCGAGATCGGCACCACGACTCCGGGGAGCTTGGGCGCCCAGAAGCTACCGGTCCTGATCGCGGCGCGCAGGTAGCCGGGCAGAAGCGACGGGGTGAGGTCGGAGATCTCGGCGAGCTTGCGACCGGCGACGCCGAGGTCTTCGGGACGCATCACACCGTCGACGAAGCCGACGGTGAATGCGAGGCCGTTCGGGTCCTTCAGGACCTCGGCCAGGCGCTGGGCTGCGGGTTCGACGGGGTGGGTCTCGCTCTCGGCGAGCCAGCGCTGCACGAGGGCGGCGACGTCTTCGGTGCGCGGGGTGCTGACGGCGGTGGTGTCGGCGGCGACGGTCATCGGTGTGGCCTTTTTTCGGGGGATCGCACACCCGGGATTCGTGTGCGGCTCGATCATTCTCAGGCGCGTGAGTAGGCTACGTCTATCAACCGATCTGCGCATTTTCTGTTCGGTTCTACTTAACATTCGAACGGCAGGGAGACAGCGGCGGATGCTCGACGTCAATCGACTCAGACTGCTCGTGGAGCTCTCCCGCCGCGGCACCCTCTCGGCGGTCGCGGACGCGCTCTCGTACAGCAAGGCCTCGGTGTCGCAGCAGCTCAGCGCACTCGAGCGCGAGGTGGGCGTGCCGCTGCTGCGCAGAGTCGGCCGAGGCGTGCAGTTCACGCCGCAGGGCACCGTGCTCGTCGCCGAGGCCATCGGCATCCTCGATCAGCTCGAGCAGGCCGAGGTCGCCGTGGCCGAGTCGCTTACCGAGGTCACCGGCACCGTGCACGTCGCGGTGTTCCAGTCGGCCGCGCACTCGCTGCTCCCCCAGACGCTCGACGCGCTGCGTCGCGAGCATCCGGCCCTCCGTGTCGAGGTCACCGAGTGCGACCCCGAGACAGGACTCGTCGGCGTCTCGAGCCGCGACTACGACCTGATCCTCGCCGAGCAGTACCCGGGCCACACGCGACCGATCCATGCCGACCTCGACCGCGTGGTCCTCGCGCACGACGCCATCACCCTCGCGCGCACCCCCGCCTCGGCCCCCGAGTCCGATCCCGCCGCCGCGCTGTGGGAGACCCGCGAGCAGCCGTGGGTGCTCGAACCCGCAGGCACGGCATCACGCGCGTGGGCCGAGCAGCTCTGCCGCACCGCAGGCTTCGAACCCGACGTGCGCTTCGAGATCGCCGACCTCACCGCGCACGTGCGACTCATCCATGCCGGGCTCGCCGTCGGACTGCTTCCCGAACTCGTCTGGGCGG
>NZ_DALZXX010000250.1:0-2290 GCF_031988965.1 Microbacterium sp.
GAGGTGCCGGTTCCGGTGCTCGTGTGCGACACCGATGTCCTCGCGACCGCGTTGTGGCACGAGCGCTACGTCGGCACGAGCGCACGGCGTCTCTTCGACGCCGCCGACGCGCACCGGCCGCTGCTCTACGTGCTCACGGGCGACGAGATCCCGTTCGTGCAGGACGGCATGCGCGACGGCGAGCACATCCGGCACGACATGCAGCAGCGCTTCCGCGACGTGCTCACGGCGCAGCCGGTGCCGTGGATCGAGGTGCGTGGCGGTGTCTCCGAACGGGTGGATGCCGCGGCATCCGCTCTCGAACCGCTGCTGGCCGCACACCTGCGGTTCGCCGTGCCGCTCGAGGCACGACCCGTCGACGAGCAGCGCGCACTGCAGCGGGACGCCGAGGCCTCGTCGTTAGGATGAGACGCATGCCAGAGCACGGGAACAGGCCGGACCGGTGGAGCAGAGTCTCTTCGTCGCCCACGAATCCCGGCACCGGGCTCGGCGTCCGCGAGCTGACCGCGGAAGACCTCTTCCGGCCCGCCGAGGCCAGTGCCGCTCCTCTCGACGAGAGACTCCGCCAGGTCTACTACTGGATCGTGAACCGTGCGGTGATCTCGCCCTACTACGACATGGAGTTCTCGCACGGCGAGCCGCTCTCGATCGAGCTGGGCGACGCCGGCGCCACGGTGTCGCTGCCGACGCAGGCGTCGTTCTCGTCGAACGTGCTCGTGCCGCTGCTCACGTTCGCGGTGGGCGGCAAGTGCCTGCTGATCGGCGGCCCGGGGCGCGGCAAGACCACGGTGGCGGTGCTCATGGGCGTGCTCGCGGGCACCGCATCCGACGACGTGCGGCGCGCCGTGCAGCAGGGGCAGCCGCAGCTCACCGTCAGTGATCTCGTGGGCATCCCGCTGCCGCGCGATCTGGTCGGCGCGGAGCGATTGGCGGACATCCGCATCGCCTGGCGCGAGTGGCTCGGCCTGCCCGTCAAGATCATCGACGAGTACAACCGCATCCCCACCAAGACGCAGTCCGCGCTGCTCACGATGGTGGCCGAGGGATACGTCGAGAGCCATGATCAGATGCGCCGCACCGCGCCCGACGGGGGAGTCGAGAGCTGGTTCTTCACCGCGAACGACGATGCCGGCGGCGGCACGTTCCCGGTGATCCAGGCCCTGCGCGATCGCATGGACGTCACGGTGCAGGCGGCCGGATTCAACAGCCGCTTCTTCGACGAGCTCATCACGAGGGTCGAGGCGGGGGAGAAGCCCGAGGAGCACCTGCCGGCCGAGCTCGCCTTCGACGCGGCACAGCAGTCTCAGATGCGGGCGGCCATCCGCACGGTGCCGATTCCGGATGCGGTGCGCGACCGCCTGCGGTTCTTCCTCAGCCACTTCGAGTTCGTGCAGCACGGCGGGCGCCGATTCGAGTACCGCACGAAAGACGTGGTGACGACGGCGGGCGGCCGCGTCGGCGAGGTCATCGAGGCCAACAGCGGCGCCGACCTCGACGTCGACCTCGGTGCCCAGACCCGCAACGGGCTGTCGGTGCGGGCGCTGCAGACCCTGATCGTCTACTCCAAGGCGATGGCGTGGTTCCGCGGCGTGGATGCCGTCGAGCTCGACGACGTGGCCGCGGTGCTGCCCTTCGTGCTGCGCGGCAAGCTGCTGCCGAACGCCACCCACCCGCGCTTCGACGTGGGCGCGGAGCGCGAACTCAGCACGGACACGGTGAGCTGGCTGGCCGATCTGTTCGCGCAGTCGTGCCGACAGTACGACTCGCTCGGACGCGATGCCGATGACGAGGTCGCCGCGCTGCTCGCCGAGTTCGATCGGGGACTCGACGGCGTCTCGGCCCTCGAGGCCTCGCGGCGGGTCACGGCCGTCGAAGCGCAGCTGCGCCGCATCGCCACGGTCGGCAAGCTCTACGGTCGCGACTTCGACGACGTCATCGCGCTGAAGTACCTGCACCAGCGCTACACCGCCTACGTGCGCTGGCAGGAGATGCGCGGGTGAGGGGCGTTCCCGTGCAGCTGGCGAATGCGCCGGCTCCCTTCGCCCCCGCGGCACTCCCTGACCTCGCATCCGTCGGACTCGACGCCGCGCTCGCCGCGATGTCGGTCGCGCAGGCGCACGGCGATTCCGAACTGTTCACACGAGCGCTCGGGGCGGGCGTCGCCGCAGACCCGTCAGCACTCGACGACAGGGACCGTGCGCTCGACCTCGTCGCCATCGCGGCCTGGCGTTCCGGTGCGCTCGGGCTCCGCGGCGATGCGCTGGCCCGACTCGGGGCGCTGCCGACCGCC
>NZ_DALZXX010000251.1:0-2280 GCF_031988965.1 Microbacterium sp.
CATCGCACCTGCTGAGCCTCGGACACGACACCGTGCATCATCTCGCGGGCCCTGCCGATTCGTTCGCCGCATCCGAACGCGAGCGCGGATGGCGCGAGACCCTCGTCGCCGCAGGGATCGAGCCGCCGACGCTCGTGCGCGGAGACTGGACCGCCGAGGCGGGTTTCGGCGCAGGCGACGCGCTCGCCGGGGCATCCGCCGTCTTCTGCGCGAACGACCAGATGGCGCTGGGCCTTCTGCGCGCTCTGGCCGAAGCCGGTCGGACCGTGCCTGGGGACGTCAGCGTGGTCGGCTTCGACGACGTGCCGGATGCCGCGAACTACCGTCCGCCGCTGACGACGATCCGTCAGGACTTCACCGCTCTCGCCCACCGCGCCGTCGACCTGCTCGTCGCCGAGATCGAGGGAACGCCGGAGGGCGAGGCATCCGCGGTCGTACCGACCCTGCTCGTCGCACGCGCCAGCACGCGCTGAGGTCAGGCGGGCGGCGCCGAGGACTCTCTCGCGTGCATCGTCGGACTCAGTGACACCCGATGCACCGGACGCGTCGGGTCGGCGATGCGCTTGGCGAGCAGGTCGATCGCGGCGGCGCCGACGGCGGCACGCGGCGGGCTGACCGCGCTGAGTGCGGGGGTGAACAGCTGAGCGACCTCGTCGTCGTAGGCGACGACCGAGAGGTCTTCGGGCACCGAGAGCCCGCGGTTCAGGGCGATGTCGATGAACGCCATGGCCTCGGGGTCGGAGTGGATGAGAAGCCCCGTCACCCCGGCGTCGAGCGCCTTGTCGATGGCCGCGTTGACGGCGGTCGCGAAGCCCGGGCCGTTGCGATCGGGGAACAGGCTCTCGAAGTGATCGGCCGGAGCCAACCCGAGCTCCTCGCAGGCCGTGGCCCATCCGGTGACGATCTTGCGCCCGGTCGGCGACTCCCGCGACAGGATGAGGCCGATGCGGCGATGGCCGAGGCTCGCGAGGTGGCGTGCGGCGAGCACCGCACCGAGTGCGTGATCGGTCGTGACGTTCTCGACAGGCGCCCGATCGGGCAGCACCACGGCGTCGCGCTCGACGAACACCGACGGGATGCCGGAGGCGTCGAGCCACTGCACCACGTCCTGCGCGTGGGTCACATCGGGGTTGGGCGCGACGATGAGCCCCCGGATGTCGTCGGCGGCGATGAGGCGTTCGAGCACGGGGCGCTCGTCCTGCAGCTCGTACGAGGCACCGCGCAGCACGAGGCGCAGCCCGCGCTTGCGCGCCTCGGCCTCCATGCCTCGCACGACCCCGGGCCAGTAGTACGCGAGCGACGGCACGAGCACGCCGATCGCGCCGCCGGTCTGCGCGGGCACGGGCTCTTCGGCATCCGTGGTCTGGGTCGGCACGGCTCCACCGTGCACGCGCTCGAGACGCCCCTCCTCCTCGAGCTGCTGCAGGTCGCGTCGCAGCGTCACGGGCGCGACGCCGAGCTCTTCGGTCAGGCGCGAGACCCGCACGATGCCGTCGCGTTCGAGGGCCGCGATGATGTGCGCGTGACGCGCGGGCGCCAGCGGAGCGTGCTGCTGATCGGTCATCGGTCGTCCTCGCTGTCACCCGTTCCCGGGATGGCGTCGTCTCTTTCTACCGTGATCCACGCGCGATCGTGCGTGCTCACGTCCAGTTCGATGCGGGTGAGTCGCTCGCCCCACACCTCGCTGAGCATCGGATCGTCGAGCAGGCGCACCGTATGGGCGGAGCGGATGCCGGCGGGCCAGCGGACCACGACGGGTGCCGCCCCGTCGAGCGGCACGACGCGCACGCCGTCGTCGAGGGCGGATACGCCGCCGGCGATCACGAGGTTGAGGGTGCTGGGGGCTCCGGTCGAGGGTGGGTTCGCCTCGTCAGTCACCCGCACGATCCCGCGCGTGCGGTCGAGTACGGCCGTTCGGCGCCAGGTCGCCCCGTCGACGTCGTACGCGCCGCCGAGCTCGAGGCTCAGCGACGACGCGGCATCGGCGACGACGGCCTCGACGTCGGATGCCGCGAACTCCCGCCCCGCCGACTGATCGACTCCGGCGATCGTGGGGGTGTTGTGCCACGAGCTCTGCATGGTCCAGATCGAATAGCGGTCGGGGCCGAACGTGGCCTTCGTGTAGGTCGGGCGCCCCGCATCGACGACGACCGGCACCCCGTCGGACGTGACGATGAACGAGCCGACGTCGTTGTGGTTGTGGTGCTCGGCGTTGTGTCCGCCCTTGATCACGAGCCCGAGCCCGGCGGTCGTCCCCGCGTGCTCGCGCGCGAGCAGCAC
>NZ_DALZXX010000252.1:0-2268 GCF_031988965.1 Microbacterium sp.
ATCGACGGGCAGATGGGCTGCACCGACGACCGGCAGATGGGCTGCACTGACGACCGGGCAGATGGGCCGCACCGACGACGGGCGTGCCCGCCGGATCAGACCCTCAGGCGACCTGGTCGCCGCGGAGTGCGGCGAGCTCGCGACCGTAGGTGCGCGCCGACTGCTCGGCGTTCTCCTTGAGCTCGCGGGCGGTGTCAGCGAAGGCGTCGAGCGCGGGGTTCACGCCCACGAGGGTGAACGGACGCTCGACGATGCGCAGGTCGAGGCCCCAGACGTCTTCGAGCACGCGGCGCAGCCACGCGGTGGAGTGGTCCCAACCCTCCTTGGGAGTTCCGGGGGCGTAGTTGCCGCCGAGCACGGTGACGAGGGTGGCCGGCTTGCCGCGCAGCGCGGTGCCCTGCGGGTCGATGCGCGGGTCGGTATCCGCCAGGTCGAACCAGGTCTTGAAGTGCTGCGAGACGCCGTAGTTGTACAGCGGCACGGCGAACAGCAGCGCGTCGGCGCCGATCAGCTCGTCGGCGAAGGTGGTGCCGAGGGCACGCGCCGCGCGCTGGGCGTCGGTGCGCTGGGTCTCGTCGACGAAGCCGCCGGTGACGGCATCCGCCCAGGCCGTCGCGGGCACGGGGTCGGCGGCGAGGTCGCGACGGGTCACGGTCGAGTCCGGGTGGGATGCGGTCCACTCGGCTTCGACGAGGTCGGCGAGCGAGCGGCTGGCGGACGACGCGGGAAGGATGCTGGCATCCAGGCGGAACAGGGACATGACCGTACCTTTCGGTTCTTGGGGCGCTTTTCCTAGTCGCTCTGGTTTTCTTAGCGACTGGGGTTAACGTAGCACAGGTACACTGGAGGCATGTCCGAGGTCGACGAAGAACGTCATGTGTGCGACGCCGCCGTCACACTGGCCTTCAGCGTGCTCGGCAAGCGCTGGAACGGCATGATCATCTCGTCGCTCGGCGGCGGACCTTCGACCTTCGTCGCCCTGCGCCGCGCGGTCGTCGGAATCAGCGACACCGTGCTCTCCGACCGACTCGCCGAGCTCACCGATGCCGGACTCGTGGCGCGCGCCGTCGATGCGGGCCCACCCGTGACGGTCTCGTATTCGCTCACCGACAGCGGCCGCGGGCTGCTGCCGATCCTCGATCAGCTCGGCACCTGGGCGTCCGAGAACCTCGAGATCCGCGCGCGCTGATCCCGGTTCTCTGGCCGCTTCGCGCCCACAGCCCGCAGCTCACAGCCCACAGCCCACAGCCCACAGCCCACATGGCTGACCGGACCCCGCCTGGCTGACCGGACCGACCCATTCAGCCAGCCATCCGGGGAATCATCAGCCGGATGCTCACGCAAGAGGTCTCACCGGACCGGACTCACCCCGTGGCCGGGCTCCCCATATCCACACGGCTGACCGGACCCCGCCTGGCTGACCGGAACGCCCCATTCGGCCAGCCATCCGGGGAATCATCAGCCGGATGCTCCCGCAAGAGGTCTCACCGGACCGGACTCACCAGGGACTGGGCTCGTAGTCCTTCAGGAACACACCCTGCACGTCTTCGCCGGCCTCGCCGCGCACGATCGGGTCGTACACGCGGGCGGCTCCGTCGACGAGGTCGAGCGGGGCGTGGAAGCCCTCCTCGGCGAGGCGCACCTTCGTGTAGTGCGGGCGCTCGTCGGTGATCCAGCCGGTGTCGACGGCGGTCATCAGGATGCCGTCGGTCTCGAGCATCTCGCCCGCGCTCGTGCGGGTCAGCATGTTCAGCGCGGCCTTCGCCATGTTCGTGTGCGGGTGCCCGGGGCCCTTGTAGCGGCGCGAGAACTGCCCCTCCATCGCCGAGACGTTGACCACGTATTTGCGGCGCGACGATGATGCGGCCATCGATGCGCGCAGCCGGCTGATCAGCAGGAACGGCGCGGTCGTGTTCGCGAGCTGCACCTCGAGCATCTCGAGCGGATCGACCTGATCGACCGACTGCACCCAGCTGTTCGTGCGGTTGACGTCGGGCACGAGCCCGCCGGCGTCGATCGCGGTGCCGTCGGCATGCTTCTCGAGCGACGACGATCCGGGAGCCATCGCGAGCCGCGCGAGGTCTTCGGCGGTCAGCGCCTGGCCGCCCTGCTCAGCGACGGTGCCGCCGAGAGCCGCGACCGACAGCAGCGGATGCGCGTCGACGGATGCCTGCAGCGCCTGCGGATGCGGGTCGGCGGTGTGCCCGAACGTCTCCATCTCGGGCAGCGGTCCGTCGGGTAGAGGCTGCAGTTCGGCATCCGCCAGCA
>NZ_DALZXX010000253.1:0-2208 GCF_031988965.1 Microbacterium sp.
CGCTCGCGGCCAGCGGCGTCTGCACCAGCAGCAGATGCGGGCGGATGCCGGGCACGCTGCCGAGCAGCGACGCCGACCACTTCACGAACGAGTCGGCGTCGGCGATCGCGACGACCCGCAGCCCGTCTGAACGGCTCATGCGCGCGCCCGCTCCGGTCACGCCGAGACGCGTCGCAGTTTGGCCATCGGCGCGCGCTCGCTGTCGAACACGCGCTTGACGCCGTCGCCCAGCGCCGTCTCGATCACGCGGATGTCGCGCACGAGGTGCTCGAGGCCGGTGGGCTCGAGCGAGGCGGCGTGGTCGGAGCCCCACATCGTGCGGTCGAGCGTGATGTGACGCTCGACGGCTACGGCCCCGATCGCGACGGCCGCGAGCGAGATCTGCAGTCCGCGCTCGTGGCCCGAATAGCCGACAGGCACTCCGGGGTAGCGGTCGCGGAGCGTGGCGATCGCGCGCAGGTTGGCCTCTTCGGGCTCGAGCGGGTAGGTCGAGGTGGCGTGCATCAGCACGACGCGGTCGGTGCCGAGCGTGGCGAGCGCACGGTCGATCTGCTCGATCGTCGACATGCCGGTCGAGAGGATGATCGGCTTGCCCGTCTCACGCAGCGCGCCCAGCAGCTCGGTGTCGGTGAGGCTGGCCGACGCGACCTTGTGGGCGACCACGCCCAGGTCTTCGAGGAAGTCGACGCTCGGCACGTCCCACGGCGACGCGAACCAGTCGAGGCCCTGCATCGTGGCGTGGTCGCCGACCGCGATGTACTCGTCACGGCCGAACTCGACGCGTCGGCGGTAGTCGAGGTAGCTCATGGTGCCCCACGGCGTCTCGCGCGGCACGTCGCGCATGTGCTCGGGGGTGGAGATCTCGGGGGTGCGCTTCTGGAACTTCACGGCGTCGGCACCCGCCTTCGCCGCGACGTCGATCAGCCGCTTGGCGATGTCGACGTCGCCGTTGTGGTTGAGGCCGATCTCGGCGATGACATAGGCGGGGTGACCGCCTCCGATGACGCGTGAGCCGATGCTGACAGTCATGATTCCTCCGGTGGTCGAAATGGCCTTCTCCCCTGGGTACGCGCCGAGTGTGAACGACGGGGGGCCTGAGGGTTACCGGCGTCGGTCAGGCGGGCAACACCCGTTCGATCAGCTCGCGGACGGCCCCCTGGCCGCCCACCCGACGCAGCACGACGCGCGCCGCGTCGATCACGAGCGGATGCGCGTTGGCCACCGCGATCGGCCATCCGACGATGCGCAGCGCGGGCAGGTCGTTGACGTCGTTGCCGAGGTACGCGATCTCGGCGAGAGGGATGCGGTTCTCCTTGGCCCACGCGCGCAGCGCCGACTCCTTGTCGTCGATGCCGTGCAGCACCGGCACCCGGAGCTTGTCGGCGCGCGCCCGCACGACCGGGTTCACCTCGGTCGACAGGATGAGCATCGGGATGCCGGCCTTGCGCAGCAGAGACACACCCATGCCGTCCTCCCGGCTGACCCGCACCCGCTCGACACCGTCGGCGTCGATGGTCGCGGTGTCGTCGGTGTGCACCCCGTCGAAGTCGGCCACCACGGCACGCACCGGTATCCGCTCGGGTGACTCGTACAGCGCGGCGAGCGCCCGGGCCATCCGCAGCTGCTGCTCGTCGTCGATCTCGATCGCCGACCACTCGGGTACCTCGGCGATGCGGATGCGCCCGAAGAAGCGGTGCTCCGCCTCGCGGAACCCCTCGGCGCGGAACACGTAGAACGCGCCGGTCTCGAGGAAGTGCGGCTCGCGGTCCTGACGCCGCGGCCGGCGCGTGGCGTCGTGGTTGAGGGCGACGGCCGTGCCCGCATCCGGCTGGGTGCCGGCATCCGCATGCTCGTCGACTGCTGCCTGCTGCTCACCGGCGCGGGCCCAGAGGAACCCGTAGGTCTCGAAGGCGGAGAAGACGCTGTCGGCCCGCCCCTCGGCGACCGCGGAGACCGCGCCGGCGAGGGCCTCGCTCGGGATGAACGGCGAGGTCGCCTGCAGGAACGCCACGACGTCGATCTGCTCGCCCGCCCGCTCGAGTTCGGTCAGCACGTGCAGGATCGCACTCTCCGACGACGCCGTGTCACCCGAGATCTCGGCAGGACGCCGCACGATCCGTGCGCCGGCGGCTGCGGCTACCGTCGCGATCTCCTCGTCGTCGGTCGAGACCACCACGAGGTCGATCCCGCCGGCCGCGAGCGCACTGC
>NZ_DALZXX010000254.1:0-1876 GCF_031988965.1 Microbacterium sp.
CGAAGGATGGGACGCCGAGCGCGCGCTGCGCGAGCGGCTCCGCGGACTCGAGGCAGACGTCCGCGCCGCCGAATCCGACGGCTGACGCCACGGGCCGCCCCGCCGACCTGGAAGGATGGAGGCGTGGCTACTGTGAACCCGCCGCGCGGAATGCGCGACATCCTCCCCGCCGACAAGGCCCGCCGTGAGCGCGTCCTCTCCGTGATCCGCGACCGCTATCGGTCGCACGGTTTCGACGAGATCGAGACGCCCGCGCTCGAGGAGTACTCGCGACTGCACGCCGGCATCGGCGGCGACAACGAGAAGCTGGCGTACAACGTGCTGCGCCGCGGACTCGACGCCGAGGCGATCCGACAGGCGGCCGACGACCAGGGCGCCCTCGCCGACCTCGGACTCCGCTACGACCTCACCGTCCCGCTCGCTCGCTACTACGCGAGCAACCGCGGTCAGCTCCCCGGGGTGTTCCGGGCCATCCAGATCGGTCCGGTCTGGCGCGCGGAGCGTCCGCAGAAGGGACGCTATCGCCAATTCGTGCAGTGCGACATCGACATCATCGGCGACGACTCGTCGCGCGCTGAGGCCGAGCTCATGGTCGCCTCGCTCGATGCCGTCGACGCGCTCGGGCTCGAAGGAGCGACCGTCCGCATCAACGATCGACGTGCGCTCGACTGGATGCTCGACAGCTTCGGCTTCACCGCCGACGAGCGCCCCGGTGTGCTGATCACGATCGACAAGCTCGACAAGATCGGTCCCGACGGAGTCGCGGCGGAGCTGCGTGAGCGCGGCGCCGCGGCATCCGCCGTCGATGCGTTCGAGGCGTTCCTGCGGCGCCCGCAGACCATGGAGTACAACCCGTTCGGCGAGCGGCAGATCCGCAAGGCACTGCCCGAGTACGCGCCGGAGGAGATCGTCGGGCACCTGGTCGGCATCGGCGAGGCGGTGGCCGCGGGCCGCGGCGCGACCGACATCCCGCTGGTCTTCGACCCGTTCCTCGTGCGCGGCATGGGGTACTACACGGGAACGATCTTCGAGCTCGCGCACCCCTCGGTGTCGTACTCGCTGGGTGGTGGTGGCCGCTACGACGGCATGATCGGGCGATTCCTCGGCCAGCAGGTGCCTGCTGTCGGGTTCTCCCTCGGCTTCGAGCGCCTGGTCGACCTCGTCACTGCGGGAGCGGATGCCGATGAGCGCGCCGTCGTGCTGATCCACGATGCCGACGTGCCGGTCGCCGAGCTCGTGACCCACAAGGCGGCACTCGTGGCTTCCGGCGCCAGGGTGCGGTTGGAGCGCCGCACGAAGAACGTGAAGGCGCTGCTCGAGCGCTCGGCGGCCGACGGATACACGGAGTTCGCGACCGTCACCGCGGGCGCGTCAGAGCTGGAGCTCAAGCCGCTCTCCTGAGGGGGGCGGACGCCGTTCACGCGGCGTTCACGCCGGTCGGGTCGAATCGGCGCATGAGACGACAGCATCTCGTCGCCGTCGCAGGGGTCGGTGTCGTTGTGACGGCGGTCTTCGCCGGCATCCGATCCGTCCTCTCGCATCAGGCGGCCATCGCCCGCCGACGCATCGGCAAGCCGCTCGGCGAGCAGTCGATCGATGCCGACCGGCTCTGGCGTCCGTCGCTCGGAGGCGAGCCGATCGAGCTGCTCCTGCTCGGCGATTCGCTCGCGGCGGGCCTCGGCGCCGAGCGGCGCAAACAGACCCTCGGCGGTCGCCTCGCCAAGGGGCTGGCGCGACGGATGGGCCGGCCCGTCCATCTGCGCACCGCGGCGGTGGTCGGCTCAGAGTCACCGGATCTCGCGGCACAGCTCGCCGATCTGCCGGCGGAGTCGATGAGGCGATAACCGGCACCGATCGCCGTCGCCACGGCATCGGC
>NZ_DALZXX010000254.1:1886-2147 GCF_031988965.1 Microbacterium sp.
CGATCTGCCGGCGGACTACGCGCCGCATGTCGCCGTGATCGTGGTGGGTGGCAACGACGTCACGCACCGCATCCCGGTCGCCGTCTCGACGCAGCACCTGCGCGACACCATCCTGCGTCTGAGGCGTCGCGGCACCGAGGTCGTCGTCGGCACCTGTCCCGACCTCGGGGCGCTGCGCCCCGTGCCCCAGCCACTGCGTCGGCTGGTCGCCGGCATGTCGCGCCGGCTGGCGGAGGCGCAGGCAGAGACCGCGCTCGCCGC
>NZ_DALZXX010000255.1:0-2108 GCF_031988965.1 Microbacterium sp.
GTCGCGGTGCTCGCGCGTGATCAGCGGGCCCATCTCGCTCGCGGCATCCGTGCCGGCGCCGATAGTCAGGCCATCGATGCGCGAGGCGATCGCTGCGACCAGGTCGTCGGCGATGTCGCCGACCGCGACCAGCACTGACACGGCCATGCACCGCTCTCCGGCCGAACCGTAGGCGGCCGAGACCGCCGCGTCGGCCGCGGCGTCGATGTCGGCATCCGGCATCACGACCATGTGGTTCTTCGCTCCGCCGAGCGCCTGCACGCGCTTGCCCGCAGCCGAGGCGCGCTGATAGATCGAGCGGGCGATCGGCGTCGAGCCGACGAAGCTGATCGCGTTCACGCGCGGCGACTCGAGCAGCGCGTCGACGGCCTCCTTGTCGCCGTGCACGACGTTGAGCACGCCGTCGGGAAGACCCGCCTCCTGGAAGAGCTTCGCGAGCCAGACCGCGGCCGACGGGTCCTTCTCGCTGGGCTTGAGCACCACGGTGTTGCCGCACGCGATCGCCGAGGCGACCATCCACAGCGGCACCATCACGGGGAAGTTGAAGGGGGTGATCGCGGCGACGACGCCGACGGGCTGCTTGACCGAGTGCACGTCGACGCCGCGCGAGACCTGCTCGCTGCGCTCGCCCTTGAGCAGATGCACGAGGCCGGCGGCGAACTCGACGTTCTCGATGCCGCGCGAGACCTCGCCTGCGGCATCCGAGAGCACCTTGCCGTGCTCGGAGGTGACGATCGCCGCGAGCTCGGGCGTGCGCTCCTTGAGCAGCTGGCGCAGACGGAAGAACACGTCGGCGCGCTTGATGAGGCTCGTCTCGCGCCAGGTAGGCAGAGCGGATGCCGCGGCGGCGATCGCCTGGTCGACCTCGGCGGTCGACGCGAAGGCGACCCGCTTCGTGACCTGACCTGTGGCCGGGTCGAAGACCTGTCCCGTGCGCGCTGCGTCGGCGGTGTCTGCTCCGTTGATGAGGTGACGGACGATGTCCACAGGACTCCTTCGGGGTGTGAGATCCGTATCGAACACTCTGACCGAGGGGCGATACGCTGGCTTCCTCCCATGATCACAGAGCGCGAGGAGCCTCACCCGTGTCAGAACGTCGCGACATCGCCGACCTTCGGACAGATCGTCCGACCGGATCGATCTTCGTGACAGTCGCTGACGTGCTCGCAGAGACTGCCGTGCAGCAGGGCGAGCCCGAGGTGCTCGTCGGTGGCGCCGCCCTCGACGCGGCCGTGCGCTGGGTGCACGTCTCCGACAGTGCGGGCGTCGCGCGGCTGCTCGACGGCGGCGAGCTGCTGCTGACCACGGGAGCGGGGTGGCCGGTCGACGATGACGAGCTGCGGGCCTTCGCGTCGAGCCTGCATCGGGCGGGCATCGCCGGGATCGTGTTCGAGCTGAAGACCGCCCGTCAGACGGTGCCGCAGCCGGTGGTCGATGTCTGCGCCACGGTGGGTCTGGCGCTCATCGCCCTCACACACGAGGTCAAGTTCGTCGCCGTGACCGAGGCCGTGCACCACGCGCTGATCGCGGCCCAGACCGACGCCCTGCATCAGCGACAGCACCTGCACGAGCTCTTCACGACGCTGAGCCTGCAGGGCGCTCCGGCCGACGTCGTGGTGTCGGAGACCGCCCGAGCGCTCGGCGCTCCGGTGATCCTCGAGAATCTCGCGGGCGAGGTGATCGCGACCGAGGGGCTGGGCATGCCGATCGCCGAGGTGCTCGATCGACGTGGTGCTGCCGAGCGCGTGCCCGTGCAGGCCAGGGGAGTGCTATGGGGCACGCTCGTCGCTCTTCATGGGCCGGCGCACCCGGCCGGGCGGTCCACGGTACTCGAACAGGGAGCGACGGCCCTCGCCTTCGGCTGCATCGCCGACGGTGGCGACGCCGAATGGTCGCTGCTCGCCCAGCGAGCCGTGATCGACGACCTGCTCGGTGCGCGCTTCGCGAGAGCCGAGGACATCGACGCGCGGTTGCGTGCGGGAGGCTTCGCGCTGGCCGGGCGTCACTGTCACGGTCTCGTCGCGCGAGGCAGTGCGTCGGTCAGCGAGCTCGCCTATCGGGCCCGGCAGGCGGGGTTCGCGGTGATGGCCTCCCGCGTCGACGGCGAC
>NZ_DALZXX010000256.1:0-2069 GCF_031988965.1 Microbacterium sp.
GGGGCCGTGGCCGTGCCGCTGCTCGCGGCGCTGTTCGGCTTCGTGTCGGCCGTCGGCGGCATCCTGCTCGCGCTCGCCGGCACCCTGCCGGTGAGTCCGTACATCACGACCCTGTCGTTCACGATCTACGTCGTGTGCTGGATCATCCAACGCGCCCGCGCCCGGGTGCGGCGCACACGGTAGGCGTTCGAATCGCGCACTGTGCAGAAAATCCGTCGCCGGATCTGCAAGGTGAGCGATTCGAAAGCCCGGTGCAGTTCCCAGGGCCTCGCAAGGGCGTCGCGCCTAGAATCGTCGGTATGGCTCAACGGAACACCTGGCAGCGCGAACGCGTGCGCGAAGCCCTCGCCGATGCGCGCGGCTTCGTCAGCGCGCAGAGTCTGCACGCCGCGCTCCGTGACGAGAACACCGGCATCGGCCTGGCCACCGTGTACCGCGCTCTCGCGGGACTCGCCTCGTCGGGAGACGCCGACTCGCTGCAGAGCCCCGAGGGTGAGGCCCTCTACCGCGCCTGCACGACGCAGGGACACCACCACCACCTGATCTGCCGCAACTGCGGACTGACCGTCGAGATCGAGGCGACCGACGTCGAGCAGTGGGCGCACCGCACCGCGGCCCTGCACGGCTTCACGGATGCCGCACACGTCGTCGACATCTTCGGACTGTGCGCCCCGTGCACCAACAAGCGCGACGCAGAAGAGGCAGCGAACGCGTGACCGCTCAGGCCACGACGCGGCCGGGCCATGCGCACGGTTCCCACCGCACGCCCGTCCGCCCGCCGCGCTCGCCGTGGATCGGTGTCGGCATCGGGGCCGCGATCGTCGCCGCACTGTTCCTGATCGATCGGTTCCTGCCGACGCTCTTCACCGCCAGTCTTCCGGCCCGAGCCCAGGACGGACTCACGCTCGCGCTGAGCGTGCTGATCGAGGCGCTGCCGTTCGTGATCCTCGGCGTGCTGCTGTCGATCGTGGTGCAGGTGTGGCTGCCGGCCGACGTCATCCACCGCTGGCTGCCGAAACGCGCGTGGGCCCGTCGTGCCGTGCTGTCGCTGCTGGGCATGCTGATCCCGGTGTGCGAGTGCGGCAACGTGCCGTTCGCCCGCGGCCTGATGATGCGCGGACTCGCCCCCGCCGAGGCACTGACCTTCCTGATCGCCGCGCCGATCGTCAACCCGATCGTGATCCTCACCACGCACGCGGCCTTCGGCTTCGACGACGGCATCCTCGTCGCCCGCCTCATCGGGGGCTACCTGATCGCGAACCTCATCGGCTGGATCTACAGCCGTCACCCCTCGCCCGACTCCCTGCTCACGCAGCGCTTCATCGACACCTGCGATCGGGTCACGCATGAGCCCGGCACCCCGGTGCGCCGCAGCCTGACGCAGTTCCTCGTCGAGCTGCGCGCGGTCATGCCCGCCCTGATCATCGGCTCGGCGCTCGCCGGGGCGGTGCAGGTGCTGATCCCGCGGGATCTGCTGCTGGCGATCGGCTCGAACCCCGTGCTGTCGATCGTCGCGATGATGGCGCTCGCCATGACCGTCGCGATCTGCTCGAACGTCGATGCGTTCTTCGCACTGTCGTTCGCCTCGACATTCTCGTCGGGGGCGCTCGTCGCCTTCCTGCTCGTCGGCCCCCTCGTCGACGTCAAGATGCTCGCCCTGATGCGCACGACGTTCACGACCCGCACGCTCGCGGGCATCGTGGGCGTGGTCGTGCTCGCCGCCTTCGTGATCGGGATCGGGGTGAACGTCCTTGTCTGAGCAGGTCTCCGCGTCTGAGCGCTCGGCCCGCTGCCGCGCGCTCGGCAGCCGCTGGCTGGGAATCGGTCTCGCCACGGTCGTCGCCGTCGTGACCCTCGGTCTCGGTCTCACGGGCCGCCTCACGCTCTACATCAGCCCGGAGTCGGTGTGGTTCGCCTGCGCCGCGGCGGTGGTGACGCTCGCCGGAGCCATCTGGTCGTGCACGCTGCCGCTCGGCTCCGAGGGCGATCACGGTCATGATCACGGGCACGGGGCCGACCACGACGACGCCGGGCACGATGCCCCGTCGACCCGGCGTCGCACCCTGGCG
>NZ_DALZXX010000257.1:0-1994 GCF_031988965.1 Microbacterium sp.
GGCGCGGCGACCCGCCACGCCTCGCGTGTCGCCGCCGCGCTCGACGGTCCGCAGTCGGCGATCGTCCTCGTCGACGACCGCCGGGCGGCGACCGCTTTCAGCAACGCCTACGCGCCGGAGCACCTCGAGCTCCACCTCGCGGATGCCGAGCAGGCAGCGGCGTCGTTCACGAGTGCCGGAGCCGTCTTCGTGGGCGAGCACACCCCGGTGAGTCTCGGTGACTACATGGCCGGTAGCAACCATGTGCTGCCGACCGGTGGTCAGGCGCGGTACGCGCCCGGTCTGGGGGCATACACCTTCCTGCGCCCGCAGCAGGTGATCTCGTACGACCGTGCGGCCCTCGCAGCGGTGCGTGACGGTGTGGTCGCCCTCGCGAACACCGAGGTGCTTCCTGCGCACGGAGAGGCGATCGAGGCGCGGTTCACCGCGTAGGATCGGTCAGATGCACTGCCCCTTCTGCCGTCACTCGGACTCTCGGGTCATCGATTCCCGCACCAGCGACGACGGGCTGTCGATCCGCAGGCGACGCCAGTGCCCGGAATGCGGTGGACGATTCACCACCACGGAGACGGCGAGCCTCAACGTGATCAAGCGTTCGGGTGTGATGGAGCCCTTCAGTCGCGAGAAGGTGATCTCCGGAGTGCGCAAAGCATGCCAGGGTCGACCCGTCACCGAGGCGGACCTTGCGATCCTCGCTCAGCGCGTGGAAGAGGCCGTTCGCCAGACGGGTGTCTCGCAGCTGGACACCAACGAGATCGGCCTCGCGATCCTCGGTCCGCTCCGTGATCTCGACGAGGTCGCCTACCTGCGGTTCGCGAGCGTCTATCAGGCGTTCGACTCGCTGGAGGACTTCGAGAGCGCCATCACCGACCTCCGGGCGGATCACGTGAAGCGGGAGCCGGTCGACCGGTAATCTGGCAGGGATGTATCCGCTGCTCTTCCGCGCTGTCCTGTCGCGCTTCGATCCCGAGTTCGCCCACCACGCCGGCATGGCGGTGATTCGCGTACTCGGTGCTCCGCCCTTCTCCTGGGCGACCCGAGCTCTCACGAAGCCCGACCCTTCGCTGCGGGTCGACGCGCTCGGACTCACGTTCCCGTCGCCGTTCGGCGTCGCCGCGGGGTTCGACAAGAACGCGGTCGGCGTCCGCGGGCTCGCCGCGCTGGGCTTCGGCCACGTCGAGGTCGGCACTCTCACGGCGATCCCGCAGGAAGGCAACCCACGCCCCCGCCTCTTCCGTCTCGTCGCGGACCGGGCGGTGATCAATCGGATGGGCTTCAACAACCGCGGAGCGCACGCCGCTGCTCGCCGCCTCGCGAAGCTCCGCCGTGGTGCTCCCGACACGGTGATCGGTGTGAACATCGGAAAGAGCCGCGTCGTCGACGTCGAGAATGCGACCGCCGACTACGTCGCCTCGGCCACAGCCCTCGCGCCGCTCGCGGACTACCTCGCGGTCAATGTCTCATCGCCGAACACGCCCGGACTCCGCGGACTCCAGGCGGTCGAGACCCTCGCCCCGCTCCTGCGGGCCGTGCGAGAGGCCTCGGGAACGACGCCGCTTCTGGTCAAGATCGCGCCCGACCTCTCCGACGACGAGATCGTCGCGATCGCGCAGCTCGCCGTCGCGGAGGGGCTCGCCGGAATCATCGCGCACAACACCACGGTCAGTCGCGAGGGCCTCATCACGGATGCGTCGATCGTCGACGCCGCCGGCGCGGGTGGGCTCTCGGGAGCTCCGCTGAAGCAGCGCTCGCTCGAGGTCCTGCGGCTGGTCCGCGGTGCCGTCCCCGCCGAGTTCTGCGTGATCGCGGTCGGCGGCGTCGAGACGCCGTCCGACGTGCAGGAGCGGCTCGATGCCGGCGCCACTCTCGTCCAGGGTTACACGGCGTTCCTCTATCGGGGACCCCTCTGGGGGCGCGAGATCAATCGCGGACTCGTCCGCCGCTGAGACCGTCGACGTCCGGAACCGGCGAACGAGAAAGGCGTCCGATGCTCC
>NZ_DALZXX010000258.1:0-1992 GCF_031988965.1 Microbacterium sp.
TCAGCGGCGATGTGCTGGCCACGGCGCCGCTCTGGATGCTGCTGCTGCCGTTCGCGGCAGGTGTGGGCATCGCCTGGCAGGCCGCGACCAACGGACGGTTGGCGCAGCGCGTGCACTCGCCGCTCGCCGCGACCATGATGAGCTTCATCGCCGGCACCGCGGTGCTGGTGATCGCCGCGGGCGTCAGCGTCGGCGTTCGCGGGGCACCCGATGCGCCGCCCGCCGAGCCCTGGCTCTACCTCGGCGGCGTCCTGGGAGCGGCGTACATCCTGCTCGGGACTTTCATCGTCGCGCACACCGGGGTGCTGCTGATGGGACTCGGGTCCGTGCTCGGGCAGCTCGCGACCTCGGTGGTCATCGATCTGATCTGGCCCGCGGCGGCGGGACCCGCTCCCTGGCAGATCATCGGGATGGTCGCCGTCGCCGTGGCATCCGTCGTCGTCGCGCTGCCACGGCGCAGGCGCCCCTGACTACTTCTTCTTCGACGCCTTCGCGACCGGCATCCGCGTCACGAACGTGCGCGCATCGACCGGCTTGCGGCGACCGGCCTTCTTGCCTGTGGGCTTGCCGCCGACGTACAGCCACCCGAGGAGCTCCTCGTCCTTGCCGATGCCGTGGGCCTTGGCCACGGCCTTCGACCGGGTGTAGCCGCCGGTGCGCCACAGCACACCCCAGCCGGCCTCGTCGAGAAGCAGGCTGAGCACGTGGGCGACGCCCGAGGCCACGGCCTCCTGCTCCCACCGCGGCACCTTCGAGCTCTTGCGGTAGCTCGCGACGACCGCGATCAGCAGGGGAGCGCGTCGCGGCTTCGACGAGGGGGACTTGTCGCCCTCCGCCTTGGCGATCGCAGCACCGAGCACATCGCGGTCGGCGCCACGCAGCTCGATCAGCCGCCAGGGGCGCAGGGAGGAGTGATCGGCGACACGGCCGGCCGCCGCGACGAGCGTCAGCAGCTCGTCGTGCGAGGGGGCGTCGTCGGTGACCTTCGACCAGGACTGTCGCGCTCGAACGGCGTCGAGCGCGCTCACGACTCTTCCGGTGTGAAGTTCAGTGCGATCGAGTTCATGCAGTACCGGTCGCCGGTGGGCGTGCCGAAACCGTCGGGGAAGACGTGTCCGAGGTGTGAGCCGCACGCGGCACAGCGCACCTCGGTGCGCACCATGCCCAGGCTCGTGTCCTCGATCAGCTCGACCGCGTCGGGACGGATCGACTCGTAGAAGCTCGGCCAGCCGCAGCCGGAATCGAACTTGGTGCCGCTCTTGAACAGCTCGGCGTCGCACGCACCGCACGTGTAGAGGCCGGCTCGTCCCTCGTCGAGCAGCTCGCCCGTCCAGGCGCGTTCGGTGGCTGCCTGGCGCAGCACCGCATACTGCTCGTCGCCGAGCTCTTCGCGCCACTCTTCTTCGGTCTTGTCCACGCTGTACGACATGAGTCCTCCTGGGGGTTCCGCTCCATTCTCTCGCGTCCGGAGACGGACGGGGTCACGAGAGAATGGCAGCATGACGGATGCCGTGCAGCAGCGCTACGCCCGCTTCGCCGAGCACGAGGCGCCCGGTCGCAGCGAGCTGTACGCCGAGTGGGCGGCGGGAGTCGCGGGCGATCCGGGGATCAGCGCCGTGCTCGCGCGCATCCCCGAGAATCGGCGCCAGCCCCCGCTCGTGTTCGCCGTGACCCGGATGCTGGGCGCAGAGCTCGGCGACTACGACGGCTGGCGTGCCTTCGTGACCGCCCATGCCGACGAGATCGTGGCCGAGTGCACCGCGCGGCGGCTGCAGACCAACGAGCCGCTGCGGCTCGCCCCGCTGCTGCCCGTGCTCTCCGAGATCGAGGGTCCGCTCGCGCTGCTCGAGATCGGCGCCTCCGCGGGCCTCTGCCTGTATCCCGACCGCTACTCCTTCCGCTTCCTGGATGCCGACGGCTCGGTGCGGCTCTCTCTCGACCCTGCAGACGGCCCCTCGACGGTCGTGCTGCACAGCCGGGTCGACGGCGCTC
>NZ_DALZXX010000259.1:0-1979 GCF_031988965.1 Microbacterium sp.
GGCGCTTCTCGGCCTCGGCGCGCACGACGCCGCGCTGCTCACTGGAGACAGCCCCGACGGTCTGATCTGGGCGATCGGATCGCGATCGGAGGGCGCAGACGTGGTCCTCGCCGCGAACGTCGGTCGGCAGACGCGGCGCTTCTCGGTGCGCGTGCACGGTTCCCGTTCCCGTGACAGCGGCGGTGCGGGTGCGGGTGTCGGTGTCACCACGATCGACGTCGAGCTGGCCGGCGGGGAGTGGACGCTCCTGACCGGCACCGGCGCGGCGGACTAGCTCCGGCCGGGTCCGCCCGAGGGCGTGCGCCAGTCGAACTCGGGGGCGAACCCCAGACGCTCCTGGATCTTGCGCACCGAGAACAGCGACTCGTGCGCTCCGAGGTCGTCGGCCACGGGCACTCCGGGGAACCACCGCTCGGCCGCGTCGCGCGACGGAGCAGCGATGCCGGAGAGCGGATGCGCGACGTGGTAGATCTCGAAACCCGGCTGCGCGTGGCGCAGCGCCAGAGAGACCGCCTGTGCCCCGTCACGGGCGTCGACCCACGACCCGAGCAGATCCCGACGGTACCCGGGCTCGGCGGCGCGCTCGAACGTCGCGTACTCATCGGCGGCCACGACGTTGGTGAAGCGCAGCGCGGTGATCGAGGTGCCGTCCGCCCAGTGCACCAGCTGCGCCGACATCGCCTCCTCGACGACCTTGCCCAGCGCATAGGTGGTGAACGCCTGGGCGTGGCTCTCGTCGAGCGGCAGGAAGGGCGGCGGCACCTCGTAGGGGAAGCCGGTGGCGGTGATGCTCGAGGCGGTGACGATCGTGCGGATGCCCGCGCGGTGTGCCGCGAGGAGCACGTGGAACGATGCCATGACGTTGTTCTCGAAGGTCGTCACGTCGGGCACGAGTCCGTTGACGGGGATGGCGGCCAGGTGCACCAGCGCGTCGAGACCGGCGTGGCGCGCGGTCACGCCGAGGAGTGCATCCAGCACCTGCCCGTAGTCGCCGAGGTCGACCCGCGTGAACCCCGCTCCCGCCGGACCTGCGAGGTCGAAGCCGACGACCTCGTGGCCCTCGTCGCGCAGTCGCGCCACAGTCGCCCTGCCGAGCTTGCCTTCGCTGCCGGTGACGCCGATGATCATGTGCAGGCTCCTCTGGGTGATGAGTGGGTGCGTGCGGCGTAGCGAGTGGCGCACACGCCCCGCATTGAATATTCTTTCGTTAGCGAATCATCATGAGATCGCGAGAGAGGACGGCGCTGGTGCCTTCGAATACTTACAGCCGACCGCTCGACGGACAAGTGCGACTGATGACCAAGGTCGCCCGGATGTACCACGAGCGCGGCATCCGTCAGGCCGACATCGCCGACGCCCTCAACATCTCGCAGGCCAAGGTCTCGCGACTGCTCAAGCGCGCCACGACCATGGGCATCGTCCGCACGATCGTCACGGTGGCCCCTGGCGTCTACGCCGAGACCGAGGAGCTCCTCGAACAGCGCTTCGGCCTGGCCGAGGCGGTGGTGGTCGACGTCGACCCCGACGCCGACCGCGACGAGACCCTGGCGGCGATCGGCGCGGGAGCCGCGGCGTACCTCGAGGCGACGCTCTCGGGCACTGACAGGATCGGCGTCTCGTCGTGGAGCCAGACCCTGCTCGCAGTCGTCGACCGCATGCGACCGTTCGCCGCGCGCGGCGCCACCGAGGTCGTGCAGCTGCTCGGAGGCTCCGGCGCACCCGAGGTGCAGGGTCACAGCCACCACCTGCTCGGCGACCTCGCGCGCATCCTCGGCGCCGAGGCCGTGCACGTGCAGGCTCCGGGAATCGTTGCGAACGCCGCGATCAGGGACTCCCTGCTCGAGGATCCCTCGATGCAGGAGATCAGCCGACGCTGGCGCGAGCTCACCATGACCATCATGGGCATCGGCAACATCGAGCCCAGCGACGTGCTCGCCTCCAGCGGCAACGCCTTCGCCGCGAACGAGCGGGCCGAGCTG
>NZ_DALZXX010000260.1:0-1957 GCF_031988965.1 Microbacterium sp.
CGAGGACGGCGGAGCCGACCGAGACGAAACGCAGCCCGCTCCGCGTGAGGCCGCTCCGGAGTCGGAACCGCGTTTCGTCTCGCCTGCGGCTCGCTCAACGACCGAGGGGGAGGAGGCCGCTCCGGAGTCGGACCCACGTCTCACCCCGCCACCGGGCCACTCGACGACCGAGGGTGAGCCCGCCGCCCCGCGCGACCGCCGGTTCATCCTGGCGCTCGGTGCCGTGCTCGGCATCCTGGTGCTGGTCGGCGCAGGTCTCGGGGTGGTCAGCCTGACGCAGGGGCCCCGCATCACCGAGGTGCAGGTCGATCCGGCTCAGGCGATCGAGGCTTCAGGCAGCCGCATGATCCTCACGGCGAACCAGTCGCTCACGGCGATCGACGAGTCGCAGGTCACGGTCGAGCCCGCGGTGCCGTTCACGCTCGATGCGGCGGGCCGTGGCATCGGCATCCGCTTCACGGTTCCTCTCGACGACGACACGAAGTACACCGTGAGCATCGCCGACGTGCAGGGCGCGGGTGGCGGACCGTCGACGACGCTGACCCAGGCGTTCACGACCCCCGCGTCGAACATCTTCCTGCTGCGACGCGACGTCGACGGCGAGGACTCGATCTTCCGCACCGATCTCACGGGCGAGAAGGCCGTGGCGGTGTTCTCGGCCGACAAGATCAACGACTTCCGCGCGACGTCGACGCAGCTCGTCGTCTCGCTCGAAGAGGACGACGGCTCGAAGCTGCTCGTCATGAATCGCGACGGCTCCGAGCAGCGCGAGCTGGCCCTGCCGGGCGAGGGCTACGTCGGCGCGATCCAGGTCTCGGAGCGCGGCGGCTACGTGGGGTACAGCTACTCCGACAAGGAGCTCAGCGACACGGAGGGCCGCGCGAGCGTTCTCGTCACCCAGTCGCTCAGCGGCGATGATGAGCCCGTGATCACCGAGGTCGGTGGCCAGGAGGCGAACATCTTCGTGTGGCAGTTCGTGCCCGACAGCGCCGCGGTGCTGTTCATCGACTTCGACGGAGCCCTGTCGCTCGTCGACCGCTCGACGGATGCCGGTGTGCAGTCCCTCGGACTCGCGACGACGATCCAGGGCATCAGCCGCGGCACCTACACGGCGATCGTCGAACGCCTCGACGGCTCGGTGGTCGAGCTCAACCTCGCGGACGGATCGGAGCAGCCCCTCGCGGCATCCTCTCCCGACTACGGCACCGCCACCACGATCACGCCGTTCCCCGGCGGAACCCTGCGCCACGTGGTCGCGCGCAGCGAGAGCGGGGTGCCGAACGGTCAGGCGATCATCAAGGTCAACGACGAGGGCGCCGCGACTCCGCTGGTCGAGGTCGGGTCCACCGATTCGATCCTGCAGGCGTGCGCCTCGCCCAGCGGGCAGTACGCGGCTGTCGTGATCGCCCCCGACCTCGCTGACAACGCGTACGACCAGATGCTGCTGCCGCTGCCCGAGAACATGGAGACGCACCTGATCGACCTGCGCTCCGGCGATGAGCTCGTCGCCCTCACCGGTTTCGACGCCTCGTGGTGCCAGACGGCGCCGCAGTTCTAGACGCCATGTCGTCGGATGCGCTGCACCGCGCGACCCGCGCCGAGCTGACCGGTCTGGCGGTCGATGTCGCGCCGCTGCTGCTCGGGGCCGAGCTGCGCACGGTCGTGACAGGTCCCGACGGCGTCACCCCCGAGGTGCGTCTGCGCCTCACCGAGGTCGAGGCGTATCACGGGCACGGCACGGGCGCTCAGCCCGACCCGGGATCCCACGCCCGCATGGGTCGCACGGCACGCAACGCGACGATGTGGGGCGAACCCGGTCACCTGTACGTGTATCTGAGTCACGGCATCCATTCGTGCGTGAACGTCGTCTGCGGGCCCGAGGGTCAGGCCGGCGGAATCCTGCTGCGCGCGGGCGAGATCGTCGGCGGGCGGGATGCGGCGGCGGTGCGCCGCGGCG
>NZ_DALZXX010000261.1:0-1922 GCF_031988965.1 Microbacterium sp.
GAACAGCGCGAGGCCCGCGACCGCGGGGATCACCGCTTCGGGCGCGAGCAGCACGAGTGCCGCGAACGCCGCCGAGAAGCCGCCGAGCACGAGATACGAGACCCCTGTCGAGAGGCCGGCGACCCATCGGCGCTTCGGGTCGGGGTCGGCGTCGGGGGATGCCGCGAGTGCCGCGCTGATGGCGGCGAGGTTGATGGCGTGACCGCCGGCGGTGGCGCCCAGCGCGGTGCCGACACCCGTGACGAGCATCGCGGGTCGCCATGGCACCTCGTAGCCGAAGCTGCGCATGATCGCGACGCCCGGCACGTTCTGCGAAGCCATCGTCACGATGAACAGCGGCAGCGCGATGCCGACGAGCGCGCCGACGGTTAAGGTGGGAGCGGTGACCTCGGCCCGGGGGAGCAGCAGCCCGACATCCACGGGCGCCCCCGCCTGCACCAGCGAGATGGCGACGACGATCGCTGCGGCGACGAACGCCAGCGGCACAGCCCAGCGGGGCGCGAGGCGGGCGAAGATCAGCCAGGTGAGCACGACCGGAATGACGCCCCACGGGTTCGTCGCGAGCCCGGTGATCGGCGCGAGACACAGCGGAAGCAGCACGCCGGCGAGCATGGCCTGCGCGATCGACGGAGGGATGCGCGCGATCAGCCCGCCGAGCGCCGGCCAGACAGCGGTGAGCAGGATGAGCGCCGCCGTGACGAGGAAGGCCCCGATGGCTGCCGACCAGCCCCCGTCGACGACACCGGTCGCCGCGAGCAGTGCGGCGCCGGGTGTGGACCATGCCACGGTGATCGGCATCCGATACCGCCATGCCAGCACGATGCAGGCGAGTCCCATCGTGAGGCTGACCGCGAGCAGCCCGCTGGCCGCCTGCGCCGACGACGCGCCGACCGCGGTGAGTCCCGTGAGCACGACCGCGAACGAGCTCGTGAACCCCACGAGCGCCGTGACGATGCCGGCCACGATCGGGCGGGACAGTCGCGCGGAAGGCGGGGGAGCGGAGGGCGCGGGAGCGGACACCATCCGAGAGTATCCATGACCCGAGCTATGCGAGTCCCATGCGGTGCGCGAGTACGACGGCCTGCACGCGGTCGCGGGCGCCGAGCTTCTGCAGGATGCGCGAGACGGTCGCCTCGCCGATGAACAGGGCACTCGCGATCTCCGCGTTGCTGCGGGCATCCGCGAGCAGCGCGAGCACCTCTGCCTCCCGCTCGGTGAGCGGCTCGGCCAGCGCGACCGCCGGAGTGGTGGCCGGTGCGGAGGCCCGCGCCGGTTCGACGCCGGACGTCGGAGCGGATGCCGTCGAGAACCGTGCGAGCACCCGGCGCGTCACCTCGGGCGCGAGCATCCCGTCGCCCGCGGCGAGAGCTCGCACGGCGGCCAGGAGGTCTTCGGGGCCGGCGTTCTTGAGCAGGAATCCGCTCGCCCCGGCATCCAGCGCCTGGTACAGGTAGTCGTCGCGGTCGAACGTCGTGATGATCGCGATCGCGGCCGAGATCTCGGGGTCGGCGACGATGCGCCTGGTCGCCTCGATGCCGTCCATGTCGGGCATCTGCACGTCCATCGTGATCACGTCGGGACGCAGGGCGGTCGCCTGTGCGATGGCTTCGGCACCCGTGGCCGCCTCGCCGACGACCGTGATGTCGGGTTGGGTGTCGAGGATCGTGCGGAAGCCGGCCCGGAGCATCGCGTGGTCGTCGACGAGCAGGACGCGGATCGGCGTGGAGGCGTCGGTCATCGTGCGGCACTGCTCTCGGGTGTCTGGGGAGTCTGGGTCGGTCGTGGATCCTGGATCGCCGGGTAATCCTGGGTCGGTCGTGGGGCCGAGCCGTCGAGGGGGACCCGGGCGCGTACGCGCAGACCGCCCGTGAGGCGGGGCGTGACCTCGAGGGTGCCGCCCGACGCCGCTGCCCGCTCCCGCA
>NZ_DALZXX010000262.1:0-1887 GCF_031988965.1 Microbacterium sp.
GCAGTCATCGAGGCGGTGGAGCTGCATGCTCACGATGGACCGGCTCATCAGCAGGTTCGCGCTCGGGATCGACCCGTCGTCGAGGCCGTCGATCGCCCTCGTCAGGAACTCGTCGGCCTCATCCAGGCGCCCGCCGTGCATGAGCAGGGTGCCGAGCTGTCCGTTCGCCAGGGCGACCGTCTCGCCGCTGAGCCCGGGACGAGCGAGTGCCGCCCGCGACAGCCGCTCGGCCTCGGCGGGTTCGCCGGTCTGCGCGAGGACGTATGCGAGGGTGCCGTCGATGCGTGCGAGCAGATCGTCGTCGTCGGTGCGGTCGGATGCCGCGGCCAGCGCGCGTCGAGCCTGCGCGAACCGTCGGGAGTTGGCTGCGTCGACGCCGCGCTGATGCAGCTCGCGCGCAGTCAGGGGCATCCAACCAGAATGCCGGTCCGCTCGGTGTCAGGGAAGGCCTGTGACGGCATCCGTGGTTCCGGGTTGGGTCGTCCGGCGTCCGGCGTCGGCGGAATGGCTGATCGGTGCCCGGATGGCTGTCGGTGTGTGCCGGTTCGGTCAGCCATGCGGGGGATGGTCAGCCGTTCTGGGCCGGGCGGGGGCGCGTTCGGAGGGCGGCCAGGTGCGGGGTCTCAGTCGTCCGGGGGCGGGCCGGGGTCTCGCGCGGCGGAATGGCTGATCGGTGCCCGGATGGCTGACGGGGTGTGCTGGTTCGGTCAGCCATGCGGGGGATGGTCAGCCGTACGGAGATGGGTCCTCCGGCGTCTCGCGCGGCCGAATGGCTGATCGGTGCCCGGATGGCTGACGGTAGGTGCCGGTTCGGTCAGCCATGCGGGGGATGGTCAGCCGTCCGGGGCCGGGCGGGGGATGGTCAGCCGTCCGCCCCGGCAACCCCCATCCACCCGGCTACCCCCGCTCGACCGGGGCAGGCAGTGTCTTGAGCACGGCGGCGACCGCCTTGGCCGCGGCATCCGGCCTCACGCCCTGCACCGGAACCGTGCCGAGCTGGGCGGCGATGCGCCCCGCGACGTAGGGAGCCGCGAACGACGTGCCGCTCCAGATCGCGAACCCGCCGCGGTAGTCGTCAGGGTCGATCGTCTCTCGGCGCAGGCCCTCGACATCTGCCCTCGTCATCGCCTGCTCGCCCCCCACGAACGCCGGGGAGGTGCTGACGACCGCCGCTCCCGGGGCGTACACCTGCACCCACGGCCCGACGTTCGAGAAGAGAGCGACCGACCGCGCAGACGGGTTGAGCGCACCCACCGAGACGTGCGGCGCGTCCGTGTCCGGGTGGATGCCGTTGTCGGCGCCGGGCCAGGGCCAGAGGGATGCCGGGAACGACGGCCGATCGATCGCATCGTTGCCCGCCGAGCACACGACCACGCAGCCGAGCTCCCGGGCCGTGGTGAGCAAAGCGTTGAGCGTCGTGCTGAACTGACCGTCGACCGGGGTCTCGTGGTAGTACCCGAGCGACAGGTTCAGCACGTCGATCGGGTGCCCGGTCTTCGGGTCTTCGCGGTGACGGCGCAGCAGCTCGACGACCTGCGCCACGGTGATGAGGAACGTGCTCTCGTCGATCACGCCGAGCGCCCCGGCCATGCGGATCGACAGGATGTCGGCATCCGGCGCCGTCTGCCGGATGATGCCCGCGATGAAGGTGCCGTGACCCGCGACCGCATCGATCTCGCCGTCGAGCTGTCCGTAGAGGTCGGGGTAACGCTCGGGATCGGCGTCATCGGTGAGGCCGATCGGCACTCCGTCGAGCTCGATGTGGCGGGTGACGATGTCATCGGGCAGCCAGTCATGCACACCGCAGCCGGTGTCGAGCACTGCCACGACCGGCCGGCGGCCCCGCTTCGGAGCAGCGGTGCGCAGCGGCGCAGGGCCGAGCCAGGC
>NZ_DALZXX010000263.1:0-206 GCF_031988965.1 Microbacterium sp.
GCGGCCGCCGGGGACTGCCGGAGCGGAGCGCCGTCGACGCCCGGAGGCGCCGCGATCAGCGCGGGGGGCAGTGCGGGCACCGCACCGGGTTGACCTGCACCACCGGGGTTCACCGGGGGGATCGGGCCACCTGCCGACCGAGGCTGTGGTTCACCGTTCCCGCTCATCACGCCATCATTCCACGGAGAAGCGACAGCGAATCCGCG
>NZ_DALZXX010000263.1:216-1868 GCF_031988965.1 Microbacterium sp.
AACGCGTCGCCGAATCGCGACCAGATGAGCGAGCTCGAGCCGCGCGAGATCGGAACGACGACCGCGACCGCGACGAGGGCGATCGCGAACAGCGCCGTCGCGCCTAGCACCTGGAACCCCGCGCCGAGCGCGAGGGCGGTCTGGATCGCGGCGACGACGAAGACCGCGCCCGCGGCGGCCCGTGGCAGCCAGCGCAGAACCCGCGAGGTCGTGTGACGCGGGGTGAGCAGCAGAGCGAGGATGACGCACACGAGCAGCGCGATGCCTCCGGAGACGACGATCGGATCGGCGGACCAGGGACGCAGGAAGGCCACCGGCGCCATGACGGCCGCGACGACGCTCAGCACGGCGGTGCCCGCCACGAGCCGGGCCGACGAGTCATCGACCACCGCGGTGATGCGCTCGGTCCGCAGGATGCCGACGGAATCGGGAATCGCCCCGCGCACGGTCCAGCGGCTGGTCATGAAGTGCTTGTAGTCGATGAAGTAGCCCTCGGGCAGGTTGACGAGGCTGCTCGGCAAGGCGCGCAGGCCGAGCGGCACGAGCCCCAGCGAGATGGCGGCCGCATCGGCGGGACCCCAGCGCAGCAGGAGCGCGAGCCCCCATATCGCGGCCAGGCTGACGAGCAGTACGGTCGCCGTTCCCGCGGCGGCGCGCATCGGACGAGCGCGTGCCGAGACGGCGACGATCGCGGTGGTGATGCCCGCGGCGAGGAAACCGGATGCGGTCGAGAGGTGAGCACTCGACTCGAGGGACGAGGGGATCAGGAGAGCACCCGCGGCGAAGGACATGAGCACCGGCGCGAGAATGCCGAGGATGCCGCGCACGCCGGCCATCGAGTCACGACGAGCCCAGGCGATCGCTCCTCCGAACGTCCCCGCGACCAGGATCAGCGCGACCACCAGACGCAGGAGCGGGTCCCCGCCCCCCTGAGCGAACACGGCGACGAGCAGGAGTCCGCTGACCGCGAGCATCCACCATCGAGCACCGTGGTCGGCCCGGGTGGGCGCATGCCTCGCGGTGTTCGCTGCGCGCGGCGCGAGCGCCGAGCGATCGATCAGCGCGTAGAGGCCGCCGTCGATGAGGTCCTCGCACTCCGTATCCCCGGGGATCTCGAATCCTCCGGGTCCGACGGTCACGAAGCGATCCTCTGTGGACAATCCGCTGAGCGTCAGCGCGTCGTCGAGGGTCTCGTCGAACGGCAGGGACAGGTCGATACGCCGATCCTCGCTCTGGAGCACGATGCGGCGCCGCTCTACGATCTCGACAGACACACCTGCACCCTATCGACCGCGTGCGGCCTCGGCCGCACGCCCCCTCTTCCGCTCACGCGGATCAGCCTGCGTGATCGTCGCGAGAGCCCGCCTGTGCGCTCTTCGCGCGCGGTCCCCGCTCTTCCTCGTCCTCGAGCTTCGGGGCGACCGGGCCACCGAGTCCGGAGCGCTTGGCCTTCTCCTCCTCGTCGCCGCCGGCGCCGCCCATCATGCCCATTCCCGGACGCATGCCCGATCCTGCAGCGCCCGATGAACCGGACGCACCACCGGCACCACCGGCACCACCGACTCCACCGACTCCACCGATGCCTCCGGGACGGCCTGCACCGCCCGCACCGCCGGCACCGCCGGCACCGCCGGCCGCGGAGTTGCCCAGCA
>NZ_DALZXX010000264.1:0-1867 GCF_031988965.1 Microbacterium sp.
GGATGTCGGCGGAGGCCGACGCGGATGCCGACGGGGCAGGCTGCGCGGTGGAGGAGGCGGGCGCGGGCTCGTCTGCCTCCTGCGCCGTGCACCCGGCCAGGGCGGCCGCGACGACGATCGCGACGGCGATGCGGCCGCCCAGACCTGAACGCTGTGACCTCATCGCGATCTCCCTCGTCGGAGTGGAGCACGCCGTCTCGGACGCGGCATGCGGTCGGATCTTCGCACGGCTGCGCATGCCGTGCAAGCATCCGGCCGCAGGGCCGCCGGTACATGACGTGACAGGTGTTCCGTCATCGATCGCCGCCGGAGATCCGTAGGCTCGGGGGAGCACGCCACGGCCTTCGAAGGAGAATCATGCCCGCGACGTCGACCCTGCGGACTCTCACGCTGCGCGACGATCGGCCGCCGCTCATCGAGCCGGCCATGAGCAACACCGAGGACCCGCACGAGCGGCTGCGTCTCACGAGCCGATGGATCGAGATCGACGGCGCGCCCACTGTGCCCGTCACCGGCGAGCTGCACTTCAGTCGCATCCCGCGCAGGCGGTGGGAGGAGGAGCTGCGGCTGCTCGTGGCATCCGGTCTCACGTCGGTGTCGACGTACGTCTTCTGGATCCATCACGAGCGCGAGCGCGGTCGTGTGCGTTTCGACGGCGACCTCGACATAGCGGCGTTCCTCGAGACGGCGGAGCGGGTGGGCATCGACGTGATCATCCGGATCGGCCCCTGGTGTCACGGCGAGGTCCGTCACGGTGGGCACCCGGACTGGGTGGTCGCGGCACTCGGCGGCCGAGCGCGCACGAACGACGCGGAGTACCTCGATCTGGTGCGCGGCTGGTACGGCAGCATCGCCGATCAGGTGCGACCGTTCTGCGGACCGGACCGTCCGATCGTCGGCATCCAGCTCGAGAACGAGCTGCACGACCGGCCCGAGCACATCGCGACTCTGAAGACCATCGCCCAGGAGGCCGGTCTCTCGGCGCCGCTGTGGACGGCCACGGCGTGGGGCGGCGCGATCCTTCCCGCGCACGACGTCTTCCCGCTCTACAGCGGGTACGCCGACGGGTTCTGGGCCGGACAGGGGTCCACCTGGGACGACAGCTTCCGCGACCACTTCCGGTTCACGCACGTCTGGGATGACCCGGGGGTGGGTGGCGACTTCCGCGAGGAGGACGCCGAGATCGTGGTCCGGCCGATCGATCCGGAGTTCCCGCCGTCGACGTGCGAGCTGGGCGGTGGCATGGCGACGGCGTATCACCGTCGTCCGATCGCCAGAGGTCGGGACATCGCAGCGCTCGCAAACGTGAAGATCGGCAACGGCTCGGCGTGGCAGGGCTTCTACATGTATGCGGGAGGGGTGAATCCGGACGACGGACTGCAGGAGAGTCTCGCGTCGGGGTATCCGAATGACCTGCCGCGCTTCGACTACGACTTCCAGGCAGCCCTCGGTGCGACCGGTCGGCCGGGCCCGAGCCTGGGCGTGCTCCGCGACCACAACGCCTTCCTCGCTGCGTTCGGCCCGTTCCTCGCCGACACCTTCAGCTGCCTTCCCGACGGTGCGCCCGTCGACGTGCACGATCTCGAGTCGCTGCGCTGGGCCGTGCGCAGCGACGGGTCGCGCGGGTTCCTCTTCGAGCCGCTCGCGGGATCGACCGGGGTGCAGTTCCGCATCCCGTTCGCCGCCGGCGACCTCGTGGTGCCCGACCGCCCGATCGACATCCCGAGCGGTGTGATCGGGCGCTGGCCCCTGCGGATCGACGTCGCCGGCGTGCGTCTCGAGTGGGCCACCGCATCCGCCTCCGGCATCGTGCCGGGGGCGGGCGGTGAGCTGCCGACGCTCGTGCTGCGTGCTCACGACGGCATCC
>NZ_DALZXX010000265.1:0-1863 GCF_031988965.1 Microbacterium sp.
CCCCCGCCCCGCGGGCTCCCCGGCTGCGGCGGGGACGCGGTGACGGCTGGGTGGCGATCGCCTTCCTCGCGCCGGGGCTGATCGGGTTCGTCCTCTTCATCCTCACCCCGCTGTTCGGATCGGCGTTCATCAGCCTGTTCGACTGGAAGCTGTTCGGCAGCCCCGACTTCATCGGGCTCGAGAACTACGCGAAGCTGTTCCGCGATCCGACGTTCTACACGGTGCTCGGCAACACCCTGATCTTCGCGATCGTCTACACCGCGCTCAACCTGTTCGTCGCCCTCACGATCTCGATGTGGCTCAACACCCGGATGAAGGCGGCCGGCGTGTGGCGGGTCGTCTTCTTCCTGCCGGTGATCACCCCGATGGTGGCGAACGCGCTCGTGTGGCGGCTGCTGCTCTCGCAGGACGGGCTCGTCAACTCGATGCTCGCGACCGTCGGCATCGACGGCCCCAACTGGCTGTCCGACTCGGCGTGGGCGCTGCCCTCGGTCATCGCGATGTCGGTGTGGCAGTCGTTCGGCTACAACGTGATCGTCCTGTCGGCAGGCCTCAGCGCCATCCCGAAGGAGCTGCTCGAAGCATCCCGCATCGACGGCACCTCGGCCTGGCAGCGGCTGCGGTTCATCATCCTGCCGCTGCTCTCGCCCTCGCTCTTCTTCTGCTCGACGATGACGATGATCGGAGCCTTCCAGGTGTTCGTCCAGCCGCTCTTCCTCACACAGGGCGGCCCGGGCGAGAGCACCAACACGTTCGTGCTGTACCTGTATCGCAACGGATTCGTCTTCGATCGGCTCGGCTACGCATCCGCCCTCGCGTGGATCCTCTTCGTCGTTGTGATGCTCATCACGGCCCTGCAGTTCGTCGGCCAGCGCAGGTGGGTGAACTATGAGTGACGTCCTCGTCGTCCCGCGCCGCAGCGTGCGCCGGCGCCGCGACTCCGTCAAGGAGTGGCTGAACACCACCGCGATCGCGATCGTCGCGCTCGTGTTCGCCTTCCCCTTCGTCTGGATGTTCCTCACCGCGCTGAAGCCCGAGAACGAGGTCTTCACGGCCACACCCCAGATCTTCGGCTCGGAGATCCGCTGGACGAACTTCGTCGAGGCGTGGACAGTGGTGCCGTTCGGACGGTTCATCCTCAACGGCCTGCTCGTCTCGATCCTCGGTGCAGCGCTCTCGGTCGTCGTCGCCGTACTGTCTGCATACGCCTTCTCGCGGCTGCGATTCAAGTACCGCGACAAGCTGTTCCTGCTGTTCGTGCTCACGCTCGTGCTGCCGCAGGAGGTGCTCGTCGTACCGCTGTTCATCATGATCAACAGCTGGGGCTGGAACGACAGCTACGCGGCACTCATCATCCCGTTCGCGTTCACGGCCTTCGGCACCTTCCTCATGCGGCAGTTCCTGCTCACGATCCCACGAGAGTATGAGGAGGCCGCTCTGATCGACGGCGCCTCGCGCCTGCGCACCCTGTGGTCGGTGCTGCTGCCGCAGTTGACCGCCCCGCTGAGCGTCCTCGCGGTCTTCTCGTTCATCGGCTACTGGAACTCGTACCTGTGGCCGCTGATCATCATCAACACGCAGGACATGGCCACCGTGCCTCTCGGGCTCGGTATGTTCACCGGTCAGTTCGGCACGCAGTGGTCTCTGCTCATGGCCGCATCGACGCTGGCCGTCATCCCCTCGCTGATCCTGGTTCTGCTGCTGCAGAGGCAGCTCATCAAGGGGGTCACCCTGGGCGGACTCGGAGGACGCTGATGACCACGACACATGACGACACCGCACGCACGCTCGATGCCGTCGCGGATGCGACCGCAGGCAGTCGCATCGTGCACGCGGAGGCGCAGCTGTGCGATCTTCCCGTCG
>NZ_DALZXX010000266.1:0-1842 GCF_031988965.1 Microbacterium sp.
GCCGCGACCGACGAGGTCTGGGTGCGCAGCAGCGCCGTGAGCACGAGGTCGGGCGCGGGGCGACCGCGTCCGGCGTCGACGGGCGAGAGTGCGAGATCGATGAGGCCGCGCCAGCCGAGTCCGTCGATAAGCGCGTCGCGGGTCACCGGGGCGAACCCGGTCGTGAGCACGACCGTGAGGCCGGCATCCTTGAGTCCCTGGATCGCGTCCGCGGCGCCGGCGATCTCGGTGACGCCCTGCTCCTCGACGATCTCGGCGTAGGCGCCTTCGAATGCGGCGGTCGCACGCTCGGCTGCGACGCGGTCACCGCCGGCGAGGTGCGTGAAGACGTCGATCTTCGACTGCCCCATGGTGTCGCGCACATAGGTGAGCGCCTGGTCCCAGGGCATCCGATCGGCGACCCCGGTGCGCTCGGCGGCGCGCTGGAACGCCTGCTCCACCACGCCGTCGTCGAGCACCGTGGTGCCCGCCATGTCGAGCACGACGAGTTCGGTGCGGATGGTGTCGTCGGTGCGGATGGTGTCGAAAACGGTCATGATGTTCCTTCCATTGCGGGTGCCCACCCGAAGGCGGCTGCGAGATTCTCTTCTGCGAGCCCCAGCCCTGTGGTCATTCCGATGCCGGTGGTCGCGGCGAGCACCAGCACCCCCTCATCGCCCCGTTCGACGAGGAAGTCCTGCGGCCCCTTGGCGTAGACGCCCTGCCAGCGCTCGAGCACGCGTGGCGCCGGCATGTCGAACAGCACCTGCGCCTCGGCGAGGAACGCCGCGAATGCGGCCTCGGGCTGGAAGGGCGCCGGAGCGATGGCCGTGGCGTGCGAGTCGCCGATGATGAGCGTGCCGTCGGGCAGCTGCGTGTACATCTGGTTGAGATCGAGCACCGCGAGATCGGGGCGCTCGATGTGCAGACGCTCGCGCAGGACCGCCGCCGACGCGCTGTCGGCGAATCTGCCGTACCGCACGAGCGACCAGCCGGTCAGCAGAGGAGCAGGGAGCGGATGCTCGAGGGTGACCGCGGCGCGCATCATGTCGAGGGCGCAGCGCACGACGCCCACGCGTTCGGCGATCTCGGGCAGCAGCTGATCGATGTCGTGGTTCACGGCGACGACGACGGCATCCGCATCGATCGTGCCCCGCGTGGTCGACACACGACCCGCGGTCAGAGACGTCACGGCCGTGCGGAACCGGAACTCGACCCCGAGTGCGGCGAGGTGTCGCACGATCGCGGCCGCGGCGGTGCGCGGGTCGGTCTGCAGGTCGGTCTCGATGTGCGCTCCGCCGAGCAGTCCCTCGGCGCGGAGCGGGGCGAGACGCAGAAGCTCGTCGGCATCCAGCATCCGGATGCCGCCGTCAGCCGCGGCTTCTTCGAGCACCGCGATCTCGTCGGTGTGACGTGCGGCGACGAGCGTGCCCGATTCGCGCAGCCAGAATCCGGCGTCGCGGGCGAGCCTCAGCCACAGCTCTCGCGAGACGTCGGCATAGCGGCGGGCCTCCCCCGCCTGGGCTCCGATGCAGAGGTGTCCGAAATTGCGGACGGTCGCACCGATCGGTTCGTCGGTGCGGTCGACCACGATCACGCGCAGCCCGCGGCGCACCGCGGCGTAGGCGGCGCCGAGGCCGACGATGCCCGAGCCGACGACGACGACGTCGGCGGTGTCTGCGACCCCGCCCCTGCCGCCGGCCGGGCCCACGCCGCTCACCGGAACACCTTGCGCATCCACATCGCGAGCCCTTCGACGACCAGCACCGTGACGAGGATCATCAGCACGATCGCGGTGACCGTCTCGTAGCGCGAGCCCTGGCTGGCGTTCAGCAGGTAGTAGCCGACACCGCCGCCGCCGAC
>NZ_DALZXX010000267.1:0-302 GCF_031988965.1 Microbacterium sp.
CCGCGTACCCATGGAGCCGCTGCTGCACGGTGGTGGGCAGGAACGGGGCCGCCGCTCCGGCACGGAGAACGTCGCGGGGGCGGTGGGGCTGGCGACCGCGCTCGAGCTCGCCGAGGCGGAGCGGGGGGCGATCGCTGCCCGCGTGGGAGCGGTGACGCAGCGCTTCATCGGCGCCGTGCGAACGCTCGTGCCCGATGCAGAGCTCACGGGGGATCCGCACGATCGCCTTCCCGGTACGGCGTCGTTCACGTTCGCCGGGGTCAGCGGCGAAGCGGTGCTGTTGGAGCTCGAGCGGAGGGGCG
>NZ_DALZXX010000267.1:312-1586 GCF_031988965.1 Microbacterium sp.
GTCACGTCGAGCGGCTCCGCGTGCGCTGCCGGCAGTGACGAGCCGTCGCACGTGCTGCTCGCATGCGGCATCGATCCGCAGGTCGCGCAGACCTCGGTGCGCTTCACATTCGGCCGCGAACCCCTCGCGGACGACGCCCCCGAGAGCCTCGCGGCACTCGTCGCCGAGTCTGTCCGCAGCGTCGGCGACATGTGAGAGTCCCGCGCGTCCCGCGACGACACCCCGGCCATAGAATCGGCTCGTGACCGCTGCATCCCCCCTCGTGACCGTGATCGTTCCCGGCCGCGACATCGCCGCCTTCGCACCGAACGCCCTCGACTCACTCCGCGCCCAGACCGAGCAGCGGTGGCACGCGATCCTCGTCGACGACGGCTCGAGCGACGGCACCGGCGCGATCTTCCGCGCCGCGGCTGCGGAGGATCACCGATTCCGACACATCGCACACGAGGCATCCCGCGGTCTCGGCGCGGCGCGCAACGTCGCACTGGATCTCGTGGACACCGAGCTCGTCGGCTTCCTCGACGGCGATGACGAGCTGACGCCCACCGCTCTCGAGAGGCTCACGGGCACCCTCGCCGAGTCCGGCAGCGACTTCGTCGCGGGCGCCTATGTGCGCACACGGTACGACGGCGAGCGGTACGCCGCGGGTCGGGTGCAGCCGTGGGTCTCGGCCGCCACGGATCCGGAGCGCCTTGGCACGACGATCCACGAGCATCCGCATGCCAGCTCGAACATCGTCGCGTGGTCGAAGATCAGTCGCCTCGACCTCTGGAACGATCTCCGCTTCCCCGAGGGCGTCGCCTACGAAGACCAGCTCGTCGCCCAGACGATGTACACGCGTGCCCGCGCCTTCGACGTGATTCCCGACGTCGTGGTGCGGTGGCGACTGCGGGCGGACGGCACGTCGATCACGCAGGGCAAAGCCCAGCTCCCCGTGCTGCGCGACTACATCGAAGCGCTCCGCGGCGGCATCCGGGTGCTGCACGAGGCGGGTGCGGCCGAGGCCGTCAGCGCCCGGCTCGAGTTGATCCTCGCCATGGACGTCCCGCCGCTGATCGACATCGCGGGAACGCACCCCGACCCCGAGTACGCAACACTCGTCTCGTCCTTCGTCGCAGAGCTCGAGGCCCTGCCGGAATACTCCCGCGCCCACCCCGACCCGAACATCACCGCCGCGCTGGCCTGGTGAGAGAAAGGCCCAGGAGCCTGATGAACGACGATCACGTGCCGGACCCGCAGCGCACGAACGACTACCTCGCCGGGCTCTTCTCACT
>NZ_DALZXX010000267.1:1596-1834 GCF_031988965.1 Microbacterium sp.
GGACCGCTGTGATCACCGGTGGCAGCTCGGGCATCGGCCGCGGCATCGCGACGGCACTCGCCAGGGCGGGCGCGGCGACCGTGATCGTCGCGCGCGGTGAGTCGCGGATCGCCGAGACCGTGCGGGACCTCACGGACGCCGGGTGCACCGCGGCCGGCGTCGTCGGCGACCTCGGCACGCGCGACGGCATCCACGCCGTGGCGGATGCCGTCGCCGCCCCCTTCGGCGAGCCGGACAT
>NZ_DALZXX010000268.1:0-1732 GCF_031988965.1 Microbacterium sp.
GCTGGCGCGCGGCGTCGCGCCGGCGGTCGCGCTGGCCGCGGCATCCGCATCGACCGGCCTGACGGCCCCGTTCCAGTGCCACGGAAGCGGGCTCTGAGGGATTCCGAGAGATTTTCTCCAGTCGATGTATCAGAACATCGGTCGCCTGCTCCTTATCTGCAGAAGGTGCCATGCGAAGGGCTTCGGGAACGAAGCGCGAGGGAGGCGCAGAAGTCGGATTTTGGGGATACCTCATTCACTGGGGAGTGTGAGGACGGCAGGACACCATCTACTCCGGGGATGTCGCGAGAGGGGTCGCGGCATCCCCACCCCCCAGCTACCGTTCGAATCGCTCACTTTGCAGTTCTCATCCCCGCTTTTCTGCAAAGTGCGCTATTCGAAAGGCAGCGAACGGGCAGCGATCGGACCGGGGGTCAGGCGGTCAGCACCTCGTAGCCGGCGGCGCGCAGCGCGGCGAGCGAGGCGGCGGTCGCGCCGTCGTCGGTGAGGAGAACGGGGAACAGCTCCGCACCGCCGACGGCCGCGAACGCGACCGTGCCGAGCTTGCTGCTGTCGGTCACGACCACGGCGCGGCGTGCACGCTCGGCCATCATGCGGTTCACCGCCGCTTCGCGCTCGTCCTGCGTGGTGGCGCCGGCCTCGGCATCCATGCCGTTGACGCCGATGAAGGCCATGTCGAGGCGCACTCCGCGCAGCAGCTGCTCGACGAACGGGCCGACCAGCTCATAGCTGCGCGAGTGGATCACGCCGCCCGTCACGACGACCTTGATGTCGGGGCGGGTCGCGAGCTGCGCTGCGATGTTGACCGCATTGGTGACGACCGTGATGCCCGGACCCGCGGAGAGATCGTCACGAGCGGCGAGCGCTGCCGCGATCGCCGTGGTCGTGGTGCCGCCCGAGAGCCCGACGACCATCCCGGGTGCGACGAGGGCGGCCGCGGCCTGGGCGATGCTCTCCTTCTGCTGCGTGCGCTGGTGACTCTTGTAGCGGATCGGCAGCTCGTAGGCGACGTCGTGCGCGACCGCCCCGCCGTGGGTGCGGGTGAGCAGGCGCTGCTCGGCGAGCGAATCGAGATCACGGCGGGTGGTCGCGGCCGAGGCGCCGAAGCGCTCGACGAGCTCGTCGACGTTCACCTCGCCGTCCGCGGCCAGCAGGTCGAGGATCGCGTTCAGGCGGGCGGCGCGCTTCATGTCTCCATCCTGCCCGGAATCGCCATGCTCACCGCGCCACCGCTGCGGTCTCGAGCGCGAACAGGCGCAGCATCCGCGCGGCCTCCTCCGCGAGCGCCTCACGCGAGCGTCGAGCGGATCGCCCGGGTGAAGAACCCGTTCAGGTGCGTCGAGACGTTGATCTTGGTCATGCCCGCCCGCACGGCGTCGGCGATCACGGCATCCGAGACGCCCGATGAGCCGTGCAGCACGAGCGGCACGGCCTGCCCCTCACGGCCGCTGTGGTGCAGGGCATCGCGCAGCCGAGCGATGAGGTCGAGGTCGAGGGATGCCGTGCGATCGGTCATCGCGTGCGACGACCCCACCGCCACGGCGAGCGCATCGACACCGGTCGCGGCGACGAACGCCCGCGCCTCATCCGGGTCGGTGCGGACCCCCGGTGCGTGCGCCCCGTCTTTGCCGCCGACCTCGCCGAGCTCGCCCTCGATGTACACGCCGGCCGCGTGCGCGCGCTCGGCGACCGCCGCGGTGATCGCGACGTTGTCGTCATAGGCCAGCGCGCC
>NZ_DALZXX010000269.1:0-1727 GCF_031988965.1 Microbacterium sp.
GGATACACGGCGGAATCGGCCCGCGAACGCGCCGCGCGCCGGGCACTCGCGCTGCGCGGGGGGTTCGGTGAGGGCGAGGTCGCGCACATCGGCTGGAGCGTGATCGACGTTGCCGCGGTCGACGAGGGCGAAGCATCCGGGCCGCTGGCCGTGCGCGACGGCGTGCCGTCGGTGCGGTGGAGCACCGCAGGAGGATGGATGCCGCTGGAGGCATATCTCCGCGAGCGGGTGCAGCTGCTGCGCGACGCCGTCGGCTGATCGCGGCGGATGACCCTCGGGTTCTCGGGGGCGCTCAGGCGCTCAGATACTCAGGCGGCGAACGTCTGCGCGAAGCGGCGCAGCAGAGCCGCGCCCTCGGTGACGGATGCCGAGAGCACCTGGCGCTGCACGAGATCGAACTCCTCGGGGTCGAAGTACCCGGTCGTGCGGTAGAAGGTCATGCGGTCGGCGAAGTCGCGGGGCGTGGGCTCGGGGTGGAACTGCGCCGTGTACAGGTGGGTGCCGACGCGGTAGGCCTGCACCGGGCAGGTCGCGTTCGTGGCGAGCAGCACCGCGCCGTCGGGCACGGCGACCGCGCTCTCCTTGTGGGCCGTGAACACGGTGAGCGCGGGGGCGCTGGGACCGAAGATCGGGTCGTCCACGGCCGCGGCGGTGGTCTCGATCACGGCGGCGCTCGCGGACTCCGGGGTGGCGGACGTGACCTCGCCCCCCAGCATCCGCGTCACCACGCCGATGCTGAAGCAGGTGAAGAACGCGGCGATCTCGCCCGCGATCGCGCTCCGAGCGATCTGCTCGAGGTCGCTTTCGACGCGACGCTGCACGGGGGTCTTCGCGGCGTCGGTCACGTTGAACGGAGAACCGCCCACCACCACACCGCGGTAGCGGGCGAGGCGCGCAGGATCGAGGCGCTCGGTCAGCAGGTCGAGACGGTCGACGACGTCGACGCCGAGCGCCCGACGGAACGAGGCGTGCTCGGCGTCTGCCGCCCCGAGTTCGGGACGCACGCAGACGTAAAGAAGCGAGACCACCACGAGAGTCTAACGAGCGTCAGCGCGAGGAGTTCGCCGTGCGTCCGCGCACGATGCCGACGAACGTCTCGACGTCGGGCGTGGTGCGCTCTCGCGGCCACGCGAGTGCGACGGTCGAGGTCGGCCCGTCGGCCAGCACGCGGTGGTCGACGTCCTTGCGGTGGTGCAGACGAGCGAGCGACATCGGCACGATCACGATGCCCACGCCGGTCGCGGCGGTCGTGATCGCGTCGTCGGTCGACAACGCGGCGAAGGCGGGGGCCACGGAGCCGGGCACCTCGAACGGTACGAGCGCATCGTCGGAGAGCGTCACGACGACCTCGCCCGCGAGGTCGTCCCGCGTGAGTTCGTCGGCCGCGAGCAGATGCGACTCGATCGAGGCGACCACGACCGGAAGCTCGTCGTACAAGGGGATGACGTGCACCGCGTCGCTGCTGAGGCCGGCGGCCGCCAGTGCGCGGTCATCGAGAGGCAGTCGCACGAGGGCGGCGTCGACCTCGGTCAGCGACCGGTACTGCGTCGCCACCTCGATCGGCACGAGCTCGAGCGGCACGTGAGGCATGCGCTGCTTCCAGGCGTCGATCCATCGGCCGGGGGTCGCGCCGGGGACTGCGCCGAGCCGGAAGGAACGCGGCTCCTCGGATTCGGGCGCGGGGGCGTCGAAAGCGACCTTGGCGGTCTTCTTCGGCGGCTTGGGCG
>NZ_DALZXX010000270.1:0-1721 GCF_031988965.1 Microbacterium sp.
CGCGACGGCGCGAACGACCGGGCGTGCGGGCGACGACGACCGTCGCCTCCTCCAGCGGATCGCTCGCAGGTCTCGGTGAGCGATCGACCACGACGGTGGCCTCGTCGACGGTGGCCTCGTCCATCTGCTCGCCCGCGTCCTGCGCCCCGTCATCGGACGGCTCCGGCGGAGCAGCAGGAACATCGGTCATGGCCGGGGCTGCCGGTGCGCGGTCGACGACGACCGTCGCCTCGTCGTCGGACGCGAGACCCGTGCCCTGAGCATCCGTTCCCTCCGTCGCGGATCCCGCGTTCGCGGCAGCTCGACGTCGATCACGCCGCGTGAGCATGACCGTCTCTTCGACGCTCTCCTCGTCGGTCATCGCACCCGCACCGGAATCGTGGTTCCTTCGAGCATCGAGTCGGTCAGCGCGGATGCTGCGGCGAGCCCTGCCGTGGCGTCTTCGGCGCGCCGGGTGCGTGACCCACCCGACACGACGTCGATCACGACGACAGAGACGTTGTCACGGCCACCGGCCTGCAGGGCACGACGGATGAGCGCCGCCGCCGCGGTCTCGGGACGTCCGTTCATCGTGAGGATCGCGCGGATGCCCTCGTCACTGACCTCCCCCGTGAGCCCGTCGGAGCACAGCAGCAGTCGCTCGCCGTCGATCACGGGAATCAGCCAGCTGTCGGCGGTGCTGTCGGGACCCCCGATCGCCCGGGTGATCACGTTGCGCTGAGCGAAGGTCGCGAGATCCTCGGGGCGCAGCTCTCCGGCATCCACGAGCTCCTGTCCGAGCGAATGATCGATCGTGAGCTGCGTGAGCTCGCTGCCGTGGTGCCGATACACCCGGGAGTCACCGACGTTGAAGAGCAGCCAGTGCGGAGTCCCCTCATGCTCGAGAAGGGCCACACCCGAGACGGTGCTGCCCGCTCCGCGCTTGTGCTCGGCGGCGATGCCCTCGACGACATCCGCCGCGCGGCCCAGCGCCTCGCGAACGTCGTCGACCTCGATCGTCGCGCCGGTCAGCGGCGCGAACGCCGCGACGACGGCCGCACTCGCACGGTCTCCGGCCTCATGCCCGCCCATTCCGTCGGCGACGAGGAAGACCGGGGCGGCAGCGAGCACGGAATCCTCGTTCGCAGCGCGCGTGAGCCCCGTGTCCGAGAGCGCTGCGACGTTGAGCACGACGGAGGAGACAGTCACGAATCGCGCTCCGCGACCACGTGCATCCCGACCTCACCGAGGATGAAACGGCCGTTGCCGGTGACGCTCTCGCCCGGGTCGAGAAGGGTCTCGGTGCCGTTCTCCTCGACCACCACGACGCCGTTCGTGGCGTGCAGGTCGGTCAGTCGCCATTCATCGTCATGCACGACCAGCCGCGCGTGGGTCTTCGACAGGGTGCGCGTGGTGTCGGAGATCGGCAGGCGCTGCTCGCCGGGATCCCCCATCGGGTTGCGTCCGATCACGACGCTCGCACCGGAGAGGGCGAAGGTGCGGCCGTCGTCGAGCACGAGCGATCGACGCACCCCGCGCTTGCGGGCGACCACGACGGTCGCGTCGAGGTCGTCGTCGGTCGGGCGGGGGCTGACGACCGTCTTGTCGACGTCGCCGACGAGGCCGTCGCCTGCGAGACCGTCGGTCGGTGCCGGAGGCGCGGGCGCCGCAGCGGGGGCGGGCACCCCGGCGGGCGTGTCGGCGTACGAATCGACGGGCGTCGGCATCGGGGCCGGGCGGAT
>NZ_DALZXX010000271.1:0-1711 GCF_031988965.1 Microbacterium sp.
GTGCACCAGGCGCACGCCGTCGACGGCCGCAGCCTCGGCGAGGCCCTCGATCGGGCGACCGGTCTGCGGCGCCTCGGGATAGCCCTCGCTCGCGAGCACGACGGTGATGGCGACGTCGTCGCTGAAGACCGGCTCCGGCTGGTCCTCGAGAGTGCCGGATGCCGCGGCGAGCAGCAGCTCCGAGAGCGGCGTCTCGAGACGCGGCAGCACGATCTGGGTCTCGGGGTCGTTGAACTCGATCACGCGCACACCCGCAGGCGTGAGGATGAGCCCCGCGTAGAGCAGTCCGATGAACGGGGTGCCCTCGCTGTCGAGCTGGCGGATGACGGGCAGCGCCACGTCGCGCGTGACCTCCTCGACGAAGGCCTGCTCGCTGCCGAACTGCTCGGCGAGCCACGGGAGCGGCGAATAGGCGCCCATGCCGCCGGTGTTGGGACCTTCATCGCCGTCGAGCGCGCGCTTGAAGTCCTGCGCGGGGCTGAGCGCACGCACCGTGTCGCCGTCGCTGAGGAAGAACAGTGAGACCTCGGGGCCGGAGAGGAACTCCTCGATCAGCACCGGGCCGGAGGGCAGGTAGTGCTCGGCGTGCGCGAGTGCGTCTGCGCGGTCGGTCGTCACGATGACGCCCTTGCCCGCCGCGAGCCCGTCGGCCTTGACCACGTAGGGTGCGCCCAGATCGTCGAACGCGGCCTCGACCTCGGCCGTGGTGGTGGCGCGCACCGCACGACCGGTGGGCACGCCCGCGGCATCCATGATCCGCTTCGCGAACGACTTCGATCCCTCGAGCTGAGCCGCGGCCTTGCCGGGGCCGAACACGGGGATGCCGTGCGCACGCAGCACGTCGGCGACGCCGGCGACGAGTGGGGCTTCGGGGCCGACGACGACGAGGTCGACGGCGTGCTCGTTCGCGAACGAGGTCACAGCGGCACCGTCGAGCGTGTCGAGCGAGACGGGCGTCGCATCCTGCGCGATGCCGGCATTGCCGGGGGCGACGAAGATCTCGTGCTCCGCCTTCTCTGCTCGCAGGGCGAGGATGATCGCGTGCTCACGGGCACCGGAACCGAGGACGAGAATCTTCACCCGTCCAGACTACCGACGCGGGCCGTGGGGTTTCGGCGGTGACGCCGCCGGTCGGCTCACGGCGTTTCGTCTCAGGCGACTTCGTCGTCTTCGCTCAACGACCACCTGCCGGGCGACGTCAGAGCGCGATCGGGCGTTCGACCGACCGGTCCCACGCCACCGTCCACCCGGTCGCATCGAACAGTGCGTCGAGCACCATCGCGGTGAAACCCCAGACGACGGTGCCGTCGACATCGAACGCGGGGCCCTTCCACACGCGGCCCATGCGGCTGATCGTCGAGGTGAATCGCGTCGCGGGGTCGAGCAGCTGCGCCACCGGCACACGGAAGACCTCGACCGTCTCGGCGTGGTCGACCGCCGCGACCTGCGACGGCGAACGCCACCAGCCCAGCACGGGCGTCACGAGGTGGTTGCTCGCGGCGAGCGGGAGTTCGGCGAGCGTCGCGAGCACGTCGACACCCGAGGGGTCGAGTCCGGTCTCCTCCTGCGCCTCGCGCAGCGCCGTGGCGACGGCATCCGCATCGTGCTCCTCGCGGCGTCCGCCGGGGAACGACACCTGCCCGGGGTGCGACGACAGTGTGGCGGCGCGACGCTGCAGCAGCACGTCGAGATCGGCGGCCACGGGCATCTC
>NZ_DALZXX010000272.1:0-1708 GCF_031988965.1 Microbacterium sp.
CTGTACCTGTCCTTCACGAAGTACAACATCTTCCAGCCGCCGAAGTGGATCGGGCTGGACAACTACATCCGGCTGTTCACGAGTGATCCGAACTTCATCCAGTCGGCGCAGATCACCCTGGTCTACGTGTTCATCGGCACCCCGATCACCCTTGCTGCGGCGCTGGGCGTCGCGATGCTGTTGAACTACCGTGACAAGGGTGCGGGCTTCTTCCGCTCGGCGTTCTATGCTCCCTCGCTCATCGGTGGCTCGGTGTCGGTGGCGATCGTGTGGCGGGCGATGTTCTCGTCGGACGGTCCGGTCGACAGCGGCCTGCAGATCTTCGGCGTCGACCTCGGTGGATGGATCGGGAATCCGAGCCTGGTGCTGCCGATGATGATCCTGCTCGCGGTGTGGCAGTTCGGTGCGACGATGGTGATCTTCCTCGCGGGTCTGAAGCAGATCCCGAAGGAGCTGTACGAGGCGGCGGAGATGGACGGCGCGAACGCGTATCGCCGGTTCCGCGCGGTGACGATCCCGATGCTCTCGCCGGTGATGTTCTTCAACCTGCTGCTGGGTCTGATCGGCGCGTTCCAGGTGTTCGCGTCGGCGTACATCATCTCGAACGGCACCGGCGGCCCCGCCGGTATGACGAACTTCATCACCGTGTACCTGTACAAGCGCGGATTCTCCGACGGACAGATGGGCTACGCGGCTGCGATCGCGTGGGTGCTGCTGGTCGTCGTGGCGATCATCGCCTTCATCCTGTTCCGCACTCAGAGGTCGTGGGTGCACTACTCGGGAGACGACAAATGAGCACGTCCAATCAGGCCACCACGTCCGGCGCGGCATCGACGCCGGTGTTCGCCGCACAGCAGACCGCGCCGGTCGGCCCCTCTTCCTCTCGCCGCAGGGTGAAGCGCAAGACCTGGCAGACCGTCATCTGGTTCATCGCCCTCCTCATCCTGACCGCGGTGGTGCTGTATCCGCTGCTGTGGCTGTTCCTGTCGACGTTCAAGCCGAACTCCGAGTTCGGTCAGAACCCGGGTCTGTTCCCGCAGGCGCCGACCATCGAGAACTACGGCAAGGTCATGGAGGGCATCGCCGGAGTGCCGATGTGGCGGTTCTTCCTGAACTCGCTGATCCTCGCGGTCTCCGCCGTCGTCGGCACCGTGCTCTCCTCCGCCCTCGCGGCCTACGCGTTCGCCCGGGTGCAGTTCAAGGGCCTCGGGGTGCTGTTCGCGGCGATGATCGGCACACTGCTGCTGCCGTTCCACGTCGTGATCATCCCGCAGTACATCATCTTCAACCAGCTCGGCTGGGTCGACACGTTCATCCCGCTGATCCTGCCGAAGTTCCTCGCCACCGAAGCGTTCTTCGTCTTCCTGCTCGTGCAGTTCATCCGCCAGATGCCCCGCGACATGGACGAAGCGGCCCGCATCGACGGTGCCGGTCACCTGCGGATCTTCTGGTCGATCATCCTCCCGCTCATCAAGCCGGCACTGATCACCTGCGCGATCTTCTCCTTCATCTGGGCGTGGAACGACTTCCTCGGACCCCTCCTCTACCTCACCAGCCCCGAGAACTACCCGCTGCCCATCGCACTGCGCCTCTACAACGACCAGACCTCGTCGTCCGATTACGGCGCGACGGTCACGGCCTCGTTCGTCGCACTGCTGCCCGTGCTGCTGTTCTTCGTCGTCTTCCAGCGCTTCCTCGTCGACGGCGT
>NZ_DALZXX010000273.1:0-1676 GCF_031988965.1 Microbacterium sp.
GCTGAAAGCGGCCCGCGCAGCGCACGTCGCCGACGGATCGCCACTGGCCGTCCTCAACGCATCGATGCGTCAGGTCTCCCCCGAGAACAAGGCGGCGTTCGGCAAGCTCGTCGGCCAGGGCCGCGGCCAGGTCACGAAGGCACTGGCGGCCAAAGAGGCCGAGCTCGCCGCGGCGGAGGTCGCCGCGCGTCTCGACGCCGAGCGGGTCGACATCACCGCGGTCTCCTCTCGCACACGCGTCGGCGCCCGGCATCCGCTCACCCTGCTCAGTGAGCAGATCTCCGACATCTTCGTCGGCATGGGGTGGGAGATCGCCGAGGGTCCCGAGCTCGAGCACGAGTGGTTCAACTTCGACGCGCTGAACTTCGACGTCGATCACCCCGCTCGCCAGGAGCAGGACACCTTCTACGTCGATCCCGCCTCGCGTCACCTCGTGATGCGCACGCACACGAGCCCCGTGCAGGTGCGCTCGATGCTCGACCGCGACGTGCCGATCTACGTGCTCTGCCCGGGCCGGGTGTACCGCACCGACGAGTTCGACGCGACGCACCTGCCGGTGTTCACGCAGTTCGAGGGACTCGTGATCGACAAGGGCATCTCGATGGCGCACCTCAAGGGCACCCTCGACCACGTCGCCCGACAGCTCTTCGGGCCCGAGGCGAAGACGCGCTTCCGCACGAACTTCTTCCCCTTCACCGAGCCGTCCGCCGAGCTCGACCTGTGGCACCCGACCTTCAAGGGCGGCGCGCGCTGGATCGAGTGGGGCGGCTGCGGAATGGTCAACCCCAATGTCCTGCGCGCCGCGGGCATCGACCCCGACGTCTACAGCGGCTTCGCCTTCGGCATGGGCGTCGAACGGGCGCTCATGTTCCGCAGCGACGTCCAGGACATGAGGGACATGGCCGAGGGCGATGTCCGTTTCAGTGAGCAGTACGGGATGGTGGTGTGATGCGCGTCCCTCTTTCGTGGCTGCGTGAGTACGTCGATCTGGCGGAGGATGCCTCGCCCGACGATGTCTTCGAAGCGATGGTGTCCGTCGGCTTCGAAGAAGAGGACGTCCACGGTTTCGAGATCTCGGGACCCGTGGTCGTCGGTCAGGTCGTCTCGCTCGACCCGGAGCCCCAGTCGAACGGCAAGACGATCAACTGGTGCCAGGTCGATGTCGGCGAGGAGCACGGTGGCGTTCGCGGCATCGTCTGCGGTGCGCACAACTTCGTCGCGGGAGACAAGGTCGTCGTGACCCTGCCCGGCGCCGTGCTGCCCGGTCCCTTCCCGATCGCCGCGCGCAAGACGTACGGCCACGTGTCCGACGGCATGATCGCCTCGGCGCGGGAGCTGGGGCTCGGCGACGAGCACAACGGCATCCTGGTGTTGGCCGACCTCGGTATCGATGCGCCGGTCGGCACCGACGCGATCTCACTGCTCGGGCTCGACGACGTCGCTGTCGAGATCAACGTCACGCCCGACCGCGGATACGCGTTCTCGCTGCGCGGCGTGGCTCGCGAGTACTCGCACGCCACGGGCGCGGCGTTCCGCGACCCGGCCGAGCGGGATTTCGCCGAGCTGCAGCCCGGATCGGGCCACACCGCGATCATCGACGACACCGCGCCGGTGCGCGGCCGGGTGGGGGCCAGCGAGTTCGTGACCCGCGTCGTGCGCGGTGTCGACCCCGCGCG
>NZ_DALZXX010000274.1:0-1670 GCF_031988965.1 Microbacterium sp.
TGCCATAGTTCGGTACTCCAATGCGACTCGTCGATGAGGGTGGAGACGGTGTTGTGCGAGAGGATCGCGGACTGCGCGATGAGCAGGAGCATGACTGAGATGTCACCGGGGTTGCCTTCGCGCACGGTGCCGCCGCGCTGGGCGGTCGTGATCGCTGCGGCGAGCCAGTGCAGGATGGCGCGCTGGCTCGAACCGATGCGCTGCAGCGTGTAGCGCATGAACACCTCGGGTTCGCGTTCGAGCAGGCGGCCGTAGAGCGCATCCTCGCGGAAGAGCTCCGAGAAGCGCAGCACGTCGCGCACGATCTCCGCCCGCGTCGTCGCGAGGGTGCCGAAGCGGTCGATGATGCCGACGGCGCCGCGCAGCAGGGCGGCGCGCACGATCTCGTCGGCGCTCGCCCAGCGGCGGTAGACGGTCGGGCGGCTCACGGACGCATTGCGGGCGACGTCGGCGACGGTGAGGCCGTGCACGCCCCGCGTTGCGATGAGCTCGGCGGCGGCATCGAGCATACGGTGCTCGGTCTCCTCCCAGACGGGCCAATCGACGGCTTGCCGGGCCGACCAGGGGCCGGCCTGTGCACCCGGCTGTGCATCCGATGAAACTTGACCTTCTTCCATGATGTGTCACACTGTAACGCATGTTCGATGATGACGCAGCTCACAATGCCGCCCCCGACACTGCACCCGCTTCCAGCGCCGCCCCCGGGCCGATGCGCTGGAACGGCTGGGGTGATCCCGCCAAGGCGAAAGAGCTGCCGGGTGCGGTGCGGGCGCTGCTGCCCGTCAAGCTCGGCCGCATCCCGCGCTCCGCACCTGCCGCCTCGTTCGATGAGGTCGACCTCGCGGCCTCCGCACTCGAGGAGGCCGACCGGCTCGCGCTGGCAGCCATCGTTGGGGAAGAGCATGTGCGCACCGACCGCGAGGCGCGCATCCGGCATTCGGGCGGCAAATCGACGCTCGACCTCCTGCGGCGCCGTAAGGTGCAGCAGCTCGCGCCGGACGCGGTCATCGACCCGGCCGACGACGGCGAGATCGCTGCGGTGCTGCGGCTCGCGAGCGAGCGCGGTATCGCCGTAGTGCCGTTTGGCGGGGGCACATCCGTCGTCGGCGGGCTGGACCCCGTCGGCGGGACCGGCCGTACCGTCGTCAGCCTCCACCTGCACCGTCTCTCCGGGCTCGTCGCCCTCGACACGCACAGCGGCGAGGCGACCCTGCGGGCCGGCACAACGGCGCCCGAGGCCGAAGCGCTGCTCGCCGCCCGCGGCTTCGAACTCGGGCACTATCCGCAGAGCTTCCGCTACGCGACCATCGGCGGCTTCGCGGCCACCCGCTCCTCCGGCCAGAACTCCTCGGGATACGGCCGCTTCGACGCGATGGTCACGGGGCTGCGCGTCGTGACCCCGAGCGGCGAACTAGATCTTGGCCGGGCGCCGGGTTCGGCTGCCGGGCCCGACCTCGTGCAGCTCTTCCTCGGCTCCGAAGGCGCTTTCGGCGTCATCACTGAGGTACGGCTGCGCGTGCACCCGGTGCCCGAGGTGCGGCTGCACGACGCGTGGACCTTCCGCGACTTCACCGCGGGCGCGAACGCGCTGCGGCAGGTCGCGCAGCTCGGCACCGGGCCGACCGTCATCCGCCTGTCCGACGAGGCCGAGACCGGGGTGAGCCTCGCGC
>NZ_DALZXX010000275.1:0-1636 GCF_031988965.1 Microbacterium sp.
TGATGCCGGAGCCGTGCCGGATCTGGGTCGCGTCCGGAGCGATCCAGTGGGCTGTCGCCTCGGATCCGGCGATCGCGGCATCCCCGTCTCGACGGATGCCCTGCACGCGCATGCCGGCGCGATGCGTCGCCCTGCCGTCGGCGTGCAGCAGCGCGACAGACTGCTCGAGGGGCTCGGCCCAGGCGTCGCCGTTGAGCAGCGGGCTCGCGGCGGTCGAGTAGCCGAGGCGGGCGTAGAGCGGCGAGTCGCCGACGAGGTCGCCGGGGCGCGCGTGGTCGGACCCGTGGTTGATCACGCGCACGATGCCGTCGTCGGCCGTGGCGGAGATGATCCACGCCGGGGCCTCGACGACGCGGATCACGTCGGCGGTCTCGGCGGGCAGCGGCTCCGTGGGAGCCGACCACACCGGGTGATCCGCGGGCAGTGCGATGCCGAGCAGCCCCTTCGACGCCCAGTACGGCGAGCCGGTGCCCGAGTAGTTCTGCGCGAGCCGACGCCACTCGTCGTGCCATCCGAGATCGAGGAGCCCCTGCTCATTCGGGACGCCGTTCTCGGCGAAGTGGCGGACGATGGCGGATGCCGCACGACGCAGCTGCCCGAGCGGGACGGACGGGACCTCGGCGAGGGCGCCCGCCCAGTAGGGAGCCGCCGCGGCGAAGCGGTAGACGAGGCTGCGGCCCTGGATCAGCGGAGAGCCGTCGGCGCCGACGAGGGCGATCGCGTCCTGCAGGAACAGGTCGAGCCGGGCGAGGTCGCCCTCGGTGCGGCCGGCTGCCAGCTCGTCGGCGCCCTGCATCCGAGACCACAGAACCGGGTACAGGTGCAGCGCCCAGCCGACGTAGTGGTCGTACGAGCGGTCGTCGCCGTCAGAGATCCATCCGCCCTCGCGCACGAACGAGTCGTGCTGCGCCAGATCCTGCTCGATGTCGGCCTGCGACCACGGGCCGCCCACCGAGCGCAGGAACGTCTGCACGACCACGCGGAACCACAGCCAGTTGTTGCGGGGGTAGGTGTCGTCACCCACGACGGGTGCGAGGTAGTCGATCATGTTCTGCTGAGTGCGTGCGTCGAGGCGATCCCAGATCCAGGGGCGGGTCAGGTCGAGGATCAGCGCGATGGATGCCGCCTCGACCTTGGCCTGCGCGTGCTCGTCGAGTCGCACCCACCGGTCGGGGGCCTCGGGGTCGACACCCGCGACGATGCCGCGCGAGGAGAAGTCGATGAGGTCGTCGACCCCTTCACCACGCGCACCCGCGATGCGGAATCCTGCGAGCAGGAAGGTGCGCACGAATCCCTCGAGACCGTCGACGTCGATGCCGTATCCGCCCGACGCCCCGGGGAGCGTGATGCGGGCGCCGTTCTCTGAGGCCCACGGGCGGACCGCCGCGAGCAGTCCGTCGGCGTAGGCGAGCAGGTCGTCGCGCGACCATTCGGCCGTCGTGGCCGCCTGGCCCTCGCGGGGACTCGTCGCCGTCGATGCCACGGTGCGCTCGTACGTCACAGGGTTCTCCTTTGAAGACTGCTTCGAGGTGGACCGCGACGGATGCCGTCTCTTTGCGATCGTTGGGAGATTATCACCGCATTTCGATCAAGACAAGACTCAGATAAAGCTAGATCGATCATTTTCGATCAGTTA
>NZ_DALZXX010000276.1:0-1631 GCF_031988965.1 Microbacterium sp.
CTCGCGGAGGATCGACTGCCCTGCGGCGCCGTGCGTCCAGTAGTGCAGGTCGGATCCGCAGACGCCGCCGTACAGGACGCGGACCACGGCCTCGTCGTCGGCCGCTGCGCGCAGAGGCACGGTCTCGACGCGCACGTCGTCGGTGGCGTGGGCGACGATCGCCCGCACGGATTCGGGAGCCGTGGGGGAGATGTCAGACGACAACGCTCATCCCCCCGTCCACGAATACGACCTGGCCGTTCACGTAGGCCGAGGCGTCGGAGGCGAGCCAGACGGCCGGACCGATGAGATCCTGCACCTCGCCCCAGCGCTCGGCGGGGGTGCGGCCGACGACCCACGAATTGAATGCGGGGTCGTCGATCAGGGCCTGCGTCATCTCGGTGCGGATGTAGCCGGGCGCGATGCCGTTGATCTGCAGGCCGTGCTTCGCCCACTCGGCCGTCATCGCGCGGGTGAGGTTGCGAAGACCACCCTTGGTGGCGGTGTAGGGGGCGATGGATGGACGCGCGAGGTCGGTCTGGATCGAGCAGATGTTGACGATCTTGCCGGCGCCGCGGGTCAGCATCCGCCGGGCGACGGCGCGCCCGACCAGGAAGGGCGCGGTCAGGTTCACGGCGACGACGCGGTCCCAGTCGGTGACGTCGAGATCGACCAGGGGAACGCGGTGCTGGATGCCGGCGTTGTTCACGAGGATGTCGATCGGACCCTGCTCGGATTCGATCGCGGCGATCGCCGCTTCGACGGCGGCGTCATCCGTGATGTCGAACGCGCGGCCGGACACCTGCACATCGGGGACGGCCGCGGTGAGACGTGCGACGGCATCCGCCACGCCGGCGTCGGTCGTGCCGTTGATCACGATGTCGGCGCCGGATCGAGCGAGCCCCTCGGCGAGCGCCGCCCCGATCCCGCGTGTGGATCCGGTGATGAGCGCGGTCTTGCCGCGCAGGGAGAACAGTGATTCGGTCATGGTGATCCTCAGTAGAACTCGATGGTGTCGACGACGTTGCGCAGTGGCCGGTCGTCGAGCAGGCGGCGGGCGTTGTCGGCGAAGAGCTCCGCGATGCGACGCTCCTCGCGCGGGTCGAGCGCCGCGGTGTGCGGACTGACCAGGACGTTCGGCTGGCTCCAGAGCGGGCTCGTCTCGACGAGCGGCTCCACCGCGAAGACGTCGAGGGCGGCGAATCCCACCTGACCGGACTCGAGGGCTCGGACGAGCGCCTCCTCGTCGATGACCGTGCCGCGGCCGACGTTCACGACAATGGCCCCCGGCCGGAGCGCGCCGAAGAAGTCGTCGTCGAGCAGGCTCTCGGTCGCCGTGGTGCCGGGGAGGGTCACCACGACGGCATCCGCCGTTGCGAGGTGCGAGCGGAGGGATGAGAGCGGAGCCACGCGGCCGCCGACGATATCGCCGACTCCGCTGCGATTGACGCCGATGACGTCGGCACCGAGCCCGACGAGCTTGCGCGCGGTCTCGGCGCCGATCCCGCCCAGGCCGAGCACGAGCACGGTCATGTCCGACACCTGTCGCATGGTCCAGCGACCCGACCATTCACGCCGCTCCTGCTGCGCGCTGAGTCGCGGGAGGTGCTTCGCGCCGGCGAACACACCGAACACCGCGAACTCGGCCAGCG
>NZ_DALZXX010000277.1:0-1613 GCF_031988965.1 Microbacterium sp.
GGGCTCGCGTGCGCTGCAGCGTGGAGCGGGGACGGATGCCGACGCGCCGCTCGATCTGGCTCCCGGTGATGTCGTCGTGGTCGACCGCGCCCTGCGCATCCTGGTCGTGGACGACGAGCAGGCCGAGCGGCTCTGGTACCTCGGCGACGACCTGATCGACTCGGCGGATGCCGTCTGGCGGGAACCCGGCAGGCTGGTCGCGCGCGCGGAGCATCAGCCGGTGAGCCGCGTCTGGCGAGGTGGGGAGTTCGTGTCGCTCGAGCTGCGCACCGACGGAGCCCCCCGTTCGACGACTCTGCCGGTCGAGGAGCTGCGTCCGGCGGGGGAGCCGCCCGCACGATACGGCGCGTCGATGGGACGCTCTGCGGCTCCCGACGCCGCGCAGTTCGACGAGGTCGCGGGCGTCTGGCGGATCGCATCGCCCGCGCGGCAGGATTCTGTGACCGGTGACCTCAGCGAGCTCGTCATCGACTGGGAGGGCGACGTCGCTCAGCTTCGTGCGGACGGCGTCGTCATCAACGACCGCTTCTGGGACGGGTCGGTGTGGCGCATCGACGTCACGGACCTCCCGCCGTCGGCCGAGCTGACGCTGCACATCGCGCCGATCGCCGCGTACAGCGTGATCGACCTCGACGCGGCGGTGCGGGCTCGGGTCGACGCGGCTGGCAGGCTCGGGTCGGTGAGCCGAGTGGACCACGTCGTCTCGACGCGCTGGATCGCGGAGGTCTGAGCGGGCCCGGGGGCCCGCCGGCCTAGTCGGTGACGACCACGATCTTGCCGGTCGCGTGGCCGGCCATCGAGCGGGCGTAGGCATCGCGCACGTTCTCGAGCGGATGCACGGAATCGATCGGCAGTGCGATCGTCCCCTCCGCCAGCAGCTTCGCGATCGCCGCGAGCTCCGCCGTGCCCGCTGCGGCTCCGCCGACGCCGCGCACGGGATGCCGCTGTCTGGCCTCGTAGTCGGCGACGGTGTTGATCCGCTCCGGCGGCACACCCAGCTCGAGCGCGATGTCGACCGTCCCGTGACCGACCGTGTCGAGCACGACCGTCACCCCGTCGGGTGCGGCGGCGCGGACGGCATCCGCCAGGCCCTCCCCGTAGGAGAGGGGATGGATGCCGAGCCGCGCCAGCAGCTCGTGATTGCGGGGACTCGCGGTGCCGAGCACGCGCGCACCCCGCACGACGCACAGCTGCGCGGTGAGGATGCCGACACCCCCGGCCGCTCCGCTCACGAGCACCACGTCGCCAGGGCCGATGCTCTGCGACTCGACGCTGGCGACGGCTGTGCGGCCGACCACGTTGAGCGCACCGGCGACGACGAGATCGAGAGAGTCGGGCACGCGCACGAGCAGTCGTGGATCGATCACGAGATGGTCGGCCTGCGCGTGGTAGCGGAGCCCGCCGAACACCCGATCGCCGACGTTCCACCCCACGACCGCTGCGCCGACCGCATCGATGGTGCCCGCGAAGTCGTACCCGTTTCCCGAGGGCAGAGACCGTTCGTACGGGTCATGCATCGGCTCGCCGCTGAACAGCTTCCAGTCGACCGGGTTGACGCCCGCCGCGGCGACCCGCACGCGCACCTCGTCGTCTGCGGGCCGGGGCACCGGCCG
>NZ_DALZXX010000278.1:0-1608 GCF_031988965.1 Microbacterium sp.
CCAGGCGGTGTGGGCGACGCTGCAGGGCGGGGGCACGCCCGAGACCGACTACATCGTCTTCGACCTGCGCATCCCGCGCACCGTCACGGGGCTCGTGGCCGGTGCCGCGCTGGGGGTGGCGGGGGCGCTGATCCAGGCCTTCACCCGCAATCCGCTCGCCGATCCCGGCATCCTCGGGGTCAACGCCGGCGCCGCGCTCGCCGTCGCCCTGGGCGTGACCTTCCTGGGGCTGCGCGATGTCTCGCAGTTCGTGTGGCTCGCCTTCCTCGGCGCGCTCGTCGTCACGGTGGCCGTGTACCTCATCGGGTCCTCCGGACGCGGCTCGGCCGATCCGCTGCGCCTCACCCTCGCCGGTGTCGCGCTCGGCGCCGTGCTCTCGGGAATCACGACCGGGCTGTCGCTGAGCGATCCCGATGCCTTCGACTCGATGCGCAGCTGGAATGCCGGGTCGCTCCTCGGTCGCGGCTTCGACGTCATCCTGCCTGTGCTCCCGTTCGTGGTCGCCGGACTCGTGCTCGCGATGCTCCTCGCCCCCGGTCTGAACGCGATCGGCCTGGGTGAAGACGTCGCCCGTGCGCAGGGCGCCAACGTCGCCGGCATCCGCATCGGCGTCATCGCCGCCGTCACGCTGCTCGCCGGTGCCGCCACCGCCCTGGCCGGCCCGATCTCGTTCATCGGCCTCATGGTGCCGCACGTGATCCGCTGGACGTTCGGCGTCGATCAGCGACTCATCCTTCCTCTCTCGGCCGTGCTCGCACCCGTCATCCTGCTGCTCGCCGACGTGCTCGGCCGCGTCATCATCGCCCCGGCCGAAGTGCCGGTCGGCATCGTCGCGGCGTTCGTCGGGGCTCCCGTGCTGATCGTGCTGGCCCGCAGGCGCAGGGCGAGTGCACTGTGAGCTCTTCGCGCGTGGTCACGCCCACCGACGTCGGGTACCGACGGCGGATCCTTCGTCTCGGCCCCCTGCGGATGCCGGTGCGTCAGCGCAGCATCCTCGCGGGTGTCGCGGCGGTCGGCGCCCTCGTCGTGCTGGCGGTGCTGGCGCTGGGACTCGGCACCTACCCCCTCACGCCACAGCAGGTCGTGCAGACGCTGCTCGGCGGCGGCGATGCCATGGACCGCACGGTCGTGATCGACTGGCGACTTCCCCGGGCGGTCGCCGCGATCACGGTCGGCGCCCTGCTGGCCGTCGCGGGCGCGCTGTTCCAGACCGTGACGAGGAACCCGCTCGCGAGCCCCGACATCCTCGGTCTCTCCAACGGCGCGTTCACCGGCATGCTGCTCGCGCTGGTGCTCGTCTCGGGCAGCTGGCCCGTGCTCACCGTCGGCTCTCTCCTCGGCGGATTCGCCACCGCGGCGGCGATCTGGCTGCTGTCCGCGCGCGGCGGCGTGCAGGGATTCCGCCTGATCGTCGTCGGGATCGGCGTCTCGGCGATCCTCGCCTCGCTGAACACGTGGATGCTGCTGCAGATCGAGCTCGAGACGGCGATGTTCGCCTCGGCGTGGGGGACCGGATCGCTGAACGGCGTGACCGCCGGCCCGCTCGCGGGTGCGCTCGCGTGCGCGCTGCCGTTCGTCGTCGCCGCCGTCCTGCTCGTGCCGCGGCTG
>NZ_DALZXX010000279.1:0-1532 GCF_031988965.1 Microbacterium sp.
GGGGGCGCTAACGGGAAGGGGACCCGTCGCCCCGCCGGCGACCGTCGTCCCACCAGGAGGCCGCAGGTGACCACCCCGTCGACAGGCCGCGCCGTGCCGGTCGCCCGGGCGACGCGCACCGGCCTCATCGCGCTGGCCGTGCCGCACCTCGAAGAGCCGTACTTCGCCGAACTCGGGTCTCGCCTCGTCCGCGGTGCCGACGAGCGCGGCCTCGCAGTGCTGATCGTGCAGACCGAGGGCGATCACGGCCGCGAGATCGACGTCGCGAACGGCGTCGGCCTGCCGTCGATCGACGGCCTCATCCACATCCCCCGATCGCTGACCGTGGCCGATCTCACCCGACGCACGTCGCCCGGCCCGCTGGTGCTGCTGGGCGAGCACATCCAGGTGAGCCCGTTCACGCACATCACGATCGACAACCGAGCGGCGGCGCACACCGCGACCGAGCACCTCGTCTCGGTCGGATGCCGCCGTATCGCATACGTCGGGCGCCGCGACTCCCGCCCGTCAGATGCGGCCGACCGCCGTCATGTCGGCTACGTGGAGGCGCTGACCGAGGCCGGGGCCGCGCCCGATCCGTCACTGACCGCCCAGGTCGACGCGTTCACGGCCGACGAGGGCGAGCGCGCCACGGCCGCGGTGCTCGCTGCCACACCCGACCTCGACGGCATCGTGTGCTCGAACGACTCGCTGGCCCTCGGCGCACTCGCGGCCCTCGCCGCGGCCGGCAGACGCGTGCCCGACGACGTGGCGGTGATCGGCATCGACGACATCCGCGCCACGCGCTTCTCGGTGCCGGCTCTCAGCACCATCGCCCCCGATCACGACAGGCTCGTCGACGCGGCCTTCACCGAGCTGCAGCGTCAGCTGACCTCACCTCCGGGCGCCGACCTGCCGGTGCGTCACGTGACGATCCCGGCCGCGCTCGTGCGGCGTGCGAGCACCGCGAGGCGATGACCGCACCGCTGTCAGGCGCGCTCCGCCGGAGCATCCTCCGTGAGCTGCGCCACCATGAGCCCACCGACGTGCGCGGTGAGCTGTTCACGGGCGTCGGCATCGAGCCCGTCATCGGTGATGAGTCGATCGATGTCGGCGAGGTCGGCGATCGTCGTGAGTCCCACGACGCCCCAGCGGGTGTGGTCCGCCAGTACGACGACCTCGCGCGCCGCCGCCATGAACGCGCGGTTGGTCTCGGCCTCGAGCAGGTTCATGGTCGTGATGCCGGCGTGCACGTCGAGCCCGTGCACGTCGAGGAAGACGAGGTCGCAGTGCAGGTGCTCCAGAGCGCGCACGGCGACCGGCCCCACGAGCGACTGCGCCGGCGTGCGCACACCTCCGGTGAGCACCACGGTCTGCGTGTACGGGGCGTCGGCACGCTCGGGCGGCGAGAAGAGATCGGCCACCGTGAGCGAGTTCGTGACGACGGTGAGGTCGGCGACGTCGCGCACCGCGCGGGCCAGTGCGAGTCCGGTCGCGCCTCCCGAGATGCCGACGGCCATGCCCGGTTCGATGAGTGCGGCGGCCGCTTCGGC
>NZ_DALZXX010000280.1:0-1530 GCF_031988965.1 Microbacterium sp.
TCCCGAGCTCGCCGCGACGACCAGGGACGATGTGATCCGCATCGTCGACTGCGCCGATACCGACGAGATCGACGGCATCCGCGAACTGCTCGCCGACTCCGTGTACACGGTGACGAACCGGTCGGACCACGTCGGCATCCGCCTCGACGGTCCCGTGCGGCATCCCGTTCACCACCGGGAGATCGTGTCGCACGGCGTGCCGATCGGGGCGATCGAGATCCCGCCCTCGGATGAACTCATCGTGCTCGGGCGTTACCGCACGCTGACCGCCGGCTACCCGATCGTGGGCTTCGTGACGAGGCGGTCGCAGGATCTGATCGGTCAGGCGCGCCCCGGCCAGGAGCTGCGCTTCGCCTGGACCGATCGTGCGGCGGCGCGACAGGCATCCCTGCGCTTCGAGGCCGAGCTCACGCAGCTCGCCGCGGCGGCGCTCGGCGCGTTCTCGTACCTCGGTCTCGAGCTCGACGCCGACCGCATCCATCCCGCAGGGGCGGCCCGGTGACCCCGACCGCAGGCGACTGCGCTACGGCCGCGAGACGACCCTCAGACGTGAGAAGAAGGAGAATCCGATGACGGAACTGAACGGCCAGGTGGCGCTCGTCACCGGCGCAGGCAGCGGCATGGGCCGTGAGACCGCGCTCCTGCTCGCCGCGAGCGGAGCGACCGTCGTCATCGTCGGGCGTCGTCTCGAACCGCTCGAGACGCTGCGCGATGAGATCGTCTCGGCAGGCGGCGCGGCCGTCGTCGAGGTCGCCGACATCTCGGCAGACGGAGCAGCGGATGCTCTGGTCTCACGCGTTTCCGAGAATGTCGGCCCTATCGACATCCTCGTCAACAACGCGGGCAGCTCGTCGTCCGTGCTCAACCCGCTGTGGCTCGCCGAAGACGAATGGCGTGCCGTGATCGACGTCAACCTGACGGCGGTGTTCATCCTCAGTCGTGCCGTCCTGCCGTCGATGATCGAGCGGGGCGGCGGCACCATCATCACGGTGTCGTCTCTCGCCGCCGTCACCCCCAACCTGCTGGGCGGTGCCGCCTACGGTGCCGCGAAGGCAGGCGTCCGCAACTTCATGACGTTCCTGCACACGACCTTCCGGGGCGACGGCATCCGTGCGATCACCGTGCTGCCCGGCGAGGCCGACACCCCGATCCTCGACAACCGCGCGCGACCGCCGCGTGCCGACGAGCGCGCCAACATGGTGCAGCCGATCGACGTCGCCCGCGCCGTGCATCTCGCCGCCACCCTGCCTCCTCGCACCGTGCTGCAGGAGGTGATCGTCGCCCCCACCCGTCAGCGCGACGTCTCCGGCGATCTCGAGATCAGCCGCTGGCTCGGCGCCCCCGACTCCGCACGACCCTCGAAGGAACAGGACCACACCGCATGACCTCCGTCGACCTCGCCGCCCCCATCGATTTCACCGCCGCGCCGGCCGTGCTGCGGGTCGAGTCGACCTCGCGCCGCGTGCAGCAGCCCGCCTCGACGAGCGATCTCGTCTCGCTCGCGGTCGGCGAGCCCGACTTCGACACTCC
>NZ_DALZXX010000281.1:0-1524 GCF_031988965.1 Microbacterium sp.
GTCGAGCTCGACCTGCTTCGCGATGCGGGGCTCGTGACGCTGCTGCAGCCGGCGGAGTTCGGCGGCGGCGGTGCGCACTGGGAGACGGCGTTCCTCGTCATCCGCATCCTGTCGCGCGCCGACGCCTCGGTGGCGCAGGTGCTTGCCTACCACTACATCAACTCGGGCAACATCGGCTTCGCCGCCGATCCCGCGGCGCAGGACGAGTGGCACCGCAAAACCGTCGAGGGTCGCTGGGTGTGGGGTGATTCGGTGAACCCCACCGACCCCGATCTCGAGCTGACCGCCGATGGCGAGGAGTACCGTCTCAACGGACTGAAGCGCTTCTCGACCGGCGCCTCCGCCGGCGACGTGGTGCTCGCCGCCGCCGCCGTGCGCGGAGGCGACCTCGACGGCACTGTGCAGCTCGTGGTGCTCGATCACGACCGCGACGGCATCCGCTATCTCGGCGACTGGGATGCCCTCGGACAGCGTCTGTCGGCGAGCGGATCCGTGAACTTCGAGAACGTGCGGGTCTCCCCCGCCGACGTGCTCGGCGAACTGGGCGACGAGCCGTTCTCGACGCTCATCACCCCCGGCATCCAGCTCGCCTTCGGCAACCTCTACCTCGGCGTCGCCGAGGGTGCGCTCGCCCGCGGACTCGACATCGTGCGCTCCCGTCCGCGGGCCTGGTTCCTCAGCCAGGCCGACACCTACCGCGATGATCCGTTCGTGCAGCGCGTGGTCGGCGAGTTCGCCGCCCGCATCGCCGCCGTCGAAGCACTGGCGGACCGCGCCGGGCGCCTGTTCGACGAGGTCGTCGACGAAGGCGACCGGGTCACGGCCGAGCGCCGAGGCGAGCTCGCGATCGAGATCGCGAAGGTCAAGGTCGTCTCGACCGAGGTCGGCCTCGAGGTCGCGGATCGCATCTTCGAGATCACCGGGTCGAGCTCAGCCCGCGCCGATGTGGGGCTGGATCTGTTCTGGCGGAACATCCGCACCCATTCGCTGCACGACCCGATCGACTACAAGAAGCTCGAGGTCGGCGCGTGGACGCTGAACGGCGAGCTCCAGCCGATCTCGCTGTACACCTGAGGGCCGTGCACCTGATGAGCGAGCAGACGCAGCGGCTCGAGGCCGCCCGAGCGAGATTCCGCCCGATCTTCGACGAGATCGCGACGGGGACGATCACCCGTGAGCAGAACCACGAGCTGCCGCATGCCGAGGTGGACGCGCTGCGCGACGCCGGATTCGGCAGGGTCCGATTGCCGATCGACGACGGTGGGTTCGGCCTGGACTGGCCGTCGTTCGCCGAGCTTCTCATCGAGCTCGCTGCGGCCGACTCGAACCTGCCGCAGATCTTCCGCGGGCACATCGCCTACGTCGAGCACGTGCTGGCGGCAGCCCCGAGCGCGCGCCGCTCGCGGTGGCTGCGGCGCATCGCCGGCGGTGAGTTGATCGGCAACGCCTGGTCCGAGACGGGCGCGGCGGCTGTCGGCACGAGCGAGACGCGCGTGACCCGTCGGGCCGACGGCACCTGGCGGG
>NZ_DALZXX010000282.1:0-1286 GCF_031988965.1 Microbacterium sp.
CCCCGTCCGCGGCGCGGTGTTCGGCCTGCGCCGCGCACTGCGCACGACGACGCGCACGCTCCGACGCAGCGCCGAGTGGGTGAGAGAGACGGTCACGACCGCCGGGCTGCTGGTCGCCGTGGCCCTCGTGCTCGGCGTCGTCGCCGGATCCGCGTTCGGGTGGGTCGAGGCGTGGGCGGTCGCGGCGATCGCCCTGGTTCTGCTGATCGTCTGCATCCCGTTCATCCTCGGTGCGCACGACTACCGCATCGATCTCGAACTCGATCGGGATCGCGTGGTGGCCGGTGCCGAGATCGGTGCGACGCTCGACGTGCGCAACAACGGCGAGCGCCTCTCGCTCCCCGGCGTGGTCGACGTGCCCGTCGGGGAGGGGCTGGTCGAGGCGCACGTCCCGCTCCTGCGGCCGGGCGCACATCATCGGGAGCAGCTCACGATCGCGGCGCATCGACGCGGTGTCATCGACGTCGGGCCCATGACCATCACCCGCGGCGACCCGATCGGCATCCTGCGCCGCGAACTGCGCTGGCCCGACGTGCAGCGCATCCACGTGCATCCTGTGACCGTGCGACTGCCCAGCACGAGCGCGGGACTCATCCGCGATCTCGAGGGCACGCCGAGCACGGCGCTGGTCGATGCCGATCTGTCGTTCCACGCCGTGCGCGAGTACGTCGTCGGCGACTCGCAGCGCCATGTGCACTGGAAGTCGACCGCCAAGACCGGCAAGCTCATGGTGCGCCAGTACGAGGAATCGCGGCACGCGCGCATCGCGATCATCCTCGATCTCGATGCGGAGTCCTACGAGAGCGACGACGAGTTCGAGAACACGGTCAGTGCCGCGGCATCCCTCGCGCTGCAGGGCGTGCGAGACGGGCGTGAGGTGCTGTTCTCGGTGAGCAACGAGATCCCCGAGCACAGCGGGGCCGAGGTCCTGTCGATCCGCACCCTTCCGACCGTGACGCCCAAGGCGCTGCTCGACGCGACCTCGACGATCGATGCGGCCGACCGTGTCATGCGGCTCGAGGCGGTCACCGCGCTCACCGCGCAGTCGTACCCCGACCTGTCGATCGGCTTCCTGCTGACCGGATCTCGGATGCCGCTCGAGAGACTCCGCCACGCGGCCGTGAAGCTGCCGGCCGCGGTCGAGGCCGTCGCCGTCCGCAGCGAACTCGGCGAGCAGCCGACCATGCGCACCGCACGAGAGCTCGCCGTCATGACGCTGGGTGCGCTCGGAGACCTGCCGCAGATGCTCGCCCGCGGAGCGCTCCGATGAGCGCCGCCGGGCCCCG
>NZ_DALZXX010000282.1:1296-1506 GCF_031988965.1 Microbacterium sp.
CAGCGAGTCCGCTCGCGATCTCGCCGCTGACCCTGTGGTCGCTCCGCTATGTCGTCGTCGGCATCCTGCTCGCCACGGCCGCGGCCTGGCCCGTGTACGAGGCGCCGCGAGCCCTCGTCGTCGGAATCGTCGGCGGCGTGCTCGGCATGGCCGTCGCCATCGTGGCGCGGATGCTGCGCTGGGGGCTGCTGCTCGCCGCGCTCGCGGCTG
>NZ_DALZXX010000283.1:0-1483 GCF_031988965.1 Microbacterium sp.
GGCGAGCCTCGACGGCGGTGCGGTGGCGGTAGGCCCACTCACCGCCGGGAACTCGGGCGAGGTGGCCGGCGTGCTGCCCATCCCCGCCGACCTCGCTGCGGGGACGCACCTGCTGACGGTCCAGGGCGCCGCGACCGGCGGCACCGTCGAGGCCGAGATCGTGGTGGCGGCGAACGCCCTCGCGATCGCCGCCACCACGACGTCGGACGGTACGCCGACGTGGCTGCTCATCGTCACGGCGATCGCGATCGTGATCGCTCTCGCGCTGCTGATCACGAGCCTCGTCGTGTCTATCGTGCGCGCCACACGCCGACGCCGCGCTCGTCGGGCAGAGACGGTGCTACCGCACGGCGTGGCCGCGGGGGTCCGCGCATGAGGACTCTCACAGAGCGACGTCCGTCGTCGGCTCGCCTCGGCGTCTGCGGGGCGATCGCCGGATTGCTCATCGCGGCCGCGCTGCTTCCGGCAGCGCCCGCGGTCGCCGCGGACGACGACGAGTCGACCATCACCGTCACGATCCCGACCGCGAGCGACCCCGGAGGCCCCGGCGACGGCGACATCACGAACGCGGTCCTGCGCTGGGGGATCAATGCCGAGGCCGGCAGCGGCGCCTTCGCGGGCGGATGCAACTTCCTCTCTGCCGGGACCGCGGGCAATGCCGGTGGTGCGAAGGTCTGGGAGGAGGGCGACGGCCTCTACTCGGCTGCGGCCGGCAACGTGGAGGTCGTCAAGGCGGCATCCGACGGAAGCTGGGCGCCGGCCTCCTTCGCGACGAAGTGCCTCGACCGCAGCGGGGCCCCGGTCTCGGTGACGTCGGCGACCGCGCACACCGAGTCGCAGGTGGTGATCTCCCACGGCATCGGCCGGGTGGACGACGCGGGCGCGGACATCCGCTGGAGCGGCTCCTTCACGGCGGTGATGTACGGCGGCATGACCTACTGGTCGGCGTCGGACCCGCACCTGGTCATGGATGCGCAGGGCGACGGGCGGGTGACGGCGAGCCTCAGCGGGTTCGGCACGGATCGCGAGGACATGGGGAAGTGGGTTCCCATCGAGCCGCGTGAGGTCGTGATCGCCGAGATCAGGGGAGCGACGATGACGCCCACGGGGTTCGCACAGGCTCCGGAGTACGTCGGCGTGACATCAGCGGTGCAGGGTCAGGTCGCGCAGGACTGGGAGAACCTCGATCACTGGGGTGCGTTCCCCGCGTCCTTCATGCAGTTCCAGGAGGTCGTCGGACAGTCCGGGTATTGGATGACCACGGGTGGGCAGCGCGATCGCGCGAAGGTCGCCACCACCCTCTACGTCAGCTACGACGCGTCCGTCCCGATCGATGCCGCTCCCGGCCCCAGTGCCGCGCCGTCGGGGGCGGTCGCGCAGATCGCGAATCCCGTGTCGCAGCGTCAGCTGACCGCGGGTGGCGCGATCGTCCCGGCCGCCGTGCAGTCCGCCAGTGCAGGGCCGGCGCTGCCGACCACGCAGG
>NZ_DALZXX010000284.1:0-1457 GCF_031988965.1 Microbacterium sp.
GCGTGCGCATCGACACGATGAACGGACGCGCCGTCGATGCCGAGATCGTCGCCATCGACGGGGCATCCGCGCGCTGCATGCCGCTCAGCCGGCTCGACGGCATCACGGCGCGAGCGCGGGTTCGGCACGCGGGAGCGCCACTGCAGGTGCCGACCGGCCGCGGACTGCTCGGACGGGTGCTCGACGGTCTGGGGCGACCGATCGACGGTCTGGGCCCGCTGCCGCGCACCGCACCTCTCGTGCCCCTCGATCATGATGCGCCGAGCGTCATCACCCGGCGACGGATCGATCGTCAGCTCGGACTCGGCGTGCGCGTTCTCGACACCATGACTCCTGTCGGTTCCGGTCAGCGCCTCGGCCTCTTCGCAGGCTCGGGCGTCGGCAAGTCGTCGCTCATGTCGATGATCGCGCGGGGGTCGTCGGCCGACGTCACGGTGATCGCCCTCGTGGGCGAGCGTGGCCGTGAGGTGCGGGAGTTCCTCGAAGACGACCTCGGGCCCGAGGGGCTCGCGCGCTCGGTCGTCGTGGTCGCGACCTCCGACCAGCCCGCCATGGCTCGCCTGCGCTCGGCCTTCGTCGCGACCCGCATCGCGGAGCAGTTCCGCGACGACGGTCTCGACGTCGTGCTGATGATGGACTCGCTCACCCGCGTCGCCATGGCGCAGCGCGAGATCGGGCTCAGCGCCGGGGAGCCGCCGGCGACCCGCGGCTATCCGCCGTCGACGTTCTCGGTGCTGGCGCGGCTTCTCGAGCGCGCAGGCACCGGCGAGATCGGTTCGATCACGGGCTTGTACACGGTGCTCGTCGACGGCGACGACCACAATGAGCCGATCGCCGATGCGGCGCGCGGCATCCTCGACGGTCACGTGGTGCTCGACAGGGCACTCGCGATCCGGGGACACTTCCCCGCGGTCGATGTGCTCGGATCCGTGTCGCGTGTGGTCTCGAAGATCACGACACAGGCCCAACGGCAGCAGGCGGTGACGCTGCGCAGTGTGCTGGCGGCGCGTCGCAGCGCGAACGACCTCATCGACATCGGCGCCTACCGACAGGGCGCCAACCCGCTCGTCGATGCCGCGCTCGAGCACGAACCCGAGATCGCGCGCTTCCTCACCCAGCGGATGGACGATCTCAGCACCGTGGACGATTCGTGGCAGCGGCTCACTGCCCTCACCAGCGAGTTCGGAGGACTCACCTCATGACATTCCCCCTGGCAGGGCTGCTGCGCGTGCGCGGCGCCCAGGAACGTGTCGCCGCCGAGCGCCTCTCCCGCGCGACGGCCGAGCGCACTCGGACCGAGGCCGCCGTGCAGGATGTCCGGACCAGCCTCGCCGATCTCGGTGCGCAGGTGGGTGATGCGCAGACGCTGCTCGCGATGGCGGCCGCGAGGGCCGCGGGGCGCAGCGCGCTCGGCGATCTGCCGGCGCTCACCGAGCTGCATCGCACCGCGGAGGATG
>NZ_DALZXX010000285.1:0-1453 GCF_031988965.1 Microbacterium sp.
TACGCGGGTTCGCGCACGGCGAGCGGTGACGAGCGCGTCTCGCACGCGCACGCCGCCGCTTTCCTGCCGGACGGACGCATCGCGACGACCGACCTCGGCTTCGACCTCGTGCGCATCTGGCGCCAGGGCGCGAGCGGGCTCCTGCTCGACCACGAGGTCACCCTGCCGATGGGCACCGGGCCCCGCCACATGGTCGTGCACCCGAGCGGTCACCTGCACGTCGTCACCGAGTACTCGTGCGAGGTGTTCACGCTCGCCGCCGGTCGTGACGGCACGTGGGCGGTGGTCGGCTCGGTGCTCGCGAGCCCGATCGCCGAGGTGGGCGTCGACTTCCCCGCCGAGCTGGCGCGCACGCGAGACGGACAGGTCCTCTACACGGCGCTGCGTGGCAGCAACACGATCGCCGCGCTGCGCGTGCAGGGAGGCGGCGAGAGCCTCGAGCCGTTCGCGCTGGCCGACTCCGGGGTCGACTGGCCGAGGCATCACCTGGTGCACGAGGGCAAGCTGCTCGTCGCGGGACAGCGCTCCGACACGATCGCCCTGCTCGACCTCGACGAGCGCACGGGGGCGCCGCTCGGCATCCGCCATCAGGCGCAGGCGCCGACGCCGACGAACTTCCTGCTCGTCCGCTGAGCCCGTTCGCGGTCGCCGCTTGACCTCAACCATTGTTGAGGTTCTACGGTCGAGCCTATGACTGCAGACACGGACGCGGCCCAGACCGCCGAGGCCGCCGAGGCCGCCACCCCGGGAATCCTCCACGGCACCTACCTCTGGATCACGATCGGCGCGTGCGCCCTGGTCTTTCTCGGTGCGTTCGAATCCCTCGCGGTCACGACCGTGATGCCGGCGGTGAGCGCCGACCTCGACGGTGAGCGCCTGTACGCGCTGGCGTTCGCCGGGCCCCTGGCCACCGGGGTGATCGGCATGGTGGTGGCGGGGAACTGGGCCGATCGCCGCGGCCCGGTCGCGCCTCTGTACCTGTCGGTGGCCCTGTTCGTCGTCGGTCTCGTCGTCGCCGGTCTCGCCCCGAGCATGGAGGTGCTCGTCGCCGGACGCTTCGCCCAGGGCCTCGGCAACGGCGGTCTGATGGTGGCCCTGTACGTGGTCGTCGCCCGTGTCTACCCCCGCGCCCTGCACCCCGCGATCTTCGCCGGTTTCGCCGCGGCCTGGGTCGTGCCGTCCCTCGTCGGACCGACGGTCGCGGGTGCGGTCACAGAGCTGTGGAGCTGGCACTGGGTGTTCCTCGGCGTCGTGTTCCTCGTGGTTCCGGCGCTGCTCATGGTCGTCCCCGCGCTCCGCGGGCTGTCGGGCGAGGGCGATGCCTCGACCCTGTGGGCGTTCGGACGGCTCGGCTGGTCGGTGCTCGCGGCGCTCGCGGTGCTCGGGCTGAATCTCGTCGGCGACATCCCCGGTGCGGGTCCCGTGCTCGCGGCCGCTGCGGTCGTCGTGGCGA
>NZ_DALZXX010000286.1:0-1409 GCF_031988965.1 Microbacterium sp.
CCGACGCCGTGCACGCGGGTGCCGTGCGGCTGGGTGCCGCGGAGTTCGACGGCGCGACCGGGCGCCTGCTCTCCCTCGGAGGAGTGGAGGTCGACGGCCCCTGGATCGACCTGCACCGCGCGCCGACCGAGAACGACCGCGGTCAGGGGGAGACCAACAACATCGCCAAGGTGTGGCATCAGACCGGGATGGACCGTCTGGAGCATCGCACCGATCGGGTGCGCACGGGTGACGGCTGGCTCGAGGTCACGGGGCGGACGGCACCGTCGACGCATCCGCACGGGGTCGTCTGGACGATGCTGTGGCAGCAGCAGGGCGACGGTCTCGAGCTGTCCGTCTCGGCGGACTTCGTCGGCCCCTGGTCCGACACCCCGTACATGCATCGCGACATCTGGGTGCCGCGACTCGGGCTGCTGCTCTCTCTGCCGGGCGGCTACGCCGATGTCGAGTGGCAGGGCCGCGGTCCCGGCGAGTCGTACGTCGACTCCTTCGAGGCCGCGCCGCTGGGCCGGTACCGAGCGGCGATCGACGACCTGCAGGTGCGCTATCCGGTGCCCCAGGAGAACGGCAACCACATCGACACGAGCCTGCTGCTGCTGTCGGGCGCCGAGCTGCCGACCCTGCGTGTCGACGGCAGGAGCGTGTTCGACTTCACCGCCCGCCGGTGGACCTCGAAGGACCTGCAGGCGGCGACGCGTCCGTACGAGCTGGTCGACTCCGGGCGTGTCTGGCTCAACCTCGACCACGGGCAGCTGGGCCTCGGCTCCGCATCCGTCGGGCCTTCGACGCCCGAGCGGTATCGGATCCCCCGTGAGCCCACGAGCTGGCGCCTGCGCCTCTCCGTCGGCTGATGTGCCTCTCCGTCGGCTGATTCGATCGTGCCCTCCCGCGGCGCCTCAGGCGCACCCGCGGGAGGGTGCGGTCGATCGGATGAGCATCCGCCCGGCCGTCAGGATCCGCCCGGCCGTCAGGATCCGCCCGGCCGTCAGGATCCGAGGGAGCGGATGTCGTCGAACAGCGTCTCGGCGCCGACCTGACCGCCCTTGAGGAGCAGCTCGAGGCCGTCGATGTCGGGGTCGTCCGAGGCGGCGCGCAGCAGGACCACGTTGCCGATCGGGTTCGCCGCGATCTCGAGCGACGTCACGCCCAGCAGCCGGGTGACGCGACCGGAGGTGTCGCCTCCCGCGACGATGATGCGGCGCGCGAGGTCGGCCGCGCCGCGAATCGCATCGGCGGCGATCGTCGCGATGCGCTCGAGAGTGTCAGATGCGGCGGGGGCGTCGTCAGAGGTCAGCGCGACGCTGCGGCCGGTCTCCAGGGCAGCGCGCACGAGAGCGATCTGCGCGGCCTGATCCGTGAACGAGAGCGGGGCGCCGAGCCAGCCCGCGGCCTCCGCGTGCTCGATCTGG
>NZ_DALZXX010000287.1:0-1407 GCF_031988965.1 Microbacterium sp.
GCGACCGCGTTCGAGGGGGCGGAGCGGACAGACAGCTCGGCACTGGATGCGCCCGTCGTCGAGACGATCGGCGCCGGCGACGCGTTCGCCGCGGGATTCCTGGCGGGGATCCTCAACGGGCTGTCCCTGACGGGCAGCCTCGCCCGAGCGCATCGGATCGCGACGCGAGCGCTCACCAGCACGCGCGACCACGTCGGCTGAGCACTCCCGGCGACGCCTCGCACCGGCTCAGCGCGGAGGACGTCGGCGCGGCGCGGCCGCGTCGTGGGTGAGTCGCAGCGGTATCGACACCGGCTCCCCGCGGTGCTGCACGACCCTCACGAACAGGATGTCGACGAGCGCCAACTGGGCGATGCGACTCGACATCGCCGCCATGCGGAAGGGCGACTCGTGCGCGTGCGTCAGCAGCGCGATGTCGGCGGCCAGCGCCAGTGTGGAGTCTCCTGCGCTCGTGATGGCGACCGACAGGGCTCCCGCGTCGCGCGCGACCTCGAGCGCCTGCACCACCTCGGCCGTCTCACCTCCGTGCGAGAAGCCGATGACCACGTCCTTCGACGAGCGCAGCGACGCGGTCGTGACCGCGAGGTGGGGGTCGGCGGAATGCGCGACCGAGCATCCGATGCGCGCGAGCTTCTGCTGCAGGTCCTGCGCGGTGAGCGACGAGGCCGCCTGCCCGAACAGGTCGATGTGCCGTGCCTCGACCAGCGCGAGAGCCACGCGGTCCAGGGCCGCGGCGTCGAGGCCCCGGGCTGTCTTCTCTATCGCGTCGATCTCCTGGGCCGCGAGCTTCGCGGCGATCGCCGCCGGTTCGTCGTCCGGGCTGATCGCGGTGGTGTCGAGTCCGAAACGCGCCTGCTGCGCCTGAGCCAGCGTGACCGTGCGTGCGACGGCCACACGGAGTTCGCGATATCCGCTGAAGCCGAGCGACTGGGCGAAGCGGGCGACCGTCGACAGCGACGTGCTGCACAGCCGCGCCAGATCGTTGATCGCGAGATCGACGACGAGGGTGGGGTCGCCGAGTATCGTCTCGGCGACCTTGGCCTCCGCGGCGCTCAGGCGAGGTACGGCTCGGCGTACCAGTGCAAGAACATCAGCGTCCACGGTGCCATCCTGCCTCAGTCGTCTTCTTCGACGTCACCCGGTGACGAGGCGCCGCCGCGCGCGTATGCTCTGCGCAGCCGTTCTCTGGCGGCCTGTGCTCCGATGCGGCTCGCGGCGCCCACCTCGACCACGGGGAGAGCGAGCGGGCGCTGCGATGGCAGCCCGACGTTCACGACCACCGCGTCGGGATCGCGGTCGGCCGCGCGCTCGATCAGCGACCGCTGGGCGTCGTCGGCGTCGGGGCGGTCGACGAGCACGACCGTCAGTCCTTCGGCGGCGATCACCTCAACGAGCACGGCATCCTGT
>NZ_DALZXX010000288.1:0-1385 GCF_031988965.1 Microbacterium sp.
GTGCCCGGATGCCGCGGCAGATCGCCGCGCAGGCGCTGATCGGCGAGGAGACGACCGAGCTCCGCGCCGGTCGGCGGGCGATCGTCGACACCGCACCCGACGGGAGGTTCGAGGGGCCACCCGCCGGCGGCATCCTGCTCGGCGAGGTACGGCGCCGCGATGACTCCGAACAGTGCCGCCCCCGACACCGGTTCGGTGCCGAAGGTGCGCACGGCGTCGGCCACCAGTGTCGCGTCGACCGGAGGGTTCGTGGCCGTCGCATCCGCGAGCTCTGCGGCGACTCGCGCGCGCTCCGCGCTCGCCTCACGCAGCAGCCGCTCCTTCTCACGATGCTTCTCGGGGATCTCACTCAGCGGCGTCATCCGCTGCGTGAGCGGCCTCGCGATCGGACGGACGGGCGGATCGGCCGGACACAGCGTGCCCTGCGGAAGCTGCCACAGCAGCTCATAGGCGCGGCAGTAGACCCACCAGAGACGGTCGGCGCTGTCGGCGGGTGCGGGGTAGAGCGCTCGCCCGAGCCGCACGATGCCCAGATCGCGGGTCGGGATGGCGGATGCGCCTGCCTCGAGGCGCTGCAGCTGCGCGAGACGGGTGTTGACGAGCAGATCGCTCCACATGTTGCCGAGCCGCCGGGCCCCGTCACCCCCGTCACGGTGCGGCGACACCGTCATGATCGCCCTCGCCATCTGGTGATCGATCTTGAGCGCGTCGATCCGAGTGCTGGGGGCGAGCACGTGGTGACCGATCTCATGCGCGAACATGCTCCACAGCTCGTCGCCGAGTCCGCGCTCGGCGAGGTACTGCGGGTCCACGGTGACCGAGGGCGGAAAGCTGAACCACGCCGGCGCTCCGTGACGGGCGGCGGCACCGGGTTGCATCCGTGGGTCGTCGAGCCGCACCCGCCACAGGGTGAGCGCTCGCTCCCAGGCCCGCCGAGCATCGTCGCTCAGCGGCACCGGGGTCGACTCCGGCGACGCTGACTCTGCGGCTCCGCGTTCGGACTCGGGCTCGGCGCTCACGCGTCCTCCCGCACGTGCACCCACGCGAGATGCGTGTCGGGGCCGATCACCACCGTCACGCCGTCGTGCACCGCGGATGCCGTCTCGGGCTCCTCCGCGAGCACCGCGAGTCGTGAGCCCCAGGCATCGGCGTCGAGGCGCCACCAGGTGCCCGCGACGAGAAACGCGAAGGCTCCGGGGTCGACGAGGTGCTCGATGCGCTCGGGGGGACGGATCCAGGCGCCGCCGAGGCCGCGGAACCCGCCGACGGCCAGCACGTATCCCCGCTGGTCGGCGCGGCCCGGCCACCAGAACCGGTCGCTCCGCTGGCGACGGAGGAAGAGCTCGAGCTGGTCGACGCCGATCCCGAGAGCTGCGGCGGCCGCC
>NZ_DALZXX010000289.1:0-1352 GCF_031988965.1 Microbacterium sp.
CGCGAGCAGCGCCGATGCGGTCGCCCCGTGCATGTCCATCCCTCCAGGGTAGGTGCGCGATTCGCTCGGCGGGCGCCCGGCACGGCAGAATCGATGCACACCCTCGAGGAGCCCCCATGTCTCAGCCCGACACCGCCCGTCTGCTCATCGCCTGCGACGACCAGCCCGGCATCGTCTCCGCCGTCGCCGGCGTGCTCGCCCAGCACGGTGCGAACATCATCTCGCTCGACCAGCACTCGACCGACTCCGAGGGCGGTCGGTTCTTCCAGCGCACCGTCATCCACCTGCCGGGCCTCTCCGCCGCACGTCCGGCGCTCGAGGCCGACATCGCCGCGGTCGCCGAGCGATTCGGCATGGAGTGGTCGCTGCACGACACCGCCCGCCGCAAGCGCGTCGCGATCTTCGTCTCGAAGTACGACCACTGCCTGATGGAGCTGCTGTGGCGTACCGAGCGCGGACAGCTCGACATCGACGTCACGATGGTCGTCTCGAACCACCCCGACCTCGCGGAGTCGGTGCGCTCGTTCGGTGTGCCGTTCGTGCACATCCCGTCCGGCGACAAGGAGGCGATGGAGCAGCGTCAGCTCGAGCTGCTCCGGGGCAACGTCGACCTCGTGGTGCTCGCGCGGTACATGCAGATCCTCACCGACGACTTCATCGAAGGAGTCGGCGCCCCCGTCATCAACATCCACCACTCCTTCCTCCCCGCCTTCATCGGCGCGAACCCGTACGCGCGTGCGAAGGACCGCGGGGTCAAGCTGATCGGCGCGACCGCGCACTATGCGACGGCCGACCTCGACGAGGGACCGATCATCGAGCAGGACGTCACCCGCGTCACCCACTCGGAGTCCGCCGCCGAGCTGCAGCGCCGCGGCGCCGACGTCGAGCGCCTCGTGCTGGCCCGCGCCGTGCAGTGGCACGCCGAGGACCGCGTGATCGTGCACGGTCGTTCGACCGTCATCCTCTAGAGCGAGCTCCTCTAGAGCGAGCTCCTCTAGAGCGAGCCGAGGTCGGGGCGCTCCCACGCCTCGCGGTTCTCCTCGATCCGCGCCTCTGTCGCCGACATCCCGTCGTCCGGCACCCCTGCGAGCATCTCCGCGAAGGCCTCTGCCGCGGTGCGGTAGGCGGCGAGCGGTGCTCCCTGCCCCATCCACAGCGACTGCAGCTCGCCGAGGTTCTGCGCGCCCGCCGCGGTGCGGAACTGCCCGGTGAGCCAGTTCTGCATGGGGAACGGCGCGATCGTGCCGCTCGCCTCGATCGCCCGCACGGCGCGGTTGCGGGCGCCCCGTGCCAGTCGCCCGCTCATCGCGCGGGTCAGCACCGTGCCGTCGGCGGCCGTCGAGCGGATCGCG
>NZ_DALZXX010000290.1:0-1349 GCF_031988965.1 Microbacterium sp.
CTCCCGAGGCGAGACGCAGGATGTCGGCGCGCACGGATTCGGCGCGGCCCGTGGCGAGGTACTCGAGGTCGACGTTCGAGTCGTTGCCCGCCCCCACCACCTCGAGCTTCGCGAGCCCGATGATGCGGGCGGGGAACGGCCGGGTGAGGTTCACGCCCTGCACACGGTCGAGCGGCGCGCGACGGTGCGACCGGAACACGATGCCCTTGCGCACCTCGACGTGGTCTCCGGTGATGCGGAACTGGTGGAAGCGCCAGACGAACCAGAAGATGCCGACCAGCACGAGCACCAGGGCGAGCACGCTGAGCAGAGCGATCAGGATCAGGTTGTTCTCGAGCACCCAGTCGACGGGGTCGCCGCCCGAGTAGTCGCCGTAGTGCGCCTCGGGTGAGAACAGGTCGACGGCCCAGGCGATCAGACGATCGCGCATGTTGGTGACCACGATGCCCGCGATGATGATCAGCGCCAGGCCGCCCTTGAAGAGCGGGGTGAGCGGATGCATCCGATGCCACTCGCCGTCGGCGAGGGTCGTCTGTTCCGAGGAACCCGCCGTCGCCGACGGAGCCGGGGGCGGAGGGAGCTGCGGCTCGCTCACAGGCCGGTCCGGCGGGTCTCGGCCACTTCGATGAGCGTGTCACGCAGGGCCTCGGAGGCGGCTTGCGTGAGCCCGGGGATCTGCACGCCGGTGGTCGCGGCGGCGGTGACCATCTTCAGCTGACTGACGCCGAACGCGCGATCGAGCGGTCCCTGCGTGATGTCGACGAGCTGCATGCGACCGTAGGGCACGGCGATCATGCGCTGCCAGAGGATGCCCTTGCGGAAGACGATGTCGTCGGAGCGCAGCATGTAGCCGATCGCCTTCGCCTGCCGAGGCAGGATCACGAGGGTGATCAGCGTGATCACCACGATCACGCCCGCCGGGATCCACGCCCAGGTCTGGCCGAGGGCCAGAGCGAGCACTGCGGCGACCGCGACGATGAATGCCACGAAGATCACGTTCTGCACGATCTGCGACACGACGTAGCGCGGCGAGATCTGGTGCCAGGCGCCGTCGAGCTCGAGCCGCGCGGTGTTGCGCGCAGTGCGCAGCTGCGAGTACGTCCCCTGGTCGAGGGCTCCGAGGTCAGTGACCTCCGCCGAGTCCAGCGGGGCCGGGGTCTCCGGCTCGGTCTGTGGGTTCTGAGTCATCAGGATCCTTCGGCAGAGTGCAGAACTGTTCGGCGATGAGCGCGGCGACCGCGAGCACGACCGCGCTTCCGATCAGAGCCAGCATCGCCACAGTCGACCCTACCGGGGGATCGATCGGCCGGGACAGGAGGAACACGAGGAGCCCGGCGCCGAACCCCGCC
>NZ_DALZXX010000291.1:0-1317 GCF_031988965.1 Microbacterium sp.
TCGGCAAGGCCATCGCCACCCGCCTCGCCGCCGAGGGCGCCTGCGTCGTCATCGCCGACCTCGACCTCGAGAAGGCCCAGGCCGCGGCGGCCGAGCTCGGCAGCACCGACGTCGCGATCGGAGTGGCGGCGAACGTGGCAGACGCCGATGCGATCCAGGCTGCACTGAACGACGCCGTGCTCGCGTTCGGCGGCGTCGACCTCGTCGTCAACAACGCCGGCCTCTCGCTGTCGAAGCCCCTGCTCGAGACCACCGAGAAGGACTGGGACCTGCAGCACGACGTCATGGCCAAGGGATCGTTCCTCGTGTCCAAGGCCGCGGCGCGCGTGCTCATCGACCAGAAGCTCGGCGGCGACATCATCTACATCTCGTCGAAGAACTCCGTCTTCGCCGGCCCGAACAACATCGCCTACTCGGCGACCAAGGCCGACCAGGCGCACCAGGTGCGGCTGCTGGCCGTCGAACTCGGCGAGTTCGGCATCCGCGTCAACGGCATCAACCCCGACGGCGTCGTACGCGGCTCGGGCATCTTCGCATCGGGCTGGGGCGCCAACCGCGCAGCGACCTACGGCGTCGCCGAAGAGGACCTCGGCCAGTTCTACGCCAACCGCACGATCCTCAAGCGTGAGGTCGTTCCCGAGAACGTGGCGGACGCCGTGTATGTGCTGACGGGCCCCGAGCTCAGCCGCACGACCGGCCTGCACATCCCGGTCGACTCCGGCGTCGCCGCGGCGTTCCTGCGATGACGGTGCGGTCCGTCGCCGCCGTCGACCTCGGGGCGACCAGCGGTCGCGTCATGATCGGGCGGATCGGCGACGGCCGGCTCGACCTCGAGCTCGTCTCGCGATTCCCGAACGGCCCCGTCGAGCGCGAGGACGGCCTGCACTGGAACTTCGGCGCGCTCTACGAGCACGTGGTCGCAGGACTCGCCGAGGCGGTGCGGCGAGAGCCCGGCATCGAAAGCATCGGCATCGATTCGTGGGCCGTGGACTACGGCCTGCTGAGCGACGGTGAGCTGCTCGCCGAGCCGTTCCACTACCGCGACGACCGCACCGTGCGCGGCGTCGACGAGGTGCACGCGATCGCTCCGTTCTCCGAGCTGTATCGGCGCAACGGTCTGCAGTTCCTGCCGTTCAACACGCTGTACCAGTACCGAGTCGACGCCCGGATCGCCGATGCCGACACCGCCCTGCTGATCCCCGACCTCATCGCGTTCCTGCTCACCGGCGAGGCCGTGGCCGAGCGCACCAACGCGTCGACCATGGGGCTCAGGCGGCCACCACGCTCACCGAGGTGTTCAACCTCGAAGACCAGCTC
>NZ_DALZXX010000292.1:0-1280 GCF_031988965.1 Microbacterium sp.
GTCTGCGGTCGCCGCCGCCGAGGCGGACGACGTCGCGTCGGCGAGAGCCGCAGCTTCGGCTGCCGCCTGTGCGGAGGGGTCTCCGTCAGCGGTCGCGTCTGCCGAGGCGGATGCCGAGGCGGCCGCGTTCGTGTTGACGTCGCCCGGGTCGCCGGCCGTCACCTCAGTGGTGTCGGTCGCCGTGATCGCACCGGCGGTCGCCGTGATCGTGTAGCCGGTGGCGGGCGTCGCATCCGCAGGCACGGCGTACACCGTCGCGAAGGCTCCGAAGCCATCCGTCGTCACGTCGACGGGTCCGCCGACGTCTGCTCCGCCGCCGGGGGCGGTCAGCTGCAGCGTCACGGTGGAGTTGATCGGCCAGCCCGAACCCGTCACTGACAGGTTCGTGCCTGCCGGGACCGACTCCGCCGCATCGACGACGACCGCTGCCGCCGTGACCTCGGTGGTGTCGGTCGCGGTCTGCGTGCCCGCCGAAGCCGTCACGGTGTAGCCCGTTCCCGCCGGCGTTCCGGCCGGAACCGGGTAGCCGAGCGTGAAGGCACCGAGTGCGCCGGTCGTCACGGTCTCGGGACCACCGACGGCCTCTCCGCCAGGGGCGGTGAGCTGCACGGTGATCAGCGTGTTCGCGGGCCAGTTCGCGCCCGTCACCGTCAGATCGGTGCCGGCCTCGACCGTGTCCGCAGCGTCCACCGTCGCGGCTGCCGTGATCTCGGTCGTGTCGGTCGCGGTCTGCGCTCCGGCCGTCGCGGTCACGGTATAGCCCGTGCCCGGCTCGGCGTTCGCGGGAACCGGGTAGTTCAGCGTGAAGCCGCCGGTACCGTCGGTCGTGACCGTCTGCGGGTCACCGACCGCCGCGCCACCGGGAGCGGTGAGCTGCAGCGTGATCTCGGTGTTCGCGGGCCAGTTCGCACCCGTGATCGGCAGATCCGCACCGGCCTGAGCCGTGTCCGCGGCATCCACCGTCGCGGCTGCCGTGATCTCGGTCGTGTCGGTCGCGGTCTGCGCTCCGGCCGTCGCGGTCACGGTATAGCCCGTGCCCGGCTCGGCGTTCGCGGGAACCGGGTAGTTCAGCGTGAAGCCGCCGGTACCGTCGGTCGTGACCGTCTGCGGGTCACCGACCGCCGCGCCACCGGGAGCGGTGAGCTGCAGCGTGATCTCGGTGTTCGCGGGCCAGTTCGCACCCGTGATCGGCAGATCCGCACCGGCCTGAGCCGTGTCCGCGGCATCCACCGTCGCGGCTGCCGTGATCTCGGTCGTGTCGGTCGCGGTCTGCGCTCCGG
>NZ_DALZXX010000293.1:0-1231 GCF_031988965.1 Microbacterium sp.
CGCCGCGGGAAAGCACGTGCTGTGCGAGAAGCCGCTCGCCAACACCGTCGCGGAGGCTGCGTCGATGACGGCGGCCGCCCGCACGGCATTCGAGCGGACCGGCGCCGTCGCGATGTGCGGCTTCAGCTATCGGCGCACGCCCGCGCTCGCCCTCGCCCGGCAGCTGATCGAGGAGGGCCGGATCGGTGAGATCCGTCACGTGCGCGCGCAGTACCTGCAGGACTGGCTGAGTGATCCTGACTCTCCGCACACCTGGCGCCTCGACCGCGATCGGGCAGGAACAGGGGCTCTCGGCGACATCGGTGCGCACAGCATCGACACGGCGCAGTGGCTCGCGGGCCAGCGGATCACGGCGGTCTCGGCCGCGCTGCGCACCTTCGTCGAATCCCGCCCTCGTCGATCGAGCGTCGAGGGCCTCGGTGGCAGGGCGTCGGACACCGCCGACCGACTGCCGGTGACCGTCGACGATGCCGTCGCGTTCACCGCGCAGTTCGACGGGGGAGCGCTCGGGGTCTTCGAGGCCACGCGCATGGCCACCGGACGCCGCAACGCCAACCGCATCGAGATCAACGGCGACCGGGGGTCGATCGCGTTCGACTTCGAGCGCATGAACGAGCTCGAGGTGTACCACGCGGCCCAGGACCCCGCGCAGGGGTTCCGCCGCGTGCAGGTGACCGAGGCGCAGCATCCGTACGCCGGAGCGTGGTGGCCCGCGGGGCACGGGCTCGGCTACGAGCACCTCTTCACGCACCAGGCCGTCGACGTCGTGCGGGCGGTGGCCGGTGAGCATCCCGTGTCGCCGAGCTTCGCCGAGGCCGCTCAGGTGCAGCGCGTGCTCGCCGCCGTGGAGAGCAGCGCCGAGCGCGACAGCATCCGCACCGCTGTGGAACAAGATCCGATCGAAGGAGATCTCCGATGACACGCACCGCTCTCGTCGTCCGTGGCGGCTGGGAAGGCCACCATCCGGTGGAGGCGACCGAACTGTTCCTGCCCTTCCTCCGCGAAAACGGCTTCGACGTCACGGTGGAAGACGACCCCGAGGTCTACGCCGACGCGGCCCGTATGGCCGAGGTCGACCTCGTGGTGCAGTCGGTCACGATGTCGCAGTGCTCCGGCGAGGCCGTGGGCGGGCTGCGCGACGCCGTCGCCGCCCTGGCGGGCTCGCCGGTGCAACGCCTCGTCGACTACGGCTACCTCACCTGTGACGGGCTCGCCGACGACCCGATCTTCC
>NZ_DALZXX010000294.1:0-1169 GCF_031988965.1 Microbacterium sp.
AGCCATGGCGCAGGCCCCGGCCCCGCCCTCGCGGTGCTCGCCTACCCGACTCTGCACGCGGTTCAGGGCGCGCCGGATGCCGCCCTGCGCGCGGCGCTCGACGCGGATCCGGAGGCCGACTCGTTCGGGCCCGACCCCGTGCGCGTCATGTACGAGAACTACCTCGGCGGCTCCCTCGCGGACCACGACGTCTACGCCGTCCCGGGCACCGCGTCTGTCGATGACCTCTCCCGCTTCCCCGCCACGATCATGATCAACGACGAGGTCGACGAGCTGCGCGTCTCGGGTGAGGCCTTCGGCGCCGCACTGCGATCCGCCGGAGTCGACCTCGACATCTCGACCGAGCCTGGCACCCGCCATGGCCACCTCAACCGTCCGGAACATGCGGCGGCGACAGCATCGATCGACCGCTTCGCCCGCCGCATCCTCGCCACGACTCCCGAGAACAAGGAACAGCCATGACCAACCCCACCGCCGCCGCCCTCATCGAGCGGTCGAACCGCCTCGGCGCCGACCCCAAGAACACCAACTACGCCGGCGGCAACACCTCGGCGAAGGGCACCGAGACCGATCCGGTCACGGGTCAGCCGGTCGAGCTGCTCTGGGTCAAGGGTTCGGGAGGAGACCTGGGCACGCTGAAGGAGCAGGGCCTCGCGGTTCTGCGCCTCGACCGCATGCGCGCGCTCGTCGACGTGTATCCCGGCCTCGACCGCGAAGACGAGATGGTCGCCGCCTTCGACTACTGCTTGCACGGCAAGGGCGGAGCCGCCCCCTCGATCGACACCGCCATGCACGGCCTCGTCGACGCCGCACACGTCGACCACCTGCACCCCGACTCGGGCATCGCGATCGCGACGGCCGCCGACGGTGAGGCGCTGACCACGAAGATCTTCGGCGACAAGGTCGTGTGGGTGCCGTGGCGCCGCCCCGGCTTCCAGCTCGGACTCGACATCGCCGCGATCAAGGCCGCGAACCCCGACGCGATCGGATGCATCCTCGGCGGGCACGGCATCACCGCCTGGGGCGACACCTCGGAGGAGGCCGAGGCCCACTCCCTCTGGATCATCGACACCGCCGCGGCATACATCAAGGCGAACGGCGCGGCCGACCCCTTCGGCGGCGTGCGCGCCGGATTCGAGGCCCTCCCCGAGGCCGCGCGCCGCGAGCGG
>NZ_DALZXX010000295.1:0-1159 GCF_031988965.1 Microbacterium sp.
AACGCCGCGGCCTTGATACCGGGCGCACGCAGCGCGCGCACACCGGCCTCGGTGCCGTAGATCGTCTGGAAGACCCCCTCGGGAGCACCCGCCGCAGCGAGCGCATCGACCACGACGGCGGCCGTCGCGGCCGAGAGATCGGGATGCCCGTGATGAGCCTTGAGCACGACGGCGTTGCCCGCGGCGAGCGCGCTCGCCGCGTCGCCGCCGGCGACCGAGAACGCGAAGGGGAAGTTGCTCGCGGCGAACACGAGGGTTGCGCCGATCGGCTCGAGCTGTCGACGCAGGTCGGGGCGCGGGGCGCCCATCGGCCATTCGGCGTCGGCGTGGTCGATGCGGGCGTCGAGCCACAGCCCCTCGGGCAGCATCTCGGCGAACATGCGCAGCTGGAACGTGGTGCGGCGCAGCTCGCCGCGCAGACGGGGCTCGGCGAGGTTCGTCTCGCGCTGCGCGATCGGGATCAGTTCGTCGGCGTGCTGATCGAGAGCATCCGCCGCGGCGACGAGCGCACGACCGCGGTCGGCGATCGCGGTGCGCTTCCACTGCTCGGATGCGCGCACGGCGAGGTCGATGATCTGGTCCACGCTGTCGTCAGACGTGTCGTGCATGGTCATGACTCCTCCTGGTTCGGGTGGTGCGGCACCAGCGCGGCGAGGTCGCCGAGCGAGACGGGCACGCCCACCTGTCGATTGGTCAAGGATTCGAGGGCGGGGGCGTCGACGACGCTCCCGGTGCCTGTGGCGACGAGCTTCGAGAGGGCGAATCCGCACACCCGTCCCTGGCACAGGCCCATGCCGGGGCGGGCGGTCACGCGCACGTCTCTCGCATCGTCGGCGCGAAGGCCGTCGACGGCATCGGTCACCTCGGCGGCGGTGACCTCTTCGCACCGGCAGATGTGCGTCTCGGGAGTCAGCCATTCGTCCCACGCCTCGGGAACGGGGCTCGCCCGATGCATGCCGATCGCGAAGCGCCGGCCGCGCCGCAGACGCCGGCGGTGTCGCGCCATGGTGCGTCGGTCGGTCGAAGCGCCGAGGTCCTGCGCCACCGCGGATCCTGCGAGCTCGCCCTCGGCGCACGAGGCGATGGCGCCGCCGATGCCGGTGACCTCGCCTGCGGCGAAGACCAGGCGATCGGACGAGCGCATGTCGTCGTCGACGTC
>NZ_DALZXX010000296.1:0-1145 GCF_031988965.1 Microbacterium sp.
TGGGGGCCGCGCACTACGCCGACCGCCGCGTCGGGCTGCTCTCGGGCGGCGAGCAGCAGCGCCTGCGCGTCGGTCAGGCGCTCGCCGACGAGCCGTCGCTGCTGCTGTGCGACGAGCCCCTGTCGAACCTCGACCTCGCGAACCAGGTCGCCGTCACCGACATCATCGACCGCCAGCGCCGTGAGCGCGACGCGGCGGTGCTGTTCGTCACGCACGATGTGAACCCGATCCTCGGCCGCGTCGACCGCATCCTGTACATCGCCGGCGGTCGCTTCGTGCTCGGCACCCCCGAAGAGGTGCTGCAGACGCGAGTGCTCACCGAGCTCTACGGCACCCCGGTGTTCGTGCTGCGGGCCGGGGACCGGCTGGTGGTCGTCGGCGTACCGGATGCCGAGCCCCACCACGAGCATGCGCACGACCACGATCACGGAGGTGCCGCATGAACCTCGTGACCGGCATCGTGCAGACGGTCGACTGGAGCGACGTCTTCTCGTTCCAGGACTACGGCGAGCTCGTCGCCCTGCTCGCGAACTCGATCATCGCGGGCGCCGTGCTCGGAATCGTCGGCGGGCTCATCGGCGTCTTCGTGATGCAGCGCGACCTCGCGTTCGCGGTGCACGGCGTCAGCGAGCTGTCGTTCGCCGGTGCCGCAGCGGCTCTGCTCTTCGGCGGAAGCGTGGTGGTCGGATCCCTCGGAGGGGCGCTCGTCGCGGCAATCCTGATCGGCGTGCTCGGCGCGAAGGCCCGCGATCGCAACTCGATCGTCGGGGTGCTCATGCCGTTCGGGCTCGGCCTCGGCATCCTGTTCCTCTCGCTCTACGACGGACGCAGCGCCAACCGGTTCAGCCTGCTGACCGGGCAGATCGTCTCGGTCTCGAGCCCTGACCTCGGTTGGCTGCTCGGCATCAGCATCGTCGTGCTGATCGGACTGCTGCTCATGTGGAATCCGCTGCGCTTCGACTCGCTCGACCCCGAGTCGGCCGCCGCCCGTGGCGTGCCCACCCGGGCCGTGAGCCTGCTGTTCATGGTGCTGCTGGGCCTGATCGTGGCCGTCAGCGTGCACATCATCGGCGCCCTCCTCGTGATGGCGCTGCTCGTCACACCCGCCGCCGCCGCGATGCGCATCACCGCGGGGCCCGTGGCCG
>NZ_DALZXX010000297.1:0-1145 GCF_031988965.1 Microbacterium sp.
GTGCTGCACCGCGCCGGCGACGAGCTCGCCGCGCGTCGCGGGCAGCTGATCGAGATCATGGCCCACGAGGCGGGCAAGACGATCGCCGAGGCCGACCCCGAGGTCAGCGAGGCGATCGATTTCGCGCACTACTACGCCGAGCGTGCGCTCGACCTCGAGCACATCGTGGGGGCGGAGTTCGTGCCCTCGAAGGTGACCGTGGTCACGCCGCCGTGGAACTTCCCGGTCGCGATCCCCGCCGGTGGCGTGCTCGCGGGCCTCGCCTCGGGATCCGGCGTCATCATCAAGCCGGCCAAGCTCACGCAGCGCTGCGGCGCGGTGATGGTCGAGGCGCTGTGGGCGGCGGGGGTTCCGCGCGATCTGCTCGCGCTCGTCGACCTCGCGAACCGCGACCTCGGCACGCGTCTGGTCGCGAGCCCCGAGGTCGACCGGGTGATCCTCACCGGCGCCTACGAGACCGCGCAGTTGTTCCGCTCGTTCCGCTCGGACCTGCCGCTGCTCGCCGAGACGAGCGGCAAGAACGCGATCATCGTCACGCCGTCGGCCGATCTCGACCTCGCGGCGGCGGACGTGGCGCGCAGCGCCTTCGGCCACGCGGGCCAGAAGTGCTCGGCGGCATCCCTCGCGATCCTCGTCGGATCCGTCGCCGACTCGAAGCGGTTCGAGCGTCAGCTGGTCGACGCCGTCACCTCGATGCGCGTCGGGCTGCCCGACGACCCGGCGACGCAGATGGGACCGATCATCGAGCCGGCGAACGGCAAGCTGCTCACCGCGCTCACGACCCTCGACCGGGGCGAGCGCTGGCTCGTCGAGCCGAAGAAGCTCGACGACGAGGGACGCCAGTGGACGCCCGGCGTCAAGGTCGGCGTGGCACCCGGATCGACCACCCACCTCACCGAGTTCTTCGGGCCCGTGCTCGGCATCATGCATGCGAAGGACCTCGACGAGGCGATCCGCCTGCAGAACGCCGTGGACTACGGCCTCACCGCCGGCATCCACTCGCTCGACTCCGCCGAGGTCGCGACCTGGCTCGACCGCGTCGAAGCCGGCAACCTCTACGTCAACCGCGGTATCACCGGTGCCATCGTGCAGCGCCAGCCGTTCGGCGGATGGAAGCGTTCGGCGGTCGGCGCCGGAGCCAAGGC
>NZ_DALZXX010000298.1:0-761 GCF_031988965.1 Microbacterium sp.
GCGCCCGTCGTCGTCGCCGTCGCGGCGGATGCGCCGGCCGGCCCGCTGATCGACTGGTGGGAGCGACGGCGATCGGAGCATGGCACGCCCAGCTTCCTCGCGGAGTCGCCTGAGGGCGTCGTGCTCTGCATCTCGATGACCGACGAGGCGCTGCTCGACGAGGTCGCCATGCGCTTCGGCATCCGCATCGGGGCCTCGGGATCGGAGTCGTACGACGCGTTCTCCCGCGCGCACGCGCAGGCCCTCGCGGCGCTGAGGCAGCAGACGGATGCCGGGGTCGCGCACTATACCGACACCGTGGGCTCGAGCATCCTGAGCGCCCTCGCCACAGACGAGGCCCGGCTCGTCGCGGAGTCGCGTCTCGCGCCGCTCCGCGATCACGATGCGCGATCCGGCACCGATCTCGAACGCTCGCTGCGCGTCTGGCTCGAGCACGATGCCACAGCGGAGCCGGCGGCCACCGCGCTGGGGGTGCACCGTCACACGCTGCGCTCGCGCATCGCCCAGGCCGGCACGATCCTCGGCACCGATCTGTCGACGTTCCCCGCCCGCGCCGAGCTGTGGACGCTGCTGCAGACCGCGCGGGACTGACGGGCGTCGCGAGTCGCGGCTAGGCGCCTTCGCCGAGGTTGTCGGAGACGACCTCGAGCGCGTGGGCACGCGCCGTGACGGCATCCGCTCCGCGTTCTGTGGTGACCGCGGCGGCGAACACCTCCGCGAACACCAGGTAGGCCACGCGCGAGGTGTGTTCGAGTTCGTCG
>NZ_DALZXX010000298.1:935-1144 GCF_031988965.1 Microbacterium sp.
GCTCACCACCAGGCAGACGTCCTCCGCCGTGAGGTGGCGAGCGGCGATCTGCTGGGCGATCGCATCGGCGATGAACTCCGCCGACCGCCCCGAGGCCGTGAGCCGCATGGCCAGGTCGTTCGCGATGGGCGACGACAGTCCGTTCGCGAGCACGAGCAGGCGACGGGCGGATGCCGCGAGACGCACCGCCTCGCTCACCGCATCCGGAT
>NZ_DALZXX010000299.1:0-1110 GCF_031988965.1 Microbacterium sp.
CGCCATGCTCGTCATCGTCGGCGGTTCGGCCGCCGTCGCCCTGGAGCGGATGCACGAGCTCGAGGCCATCAACGCCTCGGGGCCCATCGAACCGCTCGTGCTGGCCGCGCCCGCAGACGATACCGAACCGGAACCGGAGCCCGAACCCGAGCCCGAACCCGAACCCGAGCCGGAACCGGAGCCGGAGCCAGAACCCGAACCGGAGCCGGAACCCGAACCGGAGCCGGCCGCCGACACCACCGAGAACGGAGCCGACCGATGAAGGTTCCCGCCATGATCGCCGCGGAACTGCGGCGACTGACCGCGAGCAAGATGGGCGTGATCGCCCTGATCGCTCTGGTGTGCGTGCCGATCCTCTACGGCGGCCTGTACCTGTGGGCCAACCAGGACCCCTACGCGAAGTTCCCCGAGGTGCCTGTGGCGCTCGTCGTCGACGACCAGGGAGCCCCCGAGCCCACCACGGGAACGGATGCTCCCACCGGCGAGACCGTGAACTACGGCGAAGACGTGGCCGACAATCTCATCGAGGGCAACGCCTTCGACTGGCAGCGCATGAGCGTCGACGAGGCGGCGGATGCTCTGCGACAGGGCACCGTCGACTTCACCGTGACGATTCCCGCCGACTTCTCGGCAGCGCTCACCTCGGCCGCGGGCGACGATCCGCATCAAGCGCGCATCGAGCTCGAGACCAACGACGCGAACAACTATCTCGCGTCGTCCATGGGTACGCAGGCGGTCGAGAAGATCCGCAGCTCGGTGGCGCAGACCGTGGGGACCCAGGCCGCCGAGCGCCTGCTCACCGGCCTCAGCGATGTGCGCGACAACCTCATCGAGGCCACCGACGGCGCGACCCAGCTGACCGACGGCGCGAACACCGCATCGTCGGGCAGTGCGACGCTCGCCGACGGCACCGCTCAGCTCGCGGCCGGCACGGCGCAGCTCGCCGAGGGCGCGAACACCCTCGCCTCCGGCGCGCAGCAGGTCAGCGATGGAAACCGCCAGCTGGCGGACATCGCCGATCGGGCGGGCTCGGTCGTGCAGCAGGCGACGGATGCTCTGTCGCAGGTGCGCACCGACATCTCGAGTGTGCTCACCGAGCGCGGTCTCACC
>NZ_DALZXX010000300.1:0-1075 GCF_031988965.1 Microbacterium sp.
CTGGCGCTCGGGCGACACGGCCGCAGCAGCGCTCGGACGGTGGCCGGCGAGCAGCCGCATCCCGCCACGCACCCGCTCGACGACGCCCTCGTCGGCCAGCTGATCGATGTCTCGACGCACGGTCATCTCGCTGACCTGCAGAGCAGCCGCGAGTTCGGGGATCGATGCCGCACCGCGGTCGCGCGCCGCCGCGAGGATGCGCTCTCGTCGCTCGGTGACCAGCACGCGCTCTCCTTCCGGTGGGGCCTCCAGTCTGCCACGGGGCCGCCCGCCGCTCCGCCCCTGACTCACCCCCGATCGACCACTCTCACAGGACCCACGCACGCATGACCCTCCCCGCTCCCTATGACACCTGGTTCCCCGCTGCCGCCTTCGATGCCAGCTACGGTCACACGCTCGAGACGCTGCGCACGATCGCGCCGATCGCGCCACCCGAGGGCTTCGCGGAGCGCTGGATGCGGTGGCGCGACGAGGCACGGCAGGTGGATGCCGCGCCGGTGGTCCTGTCGGTCGATTCAGCAGAGGGCAGGCGCGTCTCGGTGATCGAGTACTCGGGGGTCGACGGCACGCGCCTGCGCGCCTGGGTCGTCGACCCCGTCTCAGAGGTCGCGCGCGTCGGCGTCGTGCACAGCCACGGGTACGGAGGGCGTGACGCGGTCGATCTCGCCCGCGTGCCCGACGATGCGGCCGCGATCTTCCCGGTCGCGCGAGGCCTGCCGACGCTCAACGCCGGCGTGGGCGCCCCCGAGCTGACCGCCGAGCACGTGCTCGCGGGCATCGATGACCCCGATCGGTACTCGCTGGGGCTGTGCGCTCGCGATCTGTGGCTCCCGACGCGCTCGTCGCCCTGAACGGCGATGTGCCTCTCTACTATGTGGGCGAGAGCTTCGGCGGCGGTATCGGCTCGCTCGCCCTCCCCTGGGACGACCGCTACATCGGCGGAACCCTGATCGTGCCGAGCTTCGGCCAGTACGACGAGCGGCTGGCGGTGCACTGCCTCGGCAGCGGCGAGGCAGTCCGCGCGCACGTCGCCGCGCACCCCGAAGCCCGCGACGTCCTGCGCTGGTTCGACGCG
>NZ_DALZXX010000301.1:0-1059 GCF_031988965.1 Microbacterium sp.
AAAATCCACCCTCGGGCTGACCCTCGCGGGGCTCATCCCCGCCGAGGCGGGTCACGTCGCGGCGCTGCCCGCGCTCGCCGCGGGGGAGAAGAGCGATCCCTTCCGCTGGTCGTCGCGTGCTCTGCTCACCCGCATCGCCACGGTGCTGCAGACGCCCGAACATCAACTCCTCGCGAAGACCGTGCGCGACGAGCTGTCGGTCGGCCCCCGCGCTCTGCGGATGGCCGAGAGCGAGATCGCCGCGCGCGTCGACGAGCTCCTCGCGCGCCTGCGGCTCACGGCGCTGGCCGACGCGAATCCCTACACACTCTCGGGAGGCGAGAAGCGTCGGCTCACGGTCGCTGCAGCGCTCGCCACCCGGCCGCGGATGCTGGTGCTCGACGAGCCCACCTTCGGACAGGACGCCTCGACCTGGGCCGAGCTGGTCGCCCTCATCGCACGGCTGCGCGACGAGGGAACGGCGATCGTCGCGATCAGTCACGACGAGGCCGTGCTCGACGCGCTGCACGCTCGACGTGTCGAGGTGGGCCGATGATCGATCCGCTCACGGCCCGCGTCGATCGTGCAGGGCCCCTCGCGCCGCGGTCCGCCCTGGCCAAGCTCGCGGCTGCTCTGCTCATCGCCCTGCCTCTCGTTCTCTCGATCGACGTCGTCTCGGCATCCGTCGCACTGCTCCTCGAGATCCCGCTGCTGCTGCTCGCCGGGCTCCGGGCGAAGGAGTTCTGGACGCGCACCGCGGTGCTGTGGATCGCGGCACCGCTCGGTGCCGTCACGATCGCGCTGTACGGCGCGACGAGCGGCACGATTCACTTCGAGTGGTTCGTCATCCGCATCAGTGACGGGTCGCTCGCGCTCGCTGCGGCGACGGCCGTGCGCGTGCTCGCGATCGGGCTGCCGGCAGTGGTCCTCTTCGTCACGGTGGACCCCACCGATCTCGCCGACGGGCTGGCGCAGCGGGTGAAGCTGCCGGCGCGTTTCGTGGTCGGCGCGCTCGCCGGGATGCGGATGCTGGGGCTGCTCACCGACGACTGGCGCGCGCTGGCGCTGGCGCGATGGGCA
>NZ_DALZXX010000302.1:0-1054 GCF_031988965.1 Microbacterium sp.
CCGCTCGGCGGCGGCAACCGCGGCAGCGCTCACGGTGTCGATCAGGAACAGGGCATCGGCGCGCTCGAGGCCCGACAGGTACCCCGTGATGAGGCCCTGCACCGAGTGCACCTGCGCGCCGGACACCCGCTGCGCGCGATCGATCGGCCCCTGCGAGAGCGAGACACCCTGCAGCCGGGCCAGCGGGAAGATCGCGAGCTTGCGCCACATCACGCCGCGACGCAGCAGGAGTCCCATGTCGGTCAGGACGAAGCCATGGCGCTTCCATGAGAGCGGCCGACGCCACCACGCACGGCGAGCCATCACGCGGTACGGGTCACCCTCCACGGGGCCGAGGATGCCGTGATCCCAGACGAGCTGCAGATCGGCGGGCTGCGCGTCGGGGAGGATGAGCGACAGCACGCGCTCGACGTCGGCCCGCTTGCCGACGGGAAGGACGACGTTGAACTGTTGGGCGGATCCGGACGACTGCTGCGCCGCGCTCTTGCCGCTCATGCGGTTGATCCTGATGGTCCACCACCCGAACGGACGCCACAGCAGCGACTGCGTGACCTCCACGGCGAAGATGCGCCCCGGGGGCAGGGTCTCGGTCACGGTGGTCAGCAGCCCGTAGGTGATGCGGACGCCGTCGGGCGTCGGGGCGATCGAGTACCGCAGCGATTTCGAGATCTGCGCCCAGGTGATACCGACGACCGCGATGATCATCGGGATTCCGATTCCCAGCGTGATTCCGAGGCCGAGGAACCCCTCGATCGGATCGCCGTCGATCAGCGAGCCGATCACGACGCCGCCCACGGCGACGGCGAAGATCGCTCCGAAGAAGACGAACCACAGCACGCTCGAGATCAGCTGCGATCCCACGAGGCGCCCGGTCGGGATCTTGACGACGCTCTCGGGCTCGACGTCGGCCAGGTCCACGCCGCCGATCAGGCCGTTGACCCCTTCGTTCATCGACCCCACGAGCTGTCCGCGTGCGGAGGCTGCTGCCGATGCTCCGGGAACGGCAGGAGCTCCGGGGGCGCCGGGCACGGTCGCACCTCGACGCGCCGCACGT